>NZ_QGTF01000002.1:0-615587 GCF_003182025.1 Nocardiopsis sp. L17-MgMaSL7 | reverse complement strand
GATCTGGCACAACTGGATGATCGGTGCCCCGGTCAAGCGGTCGTTGATCGCTTACGACCACTGACCAGGGCACATTTTCCCATCAACGATCTAGGAGACGGCCTCGCCGATGCGCGGTGCCAGGTGCTCCAGCGCGTAGGGAACGGACAGCACGGAGTTGTAGGTGACCGCGCCGCGCTCGTCCAGAGAGGTGGTGACGACGGCGTCCTCGCGCACCACGTCGAGCGACTCGAACACGCTGGCGCCCTCGGTGATGTCGAAGTCCGCGTCGTCGCTCATCACCAGCAGCAGGTCGCCGTCGAGCAGGTCGACCCGTTCGGTGGACAGCTCCACGAAGAAGTCGTCCCCGCTGTCCCGCTCGCTGATCGGCTCGGGGATGGTGAACCCGAGCGACATGAGGAACCGGCCGCGGGCGTCACCGGGCAGATAGACACCGTACTTGCCGTCGTAGGGCAGGACGGCGGTCCCGTCGAGGCCCTCGAACCCGGGGTACTCGGCGCGCGCCTGCTCGAAGAGCTCGTCAGTGGCGGCGTTGAGGGCGGCGCCCTCCTCGGGGCGCCCGAGGGCGGTGGCGATGATCTGCGTGGCCTCGTCCCGGGGCACGGTGTAGGCGGCCACGCCCTCCGGCCGGGCGACCACGGGTGCGATCTGGGACAGGGTCTCGTAGGTGGCCTCGTCGAACCCCGCGGAGACGCCGACGATGAGGTCGGGGGCGAGGTTGGCGATCTGCTCGACGTTGGGCTCGGAGTCGGAGTCGATCCGGGTCAGCTCCGCGTCGCCGACCAGTTCGTCGGTCCACGGGCCGAGACCGGACTCGTAGAACGAGTAGCCGGTGTTGCCGACGGGCACGAGGTCCAGGGCCAGGACCGCGTCGGCGTCCGTGACACCCAGGGTGACCACCCGGGCGGGTTCCTCCTCGATGGTGGTGCTGCCGAACTCGTGCTCCACGGTCACGGGGAACGCGCCCTCGGCGGACAGGGAAGCGGCCCCGTTCTCGGAGGGGTCGTCAGCGGTCCCGCACGCGGTGAGGGGAACGAGAAGGACCAGGGCACACGCGAGTGCACGCGGGGCGAGACCGGGGGACATGGGACTCCGTTCAGCAAGGGTGCGGCGGGGGCTACTTTATCCCTGCTGGTCACGTGTGTAGGGGGTCGGGGTGGTTGACAGGGCGGCCCCCGGTGCCTCACCCTCGCTCCTATGGGAACCCCCTTGCAGAGCCGCCCGACCGCCCGCCGGTCCGCGCGGGCCCGCCGCGGAACGCCGGGCCTGATCCTGCGCCGTGGCCGCCTGGGTTCCCCTCCCCGCCGTTGACCCTCCGGGCCGCTGGCCCGTGACGTCCGGTGCGTCGATCCCCCTCCCTCCGGGTAGGGGTTGACCAGCGCTTTCCGTGATCACCCACCATGCTCCACAGCCGACGATCCGCTTTGTCGTTATTTCCGACCAGAAAGGCAGGAAAAATGACCCTGACCGCCGACTCCACCGCCACCCGGACCCTCCGGGAGAGCTCCGCAGTGGACACCGCCCTCGTCGAGGGCCCCCGCACGCTGAGCCGCCTCCCCGAGGGCGCCGTCTCCCGCCCCTACGAACTGTTCGAGGTCCGGCCGCTCGGGGCGCTCATCGGAGCGGAGATCCACGGGATCGACCTCCGGGACGAGATCGGTGAGGAGCTGCGCGACGAGCTCAACCGCGCGCTCCTGGAGTTCAAGGTGATCTTCTTCCGCGACCAGCCCATCGACTCCGCCCGCCAACAGGAGATCGCCCGCCTGTGGGGGGAGCTGGAGACCAACCCGTTCATCGAGCAGGGCGACGACGCGCACATCGCCCGGTTCGCCAAGGGCGAGGCCCCGCCCAGCTACGAGAACGTCTGGCACACCGACGTCACCTGGCGCGAGGCGCCCGCCCTCGGCGCCATCCTGCGCCTGGTGGAGGTCCCGCCGGTCGGCGGCGACACCATGTGGGCGGACATGGCCGCCGCATACGACAACCTGCCCCAGGAGGTCAAGGAGCGCATCGAGGGGCGCACCGCGGTGCACGACGTGATCCCCGGCTTCGTCCGGTTCCTGGACGAGGACCGCCTGCTGGAGTGGCAGGACCGCTTCCCGCCCGTCGAGCACCCCGTGGTCCGCGTGCACCCCGAGACCGGGCGACGCACCCTCTTCGTCAACGTCTCCTTCACCACCCGGATCGTCGGAATGGAGAAGGCGGAGAGCGACGAGCTGCTGCGCTACCTCTTCCAGCAGGCGCACACTCCCGAGTTCCAGGTGCGCTTCCGGTGGGAGCGCGACTCGGTCGCCTTCTGGGACAACCGCGCCACCCAGCACTACGCGGTGAACGACTACCACCCGCACCCGCGCGTGGCCGAGCGCGTCGCGATCGTGGGCGACCGCCCCTTCTGATCCCGCACGGCCTCCTGACCCAGCACGGGCCCCGGATGACCCGGGGCCCGTCGCCGTCCCTCGGGCGGGAGCTCACCGGGAGCCCCCGACGCGGCCCCCGTCCCCATGGTGCGGCGCTCCGCCCTCCTCCCCGCTCGGCCCGTCCACGGTGCCGCGAACGGGGCGCAGGGTGAGGGTGACGCCGAGGGCGGCCAGCGCCACGGCCCCGACCAGCGCGTAGACGGGGAGGTACCCGCCGAGCGACGAGGCGGTCAGGACGGCCCCGGCGACGGCGATCAGAGCGGAGGCCACGACGGACTCCGCGATCTGGAGGGCCGACCCGTTGCGGCCCTGGAGCTTCACCGGGGAGAGGGTCATCACCGTCGAACTGACGCGCGGCATGGCGATCCCCATGCCGACCCCCATCACGACGCAGCAGGCGGCGGCCGCCGCGACGGGCAGCAGCCCGCCCACCACCAGGGCCCGCCCCCAGCGGGCCGCACACCACGAGCGCGGCCGCGAGGTACAGCGGTTCGGGGCGGTGCGGGTCCCCCGCGGACCGTCCCTGCCACCAGGCGCCGCCCGCCCAACCCAGCGCCCCCACCGCCACCACGAGACCGGAGACGGCGGGCGCGTAGCCGAGTTCGTACTGGAGGTAGGGCGGCAGATAGATGTCGGTGGCCGACACCGCCCCACCCATCAGGGCACGGAGCAGCACCAGCCGGGGGATCCCGGCCCGGGCGCGCAGGGTGCCCGGTGGCAGGAGCCGCACGGCCGCCGCCGCCAGAACGGCGGTACTGGCCACCGTCCCCGCCACCAGGGCGGACACGGCCTGCTGGCCCGACAGGTGCAGCCCCAGCAGTGCGGCCGCCGCGACCCCCGCCCAGACCAGGCGCGGGTCGAACGGCGAACCACCGCCGTGCCCCTTCCCGGCCCGGCGCGCCACCCCCACCAGCATCACCAGTGACACCGCTGACCCGACCAGGACCAGCGCGAACACCACCCGCCAGTGCACCGCCTGTACCAGGAGCCCGGAGACCAGCGGCCCCACGACCGACGGCAGCAACCACGCCAGGGTCAGCGATCCGAACATGCGCGGCCGCAGTTCCTCGCGCACGGACCGCGCGATGACCACGTACAGGACCACGGAGTCGATCCCGCCGCCGATCCCCTGGAGCAGTCGTCCGGCCACGAAGACCCCCATCGTGGGCGCGGCCACGCACAGCGCGAGCCCCAGGAGGAACGCCGCGCCGCCGAACACCAGCGGCTGCAGTGGTCCGCTCCGGTCCGCCCACGTACCTCCGAGGGTCATGCCCACGAGCCCGGTGATCATCGTCGCCGCGAAGGCCAGCGAGTACCACCGCTCGGCGCCCAGGTCACGGGCGACCACGGGCAGGGCGGTGGTGACGGCGAAGACCTCGAAGGCGACGAAGGTCATCAGCCCGAACACCCCGACCACCAGGAGCCGGGAACCGGGGGCCCAGAGCCGGTCGGGTGCGGCGGGGGCACGAGCCGAGGGCACCCGGCCTGGTCCGGAGGTCACGGGGTCCCGCCCCCGCTCCCGACGAGTAGAGCGACCTTGCCCCGACCGTGGCCGGTTTCCACGTCCAGGTGGGCGCGCCACGCCTCGTCCAGCGGCAGGGCCCGCCGGACCGTCACGGTCAGTTCCCCGCTCGCGCACAGGTCGAGCAGCTCGCGCAGCCGAGCCGCCGACCGGTCACTGGTGATCCACCGGCAGCCCAGTGCTCCGGCCAGACCGGCGTCGACGATCGTGCCGATTCGGCTCCGGTCCCCGACCAGTTCCACCGAGGTCAGCAGGTTGTCGTGCCCGGCCGCGTCGAGGGCCGCGTCCACCCCCCGGGGTGCGGCCGCGCGGACACGCCCGAGCTGTCCCGCACCGTACTCCACGGGCACCGCGCCCAGGGAGCGCACGTACTCGTGGTTGGCCGCGCTCGCCGTGCCCACCACCCGGGCTCCGCGAGCCACGGCCAACTGCACCGCCACCGTGCCCACTCCGCCCGCCGCGCCGTGCACCAGCAGGGTCTGGCCCCCGCGCACGTCCAGCCGCTCCAGGGCGGTGTGCGCGGTCTGCCCCGACGCGGACAGGGTCCCGGCGGTCAGCCACGACACCCCCGGCGGCACGTGCGCGACCTGATCGGCGGGCACGTTCACGTACTCGGCGTAGCAGCCGAGCACCCGGAACCCGGCCACCCCGTCACCCACGGAGAACCCCCGTGCGCCGGGGCCGACGGCGCTCACGGTCCCGGCGAACTCGTTGCCGAGGACCTGCGGGAAATCGATGCTCGCGCCCGGTGGGGTCCAGCCGCCCCGGATCGCGGCGTCCGTCAGCTGGACACCCGCGACCCTCACCCGGACCACCACCTCACCCGGGCCCGCCACGGGCCGTGGAACCTCCCGCACGGTCAGGTTCTCGGCGGGCCCGAAGGAGTCGATGGCGGCCGCCCGCATCGCGGCGCTCATCGCACGGCCTCCGCGCCGTTCAGGAGGTCCACCAGTTCGTCGATGCTCCGGGCCCCGCTCAGCAAGCGCTCCTCGTACAGGAAGGCCGGGACCGCGCCGACCCCCAGTGCCACGGCGGCCCCGTGGTCGTCCTCGACCTCGTCCGCGTACCGGTCGGAGCCCAGCAGGGAGTCCACCTCCGAACCGTCGAGCCCGAGCTCGGTCCCGATCCCGCGCAGCGTCGCGGGGTCCGCCAGGTCCTCGTGGCGTTCCAGGTGCCCGGAGAAGGCGCGGTCCCACGCGCGGTCCGGGGTGATCCCCCGAGCGACCGCGAGCTTGACCAGCCGGTGGGCGGGCCGGGAGTCGATGCTCAGAACCCCGTCCATGTCGATGGCCAGCCCGTCGGCGCGGCCCGCGTCGGCCACCCGGAGCCGGGTGGCCTCCCACTGCTCGGCGCTCACACCCCACGAGTTCAGCGCCGCCGCGCGCACCGTTCGGTCCCGGGACTGAGGCCCCTCCGGCTCCAGCAGGAAACTCCGGTGCACCACTGTCACCTCACGTTCCACCCGTTCCAGCGCGGCGGCCAGCCGTCGCCGCCCCATCCAGCACCAGGGGCACCTGATGTCGCCCCACACCGTGATCGCGGACATGTGCACGCTCCGATTTCCTCGCCCGAGTCGGTCGCGTAGAGTCCACTTCATCAAGTTCACTTGATGTCAACCCGCCTGGTGGAGGAGCCCGATGCCGAAGCTGGACCCCAAGGTCACCTGGTTGAAGCCCGGGCAGGTGGCCAGCAGGGCGGGGGTGGCGGTGTCCGCCCTGCACTACTACGAGAGCCTCGGCCTGATCAGCAGTCGCCGGACCGCGGGCAACCGGCGCGAGTACCGCAGGGACACCCTCCGGACCATCGCGTTCATCCGCACGGCCCAGCGCCTCGGCCTGTCCCTGGAACGGATCAAGGAGGCCATCGACCAGCTTCCGGAGGACGGTCTGCCGACCAAGCGCGACTGGGCGCGGATCTCACGTCAGTGGCACGACGACCTGACCCGGCGGATCGAGGAGCTGACCGCCCTGCGGGACCGGTTCTCCAACTGCATCGGATGCGGATGCCTGTCCCTGGTGGCCTGTCCCTACTCCAACCCGGAGGACGTCCTGGGACTGGAGGGCCCTGGGCCCCGGCGCTTCCCCTGACCACCTCCAGCGACCCGTCCTGGGGTCGGGCTCGGAGCGGCGGTTGACCTCAACTCCGGTTGGGGTCCTAGCGTTGCGCCCGTCACCAACCTGACGGAAGGGCCCCGCCATGCGACGCACCACGATCAATCCCTGGACCTACCCGGAGGGCATGGACCAGGGGGTCCTCATCGAGGGACACCAGCGCCTGCTCTTCGTCAGCGGACAGTGCTCCGTCTCCGCCACGGGGGAGTCGTTGCACCCCGGCGACATGTCCGCCCAGACGGCGACGGCCCTCGACAACGTCGCGACGGTGCTGCGCGGGGCGGGGATGAGCCTGGCCGACGTGGTCCGTATGAACACCTACGTCACCGACATCGACGCCTTCTTCGCCGAGGCGGGAGAGATGATGGCGGAGCGCCTCGGTGTCTTCGACGTCCGACCGCCCGGGGTCTGCGCCGAGGTCACCCGCCTGGGTCGCCCCGAACTCCTCGTGGAGCTGGAGGCCTTCGCCGCCAGCTGACCGGTCGAACGCGGAAGGCCCCCGTGAAAAGGCGTTGTGGCTTCCGAGGGCCTCGGACACACTGACTCGGACATCGGGCACTCACGCCCGCACCCCCCACTACAGGGAGCGACATGTCCACCCTCCGGGTCACCGCCGAGCGGCTCACGATCCTCCCGCACCCCGACGCCGACGCACTGGAGCTGGCTCGGGTGGGGCTGTTCCACGCGGTCGTCCCCAAGGGTGCCTACCGCACCGGCGACTGGGCGGTCTACGTCCCGGAGAACGCGCTCCTGCCCGAGGAACTCGTCGCCGAGCTGGGGCTGACCGGCAGGCTCGCGGGGGCCGGGAGGAACCGGGTGCGGCCGATCCGGCTGCGGGGCGAGATCTCCCAGGGCATCGTCTGCCGTCCCTCCCTGCTCGCCGACCGCGACCTGCCCGCCGAGCACGAGGCGGGGACCGACTTCGCGGCCGAGCTGGGCGTCACCAAGTGGGTGCCGGAGGTCCCGCTGCACATGAGCGGCGACATGGAGCCCGCTCCCGACCTGCTGCGGTGGATCGAGGTCGAGAACATCAAGCGCCACCCGGACGTGTTCGAACCGGGCGAGCCCGTCGTCGCCACAGAGAAGATCCACGGATCTGCCTGCCTCTACACCCTGGTCGCCGAATCCGGGGAGGAGTTCGTCTCCTCCAAGGGCCAGGGGGCGAAGAGCCTGGCGCTGGTGCGCTCGGAGGCCAACCTCTACTGGAGGGCCGTGATCACGCACGAGGTGGGCAAGGCCGCCCGCGCCCTCGCGGAGCGCTTGGGAGCCACCCGGGTGGGCGTGTTCGGAGAGGTGTTCGGCGCGGGTGTGCAGGACCTCGCCTACGGCGAGACCGGTCGCGGTGAGCGACCCGGCTACGCGGTGTTCGACGTCCGGCTGGACGTGGACGGCGTCCGTCGGTGGATCGACGCCGCCGACCTGCCCGCCCTGCTCGCCGAGGTGGACCTGCCCTCGGCGCCGGTGCTGTACGAGGGCCCCTACGACGAGTCCGCGCTGTTCGCCGCCGCCGACGGCGCGGAGACCTGGAGCGGGTCCGACCTCCACCTGCGTGAGGGCCTGGTCGTGCGGCCCTCGAGGGACCGCTACTCGCGGGTCCTGGGCGGCCGGGCGATCGCCAAGTTCGTCTCCGACGCCTACCTCACCCGTGGGGGCGGCACCGAGTTCGAGTAGCCGTGACCGGGTCAGGCGTCTTCGGGGCCCCGGTCTCCGGAGCGGGGCCCCGGGTTCACCGGTCGTCCCCGCTTATGGCGTGGTGGACGAAGTCGAGCAGGGTCACCAGCTGACTCGTGAGGTCCACGCCCTCGTCCATGACCCACGAGCTGATCAGCCCGTCGGTACTGCGCAGGATGATGTTGGCGGTGCTCCGGGGGTCGAACTCCCGGAACTCGCCCTCGCGCTGTCCCCGCCGGAGGATCCCCGCCAGCTCCTCGACCTCCTCTTCGAGGGGGCCGCTGAAGGGGCTGGTGCCGTCCGGTGAGCGGTGGTTCACGATGATGTCGCTCATGGCGAGGAACCCGGTCCGGTGCGCGGCGTAGTACTCGACCTGGCTGCTGATCCACGCGCTGACCTGGCCGGACGCGGTGGTCTGCGCTCCAACCCCGGCGGTGAGGCGCTCCGTGGCCGCCTCGATGAACCGCTCCGCGACCAGGACCATGAGTTCGTCCTTGCCCTCGAAGTGGTACGAGATCACGCTCTTGCTGATCCCCGCCTGCTCGGCGATCCGCGCCAGGGAGGTGTGGGCGTAACCGAACCGCGCGACGGTCTCGGTGGCCGCCTCCACGACCTGTTCGCGTCGCGCCCGCTCGATGAACGACGCACGCTTCCGCCCGACCGGACCGTTCTCCGTCTGCATGGTCCTATTCTAGGCCGGTCGGCCTGGTCACCGGGGTGTGTCCACGGCTTCTCCGGGGGTGTCCGGCGCGCCGGCGTCCGCCGAGGGGGAGTCGTCCGGGTGGCGGCGCGACAGCAGGTAGCCGAGCCCCAGCACGATGCCCGTACCGATCGCCGTGTACCAGGTGAACCCGATCAGCCCGGGTTGGAAGAGGAACAGCCAGGACATGGTCGCCACCGCCACGGAGAAGGCGAGGATCGCGTCCCTCTGGCGGGCCCGGCGCACCCACAGCCCCAGGAAGAACGCGCCCAGCAGCCCGCCGTAGGTCAGGCTGGCCACGGAGAGCCCCAGTTCGACGACCGGGTTGTCGGTACCGGTGAAGAACGCCGCGACCCCGACGAACACCAGCCCCCAGCCCAGGGTGAACAGCCGGCTCAGCCGCAGCGCCTGGGCGTCGGGCAGCGTGCGTCGGGAGAACTGCTGGTAGAGGTCGGCCATGGTCGAGGAGGACAGCGCCGACAGCGACGAGGAGAGCGTGCTCATCGCCGCCGCCATGATTCCGGCCAGCAGCAGTCCCGCCAACCCGGGTGGCAGTCCCTCGACGATGAACACCGGGAAGAGCTCGTCGGAGGAGTTGAGTCCGAGCCCCGCCACCGACGCGGCCTCGAAGTACGAGTACAGCGCCAGCCCCACGGTGAGAAACAGTGCGAACTGGACGAAGACCACCACCCCGCTGACGATCACCGCCTTCTGCGCGTCCCGCAGGCTTCGGCAGCCGAGCAGCCGCTGCACGATGATCTGGTCGGCGCCGTGCGAGGCCGTGGACAGCAGGGCCCCGCCCACCAGGGCCGTGATCGTGGCGTAGGGCGCCGAGACCGGGTTCGAGGTGAAGTCCAGGAACTGGGTCTTCCCGGCGTCGGCCGCCACCGCGAGGAAGTTCACGTCCAGGCTGGTGGCGATGACGACGAGGGAGACCACGCCGCCCACCACGTACACACCCATCTGGAGCACGTCGACCCAGACCACGGCCCTGATCCCGCCGACGAGGGTGTAGAGGATCGTCACCACGCCCAGGACCGCCACGATCACGAAGTACGAGGTGTCCAGCCCGAGGGAGTCCAGGATGATCTTCATGGGGATGGCCGCCGCGAACAGCCGCACCCCGTCGGCGAGCAGCCGGGTGAACAGGAACGTGACCGCGGCGGTGCCCTGCATGCCCCTCCCGAACCGGAGCCCCAGATAGGCGTAGGCGGTGGTCATCTCGCCCCGGTAGTAGCGGGGGAGCAGGAGGAAGGCGACGACCACCCGCCCGATCAGGTATCCGACCGCCACCTGGAGGAACGTGACGTTGCCGAGGTAGGCCACCCCGGGGACGCTGATCACGGTCAGGGCGCTGGTCTCGGTGGCCACCACCGACAGGCACACCGCCCACCAGGGCAGCTGCCGGTTGCCGATGAAGTAGTCCCTGACGTCGCGCTGGCGCCCGGACAGTCGCAGTCCCAGCCAGGCCGAGGCCAGCAGGTACACCGCGATGACGACGAGGTCGATGGTCTGCACTGCGTCCTCCGGGGGGTCTCCAGCGGGGCTTCGGCCACGGGGGCTCAGCCGCCCGACGCCTCCACGTACAGGCGGCGCGGGGCGGTGGCCGCGGGTTCGGGCAGGCGCAACGGCCGGGTGCCCGGGGTGATCCGCCCGGCCACCGGGGCCCGGAGGGCGCCGGTGCAGTCCGGGACCGATCCGGCCAGTCCGTGCCAGCTCAGGAACCCGATCAGCGCGAACAGGTACGCCTCCTTGGCGTCGCCGTCCAGGCCGACCCGCTCTGAGGAGTCCAGCCGCGCGGGGGACAGGCGCGCGGCCAGCCGCTCCATCAGCACGGGGTTGCGGGTGCCGCCGCCGGAGGCGAGCACCTCGGTCACTCCGAACGGTTCCAGGGCGTCGGCGACCGTGACCGCGGTGAGCTCCACCAGGGTGGCGAGCAGATCGCCGTCGGAGAGGCGGCCCCCGTCCGAGGCGCGGCCGACGTGCCCGAGCGCCGCCTCCAGGTAGCCGGGACCGAACAGCTCCAGCCCGGTGGTCTTGGGCGCGGGCAACCGGTAGTAGGGCTCGGCCAGCAGGCGTTCCAGCAGTTCGGGGTCGGGGCGGCCGGTCCGGGCCAGGGCGCCGTCCGCGTCGAGGTCGGCCCGCCCGTCCGTGACCAGGCGCATGGCGGCGTCGACCAGCGCGTTGGCGGGCCCGGTGTCGAACGCCCGGGGCGGCAGTCCGTCACGGACCACCGTCACGTTGGCGATGCCGCCGAGGTTGAGCGCGGCGGTCGGCTCCGCGCGGCCGCCGAGCAGCAGCAGGTCCAGGGTGCTCGCCAGCGGTGCGCCCTGGCCTCCGGCGGCCACGTCCGCCACCCGCAGGTCCGACACCACGGGCAGCCCGGTGGCCTCGGCGATCCAGGCGGGCTGGCCGAGCTGGAGGGTGCCGAGCACGGAGTTGCCGTCCGCCCAGTGGAAGAGGGTCTGGCCGTGCGAGGCGACCAGGTCGGCGCGGCCGCCCGCGAACTCCTCGATCCCGTTCCGTACCGCCGCCGCGAACTCCTGGCCGATCCGGGTGTCCAGCTGGCAGACGGCCTCCATCGTGGTGGCTGCGGGCGGCAGCGCGCCCCGGACCGCCTCACGGAGGGAGTCGGAGTAGGGGGTGGTGCCGAACCCCAGGGGGGCCAGCCGGACCAGGCGGCCGTCGTCCTCCAGTTCGAGGCGGGCGGCGGCGACGTCGATCCCGTCCGCCGAGGTCCCGGAGGACACACCGATGACGATCATGCGGCTCCTGAGGCAGGGGGCAGGGGTGGGCGGGGAGCCCGTCCGAGGAAGGTACCCCGCGCGCCCCGTCCCGTCACCCGGTCGGGGCCCTCCGTTTCACCCGGACGGAGAACGGCGTCCGGCCCGGCCCCGGTGGCTCACCGGCGCCGGCGGGGGGAGCCGCCTCCGAACCCGGCGAGGTGGAGGGCGAGGAGGAGCAGTCCGGTCAGGGCGAGGGTGTCGGTCGTCACGATCCCCTCGATGTTCAGCCCGAGGATCTCGAAGAGGACGGCGATGCCGAACAGCACCGCGGCGACGGTGGCGAACACCGTGCCTCCAGGGGGTTGGCGGGCACTGACCGGGTGGGGGTGGTACCCGTGAACCGGCGCGTGAACCGGCGAGAACCCGCCCTGATCGCGGGCGTGGTCAGAGCACCAGTTTGCATGTTCATACATTTAGGCGCATACTTTTTGCATGTCCAAGGTGCTCACTTCCCTGCCTGTCGGTGAACGTGTCGGAATCGCCTTCTCCGGAGGCCTCGACACGTCCGTAGCGGTCGCGTGGATGCGCGAGAAGGGCGCTGTCCCCTGCGCCTACACCGCCGACATCGGCCAGTACGACGAACCCGACATCGCCTCGGTGCCGGGTCGTGCCACTGACTACGGCGCGGAGATCGGGCGCCTGGTCGACTGCCGCGAGGCCCTCGTGGAGGAGGGGCTCGCCGCCCTCGCCTGCGGTGCCTTCCACATCCGCTCCGCCGGTCGCGTCTACTTCAACACCACCCCCATCGGCCGCGCCGTCACCGGCACCCTCCTGGTCCGCGCCATGCTCGAGGACGGCGTCCAGATCTGGGGCGACGGCTCGACCTACAAGGGCAACGACATCGAGCGGTTCTACCGCTACGGTCTGCTCGCCAACCCCTCCCTGCGGATCTACAAGCCGTGGCTCGACGCCGACTTCGTCACCGAGCTCGGCGGCCGCAAGGAGATGTCCGAGTGGTTGCAGGAGCGGGACCTGCCCTACCGCGACAGCACCGAGAAGGCCTACTCCACCGACGCCAACATCTGGGGCGCCACCCACGAGGCCAAGGCCCTGGAGCACCTCGACACCGGCATCGAGATCGTCGACCCCATCATGGGTGTCCGGTTCTGGGACCCCGAGGTCGAGGTCCCCACCGAGGACGTGACGATCGGCTTCGAGAAGGGCCGCCCCGTCACCATCAACGGCCGGACCTTCGCCAACTCCGTCGAGCTGGTCCTGGAGGCCAACGCCATCGGCGGCCGCCACGGCATGGGGATGTCCGACCAGATCGAGAACCGGGTGATCGAGGCCAAGAGCCGGGGCATCTACGAGGCCCCGGGCATGGCGCTGCTGTTCGCCGCCTACGAGCGGCTGGTCAACGCCATCCACAACGAGGACACCCTCGCCACCTACCACAACGAGGGCCGTCGCCTCGGCCGCCTCATGTACGAGGGCCGCTGGCTGGAGCCCCAGGCCCTCATGCAGCGTGAGGCCCTCCAGCGCTGGGTGGGCACCGCCGTCACCGGCGAGGTCACCCTGCGCCTGCGTCGCGGTGACGACTACTCGATCATGGACACCACCGGCGCGGCGTTCAGCTACCACCCGGACAAGCTGTCCATGGAGCGCACCGAGGACTCCGCGTTCGGTCCCAGCGACCGCATCGGCCAGCTGACCATGCGCAACCTGGACATCGCCGACTCCCGCGCCAAGCTGGAGGAGTACGCGGCCCTGGGCATGGTCGGCGACAGCTCGCACCCGACCTCGATCGGTGCCGCGCAGGCGGCCTCCACCGGTCTGATCGGCGCGATGCCCGAGGGCGGCGCCGAGACCATCGCCTCCCGTGGCCAGGGCTCCGAGGACGACCTGCTCGACTACGCGGCCATGGAGGCCGGTACCGACTAGGCGTCCTTCCGGATCGTTCCGCGCTCGCGCGTCGCCCTCCAAGCGACGTCGAGACCGCACCGCCGCGCCCCGTCCGGACCTCCGGGCGGGGCGCGCCTGTGCTCGGGGCCAGCCCGCAGTGGCACCGGACCAGCGGATCTGGCGGGGGAGCACGTCGTCGCTTAGCCTGTGCCCCCCAGTCCCCAGCGGAAGGAGGGTTCGCGTGGAGCGTCGTCCCATGGACATCGAGGCCTACACCGAGCGCACCCGGAACGGCCCGTGCTTCGTCTGCTCCATCGTGTCCGGCGCACCGGGCTTCGAACACGAGGTGCTCTTCGAGGACGACGACCACATCGCCTTCTTCGGCCGCCACCCCACGCTGCCCGGCCACACCCTGGTGGCCCCGAAGGCGCACGTGGAACACGTCGTGCGGGACCTCGACGAGGCCGCCTACACCCGCACCATGCTGGTGGTGCGGGAGGTGACGCTCGCCGTCGAGGACGTGTTCGAGTCCGAGCGCACCTACCTGCTCTCCCTCGGCAGCCAGCAGGGCAACCGCCACCTCCACTGGCACATCGCCGCCCTGCCGCCCGGCGTCCCGTACGAGGAACAGCAGTACCACGCCCTCATGACGGAGAACGGCGTCCTGGTCATCGATCCCGTCGAGTACGCGGCGAGGGCCGAGCGGGTCCGCACCGCCCTCCGGGCCCGGGGCCGACTGAGCTCCTGACCGTCCCGAGCTGGCCCCTCTCCGCCGGAGAGGGGCCCTTTCGTCGTGTCACCCGCCAGCTACAGCGGATCAACTCCATCATTTGACTAATTCCAGAAAAGACGGCAGACTCCGGACCATGCCCACCTCTCCGGATTTCGAGCGAATGCTGCGCGAGTCCGCTCTGAGGGTGACGAGCCCGCGGTTAGCTGTCCTCTCCGTCGTGCACGAGCACCCACACGCGGACACGGAGTCGATCATCGACCACGTGCGTGCGGAACTCGGCGCGGTGTCCGTCCAGGCCGTCTACGACGTGCTCAAGGCACTGACCGGCGCTGGCCTGGTGAGACGTATCCAGCCACAGGGCTCCGTGGCCCGCTACGAGACGCGGGTGGGGGACAACCACCACCACGTCGTGTGCAGGTCCTGCGGCGCCATCGCGGACGTGGACTGTGCGGTCGGCCACGCGCCGTGCCTGACCGCGTCCGCTGACCACGGCTTCTCGATCGACGAGGCCGAGGTCGTCTACTGGGGCCAGTGCGCCGAGTGCTACGGCGCGCGGAGCTCCTGATCCACATTTCACCTCTTCCCGTAAGGAAGTCGATGTCTGAAAACAACGAGGTCGTTGCCCCCACCCCGCCGCAGACCGGTGGATGCCCCGTCGCGCACGGTGACGGGCTCACGCACCCCACCCAGGGTGACGGCAACCGTGAGTGGTGGCCCAACCAGCTCAACCTGAGGATCCTCGCCAAGAACACCCCGGTGTCGAACCCGCTCGGTGAGGGCTTCGACTACGCGAAGGCCTTCGAGGCCCTCGACCTGGACGCCGTGAAGGCCGACATCGCGGCCCTGCTCACGGACTCGCAGGACTGGTGGCCCGCCGACTTCGGTCACTACGGCCCGCTCATGATCCGCATGGCCTGGCACAGCGCCGGCACCTACCGTTCGCACGACGGCCGCGGCGGCGGCAGCGCCGGTCAGCAGCGCTTCGCCCCCCTCAACAGCTGGCCCGACAACGGCAACCTGGACAAGGCCCGCCGTCTGCTCTGGCCCGTGAAGAAGAAGTACGGCCAGAACATCTCCTGGGCCGACCTCTTCATCCTCACCGGCAACGTCGCGCTGGAGTCCATGGGCTTCAAGACCTTCGGCTTCGCCGGTGGCCGCGAGGACGTGTGGGAGCCGGAGGCCGACGTCTACTGGGGCCCCGAGACCACCTGGCTCGACGACCAGCGCTACTCCGGCGACCGCGACCTGGAGAAGCCCCTCGCCGCCGTGCAGATGGGCCTCATCTACGTCAACCCCGAGGGTCCCAACGGCAACCCGGACCCGCTGGCCGCCGCCCGCGACATCCGTGAGACCTTCGGCCGCATGGGCATGAACGACGAGGAGACCGTCGCCCTCATCGCCGGTGGCCACACCTTCGGCAAGACGCACGGCGCCGCCCCGGACAGCAACCTGGAGGCCGAGCCCGAGCGCGCCGGCCTGGAGATGCAGGGTCTGGGCTGGAAGAACAACCACGGCACCGGCAAGGGCGCCGACTCCATCACCTCG
Source organism: Nocardiopsis sp. L17-MgMaSL7 (assembly GCF_003182025.1). Classification (NCBI taxonomy): domain Bacteria; kingdom Bacillati; phylum Actinomycetota; class Actinomycetes; order Streptosporangiales; family Nocardiopsidaceae; genus Nocardiopsis; species Nocardiopsis sp. L17-MgMaSL7. Next base: position 600,260 of record NZ_QGTF01000002.1, on the reverse strand, counting down.
GGCCTGGAGGTCACCTGGACCACCACCCCCGCGCAGTGGAGCGAGGGCTTCTTCAAGAACCTCTTCGAGTTCGAGTACGAGCTCACCCAGAGCCCGGCCGGCGCCAACCAGTGGATCGCCAAGGACGCCGAGGAGATCATCCCCGACGCTCACATCCCCGGCAAGAAGCACAAGCCGACCATGCTCACCACCGACCTGTCGCTGCGCGTCGACCCGGTCTACGAGCAGATCTCGCGTCGCTTCTACGAGGACCACGAGGCCTTCAAGGACGCCTTCGCCCGCGCCTGGTTCAAGCTGACCCACCGCGACATGGGCCCCAAGGCCCGCTACCTCGGCTCCGAGGTCCCCTCCGAGGACCTCGTCTGGCAGGACCCGCTGCCCGCCCAGGAGGGCGAGGTCATCGGTGACGCGGAGATCGCCGCCCTGAAGGCGAGGATCGCGGAGTCCGGCCTGTCCGTCGCCGACCTGGTGTCCACCGCGTGGGCCTCCGCCTCGACCTACCGCGACAGCGACAAGCGCGGCGGCGCCAACGGTGCCCGCATCCGCCTCGAGCCGCAGATCGACTGGGAGGTCAACAACCCGGCCGAGCTGCGCCGGGTGCTCGCCGAGCTCCAGGGCATCGTCGACGAGTTCAACGCCTCCTCCACCAAGAAGGTGTCCGTCGCCGACGTGATCGTCCTCGCCGGTGGTGTGGGTGTCGAGCAGGCCGCCAAGGCCGCTGGTCAGGACGTCACCGTCCCGTTCACCCCGGGCCGCGTGGACGCCACCGACGAGCACACCGACGCGGAGTCCTTCTCCTACCTGGAGCCGGTCGCCGACGGTTTCCGCAACTACTACGGCAAGGGCAACCGCCTTCCCGCCGAGTACCTGCTGCTGGACCGCGCCAACCTGATCGGCCTCAGCGCGCCGGAGACCACCGTCCTGGTGGGTGGCCTGCGCGTGCTCGGCAGCAACTTCGACAACTCGGACCTGGGGGTCTTCACGGACCACCCGGGCGCGCTGACGAACGACTTCTTCGTCAACCTGCTCGACCTCAACACCAACTGGTTCGCGACCGGTGACGACTCCGCCACCTCGGAGACCTTCGTCGCCAAGGACGCCTCCGGTGCGGTGAAGTGGACCGGCAGCCGCGTGGACCTGGTGTTCGGCTCCAACTCCGAGCTGCGCGCCGTGGCCGAGGTGTACGCCTCGGACGACGCCAAGGAGAAGTTCGTCCAGGACTTCGTCGCCGCGTGGAACAAGGTCATGAACGCCGACCGGTTCGACCTGGTCTAGTTCGCCCCCTGGCGCGTCCCGAGGGGTGGTCCCGGGCTCCCGGAGCCTCCGCGGACCCACCCCTCGGACACCGCCTCGCTACCGGCCCGACCCTCACCGGTCGGGCCGGTTTCGTGTGTGCGGCCCCCTCACGGGCCACCTCACGCACTCCACGCGCTCCGGCCCGGTGAGCCGCTCCCGTAACCGCTCGGCGGCCTCGCCGCTCAGGTTGACCAGGTACGCCACTCGCGCGAGGTCCAGCATCGCCGCGTCGGAGGGGCTGTCCCCGTAGGCGGCCGAGATCTCTCCCCCCCGCACCCCGGCCTCGGCGACCATCCGCGCCTTGCTCGAACCGTGGCAGTGGCGCTCCGCGACCAGGCCGCCCCAACGCCGCCGCAGCGTGGAGGAGACCACGCGGACACGTCCTCGGGACGCAAGGGGGTGCATGGGGCCGTTTCGGGGGGTTCGGGGTTCGCCCGGGAGCCTACCGGACGGCCCTCACAGGGGCCGACGCCCCGAGGCCTCCTGGGTCAGAGCCAGTCGTGCTCCCGCGCGTACCGCGCCGCCTCGTGCCGGGTCCGCGTCTGCGTCTTGCCCATCGCGTTCGAGAGGTAGTTGCGCACCGTGCCCTCCGCCAGGTGCAGCCGGGCGGCGATGTCGGCGGCCGAGTAACCGTCGCTGGTGGCCCGCAGCACGTCGATCTCCCGTTCGGTGAGCGGGCAGTCGTCGATCACGGCGAGCGCGGACACGTCCGGGTCCACCCACCGTTTGCCCTCGTGCAGGGCGCCGATCACCGACGTGATGTGGGCGGGTTCGGCCGACTTGCTCACGAACCCCTGAACACCCAGCTTGAGCGCCCGGCGCAGCACGCCCGGGCGGGCGTGCCGGGTCAGCATCAGGATCACCTGCTCCGGCAGCTCCCGGCGGATACGCGCCACGGCCCCGAGCCCGTCCACCCCGGGCATCTCCAGGTCGATGACGAGTACGTCGGGGCGGTGCTCCAGGGTCGCCGCCACCGCCGACTCCCCGTCATGGGCCTCGGCGAGCACGGTGATCTCGCCCTCCAGGGGCAGGAGCGCGCCCAACGCCTTGCGCAGCAGGGCCTCGTCGTCGGCGAGTACCACGTTGATCATCGGTCGTCCCTCCGCCCGGAGAACGCGGCGGCGGTCGTGAACCGCCCGTCCCGCTGCTCCACTGTCAGTGTGCCCCCGTCGCGCTCCACCCGGTCGCGCAGGGCCGCCAGCCCTCCGAGCTCGGGAGTCGCCTCCCCGTGCACCCCGTCGTTCACGATGCTGATGCCGGACCCGGTGAGCGTGATCCGTACCTGCCGCGCCTCCGCGTGCCGCAGGATGTTGGTGGTCGTCTCCCGCAGGACCTGGCCGAGCATCTCCGCCGCCCTGGTCCCCGGTTCGCCCTCGCCCCGGCGCTCCACGCGCGCCTCGATCCCGGCCGCCTCGAAGAGGTTCTTGGCGTTCTCCAGCTCGGCGGACAGGTTGAGCCGCCGCTGCGCGTGGGCCAGCTCCTTGGTCTCGGCGATGGTCTCGCCCACCAGGGAGTAGACCTCGTCCAGCTCCCGAACCACCTGGTCGGTGTCGGCGTGCACCAGCTTCCGGGCCAGCGCGACCTTCAGCTTCACCACGTGCAGGGTGTGCCCCTGGATGTCGTGCAGGTCACCGGCGAAGCGCACGCGCTCCCGGGCCACGGCCAGCTCGGCGTCGCGTTCGCGCGCCCTCTCCAGTTCCGTGACCAGCCTCGCCACCAGGTGGTTGAGGAACGCGAAGACCACCCCCACCAGGGCGATACTGGCCGAACCCACGGCGTACTCAAACAGGAGGGCGCCCGTGCCTCCGGGGGCCGCCACCACCTTCAGCGCGATGACGCCGACCACCAGGGCCAGCAGTCCCAGGGCGACCGGGCGCCGGTACCGGCTCGGCAACCGGAACACGACGACCGTGCCCACCACCGAGATACCGAAGGCCGCGGACGCGCTGTCCAGCCACAGGACCCCGACCACCAGCACGACGGCACTGACAGCCAGGCAGGGTGGTGCCACGATCCTGAAGGCCTGCCCGGACCAACTCCGTACGGCTAGCAGGGCCGCCGCGAGCCCCAGGCACAGCACCAGCACCTGGCCGAGGCTCTGGGCGTTGGTCGAGATCAGCAGAGCTCCGACCGCCGAGATCGACCCGAACACGATGCTCAGGTTGACCACGCGCAACTGCCCCTGCGTGGCCTCGGTGGGTTCTGACTCCATGCGGACCCTTCCGGGGAACGACTGCGTGGACCGTCCCAGTATTCTTCCGGCTCCGACACCCCACCAGTGACACCACGTCATGTCCTGAGCCCACGAATGTCACGGCCAGGACGTGACGCGGCCACACTGCCGGGAAACCGGGCGCGCGGCTGGAATGGAGGCATGACCCCAACAGACGCGACACCAGTCATCGACGTCGAGCACCTGAACGTCCGGTACGGCGACTTCCACGCCGTCCGTGACCTGTCCTTCCAGGTGGGACGGGGCGAGTTCTACGCCCTCCTCGGCACGAACGGCGCGGGCAAGACCTCCACCCTGGAGACGGTCGAGGGCCACCGCGCCGCCACCTCGGGCACCGTTCGGGTGTTCGGCCAGGACCCGCGCGACCGCCGGGCGGTACGCCCCCGCACCGGCATCATGCTCCAGGAGAGCGGGTTCTCCCCGGACCTGACCGTGCGGGAGTCGGTCCGGCTCATCGGAAGCCTCTCCGGACGCACCGACCGGGTGGAGCGGCTGCTGGGCGTCGTCGGCCTCACGGACAAGGCCGGAACGCGGGTGTCCCAGCTCTCCGGCGGCGAGAAGCGGCGCCTGGACTTCGCCACCGCCGTCTACGGCACCCCGGAACTGGTCTTCCTGGACGAGCCCACCACCGGGCTGGACATCCAGTCCCGGGACGACCTGTGGGACGCCGTGGACCGGCTCCGCGAGGACGGGTCGACCATCGTCCTGACCACGCACTACCTGGAGGAGGCGCAGCAGCGCGCCGACCGGATCGGGCTCATGCACCAGGGGGTGTTCCACCGGGAGGGGACCGTCTCCGAACTCACCCGCGCCCTGCCCGCCACGGTGCGCTTCACCCTGGCGCCCTCCGCTCCGGAGCCGCCGCTGCCCGCCACGCGCCAGAGCGACGGCGCGCTCCTCGTCGAGACCACCAGCCTCCAGAAGGACCTGCACGTCCTCCTGGACTGGGCACGGGACCACGCGGTGGACCTGGGCGACATCCAGGCCGGGCCCACCCGGCTCGACGACGTCTTCCGCGCCATCGCCGCCGAGTAGGCCGCCCGCATCCGGACCCCGCACGACCTTCCACGCAAAGGAACACACCATGCTCGCCATCGCTCGGAGTGAGCTGATCCAGATCCTCCGGAACCGGCTCGTCCTGGTCACCATGCTCGTGGTGCCCCTCGCTGGCAGCGGCTTCTACATGTACCTGCACGACGCCGCGCCCGACCTGCTGGATCTGGGGGCCGTCGCCTCGGTGCTCATGTTCCTCGTGGTGGTGATGGCCCTCTACACGACCGCCGTGACCACGCTCGCCTCGCGCCGCCAGAACCTCTTCCTCAAGCGGCTGCGCTCGACGGCCGCGGACGACGTCCGCATCCTCACCGGGCTGCTGCTGCCGGTCACCGCCGTGACCCTCGTGCAGGTCGCCGTGGTCCTCACCGTGCTGTCCGTGGTCGCCGCAGCGCCCGCCCAGCCGCTCCTGCTGGTGTCGGCGGTCCTGACCACGGTGGTCATGATGCTCGGCCTCGCCCTGGCCACGGCCGGGGTCACCACCTCACCCGAGCACGCGCAGGTGACCACGCTGCCCGTCATGATCGGTGTGCTCGCCATCTCCGGCTGGGTGGGGTTCACCGGCACCGAGGAACTCACCCTGGTCAAGCGCCTGCTCCCCGGCGGTTCCGCCGCCGAACTGGTGGTCAACGCCTGGAACGGCGGCGTCGCCGTCTCCGAGGCCCTGCTCCTCCTGGCGCCCACCCTGGCGTGGGTCGTCGTGGCCGTCGCCCTCGCCACCCGGGTCTTCCGCTGGGAACCGCGTCGTTGACGGATCAGCACGGGCCGGACGGCCAGGGCGGCACCGGCTCCGCCCCCGTCCGGCCGACGACCCCACCCACCCGAACCCACTTCCACACCGAGGAGTCCACGATGTCCACGGAGCACAGCGTCCGCCTCCAGGACACCACCCCGACCCGCCCGGGTTGGCCCGAGATCGTGCTCGGCCTGCTCGGTGTGATGATCAGCGTCGTCGCCCTCGTGCTCCTCGGCCCGGTCGGGCCACTCGACCTGGACCCGATGGTCTACGGACTCCTCGTCTCCGCGTGGTCCGGAGTCGGCGGCCTCCTGGGATTCGGAGTGGCCTACGCGGTGCGCCTTCGCTCCCTCGCGGCCTTCGGCGTCCGGCGCACCACGTGGCGCTGGATGCTCATCGGCGCCGGGTGGGGTGTGATCGCGCTCGTGCTGAAGGGGTTCGTGATCATGGCCATCACCAGCCTGACCGGGTACGAGAGCAACCCCCAGGGGGTGTACTACGACACGGCGGGCAGCGGCGTGATCGGCCTCGTCCTCACCATCCTCTTCCTGGCCGTGCTCACCCCGATCGGTGAGGAGTTCCTGTTCCGCGGGGTCGTCACGAACGCCCTGCTGCGCTACGGCCCGTGGATCGGTGTCCTCGGAAGCTCGGCGATCTTCGCCGTCTTCCATGGCGTCAACCTCATCCTGCCCGCCGCCTTCGTGGTGGGCGTGATCGCCGCCGAGGTCATGCGCCGCAGCGGTTCGGTCTGGCCCGCCGTGGCCGTCCACTCGGTCAACAACCTGGCCCTGCCCCTGCTGGTACTGTTCGCCGGCGCCAGCCTCCCGTCCTGAGCCGCCCGGCCGTCAGCGCCCGTGTCCCCCGCCTCCCGAGGTGATTGCTCGGAGGAGCTCCCGCGTGACCTCGGCCAGACGCTCGGCGTCCCCGGGGGCCAGGGTAGGAAGGTCCAGCGGCAGGGACCGGCCACGGTCGATGGCCGTGAGCGGCGCCTTCGGTGGGTTGTCCACGAACCCGTGGACGGGGGCGACGGACTCCTCCACGGGGCGGGCCGCGACCCGGGCCAGCGCCCGGATCAGCAGCCGTGCCGGTGCGGGGAGCGGACCGAGGTCGCCGCTCCGGGTGAACCCCGGATGGTAGAGCACGTAGGGGACCGTCTCGCCGGGCCGGGCGGCGTGCGCCACCCCGAGGAGGTCGTTGGCGCGGCCCGCCTGGAGCTGCGCCCGTACCGTGCCGTAGCGGTGTTCGAGCCGGAGGTCGTCCCAGTGGATCCGGCCCGCTCTGGCCCCCACACCGGCGACGTTCACGATGACCGGGCGGGCGCTGCGCCGGAGCAGGGGGCCGAGCCCCTCGCCAAGCAGGAAGCGGCTGAGGTAGTAGAGGGCGAAGGTGCGCTCTAGCCCGTCTTCGGTGAGTACACGTCGGGGGCTGTGCCGGTTCGCGAACAGCACGAGCGAGTCGACGGCGTCGTGGGCTGCGACGACCCGAGCGATCGCCGACCGTGTGCCGCCGACGCTGGCCAGGTCGACCCGGACGAACTCGATCCCTCCGACCGCGCCCGACCGCGTCGCTTCCTCGAGGAGGCGCCTGCCCTTCTCGGGGTTGCTGCCGAGCGCCACCACCTTGTCACCGGACCGCACCCGGGCGAGCGCGAACGCGCGGCCCATCCCGTCCGTTCCGCCGCTGACCACGATCACGCGCTGACGGTCCGTGTCGCGGGGCCTCGGGGCTTTCGTGCTCATGGCTCTCCCAGTTACTTTTGGTACGCACCTCATCATCGGTAACCGCGCGCCCACTGGGAAGAAGGCAGTTTGATGTCAGGTACGCACACGGATGTGCCCTTCATCGTCGGTACGGCGCTGCCCGTCCCGGTCCCGGCAGAGGAGCACGAGCGATGCCCGGTGACGGACGTGCTTCGACGGGTCGGTGACAAGTGGACGGTGCTGGTGGTGGTCCTGCTGGGTCAATGCCCGTACCGGTTCAACGAACTCCATCGCGCCATCGAGAACATCAGCCAGCGGATGCTGACCCGCACCCTGCGCGGTCTGACGGAGGACGGCCTGGTGCACCGTGAGGTGTTCCCCACCGTCCCGCCGAGCGTGGAGTACAGCCTCACCCCGCTGGGTCGGACGCTGCTGGAACCCCTGTCCGCCCTGGCCTCCTGGGCAGTGGAACACCGGGATGAGATCGCCGCCGCCCGCCACCCCACCTGATCTTCACCCGGGCGGACGCCCGGTCCCGTCTCCCGCCCACCCACCCATCCCGGCCGCGCATCCCGTCGGACCGCCGGAGTTTCGCGCCCGCCCCCGCCGGTTACGGGAACAGTGAACGGTTCACCAGCCCGAAGGACACCTGACCTCGGCGGGAGATGAGAACGATGCCCGGTGTGGACGAACTGCCCGACACCCTGCGCAGGTCGCCGAAGAAGGCGCAGCGCACCTGGATCGAGGCGCACGACAGCGCGGTCGACGAGTACGGGGAGGGCGAGCGGGCCCACCGGGTCGCCTTCGCCGCCGTCAAGCGCAAGTTCGAGAAGGTCGGCGACCACTGGGAGGCCAAGGAGGGGAACGGGAGCGGACCCTCGGACGAGCAGGCGAAGAACCCGAGGGCCGGGCGGCGTCCCGGCGCCGACCGTCCCACCGCGGGGGGAGTGGACGCCGAGGCCACCAAGGACCACCTCTACAAGCGGGCCCGGCAGCTGGACGTCCGTGGCCGCTCCAGCATGACCAAGGACGAGCTGGTGGAGGCCCTGCGCAAGGAGAGCGACCGGCGCACCTCACGGAGCGGATCCTCACGGCGCCGCTCCCGCTGACCGGAAGGCGTACCCGGTCGCCGAGCCCCCGATGGTCGGCGACCGGGTCCGGTGGTCGTCGGTCGTCCATGCTGGCCCTCCCATCCTTGAATCCTCGCTGGCGCCCTGCCCGACGGGCGGCAGCCGCACACGTACTCGGCGCCGCGAGTCCGCCCTCGGTACGGCACGTCTTTCCGGGAGATGGAGTTTCCGTAGAGGTCGCACGGGTCAGGGCCACAGGTGGAACCGGACACGATCAGGAAACCGGTCGAGGAGGTACGCATGCGGATCGGCTACAAACTCTTCGCCGAGGGCTACGGGCCCCGCGAGATCGTGGAACAGGCGGTACGCGCCGAGCGGGCCGGGTTCGACTTCGTCGAGATCAGCGACCACTTCCATCCGTGGCTGTTCAGCCACGGGCACTCCGGGTTCGTGTGGTCCATGCTGGCCGCGATCGCCGAACGGACCGGACGGATCGAGATCGCCACCGGTGTGACCTGCCCATTCCTGCGGGTCCACCCGGCCATCGTCGCGCAGGCGGCGGCCACCACGGCGATCCTCTCCGAGGGCCGGTTCACGCTCGGTGTGGGCGCGGGGGAGCGCCTCAACGAGCACGTGGTGGGCCGGGGGTGGCCCGACGTGGCGGTACGCCACGAGATGCTGGTGGAGGCCGTGGAGATCATGCGGCTGCTCTGGTCCGGCGGCTACCACTCCTACCGGGGTGAGCACCTGGTCCTGGAGGACGCGCGTGTCTTCGACCTCCCCGAACTCCCGCCCCGGGTGGTCGTGGCCGCCGGAGGGTCCAGGGCCGCGGGCCTCGCGGCCGAACACGGCGACGGCCTCTTCGCCACCGAACCCGACTCCGCGCTCACCGACACCTACCGGGAACGGGGCGGCAACGGTCCCTGTTACGGCGAGGTGCCCCTGGCCTGGGCCGCCGACGACCGCACCGCGTTGGAGTCCGCCCGGGAGCTCTTCAGGTTCGGACTCACCGGCTGGAAGGTCCAAGCCGAGCTGCCGAACCCGGTCAACTTCGAGGCCGCGACCGCCCTGGTCAGGACCGAGGACATGGCGGAGGGCTTCGGGTACGGCCCGGACCCCGAACGCCACATCGACATGGCGCGGCAGTTCGTGGACGCGGGATTCGACCACCTGGCGCTGATCAACGCCGGCCCCGATCCGGAGGGCTTCTTCAGGTTCTTCGAGACCGAACTCGCCGAACCGATCCGGAACCTGTCGCGGCCGAAGGGGTGACACACTCGTGGCCCGGACCCCTGCCGGGGGCCGGGCACCGCCGCGCCAACACGGGCACGGCGAGGCGGGCATCTCGGAGGGCGGGCACATGCCGGACCACGTCGTGCTGGGCGTCTGCGGAAGTCTGCGGCGGGGGTCGTTCAACGCGGCCCTGCTGGACCTGGCCCAGAGAGTGGGCACACGGATCACCGTGGTCGGCGGCGACCTCGCCGGGCGTCTGCCGTTGTTCAACCCGGACGTGGAGAACGACGAGGACGCCTGGCCGGAGGCGGTCCGGGAGTTCCGCGAGCTGGCGGAGCGCGCCGGGGGCGTGGTGATCGCGACCCCGGAGTACGCGCACGGTCCGGCCGGGGTCACCAAGAACGCCATCGACTGGCTGGTGGGCTCCGGAGGGCTGGTCGGAAAGCCCACCCTCCTGGTGAGTGCTTCCCCGGGCCAGGCGGGCGGCATGCGCGCCCACGCGCCCCTGATGCCCACCCTCACGCTGCTGGGCGCGGTCCTCGTGGACTGCGTGGTGGTCTCGCGGGCGGGATCGCGGACGAACGCCCGGGGCGAGTACTCCGACCCGGCCGTCGTGGAGCGGATGCGCCTGGCCGTGGCCGAACTGGAGGAGGCCCTGGGGTACGCCGCGGCGAGGCGGGCCATCGGCCCCCTGAGCACCGGGGCGTGACCCGCCGTCGCGGCCGACCGTTGGGGCCTGGCCTCACGTGCGTCGCGGGGGCTTCTTCGGCAGGCCGATGAGCACGTCCAGGCCCAGGTGTTCCCTGAGGAGGTACCGGAGGCGTTACACCCCTCAGGTGACCAGGAACGGGACGATGTGGATGAGCGAGAAGGCCTCGTAGACCGCGCCGACGACGAACAGCGCCATGGCGGGCAGGCTCAGCCAACCGACCTGCCGCAGTCCGTGGAGGTACCCCTCCCGGCGGTTGCGGGCGCCGACCGTGCGGGGACGCACCCAGCCCCGGCCCAGCAGGTACGCGCCGAGTGTGAGGAGCACGTAGGCCTGGAGTTCGATGAGGATGGTCACGGAGTGCGGGATCAGGACCTTCGCCACCGTCGCGTCCATCGGGGCGAGGATGACACCGATGGTGAACGCCTTGTAGGCGAACAGGACGATCCCGGCGAAGGGCACGACCATCGACGGCAGCAGGATCATTGCCAGCGCCACCGTCAGCACGTTGACCGCGAGGATGGTCAGGGCGAACAGCCAGGCGTTCTGGAGCAGAGAGGTCACCAGGTCCACCGTCCCGTCCTCCTCCTGGGAGGTGACCATGGCGGCGTTGAGCTCGGGGAAGAGCAGGGCGGCGCCCATCCCCAGGAGGAACAGGCCGTACACCAGGGCGTTCAGCACGAGGTAGGTGCCGAGGTGCGCGCGGATGATCTGGAAGGGTGTGCGCAGGTGTCGCACGTGGGCTCCTTGGAGGGTCCGTGAGCGGGCGGTCCGAAGTGGACGGGGCGCGGCCCCGCCCGTTCGGCCGCGCACCGGAGCCCATTCCAGGGCCTGCCCTTGGGGCAGGGTCAAGCCCTTGACCCTGCCCCAAGGGCAGGGTGTGGAATGCACTCAGGCACCGGTCACACGCGGATCAGGGAGGCAACTCGTGTCGTGGAGCACCCAGCAGGTCGCCGAGCTCGCCGGGACGACGGTGAAGGCCGTGCGCTACTACCACCAGATCGGGCTGCTGGACGTGCCGGAACGGTCGGCGAACGGATACAAGCGGTACGAGGTCGCGCACCTGGTCCGGCTCCTCCGGATCAGGCGCCTGAGCGACCTGGGGGTGCCGCTGTCGGAGATCGGGTCGATGGACGGTGCCGACGACGACCCGGACGGGGCGATCCGCGCGCTGGACCGGGAACTGGAGGCGACCGTCGACCGGCTCAACCGGGTACGGGAGGAACTGGCGGTCCTCCTGCGCCACCGCGCCCCGGCGCACGTCCCGCCCGAGTTCGCCCCCCTCTCCGGAGATCTCTCCGAGAGGCAGCGGTCCCTGCTCATGGTGTACTCCTCCGTGCTCAGCGAGGACACCATGGACAGGTTCCGCGAGATGATCAGCGAACCCGAGGAGACGGACGTGGAGTTCGAGGCCCTACCTCCGGACGCGGACGCCGCCACCGTCGAGGCCCTCGCCGTGCGGTTGCTGCCGGTGGTCAACCGGGGCCGGGAACGGGACCCGTGGTCGGCTGACCCGGCCTCGGACGCACCGGGCGGTGCCCGACGCGCGAAGCACACCATGGCGGAGGCCCTCGTGCAGTTGTACAACCCCGCGCAGCTTCGGGTCCTGAAGCGCCTGAACGAGCTGCTCCAGGAGAGCGATCACTGACCCTCGCCGGTCATCTCAGGGTGCCGCGAAAGGGGACTGCGGTGACGGTGTCCGTTCTCTCCGGCGGGTTTCACCGGGACGTGTGTGCTCGCTGGGGGCGCCCGTCCTGAACGCCTGGGTGAGTTCGGTGAGGCCCATGGACGGGGCGACGCCGGGCGGACAGGGGCCGCGGCTGATCAGCCCGAACGACGGCTGTGGCGCGCGCTGTGTCAGCGCGATCACGCGCGTCCACGTCCTCGAAGCGGCCACCTGACCCGATTCCGGCTCCCGGTCGCCGGGGTGCCGGGGGCGCCAGCGCGACGCCGTCCTCGCGGAGGGCCACCGCGCCGCCGCCCGTCAGAGTGCCTGGGCCCGGGCGATGTGGTCGGTGAGCAGCGGTCGCAGGGACTCGGGCAGGCTCCTGGCCGGTGCGCGGACACCGGACTCGGCGATGAGGCCGCGCTGGCGCAGGCACTCCTTGCGGATGGCCAGGGCGATCCCCACCTGCTGTTCGAAGGTGATCAGCGGCAGGTACTCCAGCAGTGCGGCACGGCTGCGCCCCGGGTCGGACGGGTCCCAGGCGTTCACGCACTCCACCAGGGCCTCCGGGTAGGAGAAACCGGTCATCGCGCCCGCGGCGCCGCAGGCGAGCTCGTCGAGCAGGTTGATTCCGCCCAGGCCGCCGAACACGGGCACGTCGCAGCGCGCGGTCAGCTCGGCGACGGCGGCGGGGGTCGGCGGAGCCTCCGCCTTGACCGCGCTGACGTAGGACTTTCGGGCGACGAGGTCGCCCAGGACGGCCGCGGAGATGCGCACACCGCTCACCACCGGGTAGTCCTGCACCACCAGGTCGGCGCCCGTGGCCTCGTGGACGGCGTCCAGGTGGGCTTCGAGCACCCGGGAGTCGGCGCTGTTGACCTGGACCATGGCCCCCGCGAGCCGGTCGCCGACCAGCTCGACGGCGGTCTTCGCCTCCTCGATGGTCGGCGCCGTTCCCAGGCTCGTGCAGCCGACGACCAACGGCAGGTCGGTGGCGGCCAGGACCGTCTCCAGGACCAGGCGGCGCTCCTCGCGGTCCAGCTGCGCGGCCTCCCCGAAGACGCCCAGCACGGTGAACCCGGTGACCCCGGCGCTCTCCGCGTGCTTCACAAGCTGTTCGATCCCCGCAGTGTCGACCTCCAGGGCCGCACCGGTGAAGGGTGTGGCGAGCACGCCCCACACACCCGGTCTCATCAGGTCGCTCATGGTCAACTCCCGTTCGTCCGCGTCGGCGTCCCAGATTGGCACAGGCGGCCCGCCGGATTCCGGGCGGGGTCGGATCAGGCGCGCACCGGAGGCTCTTCGGGCCGACCGTCGGCGCCCCGATCCTCGCGTCCCCGGCTCTTCTCCCCGGGGGCCGAGCCCGCCGAGCCCTTCTACGGCGCCCTTCTCCGGACCCGTTCTGCGGGCTCCCTCTTCGGGCCTCTCCCCGGGGGCGGCCACGGACACCGACTCACACGTTCACACCGCGTAGCAGCGCCCGGACCAGCGCGGTCGTCGTTTCGGGTCGGTGAAACAACGGCCTCTTGTGACCCTTGACACTCCATAAACAACAGACGTAACATCCATCTAGTTGTCTAGACACATTGCGTTCATCACTTCCTGCTTCACTCCCACGGAGGAGCTATGGCATCCCTGAAGGAAGCGCGTTACGAACTGGTGGAGATCCCCGAGCGCTTCGGTCCGGTCACCCTCGACATCGATGAGCAGAAGGTCCTGGGCTACGCCTACTCCCAGAACGACTTCGGTGACTGGTACTTCCGCACCTCGCCGTTCGGCGGGCCGGTCGGCCACCCCCTGGTGCTCGCCAACGACCTGCTGTTCCTCTTCTACGAGGGCTACGACGGCAACACCGCGCAGGGCCTGCACACCCACGAGACGCTGCGGTTCCGCTCACCCGCCCGCGTCGGCGAGACGGTGACCGTCGACGGCGGCTACACCGAGAAGTACGAGTCCCGGGGCCAGGGGTACGTCACCCTCGAGGCCACGGCGCGCGGTGCCGACGGGCGCGTGCTCGTCGAGCACGTGGGCAAGGAGATCATGCGCACGGTCGCGGGCGACATCGTCGGCAAGGGCCGCTCCGAGGAGTCCTCCCGCAAGCGCTCCGTACGGGGGGTCGTCGACGAGAGCGTGCCCGCCCTCACCGTCGCCGTCCACGACGCTCCCGTCCGGGCCGCGATCCCCTCCCGCACCACCAGCTTCAGCCAGGACCAGATGTCGGTCTTCTCCTGGGCCGGCAAGGGCTACGCCAACGTGCACACCAGCCGGGCCAAGGCCGCCCGGACCGGCCTGGACCGCACCATCGTGCAGGCACAGCAGCAGACCGGCCACATCGTCGCCAACCTCGTGGACCTCTTCGGCGCCGCGTGGTTCACCAGCGGCGACCTGGATCTGCGCTTCGTCTCTCCCGCCTACGTCGGTGACGTGCTCACCACCACCGGAGCGGTCCTCGGCGAGTCGGACGGTCGACTCGAAGTCGAGGTGTGGGTCGAGAACGGCCAGGGGGTCAGAACCGCCGTGGGCTGGGCCTCCGCCGAGATCAGCGACGCGCCCGAACGCCCCACTCCACTGATCTGAAGAACCCGGCACGCTCCGGTATCCCCCCGACGTTCTGAGGAAGCACCATGACCAACACCGCGCCGTCAGCGCCCCAAACACCACAGGAACGGGCCAAGCTCGCCAAGCGGGCCGCCATCGCCAGCCTCGTCGGCACGGCGGTCGAGTGGTACGACTACTTCATCTTCGGCACCGCCTCCGCCCTGGTCTTCGGACCCCTCTTCTTTCCGAACCCGGACGACCCGATCCTGGGCACCCTGTCCGCGTTCGCCGTCTTCGGTGTCGGCTTCGTCGCCCGACCGCTCGGCGCCGTCGTCTTCGGCCACTTCGGGGACAAGTTCGGCCGCAAGGTCGCGCTGATCACCACGCTCATGCTCATGGGCGTGTCCACCTTCCTCATCGGCCTCCTGCCGACAGCCGACCAGATCGGCCTGTGGGCGGCGGCCATGCTGGTCGCCCTCCGACTCGCGCAGGGCTTCGCCGTCGGCGGCGAGTGGGGCGGGGCCTCACTGGTGGCTGTCGAGTACGCCCCGGAGAACAAACGCGGCGCCTACGGCAGCTTCCCGCAGATCGGCAACGCGGTCGGGCTCGTGTGCTCCACCGGGATCTTCGCGATCGTCTCGCTCCTGCCGGACGACCAGCTCTTCGCCTGGGGCTGGCGGATCCCCTTCCTGCTCAGCGCCGTGCTGATCGTCGTGGGCCTGTTCATCCGCTTCAAGCTGACCGAGACCCCCACCTTCCAGGCCGCGCAGGCCGAACTGGAGAACAAGCAGGAGTCCGAGAAGGTCAAGGACAAGATGCCGCTGGCCGAGATCTTCCGGCGGTTCAAGAAGCCCCTCCTGCTCGCGATGGGCATGCGCTTCGGCGAGGCCGTCTTCGGCTACATCGTGCTCACCATCGGCCTGACCTTCGTCGAGAACTACACCGACATCCCGCGCACGCACGTGCTGATCGCCTCGTCGATCGCCGCGGCGTTCGCCATCTACACCTACTACTTCTTCGGCAGGATCAGCGACACCGTCGGACGGCGCACCGTCTTCATGGGCGGCTCCCTGTTCGGCGCCGCGATCGTCTTCCCGTTCTTCTGGGCCCTGGACTCCGACAACCTCCTGCTGATGTACGTGGTGTACGCCCTCGCCTACGCCATCGGAGTCGGCGCGGTGTACGGGGTGGAGCCCGCCTTCTTCTCCGAGCTGTTCGGCACCAAGGTCCGCTACACGGGCGTCTCCCTGGCCGCGCAGATCCCCTCGATCCTGGTCGGCTTCTGGCCCTTCCTCGCCACGGCCCTGTTCGCCGCCACCGACGGCGACCCCTGGCCCATCGCCGCACTCACCGTGGCGTCCCTGGGCATCGGACTGGTCTGCGCCTACCTGGCACCCGAGACCAACCGGTCGGACATCAACGAGGTGGGGGAGGAGACCCGATGAACCCCGGATCCGCGTGGCGCGACCTCACCGACCCGCGATCGGCCCGGCCCGGGAACGACCCCGAGGCCGGTCTGAAGGAGCCGCTCTTCGAGAACCTGGAGATCCCCGAGCGGCTCGGCCCGGTGACGGTGCGCGTCGACGACCACAAGATCAAGCGGTTCGCCTTCACCCAGGACGACCACCACCCGTGGCACCTGGAGTCGAGCCCCTTCGAGGGGCGCCGCGTCGGCCACGCCGCGCTGCTGGGCAACGACCTCGTGCAGCTGTTCACCACGGTGTACGCCGCCAGCAGGGTCGTGGGTCTGCACACCGAGGAACAGCTGTGGTTCGACTCCCCGGCCTACCTCGACGAGGACGTCACCCTCGAGGGGACCTACACGGAGGCCTACGAACGGCGCGGCCAGGGCTACGTCGTGATGGAGGCCACCGCCACCGGCCAGGACGGGCGCAGCGTGCTGCGCCACCGCGGCGTCGAGATCCTGCGCACCAGACCCGGAGACGTCGCGGGCCGGGGCTCGTCGGCACCGGGCGCGGGTCCGCGCCGCGTCACCGGCGAGGTCCCGGCCGGGGCAGCCCCCTTCGACCCGGACGCGCCACGGCCGGGCCAGGTGCTCGCGCCCCTGGTCAAGAGCCTCACCACCGAGCAGGCCGCCGTGTTCTCCCGTGTCGGGGAGTACGTGCGCAACATCCACAACGACCTCGACCTCGCTCGCGAGGCGGGCCTGAGGGTGCCGATCGTGCAGGGGCAACAGCAGTTCGGCGTTCTCGCCGAACTGCTGACCCGGGCCGTCGGCGCCCCCCTCCTCACGGGTGGCTGGATGCGCGTCAAGTTCCTCAACACCGTGGACGTGCACGAGCCCTTCGAGGCGGCGGGCGTGGTCACCGCGGTCGACCACGACAGGACCGAGTTCGAGATCTGGGTGCGCCGAGCCGACGGGAAGCTCAGCGCCGCGGGGTGGGCCAGTGCCCCCCACCAGACATCCACCCGATGAGAACGAAAGAGAAACCCATGACGGAGATGACCGGCGGAGCGTTCGTCGTCAAGATGCTGGAGTCGCTCGGAGTCACCCACGTCTTCGGCGTGGTGGGCGGGCAGACCCTCGCCATCACCGACGCGATCCTCGACACGGACTCCATCGAGTTCGTCCACACCCGCCACGAGAACGCGGCAGCGGTCATGGCCGACGCGTACGGCCGACTCACCGGTCGGCCCGCGGTGGCGATCTCCACCACCGGACCGGGTGCCACGAACCTGCTCACCGGGGTCGGCGGAGCCTTCCGCGACTCCAGCCCCGCGATCATCGTCACCTGCAACAACAACGGCGAGAACATCCACAAGGACGACGCGCAGAACGCCGACCACGTCGACATCTTCCGCAACTACGTCAAGTACGGACGCCTGGTCGCGCACCCCACCTCCATCAAGCAAGCCATGGAGGAGGCCTACATCAACGCCATGACCGGCAACCCGGGCCCGGTGCACCTGGACTTCGCCCGCGACACCATCGAGCAGCCGATGCCCGACCCGCCCGCGCTGCCCGCCGTGCACCCGGCCCGGTCCTGGGTCGGTGCGCGCCCCGTGGCGGCCCGTTCGCAGGTCGAGGCGGTGGCCGCCCGGGTCCTCGCCGCCGAACGGCCGGTCATCTGGCTCGGCAACGGCGGCAACCGGGGCCAGGCCAGCGACGACGTCCTCGCCCTGGCAGAGGCCCTGAACATCCCCGTCATCACCACGTTCAACGGCATGGGCGCCGTCCCGACCACCCACCCCCTCGTCTTCGGGGCGCTGAGCCGGATGGGGACCAACCTGACCACCCGGGTGATCGGGGACGCCGACCTCGTGCTGGCGCTGGGCAACAGCCTCAACGCCGTCTCCACCACGCGGTGGCGCCGCGCACTCCCCGAGGTCGTGCAGGTCGACATCGACCCCGCCATGATCGGCCGCTACTACGCCGAGGTGACCACCGGTGTGGTGGGTGATCTCGCCGCCTTCGCGCGCGACCTCACCGAGGTCACCTCGGACCGGTCCGAGCGGGCGCGCGCCTCCCGCGAGGGGTGGGTCGCGGAGTTGCGGAAGGCCGAGCAGGAGTGGTGGGAGCTCAGCTCCGCG
Source organism: Nocardiopsis sp. L17-MgMaSL7 (assembly GCF_003182025.1). Lineage (NCBI taxonomy): Bacteria > Bacillati > Actinomycetota > Actinomycetes > Streptosporangiales > Nocardiopsidaceae > Nocardiopsis > Nocardiopsis sp. L17-MgMaSL7. The sequence goes on along the minus strand of NZ_QGTF01000002.1, from coordinate 582,474 downwards.
GTGGAGCCGCAGAACCCGGGCACCGTTTCCCCCGCCGTGGCCGTGCGGCGGCTGCGGGACGTCACTCCCGAGGACGCCGTGCTCATCCCGGACGCGGGCAACCCCGGGGTGTGGTCCTTCCTGTGGGAGATGCCCGTCCCCTACCGCTACATCAAGCCGGTCGGCTTCGGGAACATGGGGTTCGCCCTCCCCGCCGCCATCGCCTCGGTCGCTGAGGCCCCCGAGCGTCCGGTCCTGGCGCTGATCGGTGACGGTTCCCTCGGCATGAGCCTCGGTGAGCTGGAGACCCTGGCCCGCGTGGGCGGCCCCGTGGTCGTCGTGGTACTCAACGACTCCAGCTACGGCAACATCCGCCAGGAGCAGGTCCTCCACTTCAACGGCCGTACCGTCGGCGTGGACTTCCAGGACGTCGACTTCGCCCAGGTCGCCCGCGGCATGGGTCTGAAGGGGGTGCGCGTGACCGACCAGGAGTCGCTGGTGGAGGCCGTGCGCGAGGGCTTCTCCTCGGGGGTGCCGCTGGTGGTCGACCTCGTGCTGGACCGCGAGGCGAACGCCTGGACCTACGAGGCCTTCACCCCGTACACCGGCTGAGGCAGTTGAGGCAGAGGAGAGACGACATGGAACAGCAAGGCAGCGGGAAGGCCCCGGGGCCGCTCGACGGAGTGAAGGTCCTGGACCTGTCACGCTTCATCGCGGGTCCGCTGTGCGCCCAGATCCTCGGGGACTTCGGAGCCGAGGTGGTCAAGGTCGAGCGCCCCGGCGGCGAGGACTCCCGGCACCACGGTCCGTACTGGCAGGGCGAGAGCATCTACATGTTCCTATACCACCGGAACAAGCAGGCCGCGACCCTCGACACCCGCCACCCCCGCGCCAGGCGGATCCTGGAGGACCTGGTGCGCTGGGCGGACGTCGTCGTCGAGAACTACCGGCCCGGCACCCTGGAGAAGATGGGGCTGGGGTACGAGCGCATGAAGGAACTCAACGAGTCCGTCATCCTCGTGTCGATCTCCGGCTTCGGGCAGACCGGGCCGGACTCGCGCCGGGCCCTGTTCGACGCCATCTCGCAGGCCTCCTCCGGTCTGATGAGCATGACCGGTGAGCCGGGCGGGCGGCCCACGCTCAGCGGCACGTACATCGCCGACTACACGACCGGTTACCAGGGGGCGATCGGCGCGCTCGCCGCCCTGGCGCACCGCGAACGCACCGGCGAAGGGCAGCTGGTCGACGTCGCCAGCTACGACACGATGTTCTCCGCGCTGGGCACCCGCCTGATCGCGGAGCTCATGCTCGGGCTGGAGATGCCCCGTTCCGGTTCACGGGACCTGCTGACCGCTCCGGTCAACGTGTACGAGGCGGCGGACGGCCCGATCTACATCCAGGCCGGTACGGCATCGCTGTTCCCGAAGCTGTGCGCGGTGATGGACCGCGACGACCTGGCCGCCGACCCCCGGTACGCCACAGTGGAGGGCAGGATGGCCGACCAGGAGGCCCTGGAGGAGACGATCCAGGAGTGGGCGGGCGGGCTCACCCGGGAGGAGATCGCCGGGCGCCTCGACGACGCCGGTGTTCCCTACGCCAACGTCGCCAGCGTCCGCGAGGCCGCCGCCTCACCGCAACTGGCCGCGCGTGGCATGATTGTCGAGGCCGAGCACCCGTCCCTGGGAACCATCCGCATGCCGAACAACCCCATTCACATGGAGAAGTCACCCCCCTCGGTGCGCAAGGCACCCCCGCGGGTCGGAGAGGACAACGAGTACGTGTACGGGACCATCCTGAGGCTGGGTGACGGGGAGATCCGACAGCTCCGCGAAGAGGGCGTCATCTGATGACGAGAAGCGCCCGTTACCAGGTGATCTACGACGACCTCTTCGCCCAGATCACCTCAGGGGCCCTGGAGTCCGGTGCGAAGCTGGAGAGCGAGCCCGAACTCGCCCGCCGCTACCAGGTGAGCCGCATGACCGTGCGGCAGGCCCTGGACCTGCTTCTCGCCGACGAACTGGTGACCCGCAAGCGCGGGAGCGGGACGTTCGTACGCGAGAACCCCCGACGCGGGCGGCGCCTCAACCGGCTGCGCTCGTTCGCCGAGGAACTCGCGGGCGCCGACGAGGCCGTCTCCAGCCAGATCCTCGCGGCCACCGAGGAGAAGGCTCCGGAGGAGGTCGCCGAGGGGCTCGGACTTGAGGTCGACGGCGCGGTGAACCGGATCAGGCGCCTCCGTCTGGTGGACGGGGTCGCCGCCGCGGTCCAGGACGCCTGGGTTCCCTACGCCGTCGCTCCCGGCCTGGCGCGGGAGCCGTTGGTGGACGGTTCCCTCTACCGGACCCTGACGGAGCGGTACGGCCTGAAGCTGCGCTGGGCGAACCAGACCATGACGGCCGCGCTGCTGGACAAGGCCGAGGCGGAGCTGTTGTCGGCGAAGGAGGGAGGGGCGGTGCTGCACTCGCTGCGCGTCACCTACTCCGACGCCGAGCGCGCCATAGAGTTCACGAACAGCTGGACGCTCCCGGAGTTCCCGCTGCTGCTCAGGATCGACGCGGAATGAGCGGCCGCGAACCCGCCGTCGTCGCCGTCGACGTCGGCACCTCCGCCGTGCGGTCCGGCCTGTTCGGGCTGTCCGGTCGGCTCCTGCGCTCCGTGCGGGTCGCGCGTACCTCGGGCGCGGGCGACCTCTTCGACGCCGACGAGCTCCTCGCCGACGTCGCCACCTCCCTGCGCGAACTGGCCGTGGAGCCACGCCCCCGCGCGTTGTGCGTGTCCGCGCACATCGGCACGGTCGCGGTGGACGCCCGCCTGGAGCCGGTGCTGCCCGGGGGCGGCTGGTCCGACACCCGTGGACTGGACCTGCTGCACCGCGCGCCGGAGGAGTCCCGGACGGCACTGCTCACCGCGGCGCGACGCCCCGCCCTCACAGGCGGGGCGGTCGCCCTCGCCCTGGCCCTGGCGGAGTCCGGGGCAGGTGAACGCGTCCGCTCGCTGCTGAGCCCCAAGGACTTCCTCGTGGCCCGCCTGACCGGCCACACGGCCTGGGACACCGTGGACGCCGCCTACACACTGGCCTCCGACGTGGGCGACCGGACCTGGCAACGGGAGGTACTGCGCTCCCTCGGGATCCCGGAGAACTGGTTCGCGCCCCAGGTCGAACCGACCGCCGTGGTCGGCGAACTGCGCCGTGACGGCGCGCACCGTACCGGGCTGCCGGAGGGCACCCCGGTCGTGTGCGGCGGGCCCGACGGTTCGGTCGGCATCGGTCTGCTCCTGGGCGACGACCCCTCGGGGATCGCGGACGTGGCGGGCACGACCGATGTGATGGCCCGCCTGGTCCACGACCCGGCCCGGGCTCCGCACGGGGCCGTGGTCAACCCCGCCGTGGTGCCCGGCAGGTGGACGGCGGGAGGGGCGACCGGGATGACCGGGGGAGCGGTGGCCCGGTGGCGATCGCTCGTGGGGGCCGCCGACGAGGAGAGCCTGCGCGCGGTCCCACCCGGTAGTCGTGACCTGTTCGTCTTCCCCGGGCTCTCCGGTGAGCGCTTCCCGCGCTGGCGCCCCGCCACGCGGGGGTCGATCACCGGCCAGAGCCTGGAGCACGGTCCCGCAGAGATCCTGCGCGCGGCACAGGAGGGCGCCAGCTTCACCGTGCGGGAGGGTGCCGACGTCCTGGACCCCGACCGCGAACTGCCGCTGCTGTTCGCGGGCGGATCGGCCAGGTCGGCCCAGGTGGCGCAGTTGCGTGCGGACGTCCTCGGGCGGGTCGTGCACGTGGCCAGCGACCCCGACGTCACCCTGCTCGGCTCCGCCGCGCTGGCACTGGTCGGGATCGGCGAGGTCCGTGACCTGGACGGCGCACGTGAGCGGCTGGGCCTGACGTTCGGCGAGGTGACGCCCGACGCGCGGCGTGCCCTTCGCTACGACGAGGTGTTCGCACGGTGGACCGCCGCGCGGGAGTCCTGCTCCGGCGCCGTGTAGGGCCTGTTCGGCGGGTGGCGGCGGATTCGTCGCCACCCGCGCGGGTTCCCTGCGTGAGCGCGGCCTCGGCACGGACCCGTTCCCGTCATCACGCGACTCCGACGATGACCGGGGTGTGGACGCCAGGGGACCCACCCCTCACCAGTGCGCGGTGAACCCCCTCCAGCCGGTGGTTCGGGGCGGCCACGACCAGTTCCTCCTTGCCACCGGGGAAGTGGTGGTAGATCGCGGGCGCGGTGACGTCGAGTTCGCGCACGGCCTGGTGGAGCGACAATCCCCGTTATCCGACCAGGGCCGGGTGACGGGCGCTCACCGTGAGGATGCTCTGCCGGGCCGACATCGCCGCATCCGTCCCCGCCGGGTCCCCGCTCATCGCCGCCGGTGCTCCAGGACCCGACCCAGTCGGTCCAGCTCCGCACGGGGGTCGGGGCCGGCGGGGGCGAGCACGACCGTGTGGGCGCCCGCGTCGTGCCGGGCGGCGATACCGGCGCGGACCCCCTCGGGGGTTCCGGCCAGGGACAGCTCCTCCACCCAGGCCCGGGGCAGGGTCGCGGCGAACTCCTCGGGCCCGGAACACGCGGCGCGGTGCGCGGTCAGCGCCTCGGCGAAGGGCAGGGGAGCGATGTGCGGGGCCCAGTCCCTGTCGCCCACCGACGCGAGCGCGGGACGCACCCGCTCCAGAGCGGCCTCGGGGTCCGTGTCCACGGCGGCGGCGTCGTAGGTGATGACCATCGGTGCGCGGCCGGACACCTCGGAGCGGACCTGGGCCAGGGCCGCGCGGATGTAGGCGGGGTTGGCGGGCTCCGCGAGGAGGACGCCGTCGGCGACCCTTCCGGCGACCGCCAGTGACCTGGGCCCGCGCACCCCCAACACCAGCGGGGGCACCTGGGCGGGTGGCTGGTCCAGGAGCACGTCCTGGGCGTGGACGTAGCGGCCCGGGGCCGGGCCGGGGTGCCCCAGCAGCAGGGTGCGCAGGGCGGTGGCGTACTCCTGGATCAGGGTGAGCGGGCTGGCGGGACGTGCATCCACCTGCTCCATCCAGTCGCGCATGCCGTGACCGATGCCGACGGTGAGCCGTCCGGGGAAGAGCTGCGCCAGGGTGGCGATCTCCATGGCGGCGAAGGCCGCGTTGCGCGCTCCGGCGGGCAGGATGCCGATCCCCACCCTGATCCGTGAGGTCGAGGCGAGCACCGCACCGGCCTGGGCGACGCCGCCGCGAAACCCCAGGTCCTCCACGACCCACAGTTCGTCGAAGCCCAGCGTCTCGGCGCGGCGGGCGAAGTCGAGGACCTGGTCCGAGGCCAGGTCGCGCGGGAGCATGGCGCCGACGCGGCGCGGGGCGGGTGCGGTGTTCACGATGCCTCCTGGGTGGTCGGTCTCGAAAACCTGCTCGTCCGGCCGGACAGGACTCCGGCCAGGGCGATGGCGGCGAGTCCCGCGACCGGGACCAGCGTCAGGCCCAGCCGGACGCTGGTCGCCTCGGCCACCAGGCCCACCAGAGGTGGGGACAGCAGGAAGCCCAGACGCATCAGCCAGGAGACCACCGTCAGCCCTGTCCCCGGGCGCAGACCCGGAATCTGGTCGGCCGCGTGCATGGCCGCGGGGATCAGGGTGGCCATGCCCAGGCCCGCGACGGCCAGACCGACGAGGGTGCCCGGCACGGTGGGAAAGGCCAGGGCCAGGCCCATGCCAACGGCGGTGAGGGCCCCGCCGACGCGTGCCACCGCGCGCTGGCCGAACAGGTCCACGCACCGGTCGCCGATCATCCGTCCCACGAACTGGGCGCCGACCATGGCGATGAACCCTGTCGCTGCCACGGCGGCCGGGGCGCCCAGCGATCCCGACAGGTAGACCGCGGCCCATGTGCTGCCCGCGTCCTCGACGACGCTGCCGGAGATGGCCAGTAGGACCAGAGCCACCAGGACCCAGACCACCCACAGGCGCCTGCGAGCCGCGTCGACGGCCTGGTCGGCGATCTCGGTCGGCGTGGCGGCCGCACCGTTCTCCTCGGCTCCGTTGTCGGGTCCGGGCAGGCACCAGCGCAGCGCCCACAGCGCCACGGCCGAGAAGAGCACCGCGCTCAGTCCCAGATGCACCTGGCGCGGGATCTCCCAGGCGATGGCTGTGGCCGCCATCGTTCCCCCGGTGACCGCGCCGATGGACCAGACGGCGTGGAAGTTGTTGAGGATGGAGCGCCCGTAGCGGCGCTGCACCCGCAGCCCGTGGGCGTTCTGGCCCACGTCGGTGAGGGAGTCCATCGCCCCGGCCGCCAACAGGGCGGCGGCGAACACCCACAGGCTCGGAGCGAAGGCGGCCGCCCAGGTGCCCGCTCCCGTGGCCACGGTGCCCAGCACCGCCACCCGGGCCGACCCGAACAGGCGGATGAGCACGGCCGCGCCCAGCCCGGCGGCGATCGCCCCGGCGGGGAAGGCCGCGACGGCGAGTCCGTAGGCGGCCTCGCCCAGTTCCAGGTCGGCCTTGATCTGCGGATAGCGGGGGATGAGGTTGGCGAACAGGGCGCCGTTGGTGAAGAACAACGCCCCCACGGCCACCCGCGCCCGACGGTCCCGCACTGTGGGGCCGGTGGTCTCGTGAACGATCATGAGTACGATCGTACACATCCCAGGGGGTGTGAGGAAGGCGCTCGTACCCGCCGACTTCCCCTTCCCGGCAGCGGCTCGGAGGGCCGGGGTACGGTCTTCCCAGGACCGCTCCGCCGACCGCCCGGCATGAGCAGGCCCCTCGACCCGAAAGGTGCCCGAGTGTCCCGTCGCCACGACCCCGACCGCCGGGACCGCATCATCGACGCCTGCCTGGACGTCATCGCCGCGGTCGGGGTGGCCGGGGCCTCCCACCGTCGGATCGCCCAGGCCGCCGACGTGCCGCTGGGGTCGATGACCTACCACTTCGCCGGTATGGACGAGCTGCTGCGCGAGGCCCTGAGCCGCTTCGCCCACAGCGTGAGCAACCGGTTCGAGGAGCGGTTGCGCACCGCGCGCGACCGGCCCCGGGCCGTGGACGCGGTGGTGGCGATCATCGCCGACGACACCTTCTCCTCGCCACGCGAACTGGTGCTCACTCACGAGCTGTACACCCTGGCCGCACGCGACCCCTCCTTCCGCGACATCACCGTGGAGTGGATGGGCCGCAGCCGCGCCGCCCTGGAGAACCACTTCGACCCGCTCACCGCGAGCCTGATGGACGCCCTGGTCGAAGGGCTGACCATCCACAGCGCCCTGGACGCCGCGCCCAGGGACCTCGCCGAGATCCGCGAGGCCGTCACCCGCATGACCGCCGGCGCACTCCATCCCGTCGGCGAACCGCCTTCCGAAGCCGACACGGGCGGCTACGTCAAGGGGCGGCGCCGCCGCGCGGAGATCGTGCGGACCGCCCTGACGGTCTTCGGCACCGTGGGCTACCACCGGGCCACCATGGCGGGCCTGGCCGCGGCCTGCGGTGTCTCCCGCGCCGGGCTGCTGCACCACTTCCCCACCAAGGAAGCCCTGCTGGAGGCGGTGCTGACCGAACGCGACCGGATCAACGGCGAGCTGTTCTTCGACGGGCACGACCCCGCCGACGACGGGGCCGACTACTTCCACCGCCTGACACGCGTGGTGGAACACAACCAGGCCCAGCCCGGCATCGTCTCCCTGTTCGCGGTGCTGTCCACCGAGGCCTGCGATCCCGCCCACCCGGCGCACGCCTACTTCCGCCGCCGCTACGCCGACCTGCGCCACGACGTGTCGCGGGCCCTGGCCGACCTGGAACGGCGTGGCCTGCTGCGCCCCGGTGTCACCACCGAGGGCCTGGAGTTCGAGCTGGTCGCGCTCATGGACGGCCTCCAGGTCCAGTGGCTGCTCGCCCCCGGAGAGGTCGACATGGCCGCACGGCTGCGTTCACGACTGCGGGAGATCGCCGACCTGCCCTGAGGGCGCGACGCACTCCAAACCCGACACGCGTGTCGGGATTGCGGTGCCACCGACCACCCGAACGGAGGAGGTTCGTATCCGGGATGCTCGCGCCGACGTGCCCGTGCCGGGGGTGAGAACCCCGAGGTCGTTCTCGGAATCTCACCGAGTAGCGGACACACTCTGACCGGTGCCGAGCGGTACCCCCTGCTCCTCCAGATCGTCACCGCCGCCCCGGAACTGCGGGAACGGCGAATCGCCACCCTGGTCCAACGGCTGCGGTCCCACGTGCCAGAGGAGTGACACGGCTAAGCGGGTTCGCTCGGACCCCGCTCAGCGGCGTCAGCGAAACGGCGTGCAAGCTCGCCGAAGGCGTCGGCCAGCTCGCGGGGTGAGACCTCGGAGACGGCGGCGTCGAACCGGCCGATCGAGGCGGCGAGGGCCACCCAGGACCAGGAGCCGACGATCAGTCGGCACCGGCCCGGTCCGAGTTCCTCGACGATTCCATCGTGAACGAACGGAGTCACCTTCCGCACGGGCAGTTCCAGGACCACCTCGCCGGTGCAGGGCCAGGCGTTCCCGGTGTCGGAGCCCTTCAACCTGCCCGCGAGGAAGTCACCGGCGTCTCCACCGGGCACCTCGCGCGGAGTGAAACGCGGGCCGGTGGGGATGCCGGGTGTCACGCGGTCGAGCCGGAACACACGCCAGGCCTCCCGGTCCAGGCTCCAGCCGACGAGATACCAGCGTCCGCCTCCGAACACGACATGATGCGGTTCGACCCGCTGACGCGAGGGATCGGCCGTCGGATCACTCCCCACCGACACGTAGTCGAATCGCAGGACCGCGCACTCCCTGGCCGCCGTGCTCACCGCGACGAGCACGTCCGGATCCACCGGTGAGGAGGTGTCACCGGGAAGCGTCGTGAACGTCAGACGATCGATCCGGTGCCGCAGCCGTGACGGCATCACCTGCCGGACGGTCGCCAGCGCCCGCAGAGCGGCTTCGCTCGCCGTGGCCCCCGAGACAGCGGCGACCTGTAGGGCGGTCGCGAGTGCGACCGCCTGGTCGTCGTCGAACAGCAGCGGCGGCAGCTCCGAACCCGCGTCGAGCCGGTAACCGCCGTCGGGACCCTTGACCGCGATGATCCGGTAGCCGAGTTCGCGCAGGTGGTCGACGTCCCGACGCAGAGTGCGATCACTGACGTCCAGGCGCTCCGCGAGAACCCGCCCAGGCCAGTCCCGTCTGGTCTGCAACAACGACAGCAGCTTCAACATCCGCGAGGGTGACGTGGCCATGGCGTCCATTCTGCGCGAGAAGCGGCCGGGATATGACCGCTACTACCGCGAGTCTTGCCTTGTACCCGGCAGAGCCCGTCCGGCTCTTCCCTAGAACAAAGGAGCCCCGGTCATGACCGTCAACGTCACCCCGCACCTGAACTTTCGCGGCAACGCCCGCCAAGCTCTGGAGTTCTACCAGTCCGTGTTCGGCGGTGAGCTGACCATCGCCAGCTACGCCGACATGGGGAACACCGCCCCGGAGACCGCCGACCACGTCGCCTTCGGACAGGTCGTCGCGGACAACGGATTCCGCGTCATGGCCTACGACGCCTACCCGAACCTGGAGTGGGACCAGGGCAAGGACCCGTTCTTCGTCTCCCTGCGCGGCTCCGACCCCGCCGAACTCCAGGGCTACTGGGACAAGCTCGTCGAAGGAGCCGAGGTGAGGCAGCCGATCGGCCCCTCGGCCTGGGCGCCGCTCTACGGCCAGCTCACCGACCGCTTCGGCATCACCTGGGTGCTGGACATCGCCGTCGAGTACCCCGTCGGCTGATCCACCTCGCCCCGAAGGCCGCCGCGCCCGCCCCGGTCGCGGCGGCCATTCGAGAGGCCCACTCCGGCCACGCCCCCCGCGGCAAGTGGCCACGCAACGGTTCCGGGAAGCAGCCCAGGAGCCAACACGCCGTGGCTCGTGTGCCGGAAGAGGCCGCGAGGGACCGTCCGGTCAGGAGCTCTTCTCGTAGCGGGAGGGGAACGGGAATCGGGGCTCCAGGAACCCGTGAACCATTAGAGCCACCGCTTCCTGGGCTTCTTCCGGAGTGTCGACGTCGTTGAGGCAGAAGAAGTCCACCTCAGCGGACTGCAACGCCTCCAGCCGTTCGGCCGCGTCCGGGAGCCCGATGTTCACGTACCGCATCCGGTACTCACCCGGAACCGCCCGCCCGGTCAACACCGCGTAGTGGTGGTGCAGTGTGGCGGTGAAGGCCACGTCCGACAGGGAGCGGAATCGGGATCGAGCGGTGCGTTCCAGTTCCTCGCGGTAGCGCTCCTCCATCTCCAGGGCCACCTGCCGGACCTGCGGGTGCGGAGCGTGCTTGAACTTGTTCGTGATGGCCCGGCCGAAGTCCCGCTCCAGGAGCGCACGCACGTTCTTGCCCGCCGAGTTCGGAGCGGGCTCGCCCGACACCGGGTCACCGGTACCGAACTGGAAAGGAGAGAACGGAACCTGGGCGATCCCGTTCGCATGGAAGAACTGACCAGCCCGCACCGGGCGGGCGAGGAACACGTCGTCGTTGAGGTAGAGCCAGTGCTCGGCCAAGCCGGAGATGTGGTGCAGTCGTGACTCGATCGCGTGGGAGTTGAAGGTCGGCAGTGCCTCGGCGGGCAGGATGTCGCGGTGATCGACCACGCTGATGCCAGGGGCTTCGGTGTCCAACCAGGCGGGAACCTGACCGTCAGTGACCAGGTACACGTTGCGGACGAACGGCGCGTAGGCCTCCAGCGACCTCAGCGAGTAACGCAGCTCGTCACGGCTGGTGAAGCGTGAGGAGTTGGAAGCGTGCTCATGGGCGGAAGCCGACTCCGGCTGGTGGCGCGCCCGCTTGGTGGCGTGCTCGGGGTCCTCGCCGTCCACCCACGTGTAGACCACGTCGATCGGGAAGTCGACGTCGTCGGCGAGTTTCCAGGTGAACGGCTCGAACGTGGGGTGCTCCCGCCCGTTCACCGTCAGCGTGGCGGGTTTGCGCTGGGAAGCGGGAAGCACGTCCGCGACCCTGTTGCGGGTGGGGGCGACCAGGGAGTCGGCCAGCACCTCGGCCGGTGCCTGCACACGCAACCGTCCCAGCAACTCCTCGAGGTTGTCCCGCTCCAGCAGCGTCGCCCCGTCCCGCCAGAACTGCACGTCGCAGCCGTACTCGAACCCGGCCAACACCTGCCCGGAGGGGGAGAGTAGAGGCTCAGCGAACCGAATGACCAGCCCGGACTTGACCTCCTCCGCCAGGGCTCCGTCCACGTAAGCAGAAAAGGCGCTGACGACACCACCACTGCCCGGCTTGATCGCGAACAAGGGGCTGTTGCCGTACAGCTCACGCATGGCGTCCAGAACCCTCTTACGCTCGGACCGGTGCACCCCCACCACATGGCGCAACGGTGACCGCCCCCGCACCAGGAAGTAGTCGACCCCTGCGTGTTCGAGGGCAGCGGTCACCAGTTCCAGGTTGCGAGCCGAAGCACCTGCGGCGGTGAACCGCTCCACGGTTCGGCCCAGGAACTCTCCATCGCCCAAGGAGAAGGCCCGCACCGTTGAATCGTTCATGAGAAGCGCTTCGCGGCGCTTGGAGATCTTGGCCAGACGGCGTTCCTCGGCCACACGAGCGGCGGCGTCCTGGCGTTCGGTCTCCAGGCGTTCCCGGGTTGCCTGTGGCAGGAAACGTTCACCGGTGCTCTTGATACGAGATGCCAGGGGCATGGACCTCGACCCTCCTGTGTGTGCTGCGCGCTCGTGGACGTGGAACGCGGCGGTACCGGGTTCCGTCTGGAATCAGCACGAAGACGGGTTGGTCGGATGGTCCGTTGTCTGCTTTCTGGCATCGAGACGGTTTCGTCTCCTACGTTCCGTCAGGGTGCTCTGACCAGGTGTGCGTCCTGCGTGGTCAGGTCACGTGTGTCGGTGTCAGTGCGCGTGCTCGGTGGTTGGTTTACGTGTTGACGTGGCCGGATGTGGACAACTCAAAGAACTGCATGTCAAAGGTGGTTCCCGGTTCCAGATGTGTGGGGCGGGGGCTTTGAGTGATTGTGGATCGATGTAAGTGCTGGTTAAAGTCCTGCCTTGATCCCAGGTGCGAGGGTTGTCCCCGGGTTCTCACATCCCCTTGACACGAACGGCAATCCCATGCGTCGCCCCTGGACCCGTGCGACGGCGGCCTCGACCGCTGCTGCCCTGCTCCTCACCCTGACCACCGCTCCTCCCGTGGCCGCGGAGCCGAAATCACCGGACCCCGCCAGTTCCGAAGAGCAACAGGAGTTCGACGCGCTGGCCTTGGCGGAGCAGACCGGTGAACCGGTCGAGATCCCCGGGCTGATCGACGAGAAGACCCAGCACTTCGCCAACCCGGACGGCTCGCTCACCGCGGAGATCTCCGCGATCCCCCAGAGGGTGCGCTCCGGAGAAGGCTGGGTGGACGTCGACACGACTTTGGTCAGGGCCGAGGACGGCATGGTGCGCCCTCGGGCCGCGGGCATGGACATCGCCTTTTCCGGCGGCGGAGACGACGCGATGGCTCAGATCGGCATCGGATCCAACACCGTCGCACTGGGCTGGATCAACGACCTTCCCGAGCCCGTCCTGGACGGGGAGCAGGCCACCTACACCGACGTACTACCGGACGTCGACCTCGTCCTGACCGCCGGTGCCGAGGGCTTCAGCCAGGTCCTGGTCGTCCACACCCCCGAAGCCGCCCAACTTCCCGAACTGGCCGAGATCGCTCTCCCGCTGCGTACCACCGGCGTGACCATGACAGCGGACGAGCACGGCAACCTCGACGCTGTGGGTGACGCCGGCGGCCAGAGCGTTTTCTCCGCCCAGGCCCCGGCCATGTGGGACTCCACGGGCGAGGGCCACGAGAGCGAGGACCCCACGGTGTCCGCGCCCTCGGGCGCACGCGTGCAAATGGTCCCGACCTCGGTCGAGGTCGACAGCATCCGGCTCCTCCCGGACCAGGGGATGCTGGTGGACGAGGCCACCGAGTTCCCGGTCTACATCGACCCCTCCGTGAGTGCCAGCCGCCCAAACTGGGCCTACGTCGACTCCGCGTTCCCCGGCCAGGCCTACTACAACCCCAAGGTCGACGACGTGGGCATCGGCAGGGTCGAGTGGGACCGGCCCTACACTCGGCGCGCGTTCTTCCAGTTCACCGTGATGGCCAGGACGAACCACCCCAACACCATCATCAACTCGGCCACGCTACGGACCGAGATCGAGTGGGGATGGGACTGCACCAGCAACGCCCACATCCAACTGCACCGCACCGACGCCTTTACCAACAAGACCACCTGGAACAACCAGCCCACCACCCGCACTCTCCAGGACACCCAGAACGTACGTGGTGGCTGGGCGACCTGTCCCAAGAGCAGCGGAGTGGAGTTCGACGCCACCAACGCCTACCGGTGGGGCGTGAACAACAGCGCCTCCCACATCCGGCTCAGGCTCAAGGAACGCGACGAGAGGGGCACGACCGCCTGGCGGCGCGTCAACACCAAGAGCAAGCCCCCGGTGCTCGTGGTGAACTACAACCACCCGCCGGAGAAGCCGGTGACCTCCACCATCTCCGACTCCCTGGGCGGCACCTGCCAGACCGACCGATCCGCGCCCCGGATGATCAACAACACCGAGGTCAGGTTCAACGCCCAGATCCGTGACCGTGACTCCTACTGGGTGGGCCAGCAGGTCAAGTCGCAGTTCGAGTGGAAACTCGACGGGGCGGACGGTCACATCGGTGCCGCTGACTCGGCCTACGTGACCGTGGGCAAGTGGTCCGGAGGCAGCTACCGTCCCGTGACCGCCCGTGACCTTCCTGAGCGAGAGCTCATCGCTTACCGGGTGCGTGGCCATGACCGCTCCAACTGGGGTCCATGGTCGTCTTGGTGCTTCATCGAGGTCGACACCACCAAACCCGACTCCGGACCCGAGGTGACCTCCACCGACTACCCGGCCGGTGACGAGCCCCATGGTTCCGTTGGACGCACGGGTGAGTTCACGTTCGCCAACAACGGCGTGGATGCGGCCACCTCGTATCACTACAGCGTCAACGACGCGAGCTGTTCGACCAAGGTCGACCTCGACGAACAGGGCGCGTCCGTGACCCTGCCGATCACCCCGCGCAGGGACGGCCCCAACCTGATTCACGCCCGCATCACCGACGCCTACGGCAACTCCTCCGAATGCGGACTGGCGTACACCTTCACCGTCGCCCCACCTGCGGAACCAGTGTCGTACATCCCCTTGGACGAGGGTGAAGGCGTAGTGGCCGCCGATGTCATGGACGGAGACCGCACCCTGGAGGCCACAGGTGACCTCGAATGGGTCAGAGGTCGTGTGGGTCCCAGTAATGGTGAGACGCAGCGCCTGGAAGGCGCGGCGATCGACATCAACGGAGAGAACTCCCGCCTGGTCACCGATGAGCCCGTGGTGGACACCAGTGAAGCGTTCTCGGTCTCGGCGTGGGTACGCATGGACGACAAGGACCGCAACCGTAGCGCCGTGGCCCAGGCGGGACTGGAGAACAGCGGATTCTATCTGGGCTACCAACAGACCCTGGACCATGACCGATGGGTACTGAAGATGGCCCCCTCCGACGAGACCGGGGCTGGCGGCTGGTCACGGGCTCTGTCGGACGAACCCGCCCAGACCGGCGTGTGGACCCACCTGCTCGGCACCTTCGATCCAGCCGACGGAGAACTCGTGCTCTACGTCGACGGTGTGCGACAGAAGGACACCGCGACCCTGGAGACCCCGTGGCAGGCTGAGGGCCCCTTGATGGTTGGTGGCGCCCGCTCCTCCACGAACGACTCCGAGCATTGGCGCGGTGGCATCGACGACGTTCGAGTCTGGGACCGGGTCGTTTTCGACGAGCCCTTCATCGAAACCGAGGAAACCCGTTCCGAGGTGTGGGACCTTGCGAACCGACCCACTGCTCTGGAAGGGCGCTGGCGCCTGGACGAGACCGAGGGCACGCTTGCGGCCGACTCCTCCGACCATGGCCTTGACGCCGCTTTGGAGGCCGACCCGCTCACCGCGTGGAACCAGGCGATGAATGAGGTCACCTTCGCCCCCGGCGTCAGTTTGGACGTGGCGGGCAAGGAACACCTGCACACCGGTGCCCCGGCGGTACGCACGGATCGCAGTTACAGTGTCGCGGCCTGGGTGCGCCTGGACGAGGTGGGTCACAACTCCACCGCGGTCGCCCAGAATGGCGCGGTACACAGCGCGTTCTACCTCAGCTACCAGCACACCTTCGACCACGACAGCTGGGTGATGAAGCTGCCGCCAGAGGACCGGTCCGGGGCCAGCGGCTGGCACCGGTCCCTCTCCGACCGCAGTGCCGAGTTCGGTCAGTGGACCCACTTGGCGGCCACCTACGACCACACACTCGCCCAGGCGACCCTGTATGTGGACGGAGTGGCCCAGGATCTGATCGAGATTCCTCGGGCATGGCACGCGAATGGGCCGGTGATGATCGGCGGAGCGCAGTTCGAGAAGGAGTTCTTCGACCCATGGGCGGGGGACCTCAGCGATGTCCACCTCTACCAGGGGGTCCTGACCGAAGCCGATGTCCACAACGTGATCGCGGGATACCTGCCGGTTCCCTGACGCCCTGTCTTCCCCTTCGTCCCCTGAGCCCCTTGAGCTGCCCGGCAGGCACACCTGCCGGGCGGGAGGAACCCTCTGTGTCTGACATCCCCCAGCCCCCCGCCTCTCGACGCGGCCGCAAACCGTTCGTCTCCCTCGTCTCGCTGCTACTGGTGACCGGACTGGTCTCTGCGCTGCCCGCCTCCGCCCTGGCCTACAACACCCGCCCGGACGTGGACCTGGGAGAGTCGGTGGACGGCCACGTCGCGGAACCGGCCGCGATCCCCAACGACACGACCATGAGTGACGCTGCGGTCGAGGCCCTGGCGGAGGCCGAGTGGCCCGAGCCGGGTCTGCTGGGCTTCGACGAAGGAGAAGCGGCGCCCCAGGCTCTCAGCGTCGATGACGAAACCGTCTGGGTCGGCGGAGTCGACGCCGAGGAGTTCGAAGCCTGGGTCTCGCCGCTACCAGAGGTGATCGAAGACCATGAGGAGGAGAACGAGGCCGAGGGACCGAACGAGCGCCGGACACCGGCGGAGCCGCTGCCGGAGGGTTCCGACGACGCCGACTCACAGGTTCCTGAAGAGGAGGCCGAGGAACCGGTCTTCGATGGGCCGGAGACCTCGGAGCCTGAGACCGAATTCGACGTCGACGCGGAGCCGGACCCCGAGACCGAACCCACCCCTGAACCCGAAGAGCAGGAGGCGGAGGAGCCACAGGGCCCTGTGACCTCGGCTCAGGTGGAGGTCCTGGACCGCGCCGAGGCCACTGAGTTGGGGCTGTCCGGCCTCGCCCTTCGCGTCACGCGAACCGACGGTGGCGACGACGCTGGGCCGGTCCGGGTTGAGGTCGACTACTCGGGCTTCTCCTCGGCTTACGGAGCCGACTACGGCTCCCGGCTGGATCTGGTCGCCCTCACCGAGTGCGATGACGACGAGGGATGCTGGACGACCCACGAAATGGGCGCCGTCAACGACACCGACGTCCGGACACTGCGGGCCCTGGTCCCCGCGACCGGCAGTGGAATCCTCGTGGCAGCGGTGGCAGCCGCCGACAGTGAGGAGGGGACCGGTGACTACACCGCCACCTCGCTGAGCCCCTCCTCGACATGGAACGTCGGTACCCAGTCGGGGGGATTCTCCTGGAACTACCCCGTCCAGGCGCCCAACGTCGCGGGTGGTCTCCAGCCGGAGATCAGCCTGGGTTACTCCTCCCAGTCCGTGGACGGCCGTACCTCCGGCACCAACAACCAGACCTCCTGGATCGGTGAGGGCTTCGACTACCACCCGGGCTACATCGAACGCCGTTACCAGACCTGTCAGGACGACGACACCGACATCCCGGACCAGTGCTGGTCCCACCACAACGCCACCCTGAACCTGGGCGGGCGCTCCACCGAGCTGGTCTACGACGACGGCGAGTGGACGCCCAAGAACGACGACGGTTCCAAGATCGAACGCCTGACCGGGGCCACCAATGCAGACAACGACGGTGAGCACTGGAAGGTCACCACCGTCGACGGCACCCAGTACCACTTCGGCCTCAACCGCCTGCCCGGGCACTCCTCCGGCGACGAGGAGACCAACTCGGCCTGGACCGTCCCGGTCTTCGGTAACGACGTCGGCGAACCCTGCCACAAGTCCAACCTGGGCGACGCGTGGTGCGATCAGGCGTGGCGCTGGAACCTGGACTACGTCGTGGACCTCCAGGGCAACGCGCTGGCCCACTACTACCAGGCAGAGACCAACAACTACGGACTCAACTTCAAGTCGGACCCGGTCAAGTACGACCGAGGCGGCTACCTCAAGCGCACCGCCTACGGGCTGCACAAGGACGACCTCCAGGCCACCGCCCCGGCCCAGGTGCTCTACGGTGTCGGAGAGCGCTGTGTGGACACTGACTTCGGCTGCAAGGTCGCGGATCGCAAGGAGTCCAACGCCAAGTACTGGCCGGACACCCCCCTGGACCAGGAGTGTGACAAGGACTGCGCGGGGAAGCACTCCCCGACGTTCTGGACCACCAAGAAGCTGAACAAGATCACCACCCAGCTGCACGACGGGACCGAGTACACCACCGTCGACAGCTGGGAGTTCAAGCACTCCTTCCCTGCTCCCGGTGACGGCACCGACCCCGCCCTGTGGCTGGACTCCATCAGCCACACCGGTCACACCGGCGAAGGGACGGAGACCAAACCGGCCATCACCTTCACCGGCACGCCGATGCCCAACCGCGTCGATTCCACCACCGACGGCCTGGCCCCGATGAACAAGTGGCGGATCACCGCCATCCACACCGAGACCGGAGCCCAGGTGGACGTGTCCTACGCGGACTCCGACTGTGAGGCGGGCAAGGAACCCAAGGCCCACGAGAACACCCAGCGCTGCTTTCCCGTCGTGCGCACCCACCGCCCCGGAGCCGACGACATCACGGACTGGTTCGCCAAGTACGTGGTGACCGACCTGGTCGAGGTGGACCTCGTGGGCGGGCAGCCCGACGTGATCACCAGCTACGACTACGTGGGCACACCCGCGTGGGCGTACATGGACGACGACGGTTTCGTGGACAAGGACCACCGAACGTGGTCCCAGTGGCGCGGGTTCGACCGCGTGATCGAACGCACCGGCCATCCCGACGAGACTCGGACCGAGGTCGAGCACCTCTACTACCAGGGCATGAACGGTGACCACCTGCCCAGCGGTAAGAGAACGGTGCGGGTCACCGACTCCACCGGGACCAGCGTGGACGACGACCCGGTGTTCAACGGGCAACTTCGCGAGAGCATCGTCCGTGACGGTGTCGGCGGAGAGGTGGTCTCCAAGACCATCAGCACTCCCTGGAAGAAGCGCACCGCCTCCACCTCCCACAGCTGGACGCTGGAAGCACACCTGACCAACACCAAACAGGTGGACGCCTACACGGCTCTGGAAGACGGATCCTTCCGCCAGACCCGTACGGTCAACACCTTCGACGACCACGGCATGATCAACTCGGTCCACGACCAGGGCGACGTGTCCGTGACCGACGATGACTGGTGCACCACCACCACCTACGCGCGCAACACCGGTCTGCACCTGCTCGACCCCGTCGCGCGAACCCAGACCGTGACCGCGGCCTGTGGGCAGGACCTCACCTACCCCGACCACGTGGTGAGCGACACCCGTACCCTCTACGACGGTGGTGCCTTCGGCGATGCCCCCACCAAGGCCCGCCCCACCGAAACGCAGCGGGTGGCCGACTACGTGGACGGTGAGCCGGTCTACCAGACCATCACCGAAACCACCTTCGACACGTTCGGGCGTGCCCTGGAGGTGACCGACGCCGAGGGGAACACCACGACGACCGCCTACACCTCCAAGGTCGCCGGTGGCCCTGACTCGAAGGTGGAGACGACCAACACCCTCGGTCACAAGAGCACCGTGGAGTACGACGAGCGCTCCCAACCGATTGCGGAGATCGACGCCAACGGCAACCGCACCGAACTGGCCTACGACCCGCTGGGACGTATGACCGACGTGTGGCTGGCCGACCGGCCCCGAGACCGCAACTTCACACCGTCCATGAGGTTCGAGTACGACCTGTCCAAGGACAAACCCACGGTCGTCACCACACACACGCTGAACCCCGCAGGTCGCTACACCACCAGCTACCAGATCCTCGACGGAATGCTCCGCGAGCGCCAGAGCCAGGCTCCGGCTCCTGGCGGAGGTCGGGTCCTGACCGACGTCTTCCACGACAGCCGTGGCAACACGGTCATCTCCCGCGAGCCCTACTTCAACACGGAGGAGCCGGACGGGGAACTACTCACGGTCAACAACCACGACGAGATCCCCCGCTGGACACACACCGTGTACGACGGCGCGGACAGGGCCACCGACGCCGTCCACATGTCGCGAGGGGTGGAGCAGTTCCGCACCACCACCGAACACCAGGGTGACCGCACCCTGGTGACCGAACCCGAGGGCGGCACCGGCACCACCGCCATCACCGACGTGCGTGGCAACACGGTGGAACTACGCAAGCATCACGGGCCCGCAGCGGAGGGTGAGTTCGACTCGACCCTCTA
This sequence comes from Nocardiopsis sp. L17-MgMaSL7, assembly GCF_003182025.1. Taxonomy (NCBI): domain Bacteria; kingdom Bacillati; phylum Actinomycetota; class Actinomycetes; order Streptosporangiales; family Nocardiopsidaceae; genus Nocardiopsis; species Nocardiopsis sp. L17-MgMaSL7. Next base: position 562,917 of record NZ_QGTF01000002.1, on the reverse strand, counting down.
CACCTACACCGCGCGCTCCGAGTTGCGGACGGTCACCGACCCGGGCGACAACACCTGGACCTACGACTACGACCTGCGCGGCCGTAAGGTGAGCGAGACCGACCCCGACACCGGTGTGAGCCACATGGCCTACGACGAACTCGACCGGTTGGTCGAGACCACCGACGCCCGTGGCCAGAGTCTGAAGACCGTCTACGACGAGCTGGGCCGCCAGATCGAACTGCGTGACGGTGACGGCGACCTTCGGGCCGAATGGACCTTCGACGCGGTGGCCGTCGGCCTCCCCGCCACCTCGACGCGCTATGAGGACGGACAGGCCTTCACCACCAGGGTGATGGGCTACGACCCGGTCAACCGGCCACGAGCCCACCAGATCAACATCCCCTCCAGCGAGGGTGAACTCGCGGGCAACTACCTGTTCCGCACCTTCTACAACCCCGATGGCAGTGTTCGATCCACGGACATGCCGGCCGCCGGAGCCTTGCGCGCCGAACCCGTGACCTACGGCTACGACAACCTGGGTAACCCCACCACCCTCTCGGGTGGCGACCGCATCGTCACCGAGACCGTCTACTCCAAGGTCGGCAATCTCGTCCAGCGAGAGCTCCACCGCGGAGTACTGGGGGCCAGCCGCACCTGGCAGAGCTTCGACTTCGACGAGAAGACCAACAGGCTGGCTCTGGCCAGTGTCGTCCCCCAACAGGGGCAGGGTTCACTGTCGACCCAGACCTATGGCTACGACGCCCGAGGAAACCTGCTCTCGATCAACGACGAGCCGACTGACCCTGATCGCGCCAGCGACGTGCAGTGCTTTGACTACGACCACCTGCGCCGCCTGAACCAGGTCTGGACCCCGGACGCCGTCGGCAAGGAAGCCTGCGACGCCGAACCCGAGGTGACGGAGCTGGGCGGTACCGCCCCGTACTGGCACGAGTTCACCTACGACGCCAGCGGCAACCGGGTCCAGGAGGTCCAGCACGGTCCCGGTGGTGGAGTCACCCGCGACTACACCTCGCCCGAGGACGGTCAGGGCCCCGCTCATGCTGTCACTCAGGTCGACGAGAGCGGCAGTGGGGGAAGCACTGCTCACTTCTACGACTACGACGAGGCCGGCAACATGGTCTCCCGTAAGAGTGGCGAGCACGACCAGACCCTCGAATGGGGACCCGAGGGAGAGCTGACCAAGGTCACGGGCGACCTTTCCGAGACCGAGTACGTGTACGACGCCGATGGTGAACGTCTCCTGCGTCGGGCCAACGGGGTCACCACCCTGTACCTGCCGGGCATGGAGGTCACCTGGGACCCGGCCGAGGGGACCGAGGAAGCGACCCGCTACTTCACGCATGCTGGCGAGACTGTCGCGGTCCGGGAGAACAGTGGTCGCCTGCACTGGATCGTGTCGGACCACCACGACACCGGCCAGATCAGCATTGATGCCCACTCCAACGAGGTCGCCCAACGCCGGATGACGGTGTTCGGACAGGACCGCGGAACGACTGGTAGCTGGCCTGGCGAGCGAGGCTTCGTCGATGGGATGATCGATGCCTCCACGGGACTGACCCAGCTCGGAGCCCGCGCCTACGAGGCGGACCTGGGCCGGTTCATCTCCGTCGATCCCCTGATGGACCTGGTAGACGCCCAGACGATGAACGGGTACGCCTACGCCAACAACAGCCCCGCCACGTACTGGGATGGGTCCGGGCTCTCATATTGCACTCCGGCCGACGGCATCTGCATGGAGGCCGGGGGTAACACCACTGTCTCCTACACGAACAAGGGTCGAACGGAAAGTGGCGTTCAAACCTGGAACTACAAGAAGGGTTCCGGGTGGCGGCAGATTTCTTATACCCAGTATCGGACAACTTGGGGTGGAAGAACTCAGAGCAGGCGATCCAACATGGGGTCCACCTGGAGTCAATGGCGGACTGTAGTAAAGAAATCGGTTCCCAATCGACCTCCGTTGGTTAATGCTACCGTTTCGTCCGAGGAGCGTAGTCTTTGGGAATCTGCGTGGGACGGAGTTCAAAATTCAGCTTCAACAGCTTGGGGTTGGACCAAGGACAATTGGGGCACGATTTCTAAGGTTGCTGGCTGGGTCGGATTTGGTGCCTGTGTGGTAGTATCCGCCGGCGCGTGTCTGGCAATCGGAGGGGGTATTCTGGCTGTAAATATTGGTATGGATCACGCAGTAAACGGTTCGATTAATTGGAAAGAGCATGGTTGGAGTGCCTTGATGCTCGGTTTCGGAGGAGGTGCTGCTGCGGGAGTTGGGCGCTTGGCCTCCGGGACTTGGAGGGGTGCTGCAGCGTCCATGCGGTCAAGGCCAACGGTTCGCGCTGGCAGTCAGAAATGGGATAGAAATCCAAGGTCGGGAAACCCGCAGCGCCGTGAGGGAATCTTCCAAGGATGGGATATGAAATCAGGGCCTGTGGACTGGGGTGCGTCGTCTGCCGGATATGCCATCAATATCGCCAGCGGTTCTACATTCGGTGGTCCCGTTCCGTACAGTAATCCATTTGCAAGGAACTAGGTTTGTCAGAACGTAGAGTCACCTTTCGCAGCAGGGGGACGATTTGTCTAGGTTTGTTCGTGAGCTCCCTTGTTTGGATCCTGTTTGGGCTTGCGATTATTGGTGAACCTTTGGCGCTGACTGGTGTCTTGGTTTTGACAACCATATTCTCTGTGTATCTCTGGTTTAGTCTGAAGATAACTCTTTGGAGGGATGTATCCGTTGACAACGGTGACATCGTTGTTCGAGGCTTCTTTCTGAAGACGACCGTTGCGATGGCTCAGGTTTCCAGGGTTTGGGTGGTTGGCGGAGAGTTGCTTGTCGAGCTTAACGGCGGAGATATGTTGAATGTGCCTGCGTTCGAAGGATCCTTGTTGGCCTCCGTGTTTGGGAGTCCCAGTGCCTCCAGGGCGGCGGAGGGGCTCAATGCGCACTTGCTGCGAGCTGGCGAGGGAGTAGATGGTGGAGGCGCAGAAATTTCAAGATCCACGAATTTGAGCCTCCTGAAGCTCCCGATTATCTGGATTGCTTCATTCGCCATTTATTGGGCACTGAGTGGCTTTGTTGGTAATTCCTGAGGGTAGGTTCGCCGTTTTTCTGGAGTTGGCGAGGTTGGCAGTTAGAGGAATGGTAAGTCGCGAATGAAACTTCCTCTGCGTGGGAGAAGTTGACAGTCGCCCTTTATGCCTCATTGGATCTGGTTGCGCTTGGTGGTGATTAGCTCGTCTGGGATCGGTTTGGGGGGCGCGTTCGATGGGATTGGATTTATGTGTCTGATATTTGACGTTCGATGCGAGGTCTCACGACTGGACGAGAGAGGTGTGAACGGGGCGAACCTTTGCTGAGGTGGCCTTACTTGGCTGTTCCTCAGAATTCATCGACCCTGGGAGGGGGGGGCTGGTTCCACCCGAACCTCCTCATGGCCCCAGTATCCGCACGGGAAGAGGCTCAGTCCTCGGGAGCGGGTCCGGGCCGATGTGGTCGATCCGTACCGCCTAGGACGTTGAAGACCACGTCGAGCACTAGCGCGGACGCGGTGGCGGTGACGATGCCCGAGTGCAGGATCATCGTGGCCCGGGTCGGGAAGTAGTCGGGCGCGACGGGAGCGCACGGCGGGGACACCTCGTATCAAGGGTTGGAGTGCCCAGCCGTCATTGATGTTGGCGGCGGAAATCGCGCGGCGGCATGTTCTCACCTCACGGGCGTCATGGCGGTTCAGCCTCAGGGAATGGCGGTCACGGGTTCTGTTTAGGAACGGCGGCGCCAATCCTGGCTAGTGGAACCGCTGAGTGTGGAACGACTATGCCTGATAGGACGGTGAATACTCCACATGTGGTCGTTGCTGCTGAATTTGAACTAGTGTCCTAGCTATTTATCCATGGCTTCTTGTGGTTGCCTGGTTCCATGGCCCCCAAGGCGCCCCCTGCGGCGCTACTGCGCTCTTTGGTCTGGAACTAAGGCGCTTGCGCGAATTGTTGGGTATGTCGCAATCGACTCTGGGAAAAGTCTCCGGAATGTCGAAACGGCGGATAGGTGCAGTGGAGCGCGGTATTCGATGTCCGTCCAAGTTCCAATCTAACTTGAGGGTTAAGCGCTGGGTGCTCACTGGTGGCTTCGGAACCTGTGACCCGGAGCTAAAAGTAGGTGCGGTCCAGGCTGGGGGCTTCGTGGAACTGCAGGAGAAGGCACGGTTCATTTATGAATTCCAGCCGCAAGCGACCTGGGCTCGTTGCAGGACGAGGAACTACGCACTAGCGGTGTGCAAGCCTCCCGCCTCTGCCCACGCTGGCGGTTCAACGTGAACTCGAAGCCAGGTTGGGGCGTCAGGAGATCCTCGACCGGGACCTGGCGCCGCTCACTCTGTTCGTGATCGATGAGGGCGCCTTGCGTAGGCAGGTTGGGGGAGCGGAGGTGATGAAGAGGCAGTTCCAGGCGTTGCTGCGGCGGGCGTCGAATCCTGCTGTACAGATTCAGGTGCTCTCGTTCGGTCGCGGCGCGCACAGCGCGATGAACGGTCCCCTGGTCATTCTCGACATGGACCATGCGGAGGCGCTCGTGTACGCGGAGACGCCCGGATCGGGTTAGGTGATCACTGACCAGGTGACCGTGGGAAACTGCCCAGCAGCAGTACAGGCATCTGAGGAGTCTCGCGCTCTCTCCGGATGAGAGCCTGCACTTCGTCGCATCACTGTGAGGCGAACAACCGTGGACACGACCTGGCGGACGTCTAGCTACAGCGGCAACCAGGGCCACTGCGTGGAAGCGCGGAGGGATGTGGGTTCCGTTCTCGTTCGGGATTCGCGGAACCGGGGGTCGGGCCACCTGGAGTTTCCCGGTGAGCAGTGGGATGCTCCTCCTGGCAGTGGCTGCCTCGAAGCTCTGGCTTCGCGAGGCCCGGCCGGCTCCGTGCGCTCTCGAGGCACAGCTGGTCGACTGGTGATGAGCCGCCAAGATGCTGTTCCGCGCTCTAGAGCGGGTGGCCAACCAGGTCGGCTGATCGGGGTAGGCAAGTCCTAACTGTCGGCTTCGTCTAGGGAAAACGCTGCGTCGGATTTACGGTCCGATAGGTTCTTGCGCTTGCTCTGTCAGCACTGCCTCAACACGGTGTTCGTCGTTGGGTCAGCGGAGGGGTGACGGAAGGGCGCTGGAGGGAACGAGGCGTTCTCAAAGCGCCCCAAATCCTGCCAGAAGGCCTTCCTGTAGGCAGTTATGAGGCGGGTGGGACTGTCCCAGGAGGTTTGGTGGGAGGGACTCAACCGATCCGAGGAGTGGCGTGGCTACGAGGTGGCCAAGTCCGATGGGGTTTTCGCGGGTGCTGCTGCGACTGTGTTCCGATTGGGGAGCACACAAGCCCCCGAAACGCGGCGAGGACCTCTTCCGAGTTCCTCGTGCACCCCGTCTGAACTAGGGGTTTGTGGTGCACCCAGCAGGATTCGAACCTGCGACCGTCGGATGAGAAGTTCTATGGTTGGGTATCGGCACGTGTCACCTCGTGTCGTTGCGTCCCGCACCATCCGAATCAGGATGCCGTTCTGTGCCGCGTCGTGCCGCCCGGTGACGTCCCGGTCCAAAACTGCGGAGCACCAACGGAGCACGCACCGGCCCCTGGCGGCGTCCGATGGCACCTCGCGACGTACTTGTCCATCGCCCGTCTGTCGGGGCACGTACTCGAACGTCGTCTTTCCTCAGCTTGCGCGCCAGCGTCTCTGGGCCCTTGAGCCAGCCCTGACGGCGCGGTGGAGTGTCGCTGCGGTATCGCACACTGGGTGACCATGACGACCGAACCCGTGCTCCACTGCGTACGCGACTACTACTGGGGCTGCATCTACTGCTATGACGTTGGAGGCTACGACGGGGATGGCGATCACCTCTCCGGCGACGGCCCGTTCTTTGCCGTGGACGACCATGTCGCCATCCAGGTGGCCAACAGCCGCATAGTGGACCCGCACGACGCCGACGTCGAACTGAACGTTTACGTCCACGCTGTTCCCATGGCCTCGTCCGACCACGCGTCCGTGATCGTCCTGCCTTCCGGGGTTCTCTCGATCGGTGACGCAGACGGCTTCGACGAGATCCCCCTCCGCCCCGGGCGCTGGCTTATGCAGGTCGACCTGGATCCCCGCCGACCGGAGGAAGCCCAGTGGGTGAAGATCCGTTTGTCTCCTGCAGATCCGCCGTAAATGAGGAGCCCTGTCCGAGCTCTGGTGTGGGCCGGGATCGCCTCCCGTCACTCACGATGGAGCCGCTGCACCACGTCGGTGAATCTACGACTGGCTGGTCATGGGATAGCTCCGCTGGGCTGGCCACAGTGGGGGCATGGACGGACTCATCGAAGCAGCATTCAGCCTGACGACCCGCGCCGAGAGCAGGTGGCGCCTTGGTGGCTGACCTGCTCTCGCAGCGGTTGGTCCCCGACCTGTGGGGTCACAAGGCGGCGCGGCTGAGCCAGGTCGCTGACCTCGGGCTCCCCGTGCCTCCGGGGCTCTGCCTCAGTACTGCGGGTCTGGCGCACGGAACCAGTGAAGCGATCGCCTCACTCCGCACGTGGTTGGAGCTCTACCGGCCCCGCCGGGTCGTGGTGCGCACCAGCTCGACCCTGGAAGACGGGTTGGAGCGCGCACATGCGGGGCGATCGGTGTCGCTGCTGAACTGTCCGCCTGACTCCTCAGCGCTGGCCCGGGTCATTGACCAGGATCTGCTCTCACGGGAGGACTTGGAGGCCGTCCCGGGCGGGTGCGTTCTGGTCCAGGAACAGGTGGAAGCTTCCCTGTATGGTGTGGCCTTCCTCAGCCAGGATCGCCTGCTGGTCGAAGCATCGCAGTACCCGGACGGAGCCACCGCCGGATGCCGTTGCGCATGCGAGTTCGGCGTGACGCCCGCCGGTTCAGGGCCTCTACCGGCCTCGATCAGGTCCCGAGCCTCGCCCTCACCGCGCAGCTCCACTCCCTGTGCCAACAGCTCAGCGCTCACTTCGGGTTCGAAGTCGACGTGGAGTGGTCCTGGACCGGCGCGACCGTCCTGGTGCTCCAAGTCCGCCTGATCACGCGTGCTGCCCTGGGGTGGGCCTCATGAGCGGGTGGGACAAGATCGAGGCCGTCAGCGCCCTCGAAGCCCACGGGCTGCTGCGTGTACCGATCCGTGTCGTGCGGCGACCGCACCAGGTGAGTACTCGGGCTCTGCGTGACAGCTTCACCGAGCTCCGACTCCTGGTGTTGCGCACCGCGGCCGTCTCCGAGGAACGGAACCTGCCTCGCCTGGTCGGCGCCACACCGGCAGCCGCGGCGAAGTGGATCGGTGATCTCGCGCCGGGGTTGTCTGTACTAGTGCAGCCTTATGAACAGGTGCTTTTCTCCGTTGAACTCGCAGTCTACGAGTCAGTGGTGGTGGCCGAGATCGTCCCCGGAATCTGGGAGCTGGACAGCCTCCTCACCCCCGCCGTCCTGGTGGTCAAGGACGATGGCCTCGAACTCACCGTCCCGGACACCCGTCTCCAGACGGCTCGCTTCCACGATCCCCAACACGGAATCCGACAACGACCGGCCTGCGTCGATGACTGGCAGATCGCCACTCTCGTGGCGTGGATTCGTGAACACCGCCGCCATCTGACGGCGCTTCTCGAAGACCTGGGCCATCCGTTCGGTCTCAAGCTGCACCACTCCAGCCGCTACGGACTCTCCGCCCAGAACATCCGCAGCAGTGTGCCCGAGCCCGGCACCTGGCAACAGGACACCCCAGCACTTCCCAACAACACGTCCCCTCTCTCTTCAACCAGCGCACCTCTACCCGAGGGCCTTGTGGGGTGGCCACCATCCGTAGGGCCTGAACCTCCAAACCCTCCGAACACGGCGCCTTCACCATCAAGAAGGCCACGACGTCCCCAGACGACTTCACCGACTACCAGACCCGTACCGCCCGCGCCCCAGAGGAACTGCTCGGCGCACATCCGGCACTGTTCCACCCTCGCCGACGGAGTCCTGCACTGCGTCGTCCCTCCCGGCCAGGACTACACCCACCACTACGCGGAGTTTCTAGGCGCGGCCTGCGCTATGACGGACCTACCGGCCGAGATCACCGTCGAGCACCCCGTCCCGGGGCAAGGGCTGGCCTTCGTCGACCACTGGCTCCCACGCAACCTTCCCGCACATGACCTGGCGATCCTCGGCTACGTCGAACCCCTCCTCACCCGGGCACCCGCCTCCAGCACCGACTGGAACCATCGCCCCGGCTTCGGCTGGCGCACCGCCCGCATCGGCCGCTCCACCGCCCTCCTACTGGGATGCGAATTCAGCTTCTGGGGTGACCTCGCCGGTGACCTGGTCACCGCCCTGATCACCCGCGGCCACACCTCAGGTGTGCTCTACGTCGGCAAACTCGGCGGCCTCCAGTCCGACATGGAGCCCAACACCGTCGTCGTCACCGGCACCACCACCCAGGTGAAGGGCCACTCCGTCTCCTGGAAGAGCGCCCTGGACCTCGACCCCACGCTGCCCGGACTCCGCACCGGCGTTCGGCACATCACGGTCCCCAGCGTCCTGGACGAAACCCGCATCTGGCTCGAGCAACACCGTGCACACTTCGACGTGGTGGATCCCGAGATCGGACACATGGCCCTCGCCGCCACCACCGCCAACGTGCCCTTCGACTACCTGCACATCGTCACCGACAACCTCAACGGCACCCACGACCACGGCCTGTACGCCGAACGCAGCACCCCGGTCGCCACCCGGCGCCGCCGCTGCCTGCACCACATCGAAACGATCCTGCACCGGAGCCTGGCATGAACCCGACCGCACCTGTCACCCTTCTCGGCCTGGATTGGAGCGACCCCGACACCCCGCGCCTGCGCACCACCGACCCCGACCACCCCGAAAACAGCCTGCTCCACCCCCTCCTGGGTGAACACGCCTTCCGTATCGACGGAGAGCAGCGCCGCTGCATCGGCTGGTTCGACCTCACCGGAGCCGAGGGCAGGCACGTGCGCTGCCGCACCGACGAGGTCGTCACCCGGGGCAAACAGTGCCGACGCTGTCAGTACAAGGAGGGGTTCATCGCCGCCCACCAGGCCCACCGCACCCCCGACGCGCTGCCCGAGAACATCCGCGACTACCTCCAGCAGCCGCACTGGCTCTACCTCGACGTCTTCGCCAACGGCACGACCAAGGTCGGCACCGCCGCCGACTCACGCCGCCGCAGCCGACTGGCCGAACAGGGACCCGTCGCCGCCCTCTATCTGGCCCGCACCAAGGACGGCGCCACCATCCGCAACCTGGAATCGGCCGTCTCCCAGCACTTCGGGCTGCCCCAACAAGTCCAAACCCGCCGTAAGGTGCTGGGCCTCCAGAACAGCATCGACACCACCGCACTCATCACGAAACTGACCGACCTCGCCGCCCAGGTCACCCCCTACCTGAACAAGATCGCCGACAACCAGCCCGGCACCGAAGTGCTCGCCGCCCCCGAACCCTGGGTACGGCCCGCCTGCTCCACCGCCGTCTTCGAATCCGCCCCCGTGCTCGCCCACCCCGACGACCTCACCCAGGGCACCCACCGACTGCACATCACCGGGGCCGTCGGCCCCGTCGCCGTGTTCTCCACCGGCCCCGAACCCGACGCGCCCCGTCACTGCGCCGACCTGAGCAGGCTCATCGGCCGCTCCTTGGTCCCGGCCACCGTCGAGGACGCTCCCACCGGCGCGCCCACCCTGTTCTGATCCGGAGGACCCCGTGCACGAGATCACCCTGAGCGAGATCTGCACCTTCTGCTGCGAGGTGGAAGGCGGCGACGACTCCAACCTCTTCTACGACCTCGGCCTGGCCCGCAGCCGCACCGACTACGTGCTCCTGGAGAGCGAGCACTTCGTCGTCATGCCCTGCATCGGGGCACTCACCGACTGGTACCTGCTCATCGTTTCCAAGCGCCACACCCTCTCCGTGGGCTGGTTGGACGAGGCCGAACACGCCGACCTTCGCACCCTTATCCCGCAGGTCACCGACCTCATCCGAGAACGCAGCGGCCTGGACAGCCTCGTCTTCGAACACGGCAGCCTCGACTTCCGCGACAAAGGCGGAGCCTGTTACGACCACACCCACATCCACGTCGTGGCCACCGACCACGACCACCAGCGCTTCCTCGACCACATCCCGGCCCCCGTCACCATGCGGCCCTGCACGGACTGGATCAGCGCCTCCCGCCGCCTGGTCGAGGAGGAACAACGCTCCTACCTCGCCCTGGGCACACCCGACCAGGACTGGATCGGCACTGCCACCGGAGCACCCTCCCAGTTCTTCCGCCGCTGCCTGGCCACCTGGATGGGAGCGGAAGAAGGGGAGTGGGACTGGCTCACCTTCCCCCAGACCGACCGAGTGCGCCGTATGAGCACGGCCCTCACCACCAGGTGAATCACCCCGTCCACTCCACACAACGGAGTGCTCCATCCGGGCGCGGGTTGGGCGCGCGGCCCCGGCGTAGGCTGGGGCCCGTGGCCCACACCGAGGACTTCACCGAGCGCGCCCCGCGCGCCGTCCACACCGCCGCCCAGGCCCTGGGCGTCCCCGAGACGTCGGCTCACGAAGGGCCCGAACTCATCCGGATGGGGGAGCGCGCGGTGTTCCGCCTGCGCGACGGAGCCGTCATCGCCCGGGTCGAACGCTCCGTCGCCAGGTGGGCGGAGGCTGACCGGGAGGTGCGGGCCGCCCGATGGCTGGCCGAACAGGGCCTGCCGGTGAGCCGCCCCCTGCCCGGCGAACAACCCCTTCTGGCCGAAGGCACCGCCGTCACGCTCTGGGAGGGTGTCCAAGGGGAGTGGACCGTCCCCCGGGAGTTGGCGCGCCTCCTGCACACGCTGCACGGCCTCACCCCGCCGCCCACCCTCGACCTCCCCGACCTGGACCACTTCGACCGAGTGGCCGAACGCATCGACACCGCACCCGGCCTCAGCTCCACCCAACGCGACCAACTGCGTGAAGTTCACCGTGACCTGGCCACCCGCCTTCCGACCACGAAACCGGTGCTGGGTACCCATGTCATCCACGGCGACGCCAACATCGGCAACGTCCTGGCCACACCGCACGGCGTGGTGCTCTTCGACCTGGACGGCATCTGCTGGGGCCCACCCGAGTGGGACCTGGTCCTGACCGCCCTCTACCGGGACCTGGGCTGGCACAGCGAGGCCGAGTACGCCGACTTCTGCGAGGCCTACGGGTTCGACGTCACCGCCTGGGAGGGCTACCCCCTCTACAAGCAGATCCGGGAACTGCGCATGACCACCTGGCTCGCCCAGAAACGTGGGGAGAGCTCCGAGATCGACGCCGAGATCGACCAGCGCATCAACGACCTGGCCGACCCCCGACGCCCACGGGCATGGAACCCCTACTGAGCAGCCGACACCACAGCCCGAGCCTGGTTCAGGAACCGGTCCGCCGTCGGCTGCCCGAGGTAGGGCCGCACACTCCGGGCGAACGCGTCGAGGTAGCCCACGCACCGGGCCGAGGACGTCGCCCGCACCTGCGGCAGCACCACGGAGCCCAGATAGCAGGCCTCCTCGACCTCGCCCTGCCCCAGCACGGCAGCCGCCAACACCAGACGAGTGAAGACCCGGCTGCGCGCGTACTCCTCCCCGACCGAGGACGCCAGGCTCTGCTCCGCCAACCGCCGCGCCACATGGGCATGGCCCAGATCGCGATGGCAGTGGGCGACCTCGTCGGAGTACTCCGCATGGTCGAAGTAGCCGATCCACCCCGGATCGGACCCCGGGTCACGTCGACCGAAAGCCCGCTCCGCCTCACTCATCGCCTGGAAACACGCGGACTTGTCCTGCCCGGCGGCGTGGGCACGCGCTTCCATCATTAGGAACTGCGCCCGCATGGTCTGCGTCGCCCGCGCCCCGGCACCGCTCAACGCTGCCCGCGCCAGATCCCGCGCCTCGGCGTGCGCACCGACGTAGTTGGCCTGGTGACTCATGGCCGAGAGCACACTCGCCCCGAGCAGCCGGTCGCCCGCGTGCGCGGCCAGGTCCAGAGCCTGAACGAAGTAGCGGCGGGCGGCGCCGTTGCGCTGGGCGTCGTAGGACATCCACGCCAGGGAGAGCACGAACTCCGCGGACACCGCGAACAGAGTCCGGCTGGCCCTCTCCGAACGGGACTCCCGAACCAGTGGAACCACCGTGTCGTTGAGGTAGCGCACCGCCGCCGCTCGCGCGTTGTCACCGCCGAATCGGTTGTCCAGCGCGGAGAACGCCGCTGACGCGCTGCGGATCGCCGCGACCGGACCCTCCGCCACGTGAGCCTCGACCCCACCGGAGGCGGGACCGGACACCAACCAGGAAAGCACCGCGGAACTGACCGCCGAGGCCGGTGGCTGCTGCTTCACCCCTGGGAGGTCCTCCACGTCCACACCAGCCACCTGCCCCAGGACTTCGGCGGTCTTCTGCGGGGAACCGTTCAGTTCCAGGCCCAGCTCCGGTGGGACGCGCTCCACCACGGGGGAGGGGATGTCGTACCCGTGCGTGATGCCCTCGACCACCCGTCGTACGGTCTCCTGCTTACGCAGTTCCCGCTGGCCGCTCAGAACCCGGGAGACCATTGTCTGGGACAGGTCGCACATGCGCGCGATGGCGTCCTGGGCCAGGTCGGTGTGCCGGAGCAACAGGAGGATGAGCGCGTTGGCGTCCCCTTCGGCCGCGGCCCGCCGGACCTGGGGGATGCGCCAGAACCGCGCGGGCACACACGAGCAGTCGCCGCTCTCTCGGCATCGACCACAGTTTCCGCAGAACACGGGGGTGCCTTCCACTCGAAACCTCGGGGCGGGTGGGTGGCACAGAAGACTACGGGCGCCAACTCCAGCTCCGCCATGACCGGCTTGTCATGACCACCATGCCCGCACGGTCATGGGGATGTCAGCGGTTTCTCCGGACAGTGGCCCTATGACCCCAGCGACAACATCCAAGACCGGACCCGTGGCGGCGATAAGCTCGCACCGCACCCGTAAGGGGCCCGCACACAGCACCGACCCCGGCGGACACTGCCATTCCCCGGGACTTTCGAGGACAGAACCCGATTCCTTCGAAACTGGCGACCACAACCCCACCAGACGCGCTTCGAAAACACCACACGGCTCGAACGAGTTCGGGCCGTTGTTGCCCCGGCCCAGGGCCGATGACGTGGTCGGGCACGGCTACACGGCCTTCCAGGTGGTGCGGTTGGCGGTGTGGGCGGCGCGGGAGTGCCGCTGGGTGAACGGCATGGACATGGTCCACCGTACCGAGAACGCGTGGGAGGCCATCACCGAGCATCTGCACCTGGTGGCGGTGCGCCCGGGGGAGACCGAGCTGATCGCGATCGGGTGGAAGGCGATGAAGGCCCAGCACTACCAGGACCTCAAAGCCCACGGACTGGGCGGCAAGGACAAAGCCCTGGTCTCCAGGGCGTTCCTGCGCTACTGGACCAGCGCCTCAGCACCCGCTCACTCCCACGAAGACCTGCTCGTGGACCGCATCGCCTTGGCGCAGATCTGGACAGCCCTCACACCGACCCATCGCCAGGTGCTGACCGCACTGGCCGAACACGACGACCGCCGCCGAGCTGAGCGCGCGGTGAACATGGACGCGGCGGCTTTCACCCGGACCTTGGGCCGAGCCCGACGGGCGTTCTTCGCACTGTGGCACGAGGGCGAGACCCCCTCGAAGATGTGGGGCTATGACCGGCCCGGGGCGCGCCACCAGAACGTGATGTACCTGGTGCGGCTACGCAAGCAACGCGCCCTCAAGCGCAAGGCCGCAGGCACGGTTTCCCGCCAGGGCCACCGGCCGCCCAAGGAGTTGGGGGTGCTCAACAGTGAGCTCCTGGCCCGCTTCGGGGGAGGGGAGACCTATGCGGGCATGGGGCGGGAGTTCGGTGTGAGCGCGGACCTCATCAAAGACCGTGTGAATAAAGCCCGGACGGCACAGGGTAACGCCCTGCGGTGATGAAGCGATGTCGGTGCTGGTCTGAGGGAATCCACTCCTTTTTTTTCGTGTGGGGTTGAAGAACCTCGCTCACCCAAGCGAACATCGACCAGCCTTGCGGGAACAGCGTATTCCTTGCGGGCTTTAGGGGTTTTTGTGCTTTTTGTGTGGTGTGTGGGAAGTGCAGTTCCGGGTGGCGTGCGAGCCCGGGGCCATCGACACCCGACCAGGCCACACCTTGATGGAGAACGAAGAAGAAAGTCGTGGAGGCGCCCCGACACGGTGCTGTGAACACCGAGCCGGGGCTTCATCCCCACCTGATTGCAGCAGGAGGAGATCGTGGAAAAGCATAGCGGGCGGCACCGCAAGCGCCGACAGGGCTGGGGCGAGCACCTGCGTTGGGTCCTGGGGGCGGTGCTCGCCGCTGTGTTCTGTAGCCCGACCGGGCAGAGCACTCGACCGGCGGTTGAGGTGCGTCAACCGCTGCCGGCGCGGCGTCCGCCCCGAGGCCGTGAATCTGTTCTGGGGAAGACTGCGGGCAAGGTGGGTGTGAAGGTTCCTCGGCCCCGTGCTGGGGAAGCTCACACGGACACGCGCCTGGCTGGTCTGCCCCACCGGCGGGAGTTGTACACGGGGCGGCGTGGGTGGTGTGAGGACGATGACGGGGTGCGCGGGGTGCGCCTGTACCTGGCCGTGCACGAGAAGAAACAGCACGCCCGGCATCGAGCGAAGCCGGTGCCACCTGCACCTCGTCGAGAGGGCTCGGCACCTGGGGCTGTGCGCAGAGGTGGTGGTGAGCCGCCGCTTGATATGAGCGACCTGGCCGCAGTGGTGCGTCAGTGGCAGGCACTGCGGCAACCCGTGGCCTGACCTCGGACGGAAGTTTCCAGGGCCGTTCCCTTCCAGGGGACGGCCCTGCTTCGATTCCCTGACTTGCCAGTCCCAGAGAGGACGGGGTGCGGGGTCTGTCGAGGTCGTCGACCGAGGCGGTGCGGTGAGCGAGACATGCTCGGTGATTGCCCGTACACACTGACCGGCACACAAGGATGCGAAGCAGGACTGCCGAAGGCCTCATGCCAAGGGATCAGTTGAGGTCTTTCGAAGGTTTTTCTTCGGTGAAACTGCGCCGCCGCTTCGTGGTGGAAAGCAGTATGGAAAAGAAAATCATCACCCGATCTGCGAAGGCTCGCCTGAGTCTCCCCACACCCTTCGTCTCCGGCCCAGGCATGCTCTGCGGGGCGGGTGAGAGCCAGTGAATCAGTACTCCAACGCACCCTCCACGCCTGTGGACCCCCTGAAACACTCATTCTCGCAGGTCAGATCATGTTTGAGGAGTGTGACTCAAAACCAGACTTATACCCAGTGGGTAGTCACCTTCACGTAGGGGGCGGGGCCCTGGCGTTGACCCCTCGACCCCTCGGCCCAGGCGCCCCCTCCTGGCTCCCCCCGGCCCGCCCGTCCGCCCCCTCTTCGCTCTTTGAGTGCTCATTTATCACTCAGTTCCTCCAAGTGTCCAAGGGTGCATGCTTCGATCTTGGTCCGGTTGGAGGGGTATCATTTCATCGTTGCTTGCATGAGATTCTCTGATAGAGAATTGCGTGGCCAAAGGTGCATTCTCGCATGCATGGAATGGCGCCCCGGAGAGAGTGTGGGGCTCGGGATGCTTTGGGCTCGGTGCGCGTGCTCGGTGTGCTGGTCGGCCCCGGCGTGCTGGGGCAGATTGAGCTGGCGATAAAGGAATTCTCTGTGAATCTAGGGAAACCTTTCCTGTGCGGTCCCCCTTCTCTCGGGGAGGGGAGGCGGTGAAAACAGGGGGCTCCTGTGACTACGCCTGTGACTATGCCTGTGACTACGCGCATCGCCCTGCCTGTGACTACGCCTGTGACTACGCCAGCGCCCCCAGTGGCGCCACCAGGCCGAAAGTTCGCATCCTTGCAGGTCAAAGCCTATTTGGGTGTGACTCACGAATCCAGACTTATACCCAGTGGGTAGTCATCTTCACGTAGGGGCGGCGGCCCCGGCCTGCTCGCGGGTCGGCCGTCCCGCCGTCCCGCCGACCCGCTACCCCTTGCTCTCGCTCTGGCCCGCCCTCCGCCCCCTCTTCGCCTTTTGTTGTCAATTACAAAATTGCCATTAGTTAACTTCACTAAAACCATTGCTGGGGAGCTGGATTGCTATTCGAAATTGGGGTGCGGGTCGAAGGAGTGATCGTGCGGGTGGGCGCCGAGCATGCCCCGCCGCAGCCGAGTGGTCTGGTGCGCCGCCGTGAGGCGCGCGGGCAGTAGTGGCTGAGGTGGGCCACGGCTGATGGGCCGGAGGGGGATCCGGTGCGCGGCGGTGCGGCCTGGTCGAGAGGGGCGCGGCGGTCGAAGGAGGGGATGCCCGAACGTGCCGGGACCTCCCGCCGTTCAACGTCTGCCAGGGCTGCCGGTCCCGTTCTTCTGGCTTGTCCTCTCCCACGGGTTCAGTGCGCGGTGTCGAAGTCCTGGTGCCTGGGCGGCTCTCTTGCTGGGTGAGGGAGAAAACCAGAGGAGGTGCACGGGCGTGGGGGCGAGCACGGGAGCTGGGCGGCACTTTGTGTCCAGGGCGGTGGCCACCGGGCTCGGGGCTGCCATGGGGGCGGCGGGCCGGGCGGGTTCCCGTTCTGTTCGGGTCGTGGGGCGGTGTGGGGCCACCAGCGCCCCCACACCGCCCGAACACCCCTGGCTCGACCCCCCGGGCGAACCATGGGGCCAGCGCCCCCACGGGGCCAGTGGTGGCCACGGCCAGTGAAAAGGGCATAACGCCCGTATCGGGTGGTGCAGGGGCGGCCAGGGGGGGGGTTGGTCAAGGCGCTTGAGCGTCAGGGCGAGTTCGAGTGGTGGGTGTTGGGTCCTCGTGCTGCGGGGGTTGTCTTGAGGGTGTTGGCCTCGGGCGGGTTGGGGCGCTCCATCACGTACTGCACACAGCACACCTGCCAGAGCGTGTTCCCGCATGCGACGGCGGAGGTTGGGGCCAGCGCCGTGCTGCTACGCGGTGCGGCGGCTCCGGCTGCGGCGGGCGGCTTGCTCCCGGTGCGGTAGCCAGTTCAGGGGAGCACACCAGGAGCACCACGAGGCGCTCCGCCCCAGGCGAGTAGACGGGTTCACCCGTTCTGGCCTGGGATTTCCTCGCGTCCGGGGCCTGTGGACCATCGGATCAAAGGTCCCCTGGCTGCTTCTCGGCTTGCTCGTCTCGCCATACCCATAGAACGCGTTTGTTGTTCAGTATGTCCGAGTTTTCGATTGGGAGTATCTACATTTGATCGAATGAGGCCTGTGGAGAATCTGTCTGCATTTCCCATGCAACGAAATATTTCTTGTTTATTAGATAGTTCCTAAAGGCTCCACACTCGCCCCAGTGCTTCGTCCGCTAGCAGTCTTGCCCTAGTTTCAATCTGGTCATTGGATGGGTGATCGATAGAGCTGGCCTCCCAATTGGCGAGTTCTCCATCGAAGTACGCACGACCTTTCCTCAATGCCCTGGTCTTGAATGGCAATGGAGAGTCCCCCAGGTCGCTGTTCAGTCCAGCAGTGAGCAATGTCAGGTTGCCTATCGAATAAATAGGGTCTCTATAGTCTGTCGAAGCCATCGACTGCGGCTTGATATGTTCAATGGTCCACGTCGTCAAGTTTTGTCCTGCAGGCAGTAGTCGATCACGTTTTGCGAACGACATCAGTACGTAAGCGATAAACAACTTCCGAGCCCTCGGCTTCTGTGCCTGCTTCAATTGAAGTGACGGGGCGTAGAAGAGGGAGGTGAATGCCTGGTGAGCTCTCGCTTTATTGGGAAGGCTGGATCGCAGCTTTTCTTTCAAGTCCTCGATAGCCGCTGCGGCTTCACTGGTAGAGCGCGCTTCTTCTAGCCGAACTGCGAAGCGGTTATAACGAGCGCGAGTTCCCCCTGTGGACCCACTGTTAGTCAGTGCTGAAAATTGAAAATGGAACGCCTCCACGAGCCTCAGCACCTCAATGAGTTGCGCCTGCTTGAAGAGTCTTGTTTCTTGATATTTGCGAACTGCAGCAAGAATAGTTGAATTGGCTACAGAGACGTTAAATATGGCAAGGGCTCGAATGCTGTCAACAAATTCCGGGATTGTGAAAGCATCGCGGACTCCATTCTGCTTTGGCTTGATTTGCAAATGCTCAATATCTAGCCACTTGTATGACTCTGAGTCTTTTTCGAGTTCTTCTAGGTGAGATAGATGCGCAGCTGGTTCGGCTCTAACCATATTACTGATCTCTTTAAAAAGTTCGGGCTCCTTTACTGCAGTGCGCCTCGAGTTCCAAGACTGCCAAATGAATCGATCGACGGAGTCCGTGTTCGCATGCTCTAGCTGAACTCGGTCGATGAGTCGTTCCCACCGGTCTGCAATTGTCTGGCGATCTTTAGGATCTGTCGCTCCACCTCGGATTAGTAGATTTTTTACGAGGTCAGAGAGTCGCAGTTCGGAGCCGCGCGTATTCAGCGTTTCGAAGACCAAAAATCCGTCTTCTTCTGATGCCAGTTCGACTTGGATCAAGCGTGCCTTTAGTGCGTTTGAGCGAATTACCTTAAGGCGCTCGATTTGCTCATTGGGTGTCTTTTTGTGAACGTCTTCGAGTATCTTCGACTCAAAGAAAGCCCTGGCTTCCCCGATTCGCTTTGCGCTCCCATTCCACATTGCCCCGGAGGGAATCGCATTTGGATTCTGTATCTCTTCGTGGAACATTGGTTCGGGTCGCAGCAAAACGGGATAATCATTGCCGTCGTCATCCTTGGTTACCAAGTATCTTTGGGTAGCCTCCGCCTGGCTCCTGGCCATTTCCGGATTAAAGTCGTCGGCGCCGGTGTGCGTATTGGCAAATCCACTAAATGCGTCACGTACGACAGAAAGGAGTATTGTGCTAGTGGTGAGCCTCTGTTGGCCGTCAATGATTGAGTACGTATCGTTGAATAGTTCCCTCTTTTTGCTAACCCAAGTCACAGTAGAGCCGAAGAAGAAATCGCCCTTTGCTAGAATTACGTCATCCCAATACTCAGCGAGTTGATCTTCGGACCAACTGTAAGGCCTCTGGAAATTGGGAACTTCGTACAGGCACTGCTGGAAGCAAGTTTGCACGGTCCGAGTCTGGCTCTTGATGGGAATTAGATCATTACTCAAAGCTGTCTCAACCATCTCTCGCTGCCACTCCTTGTTGTGAGCCACGTTAACTTAGAGCGTAGCTCAATCTCGAAGCTGTGGGCCTCTTTGGGTTAATACTTATCATAGTGAGTTATATTTGGGAAGGGTCAGGAAACGATGCACCCGCTTGTCCAGGAACCTCGTACGGAAGCCACATTTCGCTCGGTGATCTGCGGGTACGGGTATAGGAGCGGTTTTGCGAGGCGGGTGCGCCTGTGGTGCCAGCACACTCCGGCTCTGTGTTGGTCCGGCCAGTTCTACCGATGGACGGCGTGTTCGAGGTTGGGACTGAAGGGGGTTCAGGGCACCGAGCAGATTCTTGTTCGCAACAACGGTCAGTGGGTCGTGGCCAGGTTCAAGAAGAGACCGTTTGTCAGAGTTGGTCGGCGCCAGTCCCTGGGTGTTTGTGGCAGACCGGGCATAGGTGGCGGCCACCGCTCACACCATTAGGGCGTGTTCGGTGGATCTTGTGATGTGGAGCGGTCGGGTTGTGTGCGTGGCCGGATGAGGATATCCGCGACGCGTACGGTAGCCCGGTAGGTCGTGGCGAGCTTGTCATAGCGGGTGGCCAGCGCCCTGAACTGCTTGCGCCGGTTCATCAACCGCTCCACCCGGTTGCGTTGGCGGTAGGCCTGTCGGGCGGTCTGCCTCCCGCCGATCCACGTCTGAGCCGGTTCTTCTTCTGGTCCTCGCGCTCGGGGACGGTGCACTTGGTCCGTGTGGAGCACAGGGCGTCCCGGTTGGCCTTGGAGTTGTAGGCCTTGTCCCTGGCAGACCTTCCAAACGGGTGCGGGGACGCCCGGCCCGGGATGGTTAATGCGCACCAGCCCCACCAGCGCCGGCAACCGCGATGTGTCGGCGCCCTGACCCGGGGGCAGGGTGGTGACCAGGGGGGGTCCGTTGCCCTCGCAGATGGTGTGGATCTTGGTGCTCAACCCTGCCCTGGACTTGTCGAATCGGGCATGTCGCACACCGGGTGGCCAGGTGTGGCGAGTTGGGATAGGTGTCACCCTGCTGTGTGTCTAGCTGTGGGGCGCTGGTGAGCGGACGCGGGGCCGTCCTGGACTGTAACGGTTGAGCGATTCCTGGCAGGGCCCCAGAGGTCCGGGATGGCAAAGTGCTCCGGGAGGTGGATCCCCACCTGCACTCACCTTGTACTGGGGAGCACACGAGGAGCACACATGGCCCCGAAAACACGTCGAGGACCTCTCCCGAGGTCCTCGTGTGCCCCGTCTGACCTGGGGTTTTGTGGTGCACCCAGCAGGATTCGAACCTGCGACCGTCGGATTAGAAGTCCGATGCTCTATCCACTGAGCTATGGGTGCTCGGTTCAATTGTGGCGCCTGGTCGCGCTGTGTGGCCGACCTGTGACCTGGGGATGCAGCGTGTGCCGCTGGTCCCTCGGTGAGACATCCTAGGGCATTCGGCGGATGTCGCCCAAGGGAGGGCAAAGTCTGACCAACTACGGTGATTCGTAGTTGCGTCTCGTTACCACGTGTGTTCCACCAAATCGGTCGCTATGGGCTTCGCGCACCACGTTACCGGTGATTAACCCCTGGTGCGCTGCTGTGCGACGGGTGTTTCGTGAACTCCGGGGTGCTCGCCGGCGTCGGGGGTCACTCTGAGGCTCAGAAGATCCACCACTGGCCTATCAGTGACGCCACCGTGAACAGCATGCTCCTGCCTTCCAGGGTCGACTCTAGGCTGCTCTACGTGTATGGGCGAATACATTGCGTGGCAAACGCGGGTTTGCAGGGGTTTGGTGGTGCCCAGGGGTGCTGTTGACCGGCGGAGGGGAGGGGGCAGCTCGAACGCCGGTCAGCGTGGAATCCAGGATCGGCCGCCTTGGCGGCCGATCCTGGGAGGGTTCAGGACGCGAGACTGCGCGCGTAGTTGACCTGCTGGTTGACGTGCTGCACGTAGGACCGGTTGCTCACCATGATCTGCGTGGCGTGGTAGTGACCGCCGCCCTGCACGGTGACCTGGACGTGTCCGGTCGTCTTGTCCTCCTTGACGAGGAGGATGAGCAGGCCCAGGAGGCAGGTCCACCAGAAGATCAGGATGGCGACGATGATCGCCCACACGGGGGTGGTCCGCTCCGTGCGGCTCATGTCGCTGATGGTCCAGACGGTCCCCTGGATGGGGAAGCGGCCGGACGGGGTGATCACGGTGTTCTGCGTGATCGCGATGTCCCCGATGGTGTCGAGGGTGGGTTCGTGCGGCATGCCGCCGTCGTGGGGCTGGTACCCGCCGGTGGGGGCTCCGTAGGGCTCCAGCTGGCCGCCGGTGTGCTGTTCGGGGGACTGGCCCCAGCCGGGGGTTCCACCGCTGGGCTGCTGCCAGGGCTCGCCCTGAGGGGGATCGGGGTACTGGTTCATGGGCCGATTGTGTCAAAGGAGTTCTCCGTGACCGGTGCCCGGCGGCGCAACGAATGAGGTTGTGGCCGGTTGTGGCCAGTGCCCACGGTGAGTGTCGGCGGCGGTGCAGGGTGCTCATGCGTGTTTTCGCAGGTGTGTCCCGGGTCACCGCAAACCAGGCTTTTGGGGGACCGGGGTCCACTTTCCGTGGACAAATGTGAAAGACTTTCGCACTTTGTGTACCGGTGCGTAACATGCGGCTGATCCATCGCCCGAACCCCCTGGTGGTGACCGCACATGCCCCCGAACCTCCGACCCCCGAATCCGTCCCGACGGCTCCGTACGGGAGCCGCGGGAGCGGCCCTCGCGATCTCCGCCTCGTTGGTCGCCGCACTGCCCGCCACCCCCGCCCTGGCAGCGCCGGAGGACTACTGCGCTCCCGGGGCCTGCCTCGACATCCTGCCTCCGGGCCAGAACGGCAGCGCCACGCTGGTGGAGATCCTCGGCCACCAGGTCTTCGGCACCCGGCCCCAGCACTCGTCGAGCCAGCTCGACATGTACGACAACCTCGTCCACCACTACGACGGCCTCACGGACGAGGGCCTCGACGACTTCTTCATCGACGCCAGCTTCGGCGTCGACGAGGGCGACGTCGACCGCCGGTACCAGCCGCGCGACGACGTCACCATCACCCGGGACCGCCAGCACGGCATCCCGCACGTCCAGGGCACCACCCGCGAGGGCACCATGTTCGGTGCCGGGTACGCCGCCGGTGAGGACCGCCTGTTCCTCATGGACGTCCTGCGCCGGGTCGGCCGGGGTGAACTCACCTCCTTCGCCGGGGGCGCCGAGGGCAACCGGGGCCTCGAACAGGACCTGTGGGGCACCGCGCCCTACACCGAGGAGGACAAGCAGACCCAGGTCGACCGGGTCGCCGACAGCGGCGAGCGGGGCGCCCGGGCGCTGGCCGACGTTGACGCCTATCTGGAGGGCGTCAACGCCTACATCGACGAGGCGGACAGCGGCCGCTACTTCCCCGGCGAGTACGTCCTCACGGGCCACAAGGACGCCATCACCAACAAGGGGGAGATCGAGCCCTTCACCCCCACCGACGTCGTGGGCATCGCCGCGATGGTCGGCGGGATCTTCGGCGGCGGCGGTGGAGGTGAGGTCCAGGCCGCGATCGTCCTGGCCAACTTCCAGGACCGCTACGGCGCCGAGGAGGGCCTGGAGCTCTGGCACGCCTGGCGCATGGAGAACGACCCCGAGGCCGTGGTCAGCGTCGACGGCGAGTTCCCCTACGCCCAGACTCCGGACGACCCGGTCGGCGAGGTCGTCCCGGACGCCGGTTCCGTCGAGCCCTACAGCATCGTGCACGACGAGTACGGGTCCGCCGCCGCCACGGCGCAGCGGGCGGGCTCGGATAAGAGCGACGACGTGCCCGGTGCGGACGCCCCGACCGTCGAGGAGCTCCCCGAGGAGCAGCGGGCCGAGCTGGAGCAGATGGTCGAGGACGGCGACCTGTCCGCCGCCGAGGGCATCTTCGACGACGGTGTCCTGCCCGAGGGCTTCCTCGACCCGCGCGGCATGTCCAACGCCCTGCTCGTCTCCGGCCAGCACACCGAGAGCGGCAACCCCGTCGCGGTGATGGGCCCGCAGACCGGCTACTTCTCCCCGCAGCTGCTGATGCTCCAGGAACTCCAGGGGCCCGGCATCAGCGCCCGGGGCGCCTCCTTCGCGGGGGTCAGCTTCTACGTCCAGATGGGGCGCGGCGCCGACTACGCCTGGAGCGCCACCTCGGCGGGCCAGGACATCACCGACACCTTCGCGGTGGAGCTGTGCGAGACCGACGGGTCCGACCCGTCGACCTCCTCGCGGGCCTACGTGGACTCCTCCGGCGGTTGCACGGAGTTCGAGGAGCTCAGCGTCAGCAACGACTGGACGCCGACCGTCGCGGACGGCACCCCGGCCGGAGGCTACACCCTGACCTCACTGCGGTCCGAGTTCGGCCTCGTGCGGTCGTTCGCGACCGTGGACGGCTCACCGGTGGCCTTCACCGAACTGCGGTCCACCT
The DNA here is from genome assembly GCF_003182025.1 of Nocardiopsis sp. L17-MgMaSL7. NCBI lineage: Bacteria > Bacillati > Actinomycetota > Actinomycetes > Streptosporangiales > Nocardiopsidaceae > Nocardiopsis > Nocardiopsis sp. L17-MgMaSL7. Next base: position 539,355 of record NZ_QGTF01000002.1, on the reverse strand, counting down.
ACATGCGCGAGGTGGACTCCATCCTCGGCTTCCAGCGGTTCAACGACCCGGGGGAGGTCACCTCCGCGGAGACCTTCACCCAGGCGGCCGAGGACATCGGGTACGCGTTCAACTGGCACTACGTGGACGACACGGACATCGCCTTCATCAACTCCGGGTCCAACCCCGTCCGGCTGGCGGGCACCAACCCGACCCTGCCGATCGACGCCTACTCCGGCTCCGGATGGTCGGGCTGGGACCCGGCCACCAACGAGGCCGACTACCACCCGCAGTCCGACCACCCGCAGGAGATCAACCCGGAGTACATCGTCAACTGGAACAACAAGCCCGCGCAGGGGTACACCTCGGGCTGGTCCACGGGCTCGGTGCACCGCAACGACCTGCTGGACGCCAGGGTGTCCGGGCTGATCGGCGACGGGCACCGGTTCACGCCCGCCTCGCTCACCGCCACCATGATGGAGGCCGGAGTCGCGGACCTGCGCGCCGAACAGGTCCTCCCGCTGCTCCTGGAGGTCATCGACACCCAGGCCGTGGACGACCCGGATCTGGCCGGAACGGTGGAGTCCCTGCGGGCCTGGACCGGGGCCGGTTCCCTGCGACGCGAACCCCAGCGCGACGCCGGGTACTACGACCACGCGGACGCCATCCGTGTGCTGGACGCCTGGTGGCCGCTGCTGGTGCGGGCGCAGTTCGAGCCCGGTCTGGGCGAGGACCTGTACACGCAGCTGACCCGCGCCGCGCAGACCGACGAGTCCCCCTCGGGGGCGATCGGCGGAGGGGAGCCCGGCAGCGTCAACCAGAGCCAGGCCCACCGGGGGTCGGCCTTCCAGTACGGCTGGTGGTCCTACGTGGACAAGGACCTGCGCTCGGTCCTGGGCCAGGAGGTGGACGGCACACTCGGCGACCAGGTCTACTGCGGCGAGGGTGACCTGGACTCCTGCCGCACGGTACTGCTGGACAGCCTCGCGGAGGCCGCCGCGACCCCGGCGGGCGACGTCTACCCCGGGGACGACCACTGCTCGGCAGGGGACCAGCTCTGCGCGGACACTGTGATCCACCAGTCGGTGGGCGGCATCAACATGTGGCCGATCGCCTGGCAGAACCGGCCCACCTACCAGCTGGTCTACCAGTTCTCCGGCGGGAGGTGACCGGGCGCGGCCCCCGACGGTGACGGACGCGGCCCGCGGGCCCTCGGCGACGGGGGTGTCGCGGGCCGCGATTCGTGCATCTGTTGCCGGGATCTTGTGGTGCGCGGGGTATGTGTGGGTAGCTTAAGGACTACCCGAAACCACAGCGGGAGGGCCACAGGAAAATGCCTGTCTGGCTGATCTGGATCATTCTCGCGGCCGCCCTCGGGGTCGCCGAGTTCCTCACCCTGACTTTCGTGCTGGGACTCCTGGCGGCGGCAGCGCTGGTCGCCGGGATCCTCGGCGCCATCGGACTCCCGGTGGTCGTGCAGATCATCGGTTTCGCGGCCGCGTCCGCCGCCGGGCTGATCCTCGTCAAACCGATCATGGACCGCCAGCTCAAGCGCGGACCGGACGTCCGTTCCGGCACGGCCGCGCTGGTGGGCCGCTCCGGCGTCGTGCTCCAGAAGGTGGACGCCGACAGCGGAAGGGTCAAGCTCCAAGGAGAGGAGTGGTCGGCGCGCTGCCTCGACGAGGACCTGGTGATCCCGGTGGGGGCGCACGTCGACGTCATGGAGATCGACGGCGCGACCGCCGTCGTCTACCCGCGTGAGGCGCTCCCGGAACCACCCGAACTGCCCGAACGGAACCGTCCGGACCAGGACTGAGCGGCGCCGGAGCGGCACGGAGCCCCTCCGACGAACCCGCCACCGCGGCGGGCGCGTCCGGCGTCAGCTCCCCAACCGAACAACGGAACAGACCCAACACAGCCACATCCACGGACCGAGGTGCGGAACATGGAATCTGCGATACCGCTCATCATCCTCGCCGTCCTGCTGGTAGCCGTCGCCCTGTCGGCGATCCGGATCGTCCCGCAGGCACGCGCCTACAACATCGAGCGCTTCGGGCGCTACATCCGCACCCTGGACCCGGGACTGAACTTCATCATCCCGGGGGTGGACCGGGTCAACACCAAGTTCGACCTGCGTGAACAGGTCTTCAGCTCGCGCCCGCAACCGGTCATCACCGAGGACAACCTCGTCGTCAACATCGACACCGTCCTCTACTACCAGGTGACCCAGCCCAGGGCCGCCGCCTACGAGGTGGCCAACTACATCCAGGCCATAGACCAGCTCACCGTTACCACACTGCGTAACGTCATCGGTTCCATGGACCTGGAGAAGACGCTCACCTCCCGCGAGGAGATCAACACCCGGCTGCGCGGGGTCCTGGACGAGACCACCGGCAAGTGGGGTATCCGCATCAACAGGGTCGAGATCAAGGCGATCGACCCGCCGCCCACCATCAAGGAGGCGATGGAGAAGCAGATGCGGGCCGATCGCGACAAGCGCGCTGCCATCCTGCACGCCGAGGGTGAGCGGCAGTCCCGCATCCTCAAGGCGGAGGGCGCCCGCCAGCAGGCCATCCTGGAGGCCCAGGGTGACCAGCAGGCGGCCATCCTGCGGGCCGACGGTGAGGCCAAGGCGATCGAACGCGTCTTCCAGGCCGTGCACTCCAACAACGCCGACGCCAAGGTGCTCGCCTACAAGTACCTGGAGACGCTGCCGAGCCTGGCCGAGGGCGAGGGCAACACCTTCTGGGTGATCCCGGGCGAGCTGACCGAGGCGGTCAAGAACGTGAGCCACGCCTTCGCCGGGGACGCCGCCCGGAGCGTGCCCTCCACCACCAAGGACGGGGAGGGGGAATCGGGACCGGCGCAGATCACCGGCCCGGACCCGGCCCAGTCGTCCGACGCCGCGCAGGCCGCGCAGGAGGCGGCCCAGGCCGCGGAGCAGGCCGTCGCCGACGCTCGGGACGACGTCCGAAGAGCCGGTGCGCGGATGGGCTCCCCACCGGAGTCCGACGACGAGGGCTGAGCCGGGCGGGGAGACCGGGCGGGTGGGGCGCCCAAGCGTGACGGTGTCACGAGTCGGCGCCCAGCCGGTCCGGGAACCGCCGACCTGCGAGTGACCAGCCGGCCGGAGGCGGGCCCCGAACCGGGACCCGCCTCCGTTTCACGGGTGGGGTCGGTGTCCGACCGCTCCTCGCGCGCTCCCGCCCGGGAGCCCGGGCGGGACGGTGCTCAGACCAGCAGCAGCTTGCCGGTGGTGCTCCGCGAGGCGAGGTCGGCCTGTGCCTCGCCCGCCTGGCCCAGCTCGTACCGGCCGCCGATACGCACGTCCAGAGCGCCCTGCCCCACCAGCTCGAACAGGTCGCCCGCCCGCCCCAGGAGCTCCTGCCGGTCGGCCACGAAGTAGGCGAGCGACGGCCGGGTCAGGTACACGGCACCCGCGCTGTTGAGCCGCTGCGGGTCCACCGGTTCCACCGCGCCGCTGGACTGCCCGAACAGGGCCAGGACACCGCGCGGACGCAGCGAGTCCAGACTGGCGTCGAAGGTGTCGCGGCCGACCCCGTCGTAGACCGCCGCCACGCCCTCACCGTCGGTGAGCTCGCGGACGGCCGGGGCCACCGGGGCCCGCGTGTACCGGATGACCTCGTCCGCGCCCGCCTCCCGGGCGATCCTCTCCTTCTCGTCGGTGGACACGGTGCCGATCACCCGCGCGCCGCGCGCCTTGGCCAACTGGGTGACGAGCAGCCCCGTACCGCCTGCGGCGGCGTGCACCAGCACGGTCTCGCCCTCGGCCACCGGGTGCACCGAGTGGGTGAGGTAGTGGGCGGTCATGCCCTGGAGCATGAGCGCGGCGGCCTGTTCCGTGCTGACGGCGTCGGGTACCGGGACGAGCAGGGAGGCACTGACGACGGCCTGGTCCGCGTACCCGCCCGGGGCCATCGCCCAGCCGACCCTCTGGCCGACCCGCAGGTCCGTGACGCCCTCGCCCAGGGCGGCGACCGTCCCGGCCGCCTCCATCCCCGGAACGTAGGGGAGCGGGACCTGGTAGGCACCCGAGCGCTGGTAGACGTCGATGAAGTTGACGCCTCGGGCCTCGACGTCCACGAGCGCCTCACCCGGGCCCGGGGCCGGAGTCTCGGTCTCGGTCAACCGCAGGACCTCGGGCCCGCCGTGCTCCTTGATGACGATCGCGCGCATGGTTCTCCTCGGTGGGTGATGGGGGCCGCCACCGGGGCCGTGGCGCGGCCTTCCGCCTGCCTCGGAGTCCCGGTTCAGTCGTCGACGTTGATCCTGTGCAGAGCGTAGTCCGTGTAGAGCGCGGCGATCGGTTCGGTACCCGGGCCGGGGCGCATGACCACGCCGACCCTCCGCCGCTCCTCGTCGTCGAGTTCGCCGTCGTCGGGCAGCGGCTGCTGGTCGGTGGCGGAGAGCACGAGTTCCTCGTTGACCCACATGCGCAGGTCGATGTACGGGTCCTCGCCCTCCTCGGCCACGTACTCGCAGGCGAACTTGAGGTTGTTGGTGACCAGGTCGTCGACCTCGACGTCGTAGGGCAGCCCCCTGACGTCGGACTCCTCGTCGATGAGGTCGAAGGGCTCGAACCCCCTGACCTCCGTGGTCTCCGCGATCGCGGTGTCCCCGCTCTCCTCCGTCACCCGGCGGATCTGCGCCTGGGCGCCGTCGAAGCGCAGGAGCGCCTCGTACATGGTGCGTTCGTCCTCGCCGGACTGGTCCCAGCAGCGCACGCCGAAGCTGGTCTCCGCGGGGCCTTCGAGCGGAACCAGGTTGGTGCTGATGAGGACACGGTCCGGGGTCTCCCTGTCGTAGGGGACGATCGTGCCCCGGGAGTCGTTAAGCGTGGGGTCGAGCTGGAACACCACGGCGTTCTGCTCGGCCCAGTAGCCGTCCGAGTAATCCGGGTCCTCGGGGTAGAAGGTGCGGGCGTCGGACCAGCCGGGGTCGGTGGCGAAGTCCGTGACGTAGATGCTGGTGGTGTCCTCGGGCGGATCGTCCGAACCGGAGAGCAGGACGGTGGCGCCCACCCCCGCGACCAGGACGACGGCGAGCGCGGCGCCGCCGATGAGCATGACCCTGCGACGACCGCCCGGTTTCCCGCCGTTGGGCGGCACCGGAGGCTGCCCGGGCCCTTGGGGGCCGCCGGGGCCGTGCGGACCGTTGGGGGCGCCGGGGCCGCCGTGGCCGGAGTGGGCGGGCATCCCGTGGGAGGGCGAGTTCCCGGCCGGGGGCTGGTGGTGCTGGTTCGGGCCGAACCCGCCCTGGCCCACCGCGCCGTACCCGGCGTTGGGGTGGGGCTGTTGCGGGCCGCTGGTCGGCGGGTGTCCACCGCCCGGTCCGGAGTGGCCCCCCGCTCCCGACGCGTAGTGGCCGTGGCCGCCCTGCTGCGGACCGGACGGCAGGCTCTGGGGGTGGGGGAGATGACCCTGGGGGTAGTGCCGGGCGTGCTCGGCGGGCGGCGCCGACTGCTGGAACGGGGGCTGCTGGAACTGCGTCTGCTGCTGCGGGGCCTGCTGGAACTGGCCCGGGTGGGGCGGCGTCTGTTGGTTCGGCTGGGACTGCTGCGGCGTGGAGAACCGCGGGTCCGGAGGGGGCGCCTGCGGCGCCTGGGGTTGATCCTGTGGCGGAGCGGAGCTCGCCGGAGGGGCGGAGGGCTGGTCCTCCGGCGGAGTGACGGGCTCCGTCGGATCCGGTGCGTGCGAGTCCTGCGGCGCGGAGCCCGCCGAGGGGACCGTGGCCCGACCCTCCGGAGGTCCCTCCAACGGCGTGGTGGCGTCCTCGACCGAAGCCTGATCCCGAAGCTCGGGCTCGGTGGGCTCCGGAGGTCGGCCGGGCACCGGCGTGCTGCTCGGCGGCGCCCATGAGGTGCTGATCGTGCGCCTCACCTCCGCCTCCTCCGGCTCCTGCTGTCCGGTCAGATGGGCCAGCAGCTGCTGGGACGTGGGACGGTTCTCCGGCTTCTTGTCCAGCGCGGTCCCGACCAGGTCCACCAGGCTCGGGTCGAGTCCCTCCAGCCTGGGTGGTGCCGTGGAGATGTTGTGCAGCACCGCGGGGACGGTACCCGCGTCGAAGGGCGCACGGCCGATGCCCGCGAAGGCCACCAGGCAGCCCCATGCGAAGACGTCGGCCGCCGCCGTGGCCTGTTCCCCCAGGATCAGCTCGGGCGCCATGTAGGAGGGGGTGCCCATGAGCTGGCTGGACCGGGTGACCGCACCGCTGGAGTCGTCCAGGGCGCGGGCGATCCCGAAGTCGATCACCTTCGGGCCGACCGGAGAAAGCAGGACGTTGGCGGGCTTGAGGTCGCGGTGCACGATCCCCGACCCGTGGATCGCCGTCAACGCGGCCGCCACACCCATGGCCAGGCCGTCCAGGGTCCCGCCGTGCATCGGCCCGCCGCCCCGGACCGCCTGGTCCAGGTTGGGTCCGGGCACGTACTCCGAGACGATGAAGAGGGGTTCGCCCTCCAGCCGGGCGTCGATGACCCCGGCAGTGGAGAAGCGGGCGACCCGGCGCGCGGAGGCGACCTCGCGGGCGAAGCGCAGCCGGAAGGACTCGTCGTCGGCCAGGTCGGGGTGGATCAGTTTGACGGCCACGGAATGGTCGGCGGCGTCCTTGGCCAGGTACACGGTGCCCATGCCACCGCGCCCCAGGCGGCCGACGATCCGGTAGCCGTCGAGTTCGCGCGGATCGCCTGCGCGCAGGGGTTTGCCGCTTTCGTGTCCGTTGGACGTCACAGTTGGGGGTCCCTTGTATGGATCGTGTGATGCGCGCCCATCAGCGTACCGATCTCGACACGCCGGCGCGTTCTGGTGGTTCCGGCCGTTGAAGCGGGCCGGAACTGGGCTGATTCGAGCTGTGGTGGGTGGTCCACCGGGCCGGGGCCGGGGCGGGGGCTCCGGGCGGGAGGTGGCGGTCGGCCCCGCCGAATGCGTCCAGCCGAAGGCTCCCGAAGAGGCGGGCCGACTGTGGGTCGGATCGGCGGTGCGCGGACGGAGGGGACCGGCGGGGTTGTTGACGGACGTTCGATCAAGGACACGGATGAGCGCGCGTGCCGGGCGCCGATCGGGCGGCGGAGCTCGCGGGCACGTGGAGGTGCTACCCGAGGTGATGTCGAGAACGCGGAAACAGTTCCAAGGAAGCACCGCTTTCGATAGGATTCGAATACTTGTTCGAATGCCTGGCCGTACTTCCCCACGGACGGGCCCTTCCGGTGGTGTGCGCTCGTACACGGCCGGACACCAGGCAAGAGGAGTCGGTCGATGGTGGGGGGAACTGTCGTGGGGCGGTACTTCGGGGCGAAGGTGAGGGTCGTCGAGGACGAGGGCCGACCCACCCGTTTCACCTGGGAGGGCCGGGTGTACGGGATACGCAGGATCATCGACCACTGGGTCACGCTGCGCCGCGACTGGACCCCCGGTGCGGGTTCCCAGGTGCCCGAACGCAGACACTGGCGGGTGGAGGCGGGCTCGGCCTACGCGCAGGGCGTGTACGAACTCCGCCACGACGCCTCCACCGGTGAGTGGTCGCTCAGCCGGGTGTGGGGCTGATCAGAGACCGCGGGGCCCGGGGCGGTCGGGGCAGGGAACCGGGGTCGCCGGAGAGCGGGGGCTCGGGTCGGCGGGCGTCACGGCCCGACCCGGTCGGGTACAGGAGGCAGCCCCGTACCACGGACGACGTCGCCCGGGACGAGGCCGAACGAGGCCAGGTCCGACCTGCCCTCGTGCAGGGGCATCGCGTTCCGGTCGGTCCCCTCGCGGACGAACCCGGCGGCCTCGGCCACCCGGCACGAACCGGTGTTGCCCGTGGCGGCCTTGAGCTCCACTCGCTGGAAACCCTGCCCGAGGGCCCACCGGGACACGGCCACGACCGCTTCGGTGGCCAACCCGCGGCCACGACCCCACGGCGAGATCCAGTAACCGATCTCGGTGACCATGGCGGCCCACTGCGTGCGCAGCAGCGCGACCGACCCGGTGAACCGGCCCGTCGCCTTGTCCACCACGGCCCAGTGCTGGCCGTCGCCGCCGGTACGGATGGCCGGGGCGACGTTCAGACAGAAGTGCTCGGCTGACTCCCGGGTGTAGGGCAGCCCCGGCGCGGGCAGGGGGATCCACCGCTGGAGCTCGGGGTCCACGCACGAGGTGTACACGTCGTCGATGTCGTGTTCGAGCAGGGATCGCAGGCGCAGGCGCTCGGTCTCCAGGATGACCGCGGGCATGATCGGAGCGCTCTGGACTGTGGCCATGCGTGTGTTCCCCCTGTGCGTACGACCGCCGGGTGGTTCCGGGCACCGATCAAGATACGACGTCCCACGGGCGTGTGGAACCGAGTTCCGTCGACCCGCCCACCCGCACTCTCCGGCGGTGGGGAGTCGGAACGCCCCACCGCCACGGGGTTCAGAGCAGACCGTCGACGACCCTCTGCCGGATGACCGTGTCGAACACCTCGGAGAAGGCGTTGCCCGGGCACTCGGTCTGGAGCCAGTCCCGGTGTCGGGCCACCGCCTCCTGCTCGGTCGCCACGCCGGTGTCCGGGTGCACGTACTCGATCCGCTCCGCCGCGTCCACGCCGGTGAGGGCGCTCAGGACCCGTAGGACGTCCACGAGCGAGTCCTGGGCCGCCCGCGTCGGCAGCTCGTCGGTGAAGTCGCCGAGCAGGCACACGCCGATGTTGCCGTGGTTGAACCCGAACGCGTGGCCGCCCGTCACCGACTCGGCCAGGCCCGGCAGGGGGACCCCTCGGAAGATCGGGAGGCCGCCACCCGAGTGGCGACCCTCGTAGATCCCGCCCTCCGGGTCGATCAGCAGGTGGTAGCCGACGTCGCCCCACTCCTGCTGCACCGCGTGCAGGTGGTAGACGGCGCGCACGTCCGCCGAGTGGTCGTCCGTGGTCGCCATCGCCGTGTGGTGCACGGTCAGCGCCTGAACCCGGTGGAACTGGGCGGTCCACAGGTCGTTGCCGTCCTCGTCGAAGCGCAGCGACTCGTCGGCGCCCCACCCCGCCCGGGTGCGCACCCGCAGGACGGAACCGCCGGTGAGGGTGGTGACCCCCTCGTCCTCGGCGGACAGCGCCACCCGCTCCTGGCCGCCGAGCCGCAGCTCCTCACCGTCGTGCAGGTTCAGGGCGGTCGTGTCGGCGCCGTCCGCGCCGCGCACCTCGTAGCCGGTCGCTCCCTCGGGGGCGCGCGCCATGGCGGAGGCGGAGGGCGACAGGTGCTCGGGTCCGGCCGTGTGGAAGTGCAGGTCCTGCCAGCCGCCCAGCCCCTCGGCGGTCTCGAAGCGCACTGCGGCGTTCTCGGAGACGGAGTCGGGCGCCTGGGTGACGGAGACGAGGTCGAAGCGGCGCTCGGGGCGGACGACGGCGCCGGTGACGTCGGCCGGTTCGCTGAGGATCCTGGGCGCGGTCAGGGCGGCGGAGGAGTCTCCGGTGGTCCGCGCGGAGGCGGTGGCGGAGGCGAGCAGAGCCGGGGCGATCGCGGAGAGTCCGGTCACGGTGGTGGCACCGGCGAGGAAGTGACGCCGTCGCATGGCGAGGTCCGTTCCGATTGGGGGCGAGTACCGGGAGCAGGGGTGTTCGGGTACCGGCAAAGAGTGCCACAGGGCCGTGACGCACGGCATCCGACGCGCTTGCGCCGCGGTTCCCCAGTGGGCCCCGCGCCGGGCCGAAACCACAGACCGCCCCGCCCCCAGCGGTCCCCAGGGCTCGGGGAGAGGGACGGGGAGTGGGTCGGGGTCCGGTCCTGGCCGCAACCCGCTCCCTGACGAGCCGAAAGCCCTCCCCTGGGCCGATACGTGGATCGGAGAACCAGAAAATGTACGCACGGTGTTCGAGTGGTCGCACAGTGAGATGGGGTGGTGCGCGTTCCCCTGCGCACGCACCGTTTCCCCTGCTCAGATGGGGTTCTTTGGGTGTTGTCGAGTAGTCCTTACGGGCCCCGTACCGTACTTCGGCGGGGTGACGTAGGGCCGCGAACCGGGCGCGAACCCCCTCCGGTTCCCGTCCGGGACTCCCGTACACAGCCCGTCCCCACGCCTTCTCTGGCACAGTTGATGGTGACTTGAGGACCCCGGCACTTCGGCCGGGGCGAGCCGTTCCGGGTCGGGGGGACCCGTGCGAGCGGCATGACCGCCGCGGACTACGCTGGTCCGAATCCCTAACGGACCAGGTGGAACCGGGCAGCTCACAGACCTCTTCTTCTCTTCTCTTCTTCGGGGAGCGATCATGACCAACGACGACCGCGAGGAATCCCGTCGCGGTGAGCAGGAGGGCGCGTGGCAACGGGGCAGCGGACCCGTGCCCGGCCTCGGCGGCCTCCTAGACGGACTGCCCGAGAGCGGCAAGGGTGCGCAGGCGCGCGACCCCAGACCCCCTGCGCCGCCGTACAACCCCTTCCGGAGTACGTCCCCCGGGGCGGAGCCGCCACCCCCGCCCGGACACCACCCCGCCGCCGAGCCCGCGCCCACGGCCTTCACCACCCGGCCGCAGCAGACCAGGCAGCAGGCCCCTCCGGAACCCCGGGCCCGACACGCGCCCACGGAGATCCAGGAGCCCCCCGTCGCCCCTGAGCGCGATCCCCGGTTCAACGTCATCCCCTTCCGCTCGGGCAGCCGCCACTCCGGTCCCGCGCAACCCGAACACCCTTCCCCCGCCCGAGCCGCCCAGCCCGAACCCGCGACCCCCGAGGCCCCGCGGACAGAGCCCGCGCGGCCCGAGCCCACCACGAACCCCGGCCAAGCGGACGAGAACCGTCCGGCCACCGACCCGAAGCAGAGCGACACCGTGCACGCACACGAAGCAGCGGCACCCCTGGAGGTACCGCAGCACACGGGTCCGCGCCAGCGGACCGAACCGGAGGAACCACAGGGGGCGCCGGCACCGGCTCTGGTCCCCGCCATCCAGGCGGCCCGCGAGGCGCTCAACGCCGAGGCCCAGAGCGCCGAGGCCCAGAGCGCCGCGGGGGCCCGGGAGGTCCCGGGCACACCCGGTGACGACGTCTGGAGCGACGCGGGCCACGCCTTCGACGAGGCCGAGCGCGCCGCCGTCTACCGCGCCATCCGTGACCGCCGGGACGTCCGTGCCGGATTCCTGTCCGAGCCGGTCCCCACCGAAGTCCTCACCCGGGTTCTGGAGGCCGCCCACCAGGCGCCCAGCGTGGGGCACACGCAGCCGTGGGACTTCCTGGTCATCGACGACCCCGAGATCCGGGCCCGGGTGCGCGGCCTCGCCCAGACCCAGCGCGACGCGCAGGGCCACACCCGGCCCGGCACCCGCGCACAGGCGTTCTCCGGGCTGAAGGTCGAGGCGGTGTTGGAGAGCCCGATCAACATCGCGGTCACCGTCGACCCCAGCCGCGGACCGCACAGCCCCGGACGGCACTCCAAACCCGCCTCCTACTCGGCGGCGCTCGCCGTGGAGAACCTGTGGCTGGCGGCCCGGGCGGAGGGGCTCGGCGTCGGCTGGGTCGCCTTCACGGACGAGCGCGACGCGGCCAGCGTCCTCGAACTCCCCTCCCACCTCGAACTCGTCGCGTACCTGTGCGTCGGCTACGTCGAGGACTTCCCCACCGAACCCGAACTCAGCCTCGTCGGCTGGGCCAGGGGACGCCCCCTGTCCTGGGCCGTGCACCGCGACCGCTACGGGCGCCGAGGTCTGCCCGGCCAGGAGCCGACCACCCTGCTGGAGGAGACCATCACCGCCATCGGAGCGCTCAACGCCCGAGCCGTGGAGGAGGCCAAGGACCGACAGGACCGTATGACCAAGCCGCGCGGTTCCCTCGGAGTCCTGGAGGATGTCTCGGTGCGGCTCGCCGGACTGGCGGGGGAGTGCCCGCCGCCGGTGCCCGAGCCCGCCGCCGTGGCGGTCTTCGCCGGTGACCACGGGGTCTACGCCCAGGGTGTGACCGCGTGGCCGCAGGAGGTCACCGCGCAGATGGTGCGCAACTTCCTGGACGGCGGAGCCGTGGTCAACGCCTTCGCCGAGCAGGTGGGTGCCGAGGTGACCGTCGTGGACGTCGGTGTGGTCGGGGACCTGCCGAGCGGCACCGGCCTGCTGCCGCGCAAGGTCGCCCGGGGGACCGCCGACCTCACCCAGGGCCCGGCGATGACCCGGGACCAGGCGCTCCAGGCACTGGAGGCCGGCATCGAGATCGCCCGGGACCTGGTGTCGGCGGGCAACCGCTGCCTGGTCACCGGCGACATGGGGATCGGGAACACGACCCCGGCCGCCGCTCTTGTCTGCGCGTTCACCGGAGCGGACCCCGCCACGGCGACCGGTCGGGGGATCGGCGCGGACGACGCCACCTACGAGCGCAAGGTGGAGGCCGTGCGCCAGGCGCTGAAGGCCAACCCCGTGGACGAGGCGGACCCGATCGGGACCCTCGCCGCTCTCGGTGGTCTGGAGCACGCCGCACTGGCCGGCTTCATCCTGGGCGGAGCCGCACTGCGGGTGCCGGTGCTCCTGGACGGCGTGATCGCCGGTTCGGCCGCGCTCGCCGCCGCCGCGATCTCGCCGGACTCCCTGAGCGCCTGCTTCGCCGGGCACCGCTCCACCGAACCCGGCCACGCGATCGCCTTGGAGCACCTCGGCCTCACGCCGCTGGTCGACCTGGAGATGCGCCTGGGTGAGGGCTCCGGTGCGCTGCTCGCGCTGCCGCTGCTCCAGGGTTCGGTGCGCGCGCTGCGCAACGTCGCCACCTTCGACACCGCTGGTGTGACCACCGGCCAGTGAGCGCTGACCGGGCACGGGCGGGCAGTGGGAGCTGATCCGCACGGGTCCGGGGAGACGACGGGACCCCGCCACCGAGGAGGTGGTCGGGGTCCCTTGCCGTCGGGGTCATCCGACCCGTTACGCGTGGCTGTGCCAGTGCCAGTGCCCGTGGGGCGGTCGGCGTGGATGATGCCCTCGCAGGGCCATGCGAGGGCGTCACGCGTACCCGGGGCCCGTGCACCTCGCGGTCCCGGAGACCGCCGCGAAGGGCCCTCACGAGGCCGGTCGGTCCCCGGAATCCGGGCCCTCCCGAGAGGCCGCGCCCGCCACACGCCCCGGGCCGCGGGCTGGGGCGCCAGATGCGGCGCGCGTCACGCAGGTCCGCACCCGCCCCTTTACCTCCACGTGATGCCGCGTTGACAAGCTACTTTGGAGCCAACACCGAACATCGCTGGCGGCGCGCCGGGCCCGTCCGCGCGCGCACCCCGCCGACGGCGCCGGGGGCCGGTGCGGACGACCGAAGGGGTGCGATCCGTGACCTATCTCCTGGGCCTGCGCATGCGGGACCGCGACGTCCTCGTCGTCGGAGGCGGGAGGGTGGCCCAACGCCGGGTCCCCGTCCTGCTGGAGGCCGGGGCCCGCGTCACCCTCGTCGCCCCCGAGGTGTCCGCGGCGCTGGAGGACCTCGCCGACGCCGGACGCCTCACCTGGATCCGCCGTCCCTGGGAGCCGGGGGACGTCAGCGGCCCCGACGCCCCGGCGTTCTGGCTCGTGCACGCGGCCACGGACTCCCCGGACGCCAACGCGGCGATCGCCGAGGAGGCCGAGGCGTCCCGGATCTGGTGCGTGCGCGCGGACGACCGCCACTCCTCCTCCGCTTGGACCCCGGCCAGCGGCTCCGCCAACGGCGTGACCGTGGGGGTCGTCGCCTCGGGCGACCCCCGCCGCTCCGCCGGGCTGCGTGACGCCGTCGTCGACGGCCTCGCCGACGGCACCCTGGACGCCCGGCGCGGCCGCGAGCGCCTGCGTGGCGTCGCCCTCGTCGGCGGGGGCCCCGGCGACCCCGGGCTCATCACGGTGCGCGGCCAGCAGTTGCTCTCCCAGGCCGACGTCGTGGTGGTGGACCGCCTCGCCCCGACCCCCCTCCTGGACCGCCTCCCCTCGGAGGTCGAGATCGTCGACGCCTCCAAGATCCCCTACGGGCGTTCGATGACACAGGACGACATCAATTCCGTTCTCGTCGAACGGGCCCGCGAAGGCAGGTTCGTGGTCCGGCTCAAGGGCGGCGACCCCTTCCTCTTCGGGCGGGGCGGTGAGGAGGCCGCCGCCTGCGCCGCCGCCGGTGTCCCCGTGATCGCCGTCCCCGGTGTGACCAGCGCCCTCGCCGGACCGGCGAGCGCCGGCATCCCCGCCACCCACCGGGGCGTGGCCCAGGACGTGCACATCGTCTCCGCGCACGTCGCCCCCGACGACGCCCGCTCCACGGTGGACTGGGCCGGGCTGGCCAGGGCGGACGGGACGGTGGTCGTCCTCATGGGCGTCCAGCGCATCGAGGCCATCGCCGACGCCCTCGTCGAGCACGGACGCTCCCCGGACACACCCGTCGCCGTGGTCCAGGAGGCCACGCTGCCGGGTCAGCGAACGGTGACGGGTACGCTGGCGGACATCGCCGCCTCGGTCCGATCGGCCCAAGTGCGGCCCCCCGCCGTGGTGATCATCGGAGAAGTGGTCAAAACTGCGCGGGATCTTGACATACTGCACACGGGAGCCCAGTTCGAGACCGATCGACTGGCAACCGGGCGCGATCTCCAGTGAGACCCCCACGGCGGTGAGCGAGAGCCGCGTCGACGGGGGATTCCCAGTACCGATGAGGAGGGCATACCGATCATGACCCGGCCGTCGGCCGCACCGAACGCCTCGGGCGAGGGTGCCTCGGACCGGTTCGGAACCGGACCGGACGCCGCCTCCGCCCAGCCCGCCGCACCGGGCCCCGCATCCGCCCCGCTGGCCGGAGTCCCCGACAGCGAACGCCGGGGGCCCACCGTCCCCGTGCCCGTGCGGCCCGCCAAGCACCGCGCCCCCACCAACGAGGACGACCGCTTCGAACAGGTCCTGGAGTCCCTGCGCAAGCAGATCCGGGACCTGGAGTTCGCCGAGGGACTGGCCGGAGCCGAAGACGGACGGGCCCTCCAGGCCGACGTCCTGGCCCAGCTCTCCGACTACGTGCTGCCCCGCGTGCGCCGCCCCGACATCCCCCTGCTCATCGCTGTCGCCGGTTCCACCGGCGCGGGGAAGTCGACCCTGGTCAACAGCCTGGTCGGCGAGCAGGTCACCACCACTGGCGTACGCAGGCCCACGACCAACAGCCCGGTGCTGGCCTGCAACCCGGCCGACGTCGACTGGTTCAGCGAGGCGTCCTTCATCCCGTCCCTGCCCCGTGTGCGTCAGCAGGGTCTGGCCATGCCCGGTAAGGACGGCATGCTGGTACTCGCCGCCACCGAGGCCATGCCCCCGGGCGTGGCCCTGCTCGACACACCCGACGTCGACTCCGCCGTCGCCGCCCACCACGAGTTCGCCGCCAAGTTCCTGGACGCCGCCGACCTGTGGGTGTTCGTCACCACGTCCGGCCGGTACGCGGACGCGCGCGTGTGGGAGTTCCTCCAGGTGGCCCGGGACCGCGACACCTCGTTGGCCGTCGTGCTCTCCCGGGTGCCCCGCAAGGGACGCCGCCAGCTCCTGGACCACTTCGGCGCCATGCTGGAGGCCAACGGTCTGGGCGCCGCCGCCCGCTTCGCCATCCCCGAGACCGACCAGATCGAGGGTGAGCGCTTCACCTCAAACGTCGCCGACCACATCCGCGAGTACCTGGCGGACGTGGCCGGTGAGGCGGACCAGCGCGACCGGGTGTCCCGGCGCACCTTCATCGGGGTCATCGACAGCTTCCGCTCCCGCGTCCCCGAGCTCGCCCGCCGCGTCGAAGCGCAGATCGAGACCGGGCGTTCGCTGGGCGCCTCCGTCGACGACACCTACGCCGGCGCGATCGACCGGATCGACACCGCTCTGGGAGACGGCTCCCTGCTGCGCGGCTCCCTCCTCGCCCGGTGGCAGGAGGTCGCGGCCAGCGGAGAGCTCGCCAGGAGCCTGCGCCTGCGCGGTAAGAAGTCCCGCAAGGGCCGTGATCAGGCCGAGCGCGGTCAGCGCGTCGGCGCTCTGGAACGCGCCGTCCGCGACTCCTTGGAGGCCCTGGTGGTCTCCGCCAACGACCGCGCCTGGGACCGGATCGAGGAGCAGTGGCGGGACGTCCCCGGCGGCGGTGAACTGGCTGATCACGCCCTCGACCAGCCCGGCCGGGGAATGCTCGCCAAACAGGTCCGCCAGGAGATCGCCGAGTGGCAGCGCGGGATCGCGGAGATGACCGCGGCCAACGGCGCCACCAAGCGGTCGGTGGCCCGCTTCGTCACCTTCGACCACGACGTCGTCGCTCTGGTCCTGATCATCGACCTGCTCGGCTACGAACGATCCCACTCCGGAGGTGGCGCCCACGTGGCCGACACCTCCGGCCCGTCCCCACAGCGCCTGCTCAAGGGGCTGTTCGGCGCCCAGTCGTTGCGCAGCATCGGCCGCTCCGCGCGGGAGGACCTGCGCCAGCGGGTCCTCGGGCTGCTCTCCCACGAGCGCGTGCCCTTCGACCACGCCCTGTCCAAGGCGGGTATCCCGTCCGACGACACCGCCGTCCAGCTCTATCAGGCCACGTACAACCTTGAGATCGCACGATGACAACTCAGTGGAACCCCGCGCACGCGGGTGACACCGGTCCGGACCGGAACCGAGCCGAGGGCGGGGAGCGCGAGTCCGCGCCCGCCGGGCGGGGTTCGGACGAGCGCGGCGCCGCCGCACGGGGTTCCGCCGCGAGCCCCTGGAACGACGGCCCCGCGCCGGCGTCGCCGGACCCGGACCGGTCCGTGCGAGCCGAGGAGTCCGCTCCCTACCAGAGCGGCCCCTGGCGCGGCTACACGATGCCGGTGCCCGAGCACCCCGAGCACGCCGAGGAGCGTGAACGGGCGGCAGAGGAGAACTCCGTCTACGACCCGCCCGCCTACGACGGGATCACCGGCTATCCGGACCCGTCCGGAGCCGGGGCGGCTCAGGGCGCGTCCCAGAGGGCGGTGCCCGCCGAGGGCGGGGACGAGAGCGGGGCGGGGGCCGACGACGGCGCCGGGCACACCGACTCGCGCCCCGAGTCCGCCGAGTCGGCCGGGGCCCGCCAGCGCAGGTTCGGACGCCACGCCCGCTCCTCCGCACAGGTGGCCGAGGAGACGGAGGCGAACGGGACCGCGCAGCGACGTCGTCAGGGCGACGCGGACCACGACGACGACCCGGACGGCCTCGCGGGCTGGGTCGGCAGCCTCACTGAGGCGGCCGACGACACCCGCATCGCCGGGCGCCACACGGGGAGCTTCCCGGTGGTCACTCCGGAGACCGAGCGCCCCGAGGACCAGGGGGAGCGGAGCCGCGGCGAGGGCGGGCGCGACGACAGCACGCGCGGCGGGCGCGACCGGGCCGAGGGTGGTCAGGGTGAGCGCGGGCGCAGCAGACGCGACCGGGTCGACAGCGATCGCGACGGTCACGACCAGGACGAACGTGAGCGGGACGAGCCGGACCAGCCTGACGCACAGGAGGGGACGCGAGAGCGCCACACCTCCCGTCCGGCACCCGGTGTGGCCCGGCCCGCCACCGCCACCTGGGTCCCCGGACCCGAGGAGGACGAGGGCGTCACCGACGGTGCCGAGGAGCGAGGGGAACCGGACGGGGCAGCCACGCCTGGCACAGCCGACGCGGGTTTCGACCTCCTGGATGACGAGGGCGCCGCCCGTGCGGCCGCCGCCTCGGAGGCCCCGGCGAAGCCCACCGGCGATGAGTCCGCCGACGTTCCGGAGGGGGAGGAGGCGGCCGACGACGGCCCCGAGCCCCTGCCCCGTCGGGTTCCCGGACCCTCAGCGGTCTCCGGCGCCTTCCGGGCGATCGGTGCCGACACCGTCGTGCCCGAACCCGTGTCCGGTTCCGCGTCCCGCGCCGAGGGCACCGCCCCGGAGGAAGACGACGAGGAGTACCGTCCCACGAGCGGTGACCACTGGCAGCCCACCAGTACCACCAGCCGCGCCGAGCTCATCGAGCGCCTGGACGCGTTGAGCACCCTGACCGAACTCGGCCAGGGCGACCTCCCCGAGAAGGTCCTCGGCCAGGCCGGCCAGCTACTGGACCACGCCGGGGCCCGCCTGCGCCTGTCCGGGGACCACACCGTCGTGGCCCTGGCCGGGGGCACCGGAAGCGGCAAGTCCTCGCTGTTCAACGCCCTGTGCGGACTCGAACTCTCCCAGACCGGCGTCACCCGCCCCACCACCTCCAAGGCGCACGCCTGCGTGTGGGGCCACGAGGGCGCGGACGCGCTCCTGAGCTGGCTGGGCGTGCCCACACGCTACCGCCACTCGCGCACCGGGGTCCTGGACACCAACAACTCCGAGCTCACCGGCCTGGTCCTGCTCGACCTGCCCGACCACGACTCGGTCCGCAGCATGCACACCGCCGAGGCGGACCGGCTCATCGGCTCGGTGGACCTGCTCGTGTGGGTGCTCGACCCGCAGAAGTACGCCGACGCCGCCGTCCACCACCGTTACCTGGCCAAGATGGCCGGGCACGGGGCGGTCACCGTCGCCGTCCTCAACCAGGTGGACCGGGTCGCCCCGGACGAGCTGGAGGAGCTCCTCACCGACCTGCGCCGTCTCCTGGAGACGGAGTCCGGGGTGCACCCGAGAGTGATCACCACCTCCACCGTCACCGGGCAGGGCATCCGCGAGGTACGGGAGTTCCTGGGCGAGACGGTCGTCGAGCGCCGGGCCCTGGTCGACCGCCTGGTCGCGGACCTGGACCAGGTGATCGTCCCCTTCGAGGAGTTCTACGGCGAGGGGGAGGTCCCCGCGACGGTCTCCGCCGAGGTGCGGTCCCAGGTGCACGAAGGGCTGGCCAAGGCGGCCGGGGTCACGGCGGTCGCGGACGTCGTGGAGACCAACGACGTGCGTCGGGGCAAGCGCAGGGTCGGCTGGCCGGTGGCCCGCCGCGCCGCCAAGCTGCGCAAGGACCCGCTCGCCGCGGTCCAGCTGGACTTCCTTCGCCGGGACGAGCCGGGCGTGGGCGGGCCGGTGGACGCGCACGAGGCCGAACTCGAGACCGCGCTGGGCGAGGCGGCCGACCAGGTGTCCAAGGGGATGCCCGGGCCCTGGCGCCGCCGGATGCGCGCGGCCGCCCGCAGCGGGGTGTCCGAGCTGCCGACCGAACTCGGTGAGGCGGTCGCCGGTGCGGTCGGTGACCCCGATCGCAGTCCGTCATGGTGGCGGATGGCCCGCACTTTGCAGTACGTGCTGCTCGCGGTGGCCGGGGCGGGGTTCGCCTGGGCCGTGGTGTCCCTGCTGAGCTGGCTCGGCGGCGGCATCACCGGGCTGCGGATGTTCGACGCGCCCGTCTTCGTCGCCTACGCGGGCGCCGTGCTCGTGGCCGGTCTGTTGGTGGGCTGGCTGACCGGGGTGGGCTGCGGGAACCTCGTGGAGGTGGCCGCCGTCCAGCGCCGCGAGGAGGTGGAGCGCACGGCCCAGACACGGGTCCGGGAGATCGCCGGACGTCGGGTCGTGGCGCCGATGGAGGAGGAGCTCGCTCGCTACCGGGCCTTCCGAGCCGCCTACGAGGTGGCGCGGATCCAGGACTGAGCACCGGCCCCGTGGGACCGACCGGCCCCTGAGGGGAACGGATCGCGGCGGCTGGAGAAGAGGAGGGCCGGTCGGGGGGGGGCGAACCCCGAGCGGCCCACCGAGAACGGGGACGGGCGGTATGGACCGCCCGTCCCCGTCGTGTGTCATGGAGGGGGACTTACAGCCAGTGAACGACCTTCTTGGCCATGTGATGCTCCTTCGAATCGAGTGAGTTGCTGGATCATCGGGCGGTCGGCACGGCGGACAGACAGCGACAGAGACGGACCGGCCAGCTTCTGGCCGAAACCGGCGATGCCCTCTGGCAGGATGCCCTAAATCGTGACGCTAACCAACCCCCCTGGAACACAGGGTGACCACTAAGGTAGCCTCAACCTGCGGGTCACATACAATCGGCGATTAAGTTATTACCCAAAGTAATGTAAAGTGGTAGGGGTGTACTCCCCAGTCACCTACCAGGGAGGACGTGGGACCCACCTGGTCACCGAGTGGCACCGTGAGGGAACGCGGGGCGAGTCCGGTTCGTCGAAGGGAGAACCGTGAGAGGCGGTGGGCGCATCAGAGTCGGGTGCGGGGGGCCGGAGACAGAAGGTGACACGGGGAGGGAGGAGGGAGCGGTGAGCATCTCGGAGAAACCGATGGCAACCGAGGGCGCCCCCCTTGAGGAGCGCCGGTCCTGGCCGATCTTCCAGCAGCCCCTGGGGCTGGTCGTCTACCTGATCCTGCTGGTCTTCGTCGCGTTGTTCCTGTTCGGGGTGGCGGCCGCGCAGACGGTTCCCACCGTTTCCGACCTCTCACTGCTGCTCGCCCTGGTGATCTCCGCGGTGGTGTGCGTCGAGGCGATCCGCCGCATCGACCTGCCCGCCGGAATCACCCGCGACCTCCTGGGGGCCTGGTGGTTCCCCGCGATGCTCCTCCTGCCCCCGGTGTACTCGCTCCTCATCCCCGTCCCCGTCTACCTGCTGCTCCAGCGCCGCAGCAGGCGCACCCTGCCGCACCGGCGCGTTTTCAACGCCGCCGCCATCGGCGTCTCCGGCTTCCTCGCCTCGGTGGTCTGGCACGGCGCCCAGGGCGGCCTGCTCGCCGGGATCAGCGGCTCCTCGAACGCGCACGAGTCCCTGCTCTCCCTCAGCGGCGTGATCCTGGCCCTGGCCTGCTGCGCCGGGTTCACCGTCATGAACACGTTCCTGGTCTTCCTGGGCACCAGGCTCAGCGGTGGATCGGGCAGCGTGCGGACCATGTGGGACCGGGAGGCCCTCCTGGTGGACTCCGCCGAGTTATGTGTCGGCGTGACCGTCGCGATCCTCGCCCAGTTGTCGATGTTCCTCCTCGTCATCGCGGTTCCGCCGGTCCTCCTGCTCCAGCGCAGCCTCGTCTACCAGCAGCTCCAGACCGCGGCGCGGACCGACCCCAAGACCGGTCTGCTCAACGCCCCCACCTGGGAGCAGGAGGCGGCCACCGAGATCAACCGGGCCCGCACCACGCGCGGTCGGGCGGCCGTGCTCATCGTGGACATCGACCACTTCAAGCGGGTGAACGACAGTTACGGTCACCTTTTCGGCGACCAGGTCCTGCTGGGCGTCGCGACGACCATCGCCCAACAGCTGCGCCAGTCGGACCTGCTGGGCCGGTTCGGCGGCGAGGAGTTCGTCGTGCTGCTGCCCGGGGCCGACGCCACCGAGGCCTGGCAGGCGGCCGAGCGGCTGCGCTCCCAGGTGGGGCGCATGGAGATCGCGGTGGAGGACGTCCAGGTCTCCATCACCATCTCCATCGGGGTGGCCGTCGCCGGTGACCACGGCAACGACCTCGTCGAACTGCTCACCGCGGCCGACCTCGCGCTCTACCGGGCGAAGGAGACCGGCCGCGACCGCGTGTGCCTGCCCGCCGGGCGCCCCGAGGTGACGGGGCAGATCCCCGGCCCCCGGGAGGGGCAGATCACCGATCCGGCCAACAGCCAGGGCGAGCCTTCCTGACCCGCTGACCAGCGGTAGGGAAGGCACCTGGGGAGTTGTCCACAGATCAGAGCCGACCGGTTGCGCCGTCACCCCCGGTGACCGAACGTTGAACCATGCCCGGTCAACAGCACGACCCCTCCTCCGGATCCGACGACCCCGCCCCCACCTCATCTCCCACTCCCGATCCCACTCCCGCACCCCTGCGCCTGCGTACCCCGACGGACCTGCTCGCCGCCCTGCCCTACCTGGTGGACCGACCGCTGGACGACGCGGTGGTCGCGCTGGTCCTCAGGCAGGACAGCGTCCTCGGGGTCCTGTACGGCGGACTCGACCACCTGGACCACGTCCTCACCCCGGACCGCAGCGGTCGGGCGGCGGTGGACGCCGCCCTCGCAGAGGACGGCAGCGCCCTGCTTGTGGCCGGTTTCGGTCACTCGGCGCGGGTCACGCCCCACGTGCGCGCGCTCCTGAGTGAGGCCCGAGCCCGGGGACTCCCCGTCCTGGAGGCCCTCCGGGTGACCGGCGACCGCTTCTGGTCCTACCTGTGCCACGACCCCGGCTGCTGCCCCGCCGAGGGGAGGCGCTTCGACGCGGACGCGTCCCCGGTCCCGGCCGGGGCGGTGGTGCGGGGGCTGGTGCCGCTCGGCCGGACCCCCTCCACGCGGACCGGGTTCCTGCTGGAGCCCGCGCACGGTCCGGCGAGGGCAGAGGCGGCAGAGGCGGTCGCCGCAGAGGAAGCCGCGCCCCACGAGGAGGCCGGTCACGTGGAACGCCGCACCGCCGAGGTGCT
The DNA here is from genome assembly GCF_003182025.1 of Nocardiopsis sp. L17-MgMaSL7. NCBI lineage: Bacteria > Bacillati > Actinomycetota > Actinomycetes > Streptosporangiales > Nocardiopsidaceae > Nocardiopsis > Nocardiopsis sp. L17-MgMaSL7. Next base: position 517,156 of record NZ_QGTF01000002.1, on the reverse strand, counting down.
GGAGGCCCTGGCGGAGGAGGCGCTGCGACGGGTCACCGATCCTGCGGTCCTCGCCCGGCTGGGCGTCCACCTGACCCGTGTCCGGGTGCGGGACGCGGTGTGGACCCGCATCACACCGGAGTCCGCGCGCATCCACGTCCGGCTCTGGTCCCGCCTGGTCCGCCACCTGCCGGACCGCCTCCTCCCGGCACCGGCCGCCCTGCTGGCCGTGGCCGCCTGGCAGCACGACGACCTCGACCTGGCTCGCGCCGCGGTCGACGTGGCCCTGGAAGCGGAGCCGGGGTACGCGATGGCGGTGCTCATGGCCCGCGCTCTGAAGGTGGGCCTGCCCGCGGATCGCTGGCGCGGTTTCCTGGCCGCCCGCGTCACGGACGGGGACGGCGGGGAACCGGACCCCGAGAGAGCGCATGAGCCACGGAGGCCCTCGGGGTGGCTCCGTTTGGCTCAGCCACCCACTCCTGCACCATGCGTGATCACGTTTCACCGGGGTGGTCGCCGGGACGCCGCCGCGCGACCCGTGGGCCGGAATGTGCCTCTTCCGTGGTGTTGCGCGCCGAGGTCGGCTCCGCCTCCGGACCGAGGGTGTCGGGGTGGACGACACGACCAGCGATGCCATGCCCCACGGATCAGCAACCGGCCCCGGTGCCAGACTGCGGCGACCGGATTCGCCACCGGCTGACTCTGCCTCGGCGTCCCGGGCCTCCTGCTCGTGCTCGCCGGAGCGCTGATCATCCGCATGACCTTCCGGCGCGGGGTGGGACCGCGGGAATGACGGCTTCCGGCGAAGCGCGTCCGGTCACGAGTGCCACGACATCCGAGGGCCTTCCGGGCGGTCTGACTCCGCCCTCCGCACCCTGCGCACCGTCCGGTCCGGTGATCCTGTGCGGCGTGATGGCCCTGAGCGGCGCGGCTCCGGGGGCGAAGGTACGAGGGGTGGCCCCAGCTGCCGAGCTGACCGGGGAACGGCACTGCCCCGGCGGCCTCCGCGCGGTACGTTCCTTCGCCCCCCGATCGCCCGCGATGGCGGGGGCACCGGCCGGGACGCCCTAGGCTTGGAGGCATGCCGGAGTACATCTACACCATGCAAAACGTGCGCAAGGCGCACGGCGACAAGGTCGTCCTTGACAACGTTTCGGGGTCGTTCCTGCCCGGAGCCAAGATCGGTGTCGTTGGCCCGAACGGTTCGGGTAAGTCAACGCTGTTGAAGATCATGGCCGGCATCGAGCAGCCGTCCAACGGTGAGGCGCGGCTCATGCCCGGGTTCACCGTGGGTCTGCTCGCCCAGGAACCGCGCCTCGACGAGAGCAAGACGGTCCTGGAGAACGTCGAGGACGGCGTCGCCGAGACCAAGGCGATGCTGAACCGCTTCAACGAGATCGCCGAGCAGATGGCGACGGACTACTCCGACGACCTGCTCGAGGAGATGGGCAAGCTCCAGGAGCAGCTCGACCACCGCAACGCCTGGGACCTGGACAGCCAGCTCGCGCAGGCCATGGACGCCCTGCGCTGCCCGCCCGGTGACGCCTCCGTCACCCAGCTGTCCGGTGGCGAGAAGCGCCGCGTGGCGCTCTGCAAGCTGCTGCTCGAGGCCCCCGACCTCCTGCTGCTGGACGAGCCCACCAACCACCTGGACGCCGAGAGCGTGAACTGGTTGGAGCAGCACCTGTCCAAGTACGCGGGCACCGTCATCGCGATCACACACGACAGGTACTTCCTCGACCACGTCGCCACGTGGATCCTGGAGCTGGACCGCGGGAAGTTGTTCCCCTACGAGGGCAACTACAGCACCTACCTCGAGACCAAGCAGGCCCGTCTCAAGGTCGAGGGGCAAAAGGACGTCAAGAAGGCCAAGCGCCTCAAGGACGAGCTGGAGTGGGTCCGCTCCAACGCCAAGGCCCGCCAGACCAAGAGCAAGTCCCGTCTGGCACGCTACGAGGAGATGGCCGCCGAGGCCGACAAGACCCGCAAGCTGGACTTCGAGGAGATCCAGATCCCGCCGGGTCCGCGTCTGGGCAACACCGTGGTCGAGGTCAAGAACCTCACCAAGGGATTCGAGGACCGGGTGCTCATCGAGGACCTCAGCTTCTCGCTCCCGCCCAACGGCATCGTGGGCATCATCGGTCCGAACGGTGTCGGCAAGACGACGCTGTTCAAGATGATCGTCGGTGAGGAGGCCCCCGACGAGGGCAAGATCACCGTCGGTGACACGGTCGAGACCTCCTACGTCGACCAGTACCGGGGTCGGATCGACGACTCCAAGAACGTCTGGGAGACCATCTCCGACGGCGAGTCCTTCATCACCGTGGGCAAGGTCGAGATCCCCAGCCGCGCCTACGTCGCCGCCTTCGGTTTCAAGGGCTCGGACCAGCAGAAGTCCTCCGGTGTGCTCTCCGGTGGTGAGCGCAACCGGGTCAACCTGGCGCTCACCCTCAAGCAGGGCGGCAACCTGCTGCTCCTGGACGAGCCCACCAACGACCTGGACGTCGAGACCCTCGGTTCGCTGGAGAACGCCATCCTGGACTTCCCGGGCTGCGCCGTGATCACCTCCCACGACCGGTGGTTCCTGGACCGCGTCGCCACGCACATCCTGGCCTGGGAGGGCGGCTCCTCCTGGTACTGGTTCGAGGGCAACTTCGAGTCCTACGAGAAGAACAAGGTCGAGCGCCTCGGCCCGGAGGCCGCGCGCCCCCACGCGGTCACCCACCGCAAGCTCACCCGCGACTAGTCACGGGTTCGCCGTCAGGCCCCGCCGTCCGGAGACCTCCGGGGGCGGGGCCTTCCGCGTGCCCCGGAGGGGCCGGGTTGTTCCCCTTGTGGACGGCCTCGGGGAGGGAGCGTGAACGTGGCATACCCTGGGGGCGATGACTTCCGCGCGTGATGACCACCAGAGCGCGGGCGAAGAGCCCGCGCGAATGACGTTCTACGAGGCCGTGGGCGGTGAGGAGACCTTCACCCGCCTGGTCCGCCGTTTCTACGAGGGCGTCGCCGACGACCCCGTGCTGCGGCCCATGTACCCCGAGGAGGATCTGGGCCCCGCCGAGGAGCGGCTGCGTCTGTTCCTCATCCAGTACTGGGGCGGCCCCCGCACCTACAACGAGCAGCGGGGCCACCCGCGCCTGCGCATGCGCCACGTGCCGTTCCGGATCGGCGCCGCCGAGCGGGACCTGTGGCTCAAGCACATGCGTGACGCCGTGGACTCCCTGGACCTGCACGAGGTCCTCGAGCGCCAGCTCTGGGAGTACATGGTGATGGCCGCGCACAGCATGGTGAACGTCGCCGAGGACGCCACCCCGCCGGCGGTGGTCGAGCCGACCTCACTGCGCGTGGGCGGCGACGGCAAGGTGCGGCGTGACACCGGGGGCGCGGGTGACGATGACGACGGCGAGGCCGTCACCATCTCCCTGAAGCGGTGACCCGCCCCCTCAGGAGAACCTGTGCAGGAGCGAGCGCTCGGCGTCGTTGAGGCGCCGGGCGCTCTGCGTTGCCACGTCGAAGCCGACCAGAACGGTCCTGGCGCGGAGGTACACGCGGTCCTCGTCGAGGATCTCGTAGTCCATGGTGAAGCTGGCGTTGCGCACCCCGGACACCCACAGCTCCACGCGCACCGGCTCGATCCTGGGCAGTAGCGGGGCGACGTAGTCGGCCTCCTGGCGGGCCACCACCGTCGCGCCGAACGCCTCGGGGGCGTCCCCGCCCGCCCCGAAGTGGAGGAAACCGACGCGGGCGTCCTCAAGGTAGGTCAGCATCCGGACGTTGTTCACGTGCTGCTGCGGGTCAAGGTCGGCGTAGCGCACCTGGGCCAGGTGAACGTACCGCTGGGGTCCGGTGGTCGCGGCGTTCTCGGCCTCGGTCTGTGTCACGTCCTGCATCCTCTCCGCGGGGTGGGCGCGCCCCGCACCATGTGGTGCGGGACGCGCCCCGACTCCGACGATTCTCCCAAAGACCACCTGGGTGAACCCCGGCGCGGGAGGCCCTCCCTCTGTGTCCTTGCTCTCCTCACCCGCAGGAGGGCGCCGAGGTCAGGGCGTCGAGAGCCCCAGGTGGTGGGCGAGGAAGGCGAGCTGGTCGGCGGTCAGGGCCGTGCTCCGGCTCACCGACCGGGAGCTGTGCCCGACCTCGGCCTCACGGCGCACGAGGATCGGCTTCTCCTCGACCGGCGCCGAGGTGGCCGACTGCATCTCCGCGCACAGTTTGCGCGCGTGCAGCGGGTCCACCCGGGTGTCGTTGTCGAACACCGTGAACAGGGTGGCCGGGTACCGGGTGCCCTCACGCACGTTGTGGTACGGCGAGTAGCCCAGCAGCCAGCCCAGCTGCTCGGGGTCCTCCGCGCTGCCGTACTCCACGTTCCACAGCTGGCCCAGGCCGAACCTCTCGTAGCGCACCATGTCCAGCAGCGGCGCCGAGCACACGGCGGCCGAGAACAGGTCCGGGCGCTGGGTGACCATCGATCCCACCAGCAGCCCGCCGTTGCTGCCGCCCATGACGGCGAGCCGCTCCGGCGTGGTGATCCCGCTGCTGATCAGGTGTTCGGCGGCCGCCGCGCAGTCGTCGAACACGTTCTGCTTGTTGGCGAGCATGCCGCCCCGGTGCCACTCCTCACCCTCCTCCAAGCCGCCGCGCAGGTTGGCGACGGCGTACACGCCCCCGGCGCGCACCCACGCCAGGATCGCGGCGGAGTAGCCCGGGGTGAGGGAGATCTGGAAGCCGCCGTACCCGTAGAGGATGGTCGGCCTCGGGCCGTCGGCGGGCTCCGCGGGGGAGACCACCAGCATGCGGACGGTGGTGCCGTCCTTGGAGGTGAACGCGACCTGTTCGGTCCGGACCTCGGGCAGGTCGATCTCGCCCGGGAAACCGGCCCACGGGGTCACCTCCCCGCTCCGCGCGTCGTAGTGGTACACCGACGAGGGGTGGGTGTTGTCGGTGTACCCGAACCACGCCTCGTGCCCGCCCTCGGGCCTGGTGCTCAGCCCGGCGAGGCTGCCCAGACCGGGCATGGGGAGCGCGCCGAGGCGCTCCCCGGTCTCAGGGTCGTGCCGGGTGATCTCGCTGACGGCGTGCCGGCTCCACACGGCCAGGAGCTCGGGGGTGCCGTTGCCGTCCCAACCCAGGAGGGAGTGGCCCTCCAGGACCGCCTCCCGGTCCTCGGGGATCAGCGTGGTCCAGTTCTCGTACCCGGGCGCGGCCGGGTCGGCGACGCACAGGCGCCCGCGCGGGGCCTCACGGTCCGTGAACAGGTACAGGCGGCCGTCCCGGCCCAACGTGGGGTGCAGGTCGGAGTCGACGCCCTCCTGGACCGTGACCAGGCGGGGGCTCTCCAGGGGGCCCTCCTCCAGGTCCGCGACCCAGGCGTTGGTCGCGGACGAGGTGCCCCGTACGGAGGTCAGGACCAGCCAGCGACCGTCCTGGCTCACCTCGACCCCGAAGTACTCGGTCTTCTCCCGGCCCTGGCCGAAGACCAGGGCGTCCTGGTCGTCGGGGGTGCCCAGCCGGTGCAGGTAGACGCGGCGGTGGTAGGAGGTCTCCTCCTCGGGCACGTCCTCCGGGGGAAGGCGGCGCACGTAGTAGAAGGCCGACGCGTCCGGCAGCCAGGCCACCGGGCTGTAGCGGGTGCGGTCGATGGGGCCGTCGACGAGCTCGCCGGAGTCGACGTCGATGACGCGCAGCGACGACTCCTCGTTGCCGCCCTCGGAGAGCTGGTAGGCGAGGAGTCGGCCGTCGGGGGAGGGGCGCCACGCGTCGAGGGTGGTCAGGCCGGAGGGGTCGAGGGCGCCGGGGTCGATCAGGACGCGTTCGGGATCGTCACCGTCCCGCACGTGCAGCACCGCGTGCTCCTGGCCGGGGGCACGCCGGGTGACGAAGCGCCGGTCGCCGCGCCAGAGCGGTGTGCCCTCGTGCCCCGCGCCCATGAGTGAGCGCACCTGACCCGCGAACCAGTCGCGGGTCACGTAGTCGCTCGACAGCTTCTGGTACAGGTCGTCCTGGGCGTCGGACCACGCCTTGGTGTCCGTGGAGTCGGCGTCCTCCAGCCACCTGTAGGGGTCGCGGACAGTGTGTCCGTGGAGGGTCTCGTTGATGTCCAGCCGAGTGGCCGGGGGATAGCGGAGTTCGCGCATACTTCGCACCCTATCCACCGTTATCTCACTGTGTGTGTTCGGCGCGGCGGGAGGATGAATCCGGGGCGCCGGGACGCAGAATGGGTTCCAGAAAGCGACAACGGGTGTTTTCTGGGCGGCCCGACGTAAATTGGGGTGGCGCCGGAGCGGTCCGAACAAGCAAACTGAATGCGGGACGCAACTCGGCGGGAACCACCGGGAGGTCCGTGTGGCAAGGCGTACGGAGACACCGATCCTCGGGTCGGTGCACAGGGAGGTCACCTGGCTGGCTGATCGGCTGGCCGGGGAAGAGACACGGCGGTCGCACGCGGCCGTCGGGGCGACGCGATGAGCGCCCGACGCAGCCGGGAGGGTGGTCCAGGTACCGCCCGCCGCCACGTGCTGCTGCTCAACGCCAGCTTTGAACCACTGACGACGCTGCCCCTGCGCAGAGCGATCCTGCTCGTGCTGCGCGAGAAGGCGGAGGTCGTTCACGATGACGGCGCGGGGGCGGTGCTGCACTCGGCGACGCGCTCCTACGACGTACCGTCGGTGATCAGGCTTCGGCGCTACATCAGCGTCCCCTACAGCCGGAGAGTGCCCCTCACCCGGGTGGCGCTCATGCGGCGGGACCGGCACATCTGCGGTTACTGCGGGAAGAAGGCGGAGACGATCGACCACGTCATCCCCCGGAGCCGCGGTGGCGCGCACGTGTGGGAGAACGTGGTGGCGGCATGCAAGCCGTGCAACCACCGGAAGGCGGACAAGTTCCTGGACGAGATCGGCTGGGAACTGCACATCACCCCCAAGGTGCCCAAGGGCCCCCACTGGCGGTTGATCAACGGTGACCTGCACGGTGACCCCCAGTGGGAACCGTACATGGCACATCTGGCCGCCTAGGCGGCAGCAAGGGTCGGAACCGGGCGTCCCACCCGGCCCGGACGGCGCCCCCGGTGAGTCGACCCCGTCGACTCGCCGGGGGCGCCCCCGTGCACCGGGTCGGGGAGGGGCTGGAGACCGACCCCGTCCCGGCCTATCCTTGGGTCATGCCCCGATACGACTTCCGCTGCCGCGAGTGCGGCGACACCTTCGAGCTCTCCCGTCCCATGGCCGAGTCCGACGCCCCCGCCGACTGCCCCCGGGGCCACGACGACACCGTTCGCCTGCTGTCCACCGTGGCCGTGGGCGGACGCGCCGCCGCCCCCGCGTCCTCCGGTGGAGGAGGCTGCTGCGGGGGCGGCTGCTGCGGCTGAGGCCGCCCTACCTCTCGATCTGGGTGACGTCGCGCGCCGCGCCGGTGGAGGCCGAGGTGGCCATCGCCGCGTAGGCGCGCAGCGCGGCGGTCACCGGGCGCTGGCGGTCGCGCGGCTGGAACCGGCCCAGCTCCTTGAGCAGGCGCTCCCTGCGTGTGTTCAGCTCCTCCTCGCCGACCTCCAGCACGATGCCCCGGTTCGGGATGTCGATGCTGATGGTGTCGCCGTCCTCGACCAGGGCGATGTCGCCGCCCGCGGCCGCCTCGGGGGAGGCGTGGCCGATGGACAGCCCCGAGGTGCCGCCGGAGAAGCGGCCGTCGGTGATGAGCGCGCAGGCCTTGCCCAGGCCGCGGCCCTTGAGGAAGCTCGTCGGGTACAGCATCTCCTGCATCCCGGGGCCGCCCTTGGGGCCCTCGTAGCGGATGACCACCACGTCACCGGGTTCGATCTGCTTGTTGAGGATGCCGTCCACGGCGTCCTCCTGCGACTCGAACACCTTCGCGGGCCCAGAGAAGGTCCACAGCTCCTCCTCCACACCGGCGGTCTTGACGATCGCGCCGTCCGGGGCGAGGTTGCCGAACAGCACGGCCAGGCCGCCGTCCTTGGTGTAGGCGTGCTCCACGGAGCGGACGCAGCCCTTCTCGCGGTCGGCGTCCAGCGTGTCCCAGCGGACGCTCTGGGAGTAGGCCTTGGTGGTGCGCACACCGCCGGGGGCGGCGTGGAACAGCTCCACGGCCTCGGGCAGCACCGCATCCGAGGCGATGTCCCACTCGGCGAGGAACTCGCCCACGGTCTTTCCGTGCACGGTGGGCAGCGAGGTGTCGAGCAGGCCGCCCCGGGCCAGCTCGCCCAGGATGGCGGGGATGCCGCCCGCCCGGTGGACGTCCTCGATGTGGTACTTCTCGGTGTTCGGCGCAACCTTGCACAGGCAGGGGACGCGGCGGGAGACGGCGTCGATCTCGGGCAGCCCGAAGTCCACTCCGGCCTCGGTGGCGGTGGCCAGCAGGTGCAGGATCGTGTTGGTGGAGCCGCCCATGGCCACGTCCAGCGCCATGGCGTTGCCGAAGGCCGCGGGGGTGGCGATGGACAGCGGCAGCACGGAGGCGTCGTCGTCGCGGTAGTAGCGCTGGGCGGCCTCCACCACCAGGCGCCCGGCGTCCTCGTAGAGGGCCTTGCGCGCGGTGTGGGTGGCCAGGACCGTGCCGTTGCCGGGCAGGGCCAGCCCCATGGCCTCGGTGAGGCAGTTCATCGAGTTGGCGGTGAACATGCCCGAGCAGGAGCCGCAGGTGGGGCAGGCGTTCTCCTCCATCTCGTCCAGCTCGGCCTGGGAGACGCTCTCGTCCGCCGCCGCGATCATGGGGTTGATCAGGTCGAGCTTGCGGACCGTGGTGGCGGTGCCGTCGACCACCGTGACCTTCCCGGCCTCCATGGGGCCGCCGGAGACGAACACGGTGGGGATGTTCAGGCGCATCGCGGCGAGCAGCATGCCCGGGGTGATCTTGTCGCAGTTGGACACGCACACCAGGGCGTCGGCGCAGTGCGCGTTGACCATGTACTCGAGCGAGTCGGCGATCAGCTCGCGGCTGGGCAGCGAGTAGAGCATGCCGCCATGGCCCATCGCGATACCGTCGTCGACGGCGATGGAGTTGAACTCGCGGGGCACGCCGCCCGCCTGGCGGATGGCGTTCGCGACGACCTCGGCGACCTCGCGCAGGTGCACGTGTCCGGGCACGAACTCCGTGAAGCTGTTGGCCACGGCCACGATGGGCTTGCCGAAGTCCTCGCGCTCCACGCCGGTGGCGCGCATGAGGGCGCGGGCACCTGCCATGTTCCTGCCGTGGGTGACCGTGCGTGAGCGTAGGGCTGGCATGGGGTGGACTCCCATCGATACGGGTGTTTCCCCACGATGGTAGTCCCCCTCAGGGGCAGGTTCGGTCTCGCCGGAGGAGACGCCCGTTCCGGATGTTGAGATTGGTCGAGGTGGAGGCCCCCGTTCGCCGTGTCTCCGGGGGGTGCTCGGGCCGGTCCCGGGAACGCGGGAGGCCCGGAGGCCACGACGGTGTGGCTGGTTCCGGGCCTTGGCGCGATGGAGGGGGACGGGGTCAGTAGCGCGGCGGCAGGGCCTTGCTGGCGGCCTGGTAGATCTCCTCGATCTCGGTCTCACTCAGGCGGTCGCGTCCGCTACGCAGCCACTTGCGGACCTTGGTGCCGGTGATGATGTCCACGCCCCGCAGCCGGTGACTGTCCCAGGGCATGCCCGGGCCGTAGATGGCCAGGGAGGCGCGCACCGAGATGTCGCGGCCGAGCTCCTTGCTGATGAGCTCCTCCGCGCGCTTGGCCTCCTCCAGGGCCTCGTCGATGCGCTCGTTCTTGCTGAACCGGCCGTGGTAGAGCTTCTCCAGCTTGTTGCGCAGCGGGAGACGCTTGTCCCAGGACTCCGAGTCGATGGCGAACGCGCCGCGCCGACCCACGATGAAGTGGTCGATCTGCCCGTTGCCGCCGGGGACGGCGCGCGCGTGGAGGACGCGGTAGCCGAGCTGCTTCATGAGTTTGAGCTGGACCTCGGTACGGCGTTGGGCCGCCGAGGGCTTGCGCCAGCGGGGGATCTCCGACTCCCGGCGGGCGCTCCAGACCATCACCCCGACCAGGACGATGAGACCGAGGGTGACGCCGACCCTCCAGTCTCCGGTGAGCATGCCGAAGGCACCCGCCACCGCCCCGGCCGGAACGCTCCGGAAGATCCAGCGGCGGACGGCGTCGTTCGACTTCAGAGCCCCGTACAGGGCTCTGGTGTTCGCCGCCCCGCCTTCCTTGCGTTGGTTGGGGAAGAAGAGGGCCTCGGGTCGTTCGTGCTCCGACCCTTCGGAGGATGAGCTACGACCGTTCACTCTGGTTGCCGATTCCACGACGGACAGGTTAGTTCCATCCATATCCGAGTCCTAGTGCATTACTTCTCACACTTTTCTTCCCTGATGTCCTGGCGCCCAAGCGTGTCCGGGGCGTCGGAACGGGGAAGGATTGCTCTTTCGTCACCTCTCTGGAGAAGTACCGTTCTTCGGCGTGGTGCCCGTTGCCCTACCCGGTTAACCTCGGGTGGCATGACCAGAATTCATGAACTTCCCGCGCACCGACTCGCCGCGTTGGTCCGCAGTCGTGAACTGTCGCCTGTTGAGATCGCTGAGCACTATCTCGAGCGAATTCGGAGGTTGGACGACCGGTACGGCGCCTACGTTACGGTCGCTGAAGAATTGGCTCTGGAACAGGCCCGAAATGCACAGAAACGCGTTCTGAGCGACACGCCGGACGATCTGCCCCCGCTCCTCGGTGTCCCGTTGCCCATCAAGGACCTGGACACCCTCGCCGGAGTCCGCGTCACCTTCGGCTCACGCCTGTACGCCGACCTCGTGGCACCCACCGACTCGGCGGCGGTCGCCCAGCTGCGCGAGGCGGGCGCGGTCTTCCTCGGCAAGACCAACACCCCCGAGTTCGGCGCCACCTGCCACACCGAGAACGCCGTCGCCCCACCCAGCCGCAACCCCTGGGACACCACCCGCTCGCCGGGCGGTTCCAGCGGGGGCGCCGCCGCGGCCGTGGCCGCCGGGCTCGCACCCGTGGCCCAGGGCAGCGACGGCGGCGGGTCCATCCGCATTCCGGCGAGTGTCTGCGGCCTCTTCGGGCTCAAGCCCACCCGGGGGCGGATCTCCCTTGGACCCGACCGCGCCGACCTCAACGGACTGTCCACGGCGGGACCGATCACCCGCACGGTCCTGGACGCCGCCCTGATGCTGGACGCCATGGCGGTCAACCTCCCCGGCGACCTGTTCACCGCTCCGCCCCTGCCCCCCGGCGAGACCTTCGCCGACCACGCCCGGCGCGAACCCGGACAGCTGCGCCTCGCCCGCTACTCCGACACCGGGTCCACGGGCATCCCCGTCCACCCCGACGTGCTCGCCGCCCACGAGGAGACCACCCGGCTGCTCCTGGAGCTGGGCCACGAGGTCGAGGAGATCGACAACCCCTTCGAGTCCGCCTTCGGAGGGACCTTCGCCGACGACTTCCCGTACCTGTGGGCGGCCATCGCCTCGGCCACGCCCGTCGACCCGGCCCGCGAGGGCGAGCTCACACCGATCTACCAGTGGCTCCGCGAACGCGCCCGCCGGACCACCGTCCCCGAACACGTGCAGGCCACCGCCCGCCTCCAGCGCGGCACCCGCGCGATGCTCACGGCCACGGAACGCTTCGACGCCGTCCTGAGCCCCACCCTGGCCCGGCCGCCGGTGCCGATCGGGCACTTCACCTCGGGCGGACCGGAGGAGGAGTTCCGGCTCATGACCGAGTTCACCCCGTTCACCTCGATCTACAACGTGACCGGGCAGCCCTCGGTGAGCGTCCCGCTGTACTGGTCGCCGAGCGGTCTGCCGATCGGCTCCATGCTCACGGGGCGGATGGGCGGTGAGGGGACCCTTCTGTCCCTGTCGGCGCAGCTGGAGCGGGCCCGTCCATGGGCACACCGGGTTCCCGGGGGCTGGACGGACTGACCCCCTCGAAGCCGACGGCGTCTCCCTCGGCCGTGGTGGAGGCGGCCGAGACCAGCGACGCGCCGGACCCTGGTGCTGCCGGGCTCGCGTCGAGGACGGCGGACACCTCCGCCGGGTCGGCGGCTTCAGCCGCGGCGTCCTCGCGGTCCGTGGACCCCGAAGCGCGGCCCAGGAACAGGCTGAGGACGGCGGACACCAGTACCAGCGCGGCCGCGCCCAGCGCGCCGCCCGCGATCCCGTTGGTGTCCACCAGCGCACCGGTCAGCGGCCCCGCCACCGCCGCGCCGATGCTCATGGCCGTGGCCATCCAGCCGAACGCCTCCGCCCTGCGATGGGCGGGGGCGGTGTCGCCCAGGCGCCCCATCGCGGCGGCCAGGGTGGGCGCCAGCGCCAGACCCGAGACGAAGAGCAGCGGGGTGATCAGCAGCGGGGTCGGCAGGTGGCTGACCGGCGGCAGGAACGGGACCAACACCGCGATGCCCAGTGCCGCCCCGAAGGCCCGCAGCGGCAGCCGCGGGGCGCCCCGGAGCGCCCCGGCCACCGCGCCGCCCACCAGGGAGCCCAGCGCCCAGACCGAGGCCAGCACCATCACGTAGTGCGGCGCGCCCAGCTCGTTGGCCCAGGCCACGATCACCAGGTCCATGCCGACCACACCGGAGACGATCATCCCGCACATCGCGAACAGCAGGCAGAGCGCCGGGTGGAAGAGCAGACTGCGGTTCACCCGGGTGGAGGCGCGGTCCTGCCTGCCAGCGGGCTCCTGCGGGACCGTGGCGGCGCGGTCCGGTTCGGCGGGGCCGGTCACGTCCGCGCGGCGCAGGGCCAGAGCGAACCCCACCGCGCCCATCAGTCCCAGAATCCCCAGGAGCAACAGCGCCCAGCGTGGACCGGCGAACGCCACCACACCGGCGGTGAGGATCGGGGAGAAGACGAAGATCAGTTCCTGGGTGGTGGCCTCGGCCGCGTAGATCGCCTGCCGCTCCGAACCCGTGGTCAGCCGGGGCCAGAGCGCGCGCACGATCTGGTTGGCCGGGGTGCCGAAGAGGCCGGTGCCCAGGGCCAGGGGGATGGAGACCCACCACAGCGACGCGGGCAGCAGCGCCAGGGTCGCCAGACCGACCGTGAACACCACGCCGCACACCAGCACCAGACGGTCGCTGTTGCCCCGGTCGGCCATGCGCCCGCGCAACGGTCCCACCAGCGCCATGCCCAGGGTGAACGCGCCCGCCACCAGGCCCGCGAGGGTGTAGGACCCCGTCCAGCCCTGCACGAGGAAGGTGACCGCGATCATCAACCCCGGTGTGTAGAACCGGGCCGCGAGGGACCAGATCAACAGGGACAGGACGTGGGGCACGGCGAAGAGCCGTCGGTAGTTGGCGAGCACGTGTTCGATTATGCCGCTCCCACCGGGCGCTTCGCCAAGGGATTCCCCCACCGTCCCCCGGTGCGAGCGGGGCCAGGGAAAGCCAGGGGAAAGGGGAGGTCGAGCCGGAGCCCAGGAACGTCGAGGGGAAGCATCTTCTGTCCCCACGCCGGGTCGTCCTGCGGTGTACGCGCGCCACCGTGGGGCATGATCGGTGTCTGTGAGGGACGTTCAGCTGACCCGGGTCGCCGAGCGCTACGGGGTCGCGACCGCATACGAGGACTGGCGGGGCCGGCAGGTGCCCGTCAGTCCGGACACGATCCGCCATGTCCTTTCCGCCCTGGGGGCGGACCCGACCGATCCCGACGCGGGACCGGGGCACGGCCTGCTGCCACCCGCCGTGGTGGTTCGGGAGGGCAAGGCACCGGACCTGGCGCTGCCCGAAGGCGCCCGAGCCTCCGTGGAGACCTCGGACGGCGGCCTGCTGCCGTTCGACCCGGGGCTGCCCTTGGGCGTGCACACCCTGCGGGTCACCGACAGGGGGACCGAACACGACGCCCCGATCCTGGTCGTCCCCGACCGGATCGAATCCACCGCGCTGCGTGACAACCCCCGTCTCTGGGGACTGATGGCGCAGGTCTACAGCGTGCGCTCCCGGGCCTCATGGGGCACGGGGGACCTGCGTGACCTCTCCGAACTCGCGGAGTGGAGCGCCCGGGACCTCGGCGCCGACTTCACCCTGATCAACCCGGTACACGCCACCGAACCCGTCACACCGCTGGAACCCTCCCCGTACCTGCCGGTCAGCCGCCGCTACGCCAGCCCGCTGTACGTCCGTGTGGAGGACGTCCCCGAGTACGCGCGGCTGGACCCCGCCCAGCGCGAGGGCATCCAGCGCCTGGCGCGGCCGCTGCGCGAACGCGGCCGCACCGCCGACCTCCTCGACCGCGACGCCGTCTGGGAGGCCAAGCTCACCGCCCTGGAGATCCTCTTCCAGGTTCCGCGGGCACCGGGCCGTGAGGAGGCGCTGCGCCACTACCTGGAGCGCGAGGGCCAGCCCCTGGTGGAGTTCGCGACGTGGTCGGCGCTCGCGGAGGAGCACGGCTCCGACTGCCGGACCTGGCCCTCGGAGCTGCGCGACGTCGGCTCGCTCACCGTGGGCAGACGGGCCCTGGACCTGTGGCCGCGCGTGGAGTTCCACCGCTGGCTCCAGTGGATCCTGGACGAACAGCTGGCCCAGGCGCAGGGAAGCGCCCTCGACAGCGGCATGGACGTGGGCATCGTCCACGACCTCGCCATCGGCGTGCAGGCGGGCGGCGCGGACGCGTGGATGTACGGCGACGCCCTCGTCCACGGACTGCACGTGGGCGCCCCGCCGGACGAGTTCAACCGGCGCGGGCAGGACTGGGGGCAGCCGCCCTGGAACCCCACCCGCCTCGCTCAGCTGGGCTACGGGCCGTTCCGCCAGATCCTCTCCCAGGGCCTGCGGCACGCGGGCGGCCTGCGGATGGACCACGTCATGGGCCTGTTCCGGCTGTGGTGCGTGCCCGAGGGCGCCTCGGCCGACCAGGGCACCTACCTGCGCTTCGACCACGAGGGCACGGTCGGCGCGCTGGTGCTGGAGGCCCGGCGCGCGGACGCGGTGATCGTCGGCGAGGACCTGGGCACCGTCGAGCCCTGGGTCCGCGACCACCTCTCCGACCGCGGGGTCCTCGGCACCTCCGTGCTGTGGTTCGAGAACGACGCGGACGGCGAACCGCTCGCGCCCGACAGGTGGCGCCGGGACTGTCTGGCCACCGTGGCAACCCACGACCTCCCACCCGTCTCCTCGTACCTGTCGGCCGAGCACGTGGAGTTGCGCGACCGCCTCGGCCTGCTCGACCGGCCCGTGGCAGAGGAACGGGCCGACTCCGAGGCCCGGGTGGCCCAGTGGTGCGCCCTGCTGGTGTACCTGGGGCTCCTGGAGGAGGACGCCGACCCGGTGGGGGACCCGGCCTCCGTGGTCGCCGCGATGCACGCCTACCTGGCCGCGACCCCGGCCCGGATGCTCGGGGTCGCGCTCACCGACGTGGTGGGGGAGCGGCGCATGCAGAACCAACCGGGGACCAGCACCGAATACCCGAACTGGCGGATACCGCTCACCAGCGGCGAGGGCGAACCGGTCCTGGTCGACGAGTTGCTGGCCGACCCCAGGATGGTCGCCCGGGTGCGCCGCACCCTGGGTCCCCTCGGCCACCAGGGCCGCGGCCTCTAGGGCGGGCCGACCACCGGGCACACGATCCACCGAAGACGGGACGGCCCCGGGGAACACTGTCCCCGGGGCCGTCCCCTGTGCGCTCAGACCCTGGACGTCAGCCGTTCTGACCGGCGGCGATGTCCTTGGCGCGGGCACGCAGGGCACGCTCCACCCCGGCCCGCCCCTCGATCAGCAGGCGGTACAGCGCCGGAGCCGGGGAGTGCTCGGCGACATAGGCGTCGGTGCGCTCCAGGGTCGCCTCCTCCACCAGCTGACTCGGGTACACGATCTCGGCGAAGGACTGCGCGAACTCACCGGTCCACTTCTCCCACGCCGGGGCGAGCTGGGCGAAGTACCGCTCCACGTAGGGGCGGAACAGCTCCGCCTGGCGCGGCTCGGTGAAGCCCAGCAGGGTGGCGCGGAACTCGGCGTTGGCCAGGTCCCCGCCCACGATCCGCTCCCAGGCGGTCTCCTTGGCCTCGGCCGTGGGGATCGCGGCCCGGGCGCCGGCGGCGTTTCGCTGACCGGCGGCGGTCGGGTCGGCCACCAGCTCGGCGGCGATCTCCGCCTCACCCGCCGCACCCGCGGCGACCAGGCGGCGCAGCAGGGTCCAGCGCAGGTCGGTGTCGACCTCCAGGCCCTCCACCGTGATCGCGCCGTCCAGCAGCCCCCGCAGAAGGGAAAGGTGGGCGTCGGTCACGGCCGCGTCCGCCAGGGCGTTGACGTAGGCCAGCTGGAGGTCGCCGCCGGGCTCGGCGGACGACAGCAGCTCGCTGAGACGGTCGGCCAGCAGCGCGAACCCGAACGGGCGCCACGCCGGGTCCGCGTAGTTGATGAGCGCTCCCGAGGCCTGGCGGAGCAGGGTCTGGGCCACTGTGACGTCGTTGACGCCGCTGATGCCGGAGGTCACCAGCGCCACGTAGTCCCGGGCGGCCATCTCACCGTCGCGGGTCATGTCCCATGCGGCGCCGAAGGCCAGCGCGCGCGGCAGCGACTCGCGGATCTCTCCCGCGCCCTCCACCACGGTGCGCAGGGAGCGCTCGTCCAGACGGATCTTGGTGAAGGTGAGGTCGTCGTCGTTGATGAGCACCAGGTCCGGCTGGGCCCTGCCGACCAGGTCGGCGACCTCGGTACGGGCCCCGCTGACGTCCAGCTCCACGCGCTCACGGCGCACGATGCCGTCGGCGGTGCGGTCGTACAGGCCCACGGCCAGCCGGTGCGAGCGCAGCGTGGGGTGCTCGGAGGCGGCCTCCTGGAGGATCGTGAACGACGTGAAGTCGCCGTTCGCGTCGACCTCGAACTCCGGGCGCATGGTGTTGACGCCCGTGGTCTCCAGCCACTCCTTCGACCAGCTGGACAGGTCACGGCCGGACGCGGCCTCCAGGTGCTTGAGGAGGTCGTGCAGCTCGGTGTTGCCGAACGCGTTCTCCTTGAAGTAGGCGCGCACGCCCGCGAAGAACGCGTCCACGCCCACGTAGGCGGCCAGCTGCTTGAGGACGGAGGCGCCCTTGGCGTAGGTGATGCCGTCGAAGTTGACCTCGACCGCCTGGATGTCGACCATGTCGGCGGCGATCGGGTGCGTGGAGGGCAGCTGGTCCTGGCGCAGCGCCCACGCCTTCTCCACGTTGGCGAAGGTCGTCCAGGCGTCCGACCACTGGGTGGCGTTGACCTGGCAGTACACGCTCGCGTAGGTCGCGAACGACTCGTTCAGCCACAGGTCGTCCCACCAGCGCATGGTGACGAGGTCACCGAACCACATGTGCGCCATCTCGTGCAGGATCGTCTCGGCGCGGCGCTCGTAGCGGGCGTCGGTGACGCGGGAGCGGAAGACGTAGTCCTCCAGGAACGTCACCGCGCCCGCGTTCTCCATCGCGCCCGCGTTGAACTCGGGCACGAACAGCTGGTCGTACTTGCCGAACGGGTAGCGCAGGTCGAACAGGCCGTGGAAGAAGTCGAAGCCCTGCTTGGTGACCTCGAACAACGCGTCGGAGTCCAGGTGCTCGGCGAGCGAGGCGCGGCAGTACAGGCCCAGCGGGATGCCGTCGTGCTCGTCGCGGACCACGTGGTACGGACCGGCGATCAGCGCGGTGATGTAGGTGGACATCACCTGGGTGGCGGGGAAGTGCCAGCGCACCCGCTCCTCACCCGCGGCCTCGCGTTCCACGTCGGGGGCGCTGTTGGAGACGACCTCCCACGACGGCGGCGCGTACACGGTCAGCTCGAACGTGGACTTGAGGTCGGGCTGGTCGAAGCACGTGAACATGCGGTGCGCGTCGGCCGTCTCGAACTGGCTGTACAGGTACACCGAGTCGTCGACGGGGTCCACGAACCGGTGCAGGCCCTCGCCGGTGCGCATGTACGCGGCGTCGGCGACGACGGTCAGCTCGTTCTCGGCGGCCAGGTCCGGGAGGGTGAGCCGCTCGCCGTCGAACAGTTCGGCCACGTCCAGCTCGCGCCCGTTGAGCACGGCGCTGCTGACTCTCGGCGCGGCCAGGTCGACGAAGGTCCGCGCGCCCGGCTCCGAGCTGGAGAAGCGCACGACGGTGGTGGACCGGAAGGTCTCGTCACCCGTGGTCAGGTCCAGCTCCACGGCGTAGGAGTCCACGCCGAGAATGCGGGCCCGCTCCTTGGCCTCGTCCCGTGTCAGGTTCCCTGCCACGCCACGCTCCCTTCACGGCCGTCTTCGTCGTCGGCCGGAAATCGGTTGTCGACCGCGTCGGGCCCGCCGACTGGGGGTGGGCGCCGTCGGGCCTGAGGTCGTTGTCGTCGGTTCGATCCTGTCACGCGGCGGGGCGGAATGCGCAACCGATCACCGTGGTTGACGATCCATGGCGGCGGTGCGTTCTCGGCGGACCGCGGCCATCGGAACCCGAACTTCCCCCAGGCCCGAGACCTCGGGCCCCGGACGAGGAGCAGCGATGACCCAGACCCCCGCACAGCCAGGCGAGCCGGAGACCGTGTTCGCGGACATGTGGTTCGACCCGGCCTGCCCGTGGGCCTGGATCACCTCCCGCTGGCTGCTGGAGGTGGAGAAGGTCCGCCCCGTGACCGTGCGCTGGCACGTGATGAGCCTGAGCGTGCTCAACGAGGGACGCGACCTGCCCGCGGACTACCGGCACTTCCTGGACCGCGCCTGGGGCGCGGTGCGCGTGTGCGTCGCCGCCGAGGAGCGCTTCGGCCCCGAGGTGCTCGGCGCCCTCTACACGGCCCTGGGCACCCGCTACCACGACCGTGGCGAGGCGAAGGAAACGGACACCGTCCGGGCGGCCCTGGCCGACGCCGGACTGCCCGAGGACCTGGCGGAGGCCGCCGACTCCACCGCGTACGATGAGGCCCTGCGCGCCTCGCACGGCGAGGCGATGAAGCTGGTGGGGGAGGACGTCGGTACGCCCGTCATCCAGGTGGAGGACGTGGCCTTCTTCGGGCCGGTCGTCTCCCCGATCCCGCGCGGCGAGGCCGCCGGGAAGCTGTGGGACGGTGTGCGCCTGGTCGCCGGGACCGACGGGTTCTTCGAGCTCAAGCGCACCCGCACGCGCTCGCCCATCTTCGACTGACCACCTCACCGGGAGCACCCATGCCAGGGCCTGACGACGACCGCCGCGCCACCTTCCTCGACGACCTCGACCTGCTGCCCGACACCACGAGCGACGAGCGCTCGGAGGGGTGGGGCGACAGCGACGAGGACTCCACCACGCGGCTGATCGCCGACCGTCCCCCGCACTGGGGCTGACCTCCGGCGCCGAACCGGGCCCGGCCCTCGGCGCCCGGCCGGGGCGGGTATCCGTGGAACCACGGGTGCCCGCCCCGCCGTCGGGTATCCGTGGAACCACGGGTGCCCGCCCCGCCGTCGCTTCCGCGGCCCCCTCGCTCTGGCCAACCCGAATCGCGTTCTGCGAAAGTGGGGCCATGCGATCCCTCTACATCGACGGCGCCTGGCGTGACTCCGCCTCAGACGAGGCCCTTGACGTGGTCAACCCGGCGACCGAGAAGGTCATCGACACCGTTCCGGCGGGTGCCGCCGCCGACGTCGACGCCGCGGTCGAGGCCGCCGCGTCCGCTCTCCCCGCCTGGTCCGCGCTCACCCCGGGCCAGCGCGTCACCCACCTGTCCCGCGCGCGGGAGCTGTTCGACGCCCGCCTCGACGACGTCGCCCGGCTGCTGACGACCGACATGGGCGCGCCCGCCACCTTCGCCACCAAGGTGCAGGCCGGTCTGCCCTCGCGCATGTTCGGCACCTACATCGACCTGGTCGAGGAGCACGGAGAGCGCTACTTCGGCGGCGAGGAGGTTGGCAACTCCCTGGTGGTGCACGAGCCGGTCGGCGTGGTCGGCGCCATCACCCCGTGGAACTACCCGCTGCACCAGATCGTCCTGAAGGTGGTCCCCGCGCTCCTCGCGGGCAACACCGTGGTCCTCAAGCCGAGCGAGGTCGCCCCGCTGAGCGCCTACTGGCTGGCGGAGATCCTCCACGAGGCCGGTCTGCCCGCGGGCGTGTTCAACCTCGTCTCCGGTACCGGGCCGGTGGTGGGCGAGGCGATCGCCGCCCATCCGAGGGTGGACATGGTCTCCTTCACCGGCTCCACCCGCGCCGGGACCCGGGTGTCCCAGGTCGCAGCCGAGACGATCAAGCGGGTCGCCCTGGAACTGGGCGGCAAGTCGCCCAACGTCATCCTGCCCGGAGCCGACCTCGCCAAGGCGGTCAAGCGCGGCGTCGCCGACGTCATGCGCAACACCGGCCAGAGCTGCAATGCCCTCACCCGCATGCTCGTGCACCGCGACTCCTACGAGGAGGCAGTGGAGCTGGCCGCCGAGTCCGCGGCCAAGTACGTGCCGGGCGACCCCGAGGACGAGGCCACCCGGCTGGGTCCGCTGGTCTCGGCCGCGCAGCGGGACAAGGTCCGCGCCTACGTCGACCTCGGGGTGGAGGAGGGCGCGCGCCTGGTCACCGGGGGTTCCGAACCCGTCGAGGAGCGGGCCGTCGGCTACTACGTCCGCCCGACCGTCTTCGCGGACGTGCGCAACGACATGCGCGTCGCCCAGGAGGAGATCTTCGGCCCGGTACTCGTCCTCATCGCCTACGACACGGTGGAGGAGGCGGTGGGGATCGCCAACGACACCGTCTACGGGCTCAACGCCGCCGTGTGGGCCGGGGACCCCGACGAGGGCCTGGCCGTCGCCCGTCGCCTCCGGGCGGGGCAGGTGGAGCTCAACGGCGGGGCCCTGAACCCGCGTGCCCCCTTCGGCGGGTACAAGCGCTCCGGCAACGGACGCGAGTGGGGCCTGCCCGGACTGGTGGAGTTCTGCGAGGTCAAGGCCGTGCAGAGGTGACCCCTGTGTCCGGTCTCACCGCCCCCCACCAGGTACTCCCGGAATCGGACCCGGTGACGCGCGCGTTGTGCGGTGTGGAAAGATTCCGACTGGTCATCCCCTGGTCGAACCCAATCGAGGTGTGAGTTGAGCAGCAAGCCCGCGGTCTCCAAGGCAGGTCCTCTCGGTAAGGACCTCAAGTCGATCCTCGTCTACAACCTGATCGCCATCCTGTCGATGGCCGGCTTCGCCGTCCTCGGTCTGAGCGTGGCGGCGGCCGCCGCCGGGGCCTGATCCCCCGCGCGACCCACACGACGCGCGCCGCGCCCCTCGCCGGTCACACCGACCGGGTGGGGTGCGGCGTCGTCTGTTCCCGGGAGCTGTCACACTGGTGACGTGCGTGTTTACCTTGGATCAGATCATGCGGGCTTCGAGCTCAAAGAACACCTCGTCTCCTGGTTGAAGGAGAACGGCCACGAGGTCGTGGACGCCGGACCGGCCGTCTACGACGCGGTCGACGACTACCCTCCCTTCGTCCTGCGCGCCGCCGAGGGCGTCGCCAAGGACCCGGGTTCCCTGGGCGTCGTGATCGGCGGCTCCGGCAACGGTGAGCAGATCGCGGCCAACAAGGTCACCGGCGTCCGCGCCGCCCTGGCCTGGAGCGAGGACACCGCCAAGCTGGCGCGCGAGCACAACGACGCCAACGTGCTCGGCATCGGCGGCCGGATGCACTCCCTGGAGGAGGCCACCCGGTTCGTGGAGCTCTTCCTCGCCACGCCGTACAGCGACGAGGAGCGACACACCCGCCGTATCGCCATGCTGAGCGACTACGAGCGCACCGGCGAGCTGCCCCCGCTTCCGTAACCCGTCTCTCCGGCCCCGCCCCGAGCGGGACCGGCCGTTCGTCCCCGCGTGCCCGGCACGCGGGGACGAACGCGTTCCGGGCGCCGTGGGGTCCGTGTCCGGTTCGGGACCGGGGGTCCTGTCGCCCGCGGGGGTCGTTGTGGGATCCTTGCGCAGGAGTGGCCCGCGCCGTCCGGTGTGGGTTCTTCGCGAAACGCGCGAGCGCGCCCGGGACACACCCGGCCGGCCTGCCGTGTCCGAGAGAGGGGAGGGGTCCCGAAATCACCGGGAAGTTCCCCTACGGGTACGTGAGTCCGACCCCGCGAACACGGGTTTAGGCGGAACCCAAACCCGGGGTTATGGGGCGGATCGCCGCTGGTAGTACGTGCCAGGCCAGCACCCCAAGCGCTACAGTTCGTGCACAGCGGCGGGCCATCGTAGTCCGAGACACCGTGTTGTCCGCGTCCATCGGTGCCCGCCCTTCGGCGGAACCAGCCTCCGCGATCCGGGCCGTGCCCCCACACGACTCCCCCTCCGCCGACCCAGACACAGGCCCCCGACGCGACCATGAGCGCACCGGTGTGCCGTACCCCGACCAGGAGTGACCCCCGCGGGTGAGCGGGCGTGCCGAGCCTAGAGGATCAATGAACCCCACACCGACCGCCAGGACCACCCGACTGCTGCGATCCACCGTGCAGCGCATCGTCGCGGTGCTCCGGCGCAAGGTGCTCTTCCGCTATCGTCTCGTACTCATCACCCTGGTCGCCATCGCCGTGGGCATCGGGGTCGGCGCCGTGTGGGGTCCCACCGGCTGGTTCCCGCCCAGCTCCACCATCCTCACCGTCCTCGCGGGCGGACTGCTGCTCAAGCGCAAGAGCCTCGCCTTCCTGCTCGGTGTGGTCGTCGCCGTGCTGCTGTTCGTGGCCTTCATGCTCGACTTCGGCCAGGTCGGCCCCGGCCTGGTGGTCACCATCGGAGTCACCGGGGTCCTGTCCTACCTGCTGTCCGGCGTACGCGAACGCCTCGGCGTCCAGGGCCTGAGCGGCGAGATGATGCTGCTGGACCTGCGCGACCGGCTGCGCGACCAGGGCAAGCTCCCCCCGGTCCCCGCGGGCTGGGGGCACACCGCCGTCCTGCGCCAGGCGGGCGGCTCCTCGTTCGGCGGCGACTTCGTCGTCTCCATCCGCCGCGAACACCGGCTCGACATCGCGGTCGTTGACGTCTCCGGCAAGGGCGTGGACGCCGGGACCCGGGCCCTGATGCTCTCGGGTGCCTTCAGCGGCCTCATAGGAGCCGTCCCCGCCAGCGACTTCCTCGCCCACTGCAACGACTACCTCATGCGCAACAGCGGCGGCGAGGGCTTCGTGACCGCCGTCCACCTGAGCGTGGACACCGAGACCGGCGAGTACCAGGTCGCCTCGGCCGGGCACCCGCCCGCCCTGCACTTCGACGGCGGCGGCGGAGTGTGGAGCACCACCGAGGCCAAGGGCGTGGTGCTGGGCGTCATCCCCGAGATGACCTACACCTCAGTCCAGGGCAAGCTGCGGCCCGGCGACGCCATCATGCTGTGCACCGACGGCCTCATCGAGACGCCCGGCGAGGACCTCGATGCCGGTATCGACCGTCTCCTCGGAGCCGCCGAATCGCTGGTCACCCAGGGATTCGCCACCGGTGCCAGCGAGGTCGTGGACACCCTCAGCAAGGACAAGAACGACGACTGCGCGCTCGTGGTCCTCTGGAGAACCTGACCCCCGGCCGCCGCGGCACCGGCAGGGGGTGAGTCGCCCCAGCCGTTCCTGGCGGTAGGGTCGACATGTTCCCCGACCCCGGTACGAGGTCTTCGTACCCGTTCACGGACCACCGTGCCCGCCCCTCTCCGCCCCCTGGGCGCCGACGCCCGCACGGACCAGCACACCAGTGACCAGGGGCCGGACCGGGTCCCCAGGACCCGGACCTACCGGATTTTCGCGGCCCCGCGGGCGTGCCCGCCGGGCGATGGAGACGCAAGGGGGTGCTTCGCATGGACGGCGAGCGCGCTGAAGAACTCACGGACCTGGTCGAGATCAACGACCTGACCGGGATCAGGCTCTGGTTGGCCGAACACAGGCCCCACGAGATCGCGGACGAACTGGCCCGCATGTCCAGCGGCGAGGCGATCATCCCCTTCCGCCTCCTGGACAAGGACCGTGAGCTGGAGGTCTTCGAGGAGCTGGATCCCGGCCAGCAGCAGGCCATCCTCCTCGGCCTGCGCGGCACCGACTTCCACGACATCCTGGAGGAGATGGACCCGGACGACCGGGCCCGCCTCATCGGGGAGGCCCCGGCCAAGATCGCCACCCGGGCGCTGGCCGGGCTGAGCCCCGCCGAACGCAAGATGACCGCCGCGCTCCTGGGCTACCCCGAGGACTCGGTCGGCCGGTACATGACGCCGGAGACCGTCATCCTGCACCGGGATCTCACCGTGGGCCGCGCTCTGGAGGTGGTGCGCGCCAAAGGAGCCGACGCCGAGACCATCTACACCCTCCCGGTGGTCAGCGACGGCCGTCGGCTGCTCGGCACCATCACCCTGAGCGACCTCGTGGTCAGCGACGACGACCGCGTCCTCAAGGACCTGGTCGACGTTCTCGCGCCCCGGGTGGGCGTGAGCGAACCGGTCGAGGACGCCGCCCGACTCATCCAGGAGGCCAACCTGGTCTCCCTCCCGGTGGTGGACTCCGAGGACCGCTTCGTCGGTCTGTTCACCTTCGACGACGCCCTCGAGGTCATCGAGGCGGCCGACTCCGAGGACATGGCCCGTCAGTCCGGTGCCAGCCCGATCGACGACCACTACGTGTCCGTGGGGGTGCTGCGCCTGGTCGGCGCGCGTTCGGTGTGGCTGATGCTGCTCATCGTCGCGGCGACCCTGACCGTCAACGTCATGCAGGTCTACGAGGCCACCCTGGAGGAGGTCACGGCGCTGGCGATGTTCGTCCCGATGCTCATCGGCACCGGCGGGAACGTGGGCGCGCAGTCGGCCACGGCGATCGTGCGCGCCCTCGCGGTCGGTGAGGTTCGCGTACGCGACCTCCCTTCGGTGATCTGGAAGGAGAGCCGGGTCGGTCTGCTCCTGGGCGTCATGCTCGCCGGGATCGCCCTGGTCATCGGGTCGGTGCTGGTCGGCTTCGACATCGCCGTGGTGGTCGCCCTCTCGGTGATCGCCATCTGCACCTGGGCGGCGATCATCGGCTCCGCGATGCCCCTGCTCGCCCGCAAGGTGGGGGTGGACCCCGCCGTGGTTTCCTCACCCATGGTCGCGACGCTCGTGGACGCCACCGGTCTGCTCATCTACTTCTCGGTGGCGCGCATGGTGCTGGGGCTGTGACCCGAGGCTGACGTTTCGCTTGAAGTGGGCGGAAACGGGTATCGCACCAGCAGGCAGGACGCGTCTGAGGGGGATTCGATGTCCGATACCGGAGATACGTTCAACCGGCTCAAGAAGGCCGTCAACGACCACGCCGACAAGGCCGAGGGGGTCGTCGGCAAGGTGGCCGACGCCGCCAAGAAGGCGACCGGCGGGTCTCACGACGACAAGATCGACAAGGGGGCCGGGGCCGCCACCGACTATCTGCGCAAGCGCGCGCAGGAGAACAAGAAGGACAAGGGTCAGGAGTAGACGCGGGGGTTCGGGCCCGTGGAACGGAACGGATGGGGCTGGCCCACAATGGGGCATGGCCTCATCCGTTCCTCGTCCCGTGCCCGTCCTCCTCGCCCGGCTGCGCATGCCCCTCATGTGGGCGGCGATGGCCGCGCTCCTGGCCGGCTACCTCGGTCTGTCCTGGTGGGTCGGCGGGACGCTGCTGGTGGTGGCGCTCGCGGTGCACCTGCGACTGGGCACTCCGAGGTGCGCGCCGCGCGTACTGGCCCCGCCGGTGCGGGGCCGCTGGATGCCGCTGACGAGCCCCGAGGACCACGTCCCCAGCCAGGGCACGCACGCCTACGGGCAGACGTACGCGCTGGGTCTGGTCGCCGAGGACGGTACCCGCCCGGACATCGGCTGGCGGCCGCTCAGCCGCCCGCCGGAGGACTTCCCGGCCTACGGAGCCCCCGTGTACGCACCCGCTGCGGGAACCGTGGTCCGGGTGGACGACCGCCAGCGCGACCACCGCAGCCGCAACTCCTGGCCGTGGCTGTTCGGCACCGTCGTGGAGAACACCCTCCGCGAACTGCGCGGACCCTCGGGGCTGATCGGCAACCACGTGGTCATCGACGTCGGCGGCGCCCACGTGCTCCTCGGACACCTGCGCAGGGGTTCCGTCACGGTGGCCCCGGGAGACACCGTGGTGCTCGGCCAACGCGTCGCCGCGTGCGGGAGTTCCGGCGCCTGCACCGAACCCCAGGTCCGGGTGCAGCTCATGGACCTGGCCCACCCGCTGTTCGCCGCGGGCCTGCCCATGGTCTGGGGGAGGGGCTGGAAGGCCGGTGACCCGGAGAACGAGGGGCTTCCCGAAACCTGGCGGCCGGTGGAGGTGGTCGGAACCGACCACGTCAGTGCTGGTCAGGGCGGTGTCCCGGAGGAATATCCTGAACTGAGGTAAGGCAAGCCTCATGAGGGGGTGTGGTGAGCGCGATCGACGGTACGCCCTGCAAGCTCACGGTCTGTCGGGGCTGCTGCTGCGGCACACGCAAGAAGGTGCCCGGGGTCGACCACAAGGCGCAGCTCGCCCGTCTCAGCGCCATCGACGACCACGCCGCCCGCCGCGTCCCGGTCCGCACCAGCAAGTGCCTGGGCATCTGCTTCCAGGCCAACGTCGTCGTGGTCCAGCCCTCCCGTCAGGGCCGCGCTGCCGGAGGGAACCCCGTCTGGCTGGGCCGGATGACCGAGAACCGTCTCCTGGAAGCGCTCGACGACTGGATCTTCGACGGCGGTCCCGGCATCGCCCCGCTCCCCGCCCTGCTGGAGGAGCACGTGACCTCCAAGGACGCCAAGAAGCCGAAGAAGCCCAAGAAGTCGAAGAAGAAGTCGGAGCAGCTCGGGGGCACCGAGCCCGGCAAGAAGGACAAGAAGAGCAAGAAGGACAAGAAGCGGGCCAAGAAGGCCGAAAAGAAAAAGAAGGAGAAGGAGAAGGAGAAGGCTGGGAGGGCGTGAGGGGGCGACCCCGCCGAGCACTCCGACGGAGCCGCCCCCGAACCCGCTACCCCGACTGGGACGCGAACTGGGTGCGGTACAGGGCCGTGTACAGCCCGCCCGCCTCCAACAGCTCCTCGTGCGTGCCGCGTTCCAGGACCCGCCCGTCCTCCAGCACCAGGATCTGGTCCGCCTCGCGGACCGTGGCCAGCCGGTGCGCGATCACGAGTGAGGTCCGGCCCTCCAGCGCCACCGACAGCGCCTCCTGCACCGCCGCCTCGGACTCGGAGTCCAGGTGCGCGGTGGCCTCGTCCAGGACCACCACGGACGGCGCCTTCAACAGCAGCCGCGCGATCGCCAGGCGCTGCTTCTCCCCGCCCGAGAGGCGGTAGCCGCGGTCACCGACCATCGTGTCCAGGCCGTTGGGCAGCTGGTCCAGGAGAGCCCCGAGCCGCGCCATCCGCAGCGCCTCCTCCAGCTCCGCGTCGGTCGCCTCCGGCCGCGCGTAACGCAGGTTGGCGCCCACGGTGTCGTGGAAGAGCTGCGCGTCCTGCGTCACCACGCCCACGGCCTCCCGGAGGGAGTCACTGGTGGTCCCACGGAGGTCCAGGCCCCCGATCCGCACCGCTCCCTCCCTTGGGTCGTACAGCCGCGAGACCAGGTGGGTGAGGGTGGACTTGCCCGCCCCGGACGGCCCCACCAGGGCCACCATCTGACCCGGCTCGGCGCGGAAGGACACCTCGCTCAGCACCTGGGTGTCGTCGGCGGCCTCGGCCTGCGGGGTCAGCTCCAGGGACGCCACCGACGTCTCGGAGGCGCCCGGGTAGCGGAAGGACACCCGGTCGAACTCCACGCTCAACGGCCCGGCGGGCAGCGGCCTCGCGTCCGGGCTCTCCTTGATCTGCGGCTCCAGGTCCAGCACCTCGAAGACGCGGTCGAAGGAGACCAGGGCCGTCATGATCTCCACGTGCACGTTGGACAGCGTGGTGATCGGCCCGTAGAGCCTGGCCAGCAGGGTGGTCAGCGCCACCAGGGTGCCCACCTCGAAGGCACCGTCCACCGCGAGCACACCGCCCACGCCGTAGACCATCGCCATGGCCAGCGCCGTGATGGTGGCCAGCATGGTGAACAGCAGACCGCCGATCACCGACTGGCGCACCCCGAGGTCGCGCACGCGGGCGGCTCGGTCGGAGAAGGTGCGGGACTCCTCGTCGGGCCTGCCGTAGAGCTTGACCAGCATGGCCCCGCCCACATTGAACCGCTCGGTCATCAGCGAGCTCATCGCGGCGTTGTTGTCCATCGCGTCGCGGGAGATGTTCGCGAGCCTGCGCCCCAGCAGCTTCGCCGGGACGATGAACAGCGGTACCAGGACCAGCGCCAGCAGCGTCACCTGCCACGAAAGGGCCAGCATGGTGATGAGTACCGCCACCACGCTGATCAGGTTGGAGACCACCGACTGGAGGACCGAGGTGATGGCGCGCTGCGCGCCGACCACGTCCGTGTTCAGCCGACTGATCAGCGACCCGGTCTGAGTGCGGGTGAAGAAGGCGATCGGCATCCGCTGCACGTGGGAGAACACCTGGGTGCGCAGCAGGTAGATGACGCCCTCACCGATCCTGGAGGACAACCACCGTCCGGTCAGGGTGATGACGCCCTCCACGAGCGCCAGAACGGCCGCCGCGACGGCCAGCCAGACCACCACCGAGGTGTTCCCCGGGATGATGCCCTGGTCGATGATGGCTCGCAGGAGAAGCGGGTTGGCCACGACCACGGCCGCGCCCACCGCGGTCACCGCGAGGAAGAACAGGATCTGCCGCCAGTGCGGTGTCGCGTAGGACAGCACACGTCTGGTGAGCCCCGGGGGCAGTTCCTGCCCCCGTGCGCTTCCGTCGTTGACCAGTGCCCTGTAGGAGGGCCTCCCTGACATCATCCGCAGCCTCGATTCCGTTCACCACGTCGCCATCCAAGCCTCAACACCGGAGGGAGGGCGCTGCTTCCCTGGTCCGGTGTGGGATCGCCGGGGACGTCGGTGGGAACAGGGGCCTCAGAGGGACGAGGCGAGTCGGCCGAGTGCCGCGGTGGTGGAGCGGCCGGGCGTGAACGGCAGTTCCCAGGTCTGGGCGCCCAGGGCGTCGGCGCCCCGGATCTTGGCCTGCGTGTAGCGGTCCCCGGCGGTGAAGGCCAGGGCGGCGGGGGAGAGGGGCCGGAGCAGTTCCGCGTAGGCCGCCCAGTCGGCGACCGAGGGCGGGCCCTCGATCACGAAGGACCCGGCCACACAGCCCAGGGCGGCGATGGTCTCGGACCGTTCCGCGTCGGGGTTGACCGGGCGTCCGGGGCCCTTCCAGGCCCGGACGCGCTCGTCGGACTCGATCCCCACGACGAGGGGGAGGCCGCGGGCGGCGATGGACTGGAGGAAGCGCACGTGCCCGACGTGCAGGACGTCGAAGACCCCGGTCACCACGACCGGTCGCTCCAACGGCTCCGGTCGCTGGAACCACAGCAGGCGCAGCGGCGTCGCCTGCTCGCCCGTGCCGTCCGTGTCCGTCATCTGGCCCCCGTTCCACCGAACCCGAGTGGCGCCCGTTCCAGGTCGTGCCGACGGGTCCGCCCGAAAGGTCAACGTACCCGCTTGAGGCCGGTATTCCGCTTCGTGGCGAGGTGAAACCGAACAGTGTTCTGTGGGTGTGGGCCACGTCACCGGGAACCGCGGCCGTCGGGGGTGAGTCCCATCACGAGGAATCGAGGACGAGAGGAAGAGGTGTCCATGTCGTGGACGGTGCTGATCGAGGAGATCCTGGGGAGCGGTGAACGCCAACGCTGGGGGCTGGTTCCGTCGGCGCCCGGTGGCCAGCGCAACGCCAGCTTCGACGACCGGGAGGAAGCCAGGGCGGAGGCCCTTCGCCTGACAGCGGCGCATGTTCCGGGCCACCCGTGGGCGGAGCGGGACCGTCAGGCCTACCGGGTCTCTCCCGACGAGTACGTCGTGAACGTGGACGGTGCCACGACCGAGTTCCACTTCCGCGTCACCGTGGCCGAGCGGATCGTTCCCGGAGGCTAGGGGAGCGGTCCGGAACCCCTGTGCCGCCGACTCTTCCGGGTTCGGTGGTGCGGGGTTTCGGGGGTCGTCCCCCGGGTGGAACGGCGAAACGAGCTGGTGCGGATGGGCGCACGGTTCGTTTCGAGTGGTGCGGGGTTTCGGGGGTCGTCCCCCGGGTGGAACGGCGAAACGAGCTGGTGCGGATGGGCGCACGGTTCGTTTCGAGTGGTGCGGGGTTTCGGGGGTCGTCCCCCGGGTGGAACGGCGAAACGAGCTGGTGCGGATGGGCACACGGTTCGTTTCGAGTGGTGCGGGGTTTCGGGGGTCGTCCCCCGGGTGGAACGGCGAAACGAGCTGGTGCGGATGGGCGCACGGTTCGCTTCGAGTGGTGCGGGGTTTCGGGGGTCGTCCCCCGGGTGGAACGGCGAAACGAGCTGGTGCGGATGGGCGCACGGTTCGCTTCGAGTGGTGCGGGGTTTCGGGGGTCGTCCCCCGGGTGGAACGGCGAAACGAGCTGGTGCCGACAGGCACACAGCTCGCTTCGAGTGGAGCGGGCGACGAGAATCGAACTCGCATGACCAGCTTGGAAGGCTGGGGTTCTACCATTGAACTACGCCCGCGTGGCATCGGAGCCCCTGAGTTTCCTCTAGACTCGTGGAGCCGATGGAGACAAGAGTACAGTCTCTGGGGCGTTGGTCGCACACCCGTTTTCGGGTCGTGTGTCCGCGCCGGGTGACGGGGTGTAGCGCAGCTTGGTTAGCGCGCATGCTTTGGGAGCATGAGGCCGCGGGTTCGAATCCCGCCACCCCGACGAAACCGTCCGCGGCGGTTCGGCCTTCGGGCCGTGCGCCGTGGCCCCCTGTCTGTCTGCCCTAGACTTGGTGCGATCAGCAGGAAACTGTAAGTCCCAGCCCGTCGCAGGGCACCCCGAAGGAACGTGGTCATCACCGACCGGGGGTGCGCGCGTGCATACGCCGTTCGTGTGGTGCGCCTGCGGGCCGACGCGGACACCAGCCGGCAAACCTAGGAGTACCGCCCCGTGAAGACCGATGTCGAGGAGCTCAGCCCGACCCGGGTCAAGCTGACCATCGAGGTGCCCTTCGAGGAGCTCGAGCACGCTTTCGACGTGACCTACAAGTCGCTCGCCAAGCAGGTTCGGATCAAGGGCTTCCGCCCGGGCAAGGCACCGGCGCGGCTGATCGACCGCTACGTCGGCCGTGGCGCGGTGATCAGCGAAGCGGTCAACCACGCCGTTCCGGAGCTCTACAACGAAGCCATCCAGAAGGAGGAGATCTTCGCGCTCGGCCAGCCCGACGTGGAGGTCACCAAGCTGGAGGACAACGACGAGCTCGCCTTCACCGCCGAGGTCGACATCCGACCCAAGTTCGAGGTGAAGGACTACAAGGGCATCGAGGTGACCGTCGACAGCGCGACCGTCACCGACGAGCAGATCGACGAGCAGATCGGCACCCTGCGCGAGCGCTTCTCCACCCTGGTTGGCGCCGACCGTCCCGTCGAGGACGGTGACCACCTCTCCATCGACCTGGTCGCCGCCATCGACGGTGAGAAGCTCGAGGACGTCGCCGTGAGCGGCTACTCCTACGAGGTCGGCACCAACACCATGCTGGAGGGCCTCGACGAGACCCTGCGCGGCATGGAGTCCGGTGGCGAGGCCACCTTCAAGACCACCCTCGTCGGTGGTGAGCACGAGGGCAAGGAGGCGGACGTCACCGTCACCGTGCACTCGGTGAAGGTGAAGGAGCTGCCGGAACTGGACGACGAGTTCGCCCAGCTGGCCTCCGAGTTCGACACCATCGACGAGCTGCGTGACGACGTGCGCAAGCGCATGGCCGACGTCCGTCGCATGCAGCAGCTCTCCGCCGCCCGTGACAAGGCGCTCGAGAAGCTGATCGAGTCCGTCGAGATCCCGCTGCCCGACGCGGTGGTCGACGAGGAGATCAACCGCCGTCGTCAGAGCCTTGAGCAGCAGCTCGCCCAGAGCGGTCTGACCAAGGAGGCCTACCTCGAGTCGCAGGAGAAGACCGAGGAGGAGTTCGAGGAGGAGCTGAAGACCGGCGCCAACTCGGCGGTCAAGGCCGGCTTCATCCTCGACCAGCTGGCCCTCCAGGAGGACCTCAGCGCCGACCAGGGTGAGCTCAGCCAGTACGTGTTCGAGCAGGCCCAGCGCATGGGCGTGAGCCCGGACCAGCTGGCCCAGCACCTGGTCGAGTCGAACCAGATCCGCGTCGCCTTCACCGAGGTCGTCCGCGGCAAGGCCATGGACGTCGTCCTGGCCGGTGCCAAGGTGACCGACGAGGACGGCAACGTCGTCGAGCAGGAGATCGTCGAGGCCACCGACGACCAGGCTCTGGCTGAGGCCGTCAAGGCCGCTGCCGCTGCCTCCGCCGAGGTCGCCGAGGCTGACAAGGCCGAGGAGACCGCTGAGGCCGCCGAAGCCGACGAGGACGCCGACAAGGCCGACTCCAAGTAGTCCGAGGCTTCACGGCGCCGCGAGGCACCATGGCTCTCAGGGGCCCTGGCCGACCCGTAACGGGACGGCTGGGGCCCTTTCCCTTCCGTTCCTGGCGCGTTGTTCGCTGTCAGGAGAAAGGGTGTGTTCCCGACCGGCCGCACCCTGCGCTCAAAGCGAACAGGGACGGTATCCGGACGAGCCTGGCGTCTGTCGGCGTTAGTGTCGCTGTATCGCAACCGTTTCGATTCCGGAGCAGGTGACGAGAGTGCCGCCGACCTTTGATGAGTCCCAGCGATTCGACGCTCGTACGTCGGATCAGCAGCTTTCCCCTTTTATTGAGCAGACGCCTCAGCGCCTGTTGCGCCAGCGAATCGTGTTCCTCGGCCAGCAGGTCGACGATGACATCGCCAACCGCCTCGTCGGTGAGCTCCTGCTGCTGTCCGCAGAGGACCGCCAGCGGGACATCACGATGTACATCAACTCGCCGGGTGGATCCGTGACGGCGGGTATGGCGATCTACGACGTCATGCAGTACATCCCCAACGACGTGCGCACCGTGGGTATCGGTATGGCCGCGTCGATGGGCCAGATGCTCCTGTGCGCCGGTGCGCCCGGCAAGCGTTACGCGCTGCCGCACACCCGCGTCATGATGCACCAGCCGTCCGGTGGCATCGGGGGCACCGCCTCCGACATCCGGATCCTGGCTGACCAGCTGCTCTACGTGAAGAAGATGTTCATCCAGAAGATCTCCGAGCACACCGGGCAGTCGGTCGAACAGATCGAGAAGGACGCCGACCGGGACCGCTGGTTCACGGCTCAGGAGGCCAAGGAGTACGGCTTCATCGACGAGGTGCTCGAGGGCACGCTCGACGTGACCAGCTGACAGTCCTGAGCTGACCTGGCCCAGTCCATGAATCGGCGCAGTGCGTGGAAGGCGTGAAATGACCGAGTTCAACCCCAGTCTCATCGGCGGCGCGGCCTCGATGGCTCCCCAGAGCCGCTACGTCCTGCCGTCCTACGTGGAGCGTACGTCGTACGGCGTCAAGGAGATGAATCCGTACAACAAGCTCTTCGAAGAGCGGATCATCTTCGTCGGCGTCCAGATCGACGACACTTCGGCCAACGATCTGATGGCCCAGCTCATCACCCTTGAGCAGCTCGACTCCGAGCGGGACATCCAGATGTACATCAACTCGCCGGGCGGTTCCTTCACCTCCCTCATGGCGATCTACGACACCATGCAGTTCGTGCGCCCCGACATCCAGACGGTGTGCATCGGACAGGCCGCGTCGGCCGCCGCGATCCTGCTGGCGGGCGGCACCAAGGGCAAGCGTGGTGCCCTGCCCAACGCCCGGATGATGATCCACCAGCCCGCGACCGAGGGTATGCACGGTCAGGCCAGCGACATCGAGATCCAGGCCAACGAGATCACCCGTATCCGTACGCAGCTGGAGACCACTCTGGCCAAGCACACGGGTCGCTCCCACGAGCAGGTCTCGAAGGACATCGAGCGGGACAAGATCCTCACCGCCGAGGAGGCAGTGGAGTACGGTCTCATCGACTTCGTCCTGCCCTACCGCAAGGCCTCCCTGAAGTAACGGGGACAACGGCTGCCGTGTCCTCCCCGGCCGGGGCGTCTCGCGAACGCGAGGAGCGCCCCGGCGGGGGGAATCCGGCGCCACGAAGTACTCACCGGTCCGGTTTCTGACCCGCCTGGGACAGCCCGGTGGTGAAGCCGGTCCGGTTTTTCGCTTAGTCTGGCGGAGAGCGACACACAGATCGCCCCGTTCGTGGCTGGCTGTTGCGAACGGACACACGGGAGTCGAGTCCTTCCGTCCGTTCGGCGCCGCGTACGCCCGGAACGGGGCGGCCTTAGTTTTGAGGAGTGGCTGGGTGGCACGCATCGGCGACGGCGGGGACCTGCTGAAGTGCTCATTCTGCGGTAAGAGCCAGAAGCAGGTGAAGAAGCTCATCGCTGGCCCCGGCGTGTACATCTGCGATGAGTGCATCGATCTGTGCAACGAGATCATCGAAGAGGAACTCGCCGACGCCACCGAGCTCACGTGGGACTCCCTTCCCAAGCCCCGGGAGATCTTCGACTTCCTGGACTCGTACGTGATCGGTCAGGAGCAGGCGAAGAAGGCTCTCTCGGTGGCGGTGTACAACCACTACAAGAGAGTGCGCTCGGAGACCGACCGTCCCGGTGACGAGGACGTCGAGATCGCCAAGTCGAACATTCTCCTGCTGGGGCCGACCGGTTCGGGCAAGACCCTGCTGGCACAGACCCTGGCGAAGATCCTCAACGTCCCCTTCGCCATCGCGGACGCCACCGCCCTCACCGAGGCGGGCTACGTGGGCGAGGACGTCGAGAACATCCTCCTGAAGCTGATCCAGGCCGCTGACTACGACGTCAAGAAGGCCGAGACCGGCATCATCTACATCGACGAGGTCGACAAGGTCGCCCGAAAGAGCGAGAACCCGTCGATCACGCGTGACGTCTCCGGCGAGGGTGTCCAGCAGGCGCTGCTGAAGATCCTGGAGGGGACCACCGCGAGCGTGCCCCCCCAGGGCGGCCGCAAGCACCCGCACCAGGAGTTCATCCAGATCGACACCACCAACGTGCTGTTCATCTGCGGTGGCGCCTTCGCGGGTCTGGAGAAGATCATCGAGTCCCGCACCGGGCAGCAGGGCATGGGCTTCAACGCCACGCTGCGGCCCAAGAGCGAGATGGCCGGGACCGCGTTGTTCGGCGAGGTCATGCCGGAGGACCTGCTGAAGTTCGGGATGATCCCGGAGTTCATCGGTCGTCTGCCGGTGATCACCAGCGTGCACAACCTGGACAAGGCCGCGCTGATCCAGATCCTCACCGAGCCCCGCAACGCCCTGGTCAAGCAGTACCAGCGGCTGTTCGAGCTGGACAACGTCGAGCTGGAGTTCACCCAGGACGCCCTGGAGGCCATCGCCGAGCAGGGCATCATCCGGGGGACCGGAGCCCGTGGTCTGCGCGCCATCATCGAGGAGGTCCTGCTCTCGGTGATGTACGAGGTGCCCAGCCGGGAGGACGTCGGCCAGGTGATCATCACCCGTGAGTCGGTGGAGCAGCACGTGAACCCGACGATCGTGCCGCGCGCCCAGCTGGAGGCGGACGAGGGCGGTCGTCAGGAGAAGTCGGCCTGACCGCCGGACCGGCCGCCGCGAGCGGCTGACGCCGAGCGGCGGAGCGCTGAGGGCTCAGGGGCGCCCTTCCCCACGGGGAGGGCGCCCTTTCCCGTGCCTGGGCTTCTCGTACCTGGGCGGGAGCCGGGCGCTGCCCGGGTTCGGCCCGGTCACTCCCCGCCCTCGAGAACCCCCTCCATACGGGCGATCTCGGTGTTCTGCTCGGCGATGAGGTCGTTGGCCATCCGCAGGACCTCCTGGTCCTTGCCCTCGGCCATCGCCTCCTCCGCCATCGTGACCGCGCCCGCGTGGTGGGCGGTCATGAGCTCCACGAAGAGCTGGTCGAAGTCGTCACCCTCGGCGTCGGCGAGGCGGCCCATGTCCTCGTCGGAGACCATGCCCTCCATGTCGTCGTGGTCCACCTGGAGGTCGCAGGCGACCACGGCGTCCTCGGTGGAGTGGTGGCTGCCGTCGCCCTCCAGGCCGCAGAAGTTCTGGTGGGCCGGGTTCTCGCGGGCGGGGCCGAAGACGTTGACCTCCAGCCAGCTCTCCATGGCGGAGATCTCGGGGCCCTGGGCGGCCGCGATGCGGTCGGCGATGCGCTCGATGCCGTCGCGCTGGTAGCGGTCCTCGACCAGGTCGGTCATCTCCAGCGCCTGGCGGTGGTGCTCGATCATCTTCACCAGGTAGGTGACGTCGGCCTCGTTGTGGCCCTGCTCCTCGGCGAGGGCGGCGATCTGGTCCGCGGTGGCCGGGGTCGAGTCCTCCCCGGGGGCGCCGGGGGCGATGACGTTGGCGGACTGCTGTTCCTCGTCACCGGTACAGGCCGAGACTCCGAGCAGCACGAGGGCGGTTCCGGCTGCGAGTGCCAGGCGACGCACGAGGTCTCCTCCAGGGGTGGGGGTCGGCGGGCCGGGTGCCCGCCGGTGTCGGCTGACCCGACGTCCTGCGGGTTTTCTACTCACTCGAAGGGTGTTTTGTCCAGTGCCGCGGGTGTGTCGGGGCGGTCGTGTCCGTTCGTGAACTCCCTGCGGTGTCCGTTCTCGGCGTTTCGTCTGGCTTGTGTATGACAATGAGGGTACAACCCATTGTAGTCAAGTGACTTCTTTGGGTGGTTTTCGGGGGTGGGTGCATGGCTTCGGTAACGGGACGGCGCAGAGGAACGGTCGCGGTCGCCTCGCTGGTCGCGGCGGCCGGGCTCGCGGTCCCGGGCGCCAGCGCTGACGACGGTGTGACCACCGGCGGGGGCGTGGTGCACCTGGCCAACGTGCCCAAGCCGGAGACGCTGGCCAGGTCGCCCAACTCCGATCTGGCGTTCTCCGGTGACTACGTGATCGGGGGCAACTACCACGGTTTCGTCGTCTACGACATCTCCGAACCGGAGTCCCCGACGATCGTCTCCGAGGTGCTGTGCCCCGGCGGCCAGGGCGACGTCTCGGTCAGCGGGGACCTCCTGTACTTCTCCGTGGACTACCCGCGGGCGAACGACGAGTGCGGGGCACCGTCCGCCCCGGCCACGGAGGCCGACGCCTTCGAGGGGCTGCGGATCTTCGACATCTCGGACAAGGCGAACCCGCGGTACGTCGCGTCCGTGGCCACCGACTGCGGTTCCCACACCAACACCCTGGTGCCGGGCGCGGACGGGCGAAGCGACGTGGTCTACGTGTCCTCCTACTCGCCCGCGGAGGTCTTCCCCAACTGTCAGCCGCCGCACGACAAGATCTCCGTCATCGAGGTGCCGCACGAGGTCCCCGAGGAGGCGGCCGTCGTCAACGAACCGGTGCTGTTCCCGGACGGCGGCCACAGCACCACCACCGGCTGCCACGACATCACCGCCTATCCGGCCCGAGGCCTGGCGGCCGCGGCGTGCCTCGGGGACGGCCTGCTGCTGGACATCACGGACCCGATCCACCCGGAGGTCGTGGAGCGCGTCCAGGACGAGAACTTCGCGTTCTGGCACTCGGCGACCTTCACCAACGACGCGAGGAACGTGGTCTTCACCGACGAACTCGGCTCGGGTTCCTCGGCGACCTGCAACGAGAGGATCGGCCCCGAGCGCGGTGCCAACGCCGTCTACTCGCTGGACACGTCGGGAGAAAGCCCCGAACTGGAATTTCGGAGCTACTACAAATTGCCCCGACACCAGACCGATACCGAGAACTGCGTGGCGCACAACGGTTCCCTGATCCCGGTCCCGGGCCAGGACTACTTCGTCCAGTCCTGGTACCAGGGCGGGGTCTCGGTCATCGACCTGACCGACCCCGACCGGCCCGTCGAGGTGGGCTTCTTCGACCGCGGCCCGTTCGACCCGGACCAGCTGCGCACGGCCGGATCCTGGTCCGCGTACTACTACAACGGGCACGTCTACTCGTCCGACATGGAACGCGGGCTGGACGTCCTGGCGCTCACTGACCCCCGGTTCGACGGGGCGGAGTCGGCGGTGCTGGACGAGTTCAACCCTCAGTCGCAGCCGGAGCTCCCGAACGGCTAGCCGGACCGGGTGCGGCGGTGGTCGCCGCACCCGGAACCGGGCCCGTCTGGACACGGTGCGTAGGGGGATCGGGTCAGCTCGACACCGTGTAAACAACCATGTTTCTTTTGTTTCCCTCTATACATATTGATGTTGAGCTGTGTACGTTCTTCCTGTTTCGCTCCATTAGGAATCAGGAGTACGCATGGCGTCGTCCCCCGGCCCCTCCCCTTCGAGACGCTTGCGGTACCGACGCGGCTCCACCGGCCTCGCTCTCGTCGGTGCCACCGCCCTGACCTTGGGCCTTCTCGGCCCCGCCGCCGCCTCGGCGGACCGGACCCCCTTCGAGAGCGACGCCGAGACCAGCGCGAACGTCACTCACGTGACCAACGTCCCGAAGTCCGAAGCCATGGGTGACTACAACACCGACCTGGCGTTCACCGGCGACTACGCGATCGGCGGCAACTACAACGGTTTCGTCGTCTACGACATCTCCGAACCGGAGTCCCCGACGGTCGTCTCCGAGGTGGTGTGCCCCGGCGGCCAGGGCGACGTCTCCGTCAGCGGCGACCTCCTGTACTTCTCCGTGGACTACCCCCGGGCCAACGACGAGTGCGGCGCCCCCGCCGTCCCCACCACCGACCCGAACGGGTTCGAGGGCATCCGCGTCTTCGACATCTCCGACAAGGCCAACCCGGCCTACGTCGCCGCCGTGGCCACCGACTGCGGATCCCACACCAACACCCTGGTGCCCGGCAAGGACGGCGAGCACGACTACGTGTACGTGTCCTCGTACTCGCCTTCGGCGAACTTCCCCAACTGCCAGCCGCCGCACGACAAGATCTCGGTCATCGAGATCCCCGTGGACACCCCCTCCGAGGCCGCGCTGGTCAACGAACCCGTCCTGTTCCCGGACGGCGGCAACCGCAACACCAGCGGCTGCCACGACATCACCGCCTACCCGGAGCTCGACATCGCCGCCGGGGCGTGCATGGGCGACGGCATCCTGATGGACATCTCCGACCCCGCCCACCCCGTGGTCACCGACGTCGTCCGGGACGACAACTTCGCGTTCTGGCACTCCGCCACGTTCACCAACGACGCGGGCACCGTGATCTTCACCGATGAGCTGGGCGGCGGTGGCGGCGCCATCTGTACCGAGGACTACGGAGTCGAGCGCGGCGCCAACGCCATCTACACCGTCGGCGGCACGGACGGGGCGCCCGAACTGGACTTCGAGAGCTACTACAAGATCCCGCGCGTACAGAGCGCCACCGAGAACTGCGTGGCGCACAACGGTTCCCTGATTCCGGTCCCGGGCCAGGACTTCTTCGTGCAGTCGTGGTACCAGGGCGGGGTGTCGGTGATCGACTTCAACGACCCGGCCAACCCGCGCGAGATCGGCTACTTCGACCGGGACCCGATCGACGAGGACAACCTTGTCCTGGGCGGTTCCTGGTCGGCGTACTACTACAACGGCTACGTGTACTCCTCGGACATCACCCGGGGCCTCGACGTGATCCGGCTCGACGACCCGCGCCTGCGCTCCGCCGCGCGCGTCACCTACGACGAGTTCAACCCGCAGTCGCAGCCGAGCTACCGACCGGGCCGCTGACGCGCGACACGACCTCTCCCGGTGGCTCCTCCTGGGGAGTCAGGGCAAACGGGAGAGCGCGGGGCCGTGGCCCGACGGCCACGGCCCCGCCGCGTCCCGCCCCCCAACCCGTCCCCCAACCGATCTGGAGAAACCATGCCCGCTGCTCCCCCGTCACGGGCCGGACTCGGCCTGCGAGGCGCGACGGCCGTCGCGCTGACCGCGGCGGCGACCCTGTTCGCCGGGCTCCTCGGCCCGGCGGCGGCGTACGCCGACACGCCCCCCTCCGACAGCGTCACCAGTGACAACGTCGAGCACCTCGCCAACGTCCCCAAGCCGGACGCGGTCAGCAACACCAACTCCGACCTGGCGTTCACCGGCGACCACGTCATCGGCGGTAACTACGACGGCTTCGTCATCTACGACGTCGCCGACCCGTCCGACCCGAAGATCGTCTCCGAGGTGGTGTGCCCCGGCGGCCAGGGCGACGTCTCCGTCAGCGGGGACCTCCTCTACTTCGCCGTCGACTCCCCCCGGGCCAACGACGAGTGCGGCGCCCCCGCCGTGCCGGTCACCGACCCGAACGGGTTCGAGGGCGTGCGGATCTTCGACATCTCGGACAAGGCCAACCCGCAGTACGTCTCGGCCGTGCGGACCGACTGCGGATCGCACACCCTGACCCTCGTGCCCGGGGCGGACCCCGCGACCGAACTGGTCTACGTCTCCTCCTACGCGCCCTCGGCGACCTTCCCCAACTGCCAGCCGCCGCATGACAAGATCGCGATCATCGAGGTCCCGGTGGACGACCCGGGTTCGGCCGCGATCGTCAACGAGCCGGTGCTCTTCCCTGACGGCGGCAACCACGACCAGCCCGGTCTGCTCCGACCCACCGAGGGCTGCCACGACATCACGGTCTACCCGGCCAAGGACCTCGCCGCCGGCGCCTGCATGGGCGACGGCATCATCATGGACATCTCCGACCCGGTCAACCCGGTCGTGACCGAGGTGGTCCAGGACGAGAACTTCGCGTTCTGGCACTCGGCGACCTTCACCAACAACGCCGAGGCCGTCCTGTTCACCGACGAGCTCGGTGGTGGCGGTGCGGCCACCTGCACCGAGGAGATCGGCCCCGAGCGCGGCGCCAACGCCATCTACTCCCTGGACGAGACCGCTGACGGCGGCCACGCCCTGGAGTTCGCGAGCTACTTCAAGATCGACCGCCACCAGGGCGACCAGCAGTCCTGTGTCGCGCACAACGGGTCGCTCATCCCGGTTCCTGGGAAGAACTACTTCGTGCAGTCCTGGTACCAGGGCGGCATCTCGATCATCGACTTCAACGACCTCAGCAACCCCCGCGAGATCGGCTACTTCGACCCCGACAACCGGATCGACCCGGACATCGAGAACGGCAGCACCTGGTCCGCGTACTACTACAACGGTCACGTGTACTCCTCGGACATGCGCCGCGGTCTGGACGTCCTCAAGCTCACCGACCCCCGCCTGCGGGCGGCCGAACGGGTGACCTACGAGGAGTTCAACCCGCAGACCCAGCCGGCCTACCGCCCCGGGCGGTAACCAGCGACGACGCACCGGGGTGCCGCGCGAGCCACGCGCGGCACCCCCGCGTGCTGTCACCCCCACCCCCAACCCCCACCAGGAAGGCAGACCCATGCGCACCTCCCCGCGCCGCGTCGCCGCAGTGGCGACGGCTGCGGCCGCGACGCTGTTCGCCGGGCTCCTCGGCCCGGCGGCGGCGTACGCCGACACGCCGCCCTCGGACGAGATCTCCAGCGACAACGTCGAGCTCGTGGCCAACGTCCCCAAGCCCGAGGCGGTCAACAACACCAACTCGGACCTGGCGTTCACCGGCGACTACGCCATCGGTGGCAACTACGACGGCTTCGTCATCTACGACATCTCCGAGCCCGAGGACCCGAGGATCGTCTCCGAGGTGGTGTGCCCCGGCGGCCAGGGCGACGTCGCGGTCAGCGGCGACCTCCTGTACTTCGCCGTGGACTACCCCCGCGCGAACAACGAGTGCGGCGCGCCCTCCGTGCCGGTCACGGACCCGAACGGGTTCGAGGGTGTTCGCATCTTCGACATCTCGGACAAGGCCAACCCGCAGTACGTCTCGGCGGTGCGCACCGACTGCGGTTCGCACACCCTGACCCTGGTCCCCGGTGACGCTGAGCGCGAGTACGTGTACGTGTCCTCGTACTCGCCCTCGGCGAACTTCCCCAACTGCCAGCCGCCGCACGACAAGATCGGCGTCATCGAGGTGCCGCTCGACGCGCCCTCGGAGGCGTTCCTGGTCAACGAGCCGGTGCTCTTCCCGGACGGCGGCCACCGCACCACCACGGGCTGCCACGACATCACGGTGTTCCCGTCCAAGGACATCGCCGCCGGCGCCTGCATGGGCGACGGCATCCTGATGGACATCTCGGACCCGGCCTCGCCGGTGGTCACCGAGGTGGTCCAGGACGACAACTTCGCGTTCTGGCACTCGGCGACCTTCACCAACGACGCCCGCACGGTGCTGTTCACCGACGAGCTCGGCGGCGGCGGTGCGCCCACGTGCACCGAGGAGATCGGCCCGGAGCGCGGCGCCAACGCCATCTACACCCTCGACGGTGAGGGCGCGGACTCCGCGCTGGAGTTCGCGAGCTACTTCAAGATCGACCGCCACCAGGGCGACCAGGTGTGCGTGGCCCACAACGGGTCGCTCATCCCGGTCCCCGGCCAGGACTACTTCGTGCAGTCCTGGTACCAGGGCGGCGTCTCGGTGATCGACTTCAACGACCCGGCCAACCCGCGCGAGATCGGCTACTTCGACGCGGACTCGCGGATCGACCCGGACATCCAGGACAACGACACCTGGTCGACGTACTACTACAACGGCTACGTGTACTCGTCCGACATCGACCGGGGCCTGGACGTCCTCAAGCTGACCGACCCGCGCCTGCGCGCGGCCGAGCGGGTCACGTACGAGGAGTTCAACCCGCAGACCCAGCCGGTCTACCGCCCCGGCCGGTAAGCGTCACCGACGCTCAGGGGTCGGGGGCCGCGTGCCCCCGGCCCCGTCTCAGTCGAAGAGGTCCTCGGGCCGGTCCACCGTGACGGCCGCGGGGACCCACTTCTCCAGGGTCGCCAGGTCCGCGCAGCCCTCGATGCGCTCGCGGACCTCGTCCGAGACGCCGAACCCGCGTGCCTCCAGCACCGAGACGACGCTGCGCGCCGCCTCAGCCGCGCGGCCTTCTTCTCGGCCTTCTTCTCGGCCGATACCGACGTACTTGCGGGCGAAGTCGCTCTGCCACTCGTAGGTCTCCACAGCCATCAAGCCCTCCAGCTCCTTGCGAGCGGCCTCATTGAGGCCGAGCCGATCGTGCCGCGAAGAGCGGGTATGCGTGGGGGTTATGCGGGACGCGGGTCGAAGAGGCGGTCGGTGGGGGCGTCGAGGACCTCCAGCACGCGACCGGTGAAGTAGACCGTGCCCAGGGCGAGGACGCGTTGGCCGAGGGCCGTGAGGACGGTGGGGGAGAGGTCCTCGACGCGGACGCGGTTCCAGTGGTCGGGGAGGGCGTGCTCGAAGCGCAGGTGCTCCTCCGGGAGGCGCACGGCGGTCACCGGCACATCCAGGAGGGCGTCGACCGCCCCGGAGACGTCCTTGTGGTCGGGCAGGCACAGCAGGACGTGGTCCACACCGCCCCACAGGTCGCGGGCGTGCGACAGCGCGGCGGCAACGCCGACGCGGTCGATGGCGGAGTCCACCACGACCTCGGTGGCCGAACCGGGCACGGTGTGCCCCGACAGGCGGGCGGGCAAGTTCACGGTGCCCAGGACCTCGTGGAGCCGTGCGGCCGTCGCCGGAGGCCTGCCCAGCAGTTCCAGCATCCGGGTGGCGGCGGCCGTGCCCAGGACGCCGTTGGCGGCGGACAGGCCCCGGGGCCGCAGGGCCTCGGGGGGTTCGGTCGCGGTCGCGGGGTCCACGACCTCCGGGGAGAGCCGTTCGCGGGTGGACTCGGCCAGGGTCCCGGCCACGACGGGCGCCACCTCGGCGCTCTGCGGCAGGGTCACCAGCGCACGGGTGCGTTCGGGGTGGACCACGCGGGTCTTCTCACGTGCGATCTCCGCCACGGTGTCCCCGAGAACCCCCACGTGCTCGGCGAAGACCATGCCCAGCGCCACCACCTGCGGGCCCAGGAGGCGCAGCTCGTCGCGGTGGCCGCCCATGCCGGCCTCCAGGACGCACACGTCGGCTCCGACCGCGCGTGCGTGCAGCAGCCCGGCCACCAGGAACATCCCGCTGGGCGCCAGGTATCCCTCC
This sequence comes from Nocardiopsis sp. L17-MgMaSL7, assembly GCF_003182025.1. Classification (NCBI taxonomy): domain Bacteria; kingdom Bacillati; phylum Actinomycetota; class Actinomycetes; order Streptosporangiales; family Nocardiopsidaceae; genus Nocardiopsis; species Nocardiopsis sp. L17-MgMaSL7. Next base: position 473,366 of record NZ_QGTF01000002.1, on the reverse strand, counting down.
CCGGGGGAGGGCAGGGACCGCCGGGCGGCCTCCACGGTGTGGCCGAGGCCGCGGAGTTGCTCGTCGGTCACGGACACCCCGTCGACCCGGATCCGTTCGCGGTACCCCCGGAAGCTCGGCCCGGTCACCAGGACGGTCCGCAGACAGGCGGCGGACAGCGTCGCCGCCGCGTAGGTGGCCGTGCTCCCCTTCCCCTTGGAACCCACCACACCGAGCACGGGCATCGGCGCCGGATCCAGGTCCAGCTCGGCCAGGAGCGCGGCCGCGCGGTCCAGGCTGCGCGCCTGGCCGGGGGCGCGTCCCGCCCACTCGGAGAAGAACGGTTCGACGATCGGGTCAAAGCTGGGCATGCCCCCAGTATGGTCGGCGCGGTGTGCGTTGCCGTACGTCCGACCCCGCGTCGGAGCCCAGGTGGGGCCGCGTACACTGGCGCGGGTGTACACCCCGACCACCGAGACCCCGTGAGTGGCGCGGGCGCCCACGAGCGCTACGCCGAGGTCACCGCGGAGATTCTCTCCCGCGCGCCCGAATCCGACATCGACCCCACTCTGGACCGTGTCCGCACGGTCCTGGACCTGCTGGGTGACCCGCACCGCAACTTCCGGGTCATCCACGTCACCGGGACCAACGGCAAGACGTCCACCGCCCGGATGATCGACGCGCTCGTGCGCGGCCGAGGCCTGCGCGTGGGCCGCTACACCAGCCCCCACCTGCGGACGGTGCGGGAGCGGATCGTCGTCGACGGCGAGCCGATCTCGCAGGAGGAGTTCGTCGAGGCCTACGACGACATCCGGCCGTACCTGGAGATGGCCGACTCGATGAGCGACATCCGGTTGTCGTTCTTCGAGATCCTCACCGTGATGGCCTACGCCGTGTTCGCTGACGCCCCCGTGGACGTCGCCGTGGTGGAGGTCGGCATGGGCGGCAGCTGGGACGCCACCAACGTCGTCGACGGCGACGTGGCAGTGATCACGCCCATCGGGATCGACCACACCGAGTACCTGCCCGACACCCTCGACGGCATCGCCGAGGAGAAGGCCGGAATCATCAAGCCCGGCTCGGTCACCGTCATGGCGCAGCAGCCGCTTCCCGCCGCCGAGGTCCTGCTCCGGCACGCCGCCGAGGTCGGGTCCACCGTGGCCCGCGAGGGGCTGGAGTTCGGCGTGACCTCCCGCGAGGTCGCCGTCGGCGGCCAGCAGGTCGCCGTCAAGGGCCTCACCGGCACCTACGACAACCTCTTCCTGTCGCTGTTCGGCGAACACCAGGCCAGCAACGCGGCGGTCGCCATCGCGGCCGTCGAGGCCTTCTCCGCCTCCGAGGACGCGGCCGGACTCGACCCCGTGATCGTCGGCGAGGGCCTGGCCGGGATCGACTCCCCGGGCCGCATGGAGGTCGTGCGCACCAGCCCGACCGTCATCGCCGACGCCGCCCACAACCCGGCCGGAATGATCGCCACCGCCGCCGCCGTGGAGGAGGCCTTCTCGTTCTCCAGGCTGATCGGCGTGATCGCGATCATGGCCGACAAGGACGTCGAGGGCATCCTGGAACCCCTCGAACCACTGCTCGACGAGATCGTGGTCACCCGCAACTCCTCACCTCGTTCCCTCGACCCGGCACAGCTGACCGACATCGCCCGGCAGATCTTCGGCGAGGACCGCGTGCACGTGGCCGCGCGGCTCGACGACGCCATCGACCAGGCCGTGGGCCTGGCCGAGGCGGGCGGCGAGTTCGGCGGAACCGGCGTGCTCGTCACCGGATCGGTCGTCACCTCGGGCGACGCGATCCACCTGCTGCGCGGTTCCGGGGACTGAAGACCCACAGACGAAGGGAGAACGCCGTGCGTACACTCTGCGCCGTAGTCCTCGTGTTCGAGGCCGTCGTGATCGGTCTGGCGATCCCGATCGCCATCAACCTGGAGGGTGCCGACCCCGCCGTGGCGGGCGGTGTCTGGGGCGGCATGGCGCTGGCCGCCCTGCTGCTGTCCGGCCTCCAGAAGCACACCTGGGCGCACTACGCGTCGTGGGTGCTCCAGGCGGCCTTCCTGTTCAGCTCCTTCATGGTCACCGGGGCGCCCCTGGTCGCGATCGTGTTCGTGTCCCTGTGGGTCACCGGCGTGATCCTGGGGCGCAGGGTCGACGCCGTCCGCGCCGCCCATAAGGAACGGGCCGAGCAGGAGGAGGGCGCGGGCGTCGGCGGGCCGTCCTAGGGCGATCGGGCTCTCCCCCCGCGTCCACGGAGCAAACGCGATAGTGTGACGCACGTCCGGGCAGACGAGCGGACCCGCACGGCGGAACCTCCCCCCGCCTCGTCCCCGAGCCTCGGTCACACACCCGTTCACCCCACCGCGTGCGCTCGCCACTGCGGGCCCAGGCCCCCTTGTGCCACGCGGGGGTCCCCAATGAGGAGTTGAAACGCACGTGGAGCGCACTCTCGTTCTCATCAAGCCCGACGGTGTCCGCCGCAACATCGTCGGTGAGGTCATCTCGCGCATCGAGCGCAAGGGCCTGAACCTGGTCGCGATGGAGCTGCGCACGCTCGACGCGGACACCGCGAAGACGCACTACGAGGAGCACGCCTCGCGTCCGTTCTTCGACTCGCTGGTGGAGTTCATCACCGGTGGTCCGCTGGTCGCCATGGTGGTCGAGGGCGAGCGCGCCATCGAGGCCTTCCGCGCCCTGGCCGGCGCCACCGACCCGGTGACCGCCACGCCCGGGACGATCCGCGGCGACTTCGCCCTGGAGGTCCAGAAGAACATCGTCCACGGCTCGGACTCCACCTACTCCGCCGACCGCGAGATCAAGCTGTTCTTCCCCGACCTGTAGGGGTTCCGGGCCTGTGAGCCCTAGTCTTGGTGTCCCGAGGTGCGTGAGCGCCCGGGACACCATTTCTTTTCTCACCCTTGTACGGTGACGAGGCAACAATTCGGTGTGTTTGCGTAACGGACTAAGTGCTGACCGTTACGATGCGGAGGACTGGATACTTAACGTGCTGGAACGACCACGTATGGTCGTGACCGCGCGTCCCCGCCCGACACGGCGCCTCTGAGGACGTTACATGCCGAACAACCTTGCATTTCTCGGCCGGGACATGGCCGTAGACCTTGGTACCGCCAACACACTCGTGTACGTACGCGGACGCGGCATCGTCCTGAACGAGCCCTCCGTGGTCGCGCTCAACACCTCGACCGGCAAGATCGTGGCGGTCGGTATCGAGGCCAAGCAGATGATCGGCCGCACGCCGACCAACATCACTGCCATCCGCCCCCTCAAGGACGGCGTCATCGCCGACTTCGAGGTCACCGAGCGCATGCTGCGGTACTTCATCCAGAAGATCCACCGCCGTCGCCACTTCGCCAAGCCCCGCATCATCGTCGCGGTCCCGAGCGGCATCACCTCGGTCGAGCACCGCGCGGTCAAGGAGGCGGGCTACCAGGCCGGGGCGCGCCGCGTGTACATCATCGAGGAGCCCATGGCCGCGGCCATCGGCGCCGGGCTCCCGGTCCACGAGCCCACCGGCAACATGGTGGTCGACATCGGCGGCGGCACCACCGAGGTCGCCGTCATCTCCATGGGCGGCATCGTCACCTCCCAGTCCATCCGCGTGGGCGGCGACGAACTCGACCAGGCGATCATGACCTTCATCAAGAAGGAGTACTCCCTGATGATCGGGGAGCGCACCGCCGAGGAGCTCAAGCTCGCCATCGGCTCCGCCTACCCCACGGGCGCGGAGGAGCTGCACGCGGAGGTACGCGGACGCGACCTCATCAGCGGGCTGCCCAAGACCATCGTCCTGTCAGAGTCCGACGTGCGCCAGGCCATCGAGGAGCCGGTCACCGCGATCATCGACGCGGTCCGCACCAGCCTCGACAAGTGCCCGCCCGAACTCTCCGGCGACATCATGGACCGGGGCGTGGCGGTCACCGGCGGCGGCGCCCTGCTGCGCGGCCTCGACGACCGTCTCCTCCACGAGACCGGAATGCCCATCCACGTGGCCGACAACGCGCTCGACTCCGTCGCCGTGGGCTCGGGCACCTGCGTGGAGAACTACGAACGCCTCCACCAGGTCCTCGTCCCGGAACGGCGGCGTTGACATGCTCCGCGACTCCACGCGGTCCCGGCTGTTCCTCGCCGTGCTCGTCGTGGCGGCCGTCGTCCTGATGGTCCTGGACTCGCGGGCGGGCAGCAACCCGGTCACCTCGGTCGCCCGGGGCGGCGGCGAACTCGTCTTCGCCCCCACCGCGACCGCGGTCGGTCTGGTCGCCGGGCCCGCCGCCACGCTCTACGAGGGCGTGAGCCAGGGTCCGAAGTCGGCCGCCCGGGTCGCCGAACTGGAGGCCGCCAACGCCGAACTGGAGTCGGACCTCCAGGCGGCCCGACTCGACGAGGGACGCGCGGACCAGCTCGACGAGCTCCTGCACCTGTCCGGTCTGGGCGGCTACGAGATCGTCCCGGCCCAGGCCGTCACCCGCACCACGGCGCAGGGCTACGCGCACACCGTCACCATCGACGCGGGCACCGACTCCGGGATCCGCCCCGACATGACCGTCGTCAGCGGCTCCGGCCTGGTCGGACGGGTGATCGAGGCCGGGCCCCGACTCGCCACCGTCAAGCTCGCCACCGACGTCAACTCGACTGTCGGCGCGCGGCTCGAGAAGACCAGCAAGATCGGCGCGATCAGCGGAGGCAGCGTGCCGGGCGGCCCCGAGGCCGACCTCACCCTGGAGCTCTTCGACATGGAGGCCCCCATCGACGAGGGGGACCGCGTGCTCACGCTCGGCTCACACGACGGCGCGCCCTTCGTGCCGGGGGTGCCCATCGGCACCGTCGACGAGGTCCACGTGGCGCCCGGGGCGCTGAGCCGGATCGCCCGCATCACCCCGGCCGTGGACTTCGCGTCCCTGGACATGGTGGGTGTGGTCGTCTCCGGCCCCGCCGAGGACCCGCGCGACTCCGTGCTCCCGCCCAAACCCGACCCCGAGGGGGACCAGTGAGGACCGCAGGGACCCTGCTGTTGGTGGCCGTCGCGGTGCTCGCCCAGGCCACCATCGTCAACCGTCTGCCCTTCGAGTGGGGCCCGGACCTGGTCCTCGCGGCGGTCGTCGCCGTCGCCCTGACCACCAACCCCGCGGCCGCCGCCGGGTGCGGCTTCGCGGCGGGGCTGGCCATGGACGTCCTGCCCCCGGCCGAACACCCGATGGGCCGGTACGCCCTGGTTCTGTGCGTGGCCGCCTACCTCGTCTCACTGCTACGAGCCAACACCGGACTGGGCGGCGCGGTGGGCAACGCCGTCTCGAACTGGACCGCCCTGGGCATCACCGCCGTCACGGCGGTGGGCGTGGGGCTGAGCTACGCGCTCATCGGCTTCCTGATGGGCGACGCCAACATCACGCTCGCGGTGGTCAGCGTCCGCGTCGGCGTCGGCGCGCTCCTGACCGCCCTGTTCGCCACGGTGGTCACCCTGCCGATCCTGTGGGTGCGCACCTCGCTCGCGGAGAGCGACTTCGCCACCATCCAGGGGCCGACCTCGATCAGAGGGTGGTGACCCCGTGCACAAGCCGCCCACCAACCCGTCGCGTCCCGGCCGCAGGCTCGGCTGGTTCGGACTCTTCCTGGCCCAGTTCCTGGTGCTGGCCCTGTTCGCGGTCCTGGTCGCCCGGCTCTGGTACCTCCAGGTGCCCATGGCCGACCACTACCGCGAGCTCGCCGTCTCCAACCACCACCAGGAACTGGTCGTCCCCGCCACCCGGGGGCAGATCCTCGACTCCAGCGGCCGCGTCGTGGTCAACAACAAGACCGAACTCCTGGTCTCGGCCGACTACCACCAGCTCCAGGGGATGAAGGACGGCGGGGAGAAGGTCCTCAGCGACCTCTCCGGCGTCCTCGACGTCCCCCTTGAGGAACTCCAGCAGCGCATGCGCCTGTGCGGTCCCGAGGTCCAGCGTCCCTGCTGGCCCGGGTCGCCCTACCAGCCCGTCACCCTCGCCGAGGACGTGGAGGGCCCGGTCGCGCTCCAGATCATGGAGCGCGCCGACGACTTCCCGGGGATCACCGCGCAGGCCCAAGCCGTGCGCGAGTACCCCTACGGCGACCACGCGGGCCAGATGCTCGGCTACCTCCAGCCCGTCACCCAGGAGGAGTTGGAGGCGCGCGAGGAGCTGCGCACCCAGTTCACCGGGATCGACATGGTGGGCCGTGACGGCCTGGAGGCCGTCTACGACAAGGAGTTGCGCGGCAACGCCGGGCTGCGCACCCTGGGCGTCAACAACCACGGCGAGATCATGGACGTGATCTCCGAGCGCCTCCCCGAAGCTGGCATGCACCTGGTGACCCACATGGACATGAACGTCCAGAAGGTCGCCGAGGAGGCGCTGGCCCGGGGCATGGAGGGCGCCCGGCCCAAGTACAAGGCCGACTCCGGCGCCGCGGTCGTCCTGGACGTCACCAACGGCGGGGTCGTGGCCATGGCCAGTCTGCCCACCTACGACCCCACCATCTGGGACGGCGGCATCGACCAGGAGACCTTCGACGCCATGCTCAGCGAGGAGGCCGGAGAGCCGCTGCTCTCCCGCGCCGTCCAAGGCACGTACCCGCCCGGCTCCACCTTCAAGGTGTCGTCGCTGTCGGCCGCCGTCGAGAACGGGTACTCGCTGCGCAGCAGCTACGCCTGCCCCGGCTCGGTCAACCTTGCCGGTCAGAACTACGAGAACTACGCGGGCGCGGGTCAGGGCAGCATCACCCTGAAGCAGGCGATCATCGCCTCCTGCAACACCGTGTTCTACAACTTCGGCTACCAGATGTGGTCCAAGGACGGCGGACTCCACCCGGACGGCGACCCCGAGGAGGCCATGGCCGACATGGCGCGCGGCTACGGGTTCGGCTCGCCCACCGGCGTCGACCTGCCGTACGAGACCGGTGGCCGCATCCCCGACCGCGAGTGGAAGCGCACCTTCTGGGAGGAGACCCGGGAGGTCAACTGCAAGCGTGCCGAGGACGGCTACCCGGAGATCGCCGAGAGCGACCCGTCCCAGGCCGCCTACCTCAAGCAGCTCGCCCATGAGCACTGCGTGGAGGGTTTCGAGTGGAGGGCCAGCGAGGCGATCAACTTCTCGATCGGCCAGGGTGACGTCCTCGTCAGCCCGCTCCAGCTGGCCAGCGCCTACGCGTCCATCGCCAACGGCGGCACACTGTACGAGCCCCGCGTGGCCAAGGCCATGGTCGCGGCCGACGGCTCGAAGGTCGATCCGATCGAGCCCACGGTCAAGAACGAGGTCCCGGTCAGCGACGAGACCATCAAGTACCTCCAGGAGGCCCTGGCGGAGGTGACCACGTCCGGTACCGGTGGTGGCGCCTTCTCCGACTTCCCGCAGGACAAGGTCGCCGTCGCGGGCAAGACCGGCAGTGCCGACGCGCAGGGCCGCCAGGTGTCGTCCTGGTTCGCCTCCTACGCGCCGGTGGACGATCCGCAGTACGCCATCGTCGTCCTGGTCTCCCAGGGTGGTACCGGCGGTGAGACCGCCGCGCCGATCGCCCGCGAGATCTACGAGGGCCTGTACGGGTTCTCGTCCGCCGGTGACACCGAGGACGTGAAGGAGGGCAAGCCGCTGCTGCCCGGCGGCAAGCCGCACACCGAACTGCCGGTCGTCCGCCAGGACGGTTCCATCGAGACGCTGGAGCCCTGATGATCACGAACATGGGAGGCCCGCCCCGGCGCCAGAACGACCTGGGGCGGACCCTCAGCACTGCGGCGGGCGGGGCGCGCCGCCTCGACTGGGTCCTGATCGCCTCCGTGCTGGCGCTCGCCGGGATCGGATCGCTGCTGGTGTGGTCGGCGACCCTGCCGGGCGACGGGGGCGACCCGCTGGAGTCCCTGGACCACCTCGTGCGCCACCTGGTCCACCTCGCCGTGGCCGTGGTGGTGTGCCTGATCCTGGCAGCGGTGGACTACCGGACGGTCCGCGCCTACGCGCCGATCGCCTACGGGTTCTCGGTGGTCACCCTCGTCCTGGTGCTCACGCCCCTGGGCGCCGTGATCAACGGTTCGCGCGGCTGGATCGTGATCGGCGGATTCCAGTTCCAGCCCAGTGAGCTGGCCAAGGTCGGCCTGATCCTGGTCCTGGCCACTCTTCTCGGTGAGCCCCGGGACGGCGAGACCCGGCCGATGACCAGGGACGTGCTGTTCTGCCTCCTGGTGATGGCGATCCCGCTCGGGCTCGTCATGCTCCAGCCCGACCTCGGGACCAGCCTGGTCCTGTGCGCGATCTTCCTCGGCATGCTCACGCTGTCCGGGGCCCCGGTCGTGTGGGTGGCGGGCATGCTGTCCTGCGGCGCGCTGGCGGCGCTGGCCGTGTGGTGGTTCGACCTGCTGGAGCCCTACCAGCTGGACCGGATCGCGACCCTGATGGACCCGGCGGCCGACCCGCAGGGCGCGGGCTACAACTCCGCGCAGGCGCTGATCGCCGTGGGGTCGGGCGGTTTCGACGGGACCGGGCTGTTCCAGGGGGAGCAGACACACGGACGGTTCGTTCCCGAACAGCACACCGACTTCATCTTCACGGTGGCGGGGGAGGAGCTGGGCTTCGTCGGCTCCGGGGCGATCATCGTGTTGTTCGCCGTGGTGATCTGGCGGATCCTGCGCATCGCCCAGGGGTGCGACCAGCCCTACCCGCGCCTGCTGTGCGTCGGGGTGGCCTCCTGGTTCGGGTTCCAGGCCTTCATCAACATCGGGATGGGCCTGGGCATCCTGCCGGTGACCGGTCTGCCGCTGCCGTTCGTGTCCTACGGCGGCACGGCGATCCTCGCGAACATGCTGGCACTCGGCCTGGTGCTGGGTGTGAACTCCCGGGACCGGGGCTTCGAGTTCTGATCAGCGCGAACGACCCCGGACGGGCCTGTGGATGACCGGTCCGTGAGGACCCCGGGCGGCTAACCTGGTGTGATCCAGCCAGACACGATGTCCGCCGATCGAAGGCCCACACCATGTCCGTCGAAAGCCTCTTCCCGCGTCTCGAAGCCCTGCTGCCCCAGGTGAGCAAGCCGATCCAGTACGTGGGCGGTGAGCTCAACTCCGTGGTCAAGCCCTGGGACTCCGCGCGGGTGCGCTGGGCGCTGATGTATCCGGACGCCTACGAGGTGGGAGTGCCCAACCAGGGCGTGCAGATCCTCTACGAGGTCCTCAACGAACGCGAGGGCGTGCTGGCCGAGCGCGCCTACGCGGTCTGGCCGGACATGGAACGGCTGATGCGCGAGCACCGCGTCCCGCACTTCACCGTGGACTCCCACCGGCCGATCCGCGCCTTCGACGTCCTCGGTCTGAGCTTCGCCAGCGAGATGGGCTACACCAACATGCTCACCGCGCTGGACCTGGCGGGCATCCCGCGCCGCACCGCGGACCGCACCGAGGAGGACCCGGTCGTCCTGGCCGGGGGCCACTCCGCGTTCAACCCCGAGCCCATCGCCGACTTCCTGGACGCCGTGGTGCTCGGTGACGGCGAGGAGATCACTCTCGCCATCACCGAGATCATCCGCGAGTTCAAGGAGGAGGGCGCCCCCGGCGGACGGGACGGCCTCCTCCTGCGGCTGGCCGCCACCGGCGGGGTGTACGTGCCGCGCTTCTACGACGTGGCCTACCTCGACGACGGGCGGATCGCCGGGTACGCGCCCAACCGCGCCGGTGTGCCGGACACCGTGCAGAAGCACACCGTGATGGACCTCGACCAGTGGCCGTACCCGAAGCGGCCCATCGTCCCCACGGCGGAGTCGGTGCACGAGCGGTACAGCGTGGAGATCTTCCGGGGCTGCACGCGCGGCTGCCGGTTCTGTCAGGCCGGGATGATCACCCGGCCCGTGCGCGAGCGCAACCAGGAGACCGTCCAGAGGATGGTGGAGGAGGGGGTGAAGGCCTCCGGCTTCCAGGAGGTGGGTCTGCTCTCGCTCTCCAGCGCGGACCACAGTGAGATCGGTGACATCGCCCGCAACCTCGCCGACCACTACGAGGGCACCAACACCGGCCTGTCCCTGCCCTCCACCCGCGTGGACGCCTTTAACATCGACCTCGCCAACGAACTCACGCGGAACGGCCGCCGCTCCGGGCTGACCTTCGCCCCCGAGGGCGGCAGCGAACGCATGCGCCGGGTGATCAACAAGATGGTCACCGAGGAGGACCTCATCCGCACCGTCACCGCCGCCTACGCGGCCGGGTGGCGCCAGGTGAAGCTCTACTTCATGTGCGGACTCCCCACCGAGGAGGACGAGGACGTCCTGGCCATCGCGGACCTCGCCACCGAGGTGATCCGGACCGGCCGCGAGGTGACCGGGCGCAAGGACATCCGCTGCACCGTCTCCATCGGCGGGTTCGTCCCCAAGCCGCAGACCCCGTTCCAGTGGGCGGCCCAGACCTCGCACCAGGACGTGGACGCCCGGCTGCGCAGGCTACGGGACCGGATCCGCGGCGACCGCAGGTACGGGAAGTCCATCGGGCTGCGCTACCACGAGGGACGTCCGTCGATCATGGAGGGCCTGCTGTCCCGGGGCGACCGCCGGGTCGGCCGGATCGTCGAGGAGGTGTGGCTCGCGGGCGGCCGGTTCGACGGCTGGAGCGAGCACTTCTCCTACGACCGCTGGATGAGGGCGGCCGAGGCCGGGCTGGCCGGGACCGGTGTGGACGTGGACTGGTTCACCACCCGTGAGCGCGACGAGGACGAGGTCCTGCCGTGGGACCACCTCGACGCCGGGCTGGACCGCTCCTGGCTCTGGCAGGACTGGCAGGACTCACTGCACGGCGAGGAGTCCCTGGAGATCGACGACTGCCGTTGGAACCCCTGCTACGACTGCGGTGTGTGTCCCACCATGGGCACCGAGATCCAGATCAACGACCAGGCCGGGGGCCGCCCGATGCTGCCCCTGACCGTGGTCTGAGACGGGGGCCGGGCCGGTCCCGCCGGGGGCGGGGCCGGTCCCGCGAGGGGCTGGTGAGGTTCGTGGGTACGGCGACCGCACCCGGGAACCGGGGCAATCAGTGTGTGATGGGGGAAAGGGAGTAGGATTCGCGCTCCGGGCGCCCTCCGCGGTGTGGCTCGACCTCGTCGTGTGCCGTTGGCACCGGGGGAGCGTCCGGGGGAGAAGGTGTACGGCCCGGCGCCCCGCTCGCGCCGGGCCGTACGTGAAGTAAGACTCGCGGGGGATACCGGGGGTTGCCATGGTTGCGGGATTTCTTTGGATTTTTTTTCCGCACCCCCGTGTTCTGGTGGTGAACGCCGGTTCAGTGCCCGCTCGGACCCGGTCGGGACTTTTCGATCGGGGGCCGTCGGGGGAGGTACCGGTATGCGTGTCCCGCTTGGCTCGTGTGCACTTCGGCGCACCGTACGCTGAACAGGACGAGGAACAGCCCCTGAGGGCCGCCACAGACGGCCCTGAACCAAGGGGGCACTGAGGAAAGGAGTTGAGCTGCCCCCCGCACACGAGGGCACCACCTCACCCTCCACCGCCAACCCCGGCCAGAGGCTGCGCGTCCGCTACGCCAAACGTGGACGCATGCGCTTCGCGAGCCACCGGGACATAGCCCGGGTACTGGAGAGAGCCCTGCGCAGGGCCTCGGTTCCCGTGGCCTTCTCCGCTGGCTTCTCACCACACCCCAAGATCTCCTACACCGGTGCGGCCCCCACCGGGGTCGCCAGCGAGGCGGAGTATCTTGAGCTCACCCTGGCCGAGGCACGCCGACCCGAACAGGTCAGGACCGCGATCGACGCGGCGATGCCCGACGGGATCGACGTGATCGAGGTCGTCGAGGCCGGGACCCACGGCCTGGCCGACCGGCTCGAGGCCTCTCAGTGGCGCGTGGAGATGGCGGACGTCGACCCCGACGACGCCGCCAGGGCGGTGGCCACCTATCTGGCCGCCGAGAGCGTCGAGGTGGAACGGATGACGAAGAAGGGCCGACGCCGCTTCGACACCCGCCCGGCCGTCCTCGATATCGACGTGTGTCACCGATCCCATGGGCGCGTCCCAGGGGACCGACACGCGACATATGCCATACTTCGAATGGTCATACGGCACACGACACCTGCTGTACGACCAGACGACGTGCTGACCGGCCTCCGCCAACTGGCCGACCTCGCGCCGCCGTCATCACCGACGATGACCAGGCTGGCGCAGGGGCCACTGGACGAGGCGACAGGTGTGATCGCTGATCCGTTCGACGCGGACCGACCCGAGGCTCCCATCACTGAGAGCGCCGGGACCGCGCACGACCAGAAGAACGATCGACGCACCCGCTCACCACGGACGTCATCGCCCATGACGGGATCTTCGTCATGAAGGGCCCCAAAGTGGGGAACATGGGCGAAACCACAGGACTTTGCCCCGACGGCACACCGGTGTCGTCGGCGCTGACACAGCGACGACAGCGCTCGTGAGCCGCGCCACCGACCGATGAGGTCGCGGTGCGCCCGAGTGCTTTGACGGGAGACCGCCCGGATGCTCGAGAACGAGCCCAACAACGGTGCCGAAGGCGCCGCGGGTACAACTGAAACAACCGAGAACACGGCGGCGGCGCCCCCTGCGGGGGACGGTGCGGTGCGGGTGACCACACCCGCGCCGGCCAAGGGCGCTCGCCGCGCGGCAGGACCACCCCCCGAGCCCGACGACGTCTTCTCCGCGCCCACCGCGCCGGTCACCAAACTGGCCGGTTCCGGAGAGGTCGGCACCGTCAACACCTCGGTGTCCGCGAGCTCCCGCAAGCGCACCGTGCGCGCGGCGGGCCGTCCGGACGACGCCCCGGCCGCCGCGCAGCGCCGCACGCGTGCCCGCGCCACGGCCGAGAAGGCGAGCGCGCCCGCTCCGGAGCCCGCTGAGGTGAAGGAGCCCGCCGAGACCGCGGGCGACGCCAAGGAGCCCAAGGAGACCGGACGCGGCCGTACGCGCGGAAGGACACGCTCCCGCTCCGCCAAGACCGTCGAGGCACCCGCCCCGGAGGCCGTCGAGGAGACCGAGGAGGCCCCCGCCGAGACCGGCGGCGCCGTCTTCCAGCCTCCCGGCGCCATGCTCTTCCAGCCCCCGGTGGCCAGTGCCGCCGTCCAGACCCGCCCCAAGGCCGAGCCGGTGGTCGAAGCCGACACCGAAACGGACGAGGACGAGGACGACACCGAGGACGAGTCGGCCGAGGCCCCCGCCGAGGAGACGGGCTCCGACGAGCGCCCCAGCCGTCGCCGTCGCCGCCGCGGCGGCCGTGGACGCGGTCGCTCGCGCGGCGCGGAGGACTCCGACAACGACGAAGGCGACTCCGCCGCGTCCGAGGACGACACCAGGGACCAGCGCGGGGACGACCGGGCGGCCGCCGAGGAGGACGACTCCGAGGACGAGTCCGCCGAGGGCGAGCGCGGCGGCAGCCGTCGCCGTCGTCGCCGTCGTCGGCGTTCGGGATCCGGGGGCGACTCCACCAACGACGACCCGCCGAACACCGTGGTCAAGGTGCGCGAGCCGCGCCAGGAACGGCCCATCGAGAACGAGGTGCAGGCGGTCCGCGGCTCCACCCGCCTCGAGGCCAAGAAGCAGCGCCGCCGCGAGGGGCGCGAGCAGGGCCGCCGCCGCGCGCCCATCGTCACCGAGTCCGAGTTCCTGGCCCGCCGTGAGGCGGTCAAGCGCGACCTGGTCGTGCGCCGGACCGGCGACCGCACCCAGATCGCCGTCCTCGAGGACGACATCCTGGTCGAGCACTACGTCGACCGCGCCACCCACCGTTCCTACGTGGGCAACGTGTACCTGGGCCGGGTGCAGAACGTCCTGCCGTCGATGGAGGCCGCCTTCGTCGACATCGGCAAGGGCCGCAACGCCGTGCTGTACGCGGGCGAGGTCAACTGGGACTCGTTCGGCCTGGACGGCCAGCCCAAGCGCATCGAGTCGGTACTCAAGTCCGGCCAGTCGGTCCTGGTGCAGGTCACCAAGGACCCGGTCGGCCACAAGGGTGCTCGCCTGACCAGCCAGATCAGCCTGCCCGGCCGCTACCTCGTGTACGTGCCCGGCGGTTCGATGACCGGCATCAGCCGCAAGCTCCCGGACAAGGAGCGCGCGCGCCTCAAGACCATCCTCAAGAAGGTGATGCCCTCCGGTGCCGGTGTGATCGTGCGCACGGCCGCCGAGGGCGCCAGCGAGGAGGAGCTGGAGCGCGACATCACGCGTCTGGCCAAGCAGTGGGACTCGATCAAGCGCAAGTCCAAGTCGGCCAACGCCCCGTCCCTGCTCAACAGTGAGCCGGACCTGACGGTGCGCGTGGTGCGCGACGTCTTCAACGAGGACTTCTCCAGCCTGGTCGTCTCCGGCGACGAGGCCTGGACCACCGTCCACGAGTACGTGGACTACGTGGCGCCCAACCTCTCCGAGCGGCTGTCGCACTGGGACGAGGACCGCGACGTCTTCTCCGCGTACCGGATCGACGAGCAGATCAACAAGGCCCTGGAGCGCAAGGTCTGGCTGCCCAGCGGCGGTTCGCTGATCATCGACCGCACCGAGGCCATGACCGTGGTCGACGTCAACACCGGCAAGTTCACCGGTCAGGGCGGCAACCTCGAGGAGACGGTCACCAAGAACAACCTGGAGGCGGCCGAGGAGATCGTCCGCCAGCTCCGCCTGCGTGACATCGGCGGCATCATCGTCATCGACTTCATCGACATGGTGCTGGAGTCCAACCGGGACCTGGTGCTGCGCCGGATGCTGGAGTGCCTGTCCCGTGACCGGACCAAGCACCAGGTGGCCGAGGTCACCTCGCTCGGACTGGTGCAGATGACCCGTAAGAGGGTCGGCCAGGGCCTGCTCGAAGCCTTCTCGCACACCTGTGACCACTGCAACGGTCGCGGCCTGCTGCTCTCCGGCGACCCGGTGGAGAACAAGGGCGGCGGCGGTGGCGGCACCGGCGGACGCAAGAAGAAGAAGGGCAAGGGCGACGCCGAGTCGACCGGGGACAAGGCGTCCTCGGGTGACAAGGACGCCTCGGGCAAGGCGGACAGGTCCGACAAGCAGGACGGCGACGACCTCCCCGTGAACGGCGAGGAGGCGGCCGACCAGCCCGTCGAGCAGGCCGAGAAGCCCGCCAAGGCGGAGAAGGCGGAGAAGACCACCAGGAAGAGCCGTGGCCGCAAGGCAGCGGAGCCGGTGGCCGCCGGAGCCGACCAGCCCGAGTCGGCTCCCTCTGGCGAGTCCGCTCCGGCCGAGGCTCCGGCCGCCGAGGAGGCCGCTCCCGCGAAGAAGACGCGTAAGCGCTCCTCGCGTGCGAAGAAGGTCGCCGAGCCCACTGAGGCGGCCGAGGGGTCCGTGTCGGAGGACAAGCCGGCTGAGGAGCCCGCTGAGGCCCCTGTGGCCGAGGAGGCCCCGGCCAGGAAGACCCGTCGGCGCACCAGCACCCGCAAGGCGGCCCCGGCCGACAGCGGTGAGGGTGAGCAGACACCGGCGAGCGGTGCCGAGCAGGTCTCGGACTCCGACGCCACCGAGACACCCGCCACCGCGGAGGGTGACGCCGACGGCGCCACCGAGCGGCCCAAGCGCCGCCGTACGCGGCGGACCAAGGCGGCGGTGACCTCACAGACCAGTGAGTCCACCGCGGTCGACGTCCGCTGATCAGCGGTCGAGGCGGGACAGCAGTCTGGCCCGGACCCGTTCGTGAACGGGTCCGGGCCAGGGCACGTGTGCGGGCCTGTGTCGGGTCGGTGGTAATCTGATGGACGGTGCGTCGGCGCGCCCCAAATGTTCGCGCGCCCCGAGACCGCAGTGCTCTCCACCAAGGTGGGTTTGTTTCCCTCAGATCCCCGCGCCCCGCTACAGGCGATTCGTGGATCGTGGCATCACGGTCATGAGTGAGCGCATTATTCGTTGAGCGAGCAGGAAGAGAGTTACCCGGTGTACGCGATCGTGCGAGCGGGCGGCCGACAGGAGAAGGTGTCTGTCGATGACGTCCTGAACATCGACAGGGTCTCCGACGAGACCGGCGCCACCCTCACGTGGCAGCCCATCCTTGTGGTCGACGGTGACAATGTCATCAGCGAGGCCGACAAGCTGAGCGGCTACACGGTCACCGCCGAGGTCCTCGGCGAGACCAAGGGCCCCAAGATCAACATCCTGAAGTACAAGAACAAGACCGGTTACAAGAAGCGCCAGGGTCACCGCCAGAAGCACACCCAGGTGCGCGTCACCGGCATCGCGGCGAAGTAGGAGGCCTGGAGAAATGGCACATAAGAAGGGCGCTTCGTCCAGCCGTAACGGTCGTGACTCGAACGCCAAGCGCCTCGGCGTGAAGCGCTTCGGCGGTCAGGCCGTCTCGGCCGGTGAGATCCTGATCCGTCAGCGCGGCACCAAGTTCCACCCCGGTGCGAACGTCGGCCGTGGCGGCGACGACACGCTGTTCGCGCTGGTCGATGGCGAGGTCAAGTTCGCCAACTTCCGCGGTCGCAAGGCCGTCAACATCGTTCCGGTCGCCGCCGAGTAGGCTGCGCCGGCAACAGCGGTTTTTCGGGGGCGGGCCAGGGAACACTGGCCCGCCCTTCGCGTTGTCACTGGTGAGATGACGCATGAGGAGTACCGGTCCACGCCGGGTGGCGGGGACCGCAAGAGTAACGGGGAGAGCTATGCCTGACTTCGTCGACGAGGCGGTCTTGCACGTCAAGGCCGGGAACGGCGGGCATGGCTGTGCCTCCGTGCACCGTGAGAAGTTCAAGCCGCTGGGCGGCCCGGACGGCGGCAACGGCGGCCAGGGCGGCGACGTCGTCCTGGAGGTCGACGCCCAGTCCGCGACGCTGCTGGACTACCAGCGCCGTCCGCACCGCAACGCTCAGAACGGCACTCCGGGACAGGGCGGCCACCGGGCCGGAGCCAAGGGGCAGGACCTGGTCCTGACCGTCCCCGACGGCACCGTGGTCACCAAGGGCGACGGGGAGGTCATCGCCGACCTGGTCGGCCACGGCACCCGCCTGGTCCTGGCCCAGGGCGGCAGTGGCGGCCTGGGCAACGCCGCGCTGGCCTCCAAGAAGCGCAAGGCCCCCGGCTTCGCCCTCAAGGGCGAGGAGGGCGAGGCCTTCGACGTGCGCCTGGAGATGAAGACCATCGCCGACGTCGGCCTGGTGGGCTTCCCCAGCGCCGGGAAGTCGTCGCTGATCGCGGCGATGTCGGCGGCCCGGCCCAAGATCGCCGACTACCCGTTCACCACCCTCATCCCGAACCTGGGAGTGGTGGAGGCGGGCGCGACCCAGTACGTCATCGCCGATGTGCCCGGCCTGATCCCCGGTGCGAGCGCGGGCAAGGGCCTGGGCCTGGAGTTCCTGCGCCACATCGAGCGCTGCTCCACCCTGCTGCACGTCCTGGACTGCGCCACCTACGAGCAGGGCCGCGACCCGGTCAGCGACCTCGACGCCCTGGAGGCGGAGCTGTCCGCCTACAGCGAGCAGGCCGGGGTGGACCTGTCCGACCGCCCGCGCATCGTCGCCCTGAACAAGGTGGACGTCCCCGAGGCCCGCGACCTCGCCGACATGGTCACCCCCATGCTGGAGGAGCGCGGCTACAAGGTGATGGAGGTCTCCGCGGCCTCCCGTGAGGGTCTGCGCGAACTCTCCTTCGCCCTGGCCGAGCAGGTGGCGGCGGCCCGTCAGGCCGCACCGGTCGAGGAGCCCACCCGCATCGTGCTGCGCCCGAAGATGATCGGGGACGTCCCCTTCGAGGTCGTGCCGCTCGGCGACAACTCCTTCCAGGTGCGCGGTGACAAGCCCGCCCGGTGGGTGCGTCAGACCGACTTCTCCAACGACGAGGCCGTCGGCTACCTGGCCGAGCGGCTCAACCGCCTCGGCATCGAGGAGGCGCTGGCCAAGGCCGGTGCCACCCAGGGCGCCGAGGTGCAGATCGGCACGGACGAGGACGCCGTGGTCTTCGACTGGGACAACTCGATGGACGCCGAGGTCGTCCCGTCCGGCCCGCGCGGAACCGACGCCCGGCTGGGCTGACCCGCGCGGGGACCGACCGCTCCACACACCAGCCGGACCCAGACAAGGTACGAGCACGGCGCTCGGGAGGGCGCCGTGCCACGGATGGAAAGCCCCTCGTGGTGCACAGCGCAGACACCCAGCAGCACACCGGCCGACAAGCCGGGCAGAGTGACGTCGACACCCTGGAGTCGGCCGGGCGGGCGGCGGTCGCCGGGGCCCGCCGGATCGTGGTCAAAGTGGGGTCGTCCTCACTGACCACCCCGGACGGGCTGATCGACTCCGGCCGGATCAGGGACCTGGTCGAGGTCCTGGCGGACCGCAGGGCCCTCGGCCAGGAGGTGATCCTGGTCTCCTCCGGCGCGGTGGCCGCCGGGATGGCGCCGCTGGGTATGGCCCGCCGCCCGCACGATCTTGCCTCACAGCAGGCCGCCGCCAGTGTCGGCCAGGGGCTCCTCGTGGCCTCCTACGCCGCCGAGCTGGCCGGGCACGGTCTGACCGCCGCCCAGGTTCTGCTGACGGTGGAGGACATGATGCGCCGGGTGCAGCACCGTAACGCCCAGCGCACGCTGCGCCGCCTGCTGGACATTGGCGCCCTGCCGATCGTCAACGAGAACGACACCGTGGCCACCCACGAGATCCGGTTCGGAGACAACGACCGCCTCGCCGCTCTGGTCGCGCACCTGATGAGGGCCGACGCCCTCGTGCTGCTCTCCGACGTGGACGCGCTCTACGACGGCAACCCCGCCGACGAGGGGACCTCGATCGTGCACCTGGTGCGCGGACGGGACGACCTGGACGGGATCGACATCGGCTCCTCGGGCAAGCGGGGCGTGGGCACCGGCGGGATGGTCACCAAGGTCGACTCGGCGCGCATCGCCACCGAGGCCGGGGTGCCCACCCTCCTGACCTCGGCCGCCAACGTCCGTTCCGCCCTGTCCGGCGAGCGGGTGGGTACGTTCTTCGCTGCCGCTGACGGCCGCCGCCCCTCCGCGCGCCAGCTGTGGCTGGCCCACGCCACGGCGGGGCGGGGCAGCCTGGTCCTGGACCCGGGGGCGGTCAACGCGGTGGTGCGTGAGAAGGCGTCGCTGCTGCCCGCCGGGGTCGTCGGGGTCGACGGCGACTTCAGTGCCGGTGACCCCGTGGATCTGCGCGACGAGCAGGGCACGGTGGTCGCTCGGGGCCTGGTCAACTACGACGCCGCCGAGATCCCGGACCTGATGGGCCGGTCCACCCGGTGGCTGGCCCGGGAGATGGGCCCCTCCTACGAGCGCGAGCTCGTGCACCGCGACGACCTCGTGGTGCTCTGACGGACGACCGCCGAGGGCCGGTCCGGGCCGTGGGTCCGGGCCGGCCCTCGGTGTGTCCGGGCGTTCGATCACCGGCCGCGCCGTCGCCCTTCGCGCACGCCTGTCGTCCGTGCGTGAAAGAGTCCGAGAGAACGTCCCGAGGAGGGTGACACCCATGTCCAGTCTGATGACACACCTGGCGTCGCTGGCCCTCCGGGTCCTGCGCAAACCGACCCTGGAGTCGGTGGAGGACACCCGGGAGTGGCTCCACGAACCCAAGGAGGACGCGGAGCCGCCGCAGTGGCTCAGCGCACGGCACTGGATCACCCGCAGGGAGGTCGGCGGCTTCCCCGTCTACACGGTGCGTCCCCGCAGCGTCGTCGAACCGGAGAGGGCGGTGTTCTACCTGCACGGGGGCACCTACGTCAGCGAGATCGCCGCGTGGCACTGGGTGCTGGTCGCCCGGATCGCCGACGCCGGCTGCCGGGTGGAGGTGCCGATCTACGGCCTGGCACCGGAGCACACCTACCGTGAGGCCTTCCCGTTCGTCACCCGGGTCTACCGGGAACTGACGGAGGACGCCCCGCCGGAGCGCACCCTGATCGCGGGTGACTCCGCCGGGGGAGGGCTCGCGCTGGCACTCACCCAGACCCTGCCCGGGGCACGGCTGCCGCTGCCCGCGAGGCTGGTCCTGATCTCCCCGTGGACCGACCTGACGATGTCCAACCCCGACATCGCGGAGGTGGAGGGGTCCGACCCCTGGCTGGCACCGGTGGGTCTGCTGGAGGCCGCAGGGGAGTGGGCGGACGGGGACGACCTCGCCGAGCCCCGGCTCAGTCCGCTGTACGGGCCGATGGCGGGGCTGCCCCCCATGGACCTGTACATCGGCACCCGCGACCTGCTCCTGCCCGACACACGTCGCCTGCACGACCGCGTCACCGAGGCCGGGGGAGTGGCCGAGCTCTTCGTGGAGGAGGGGGCCTTCCACATCCACCCGCTGGTCCCGGTCCCCGAAGGCGTTGACGCGCGTGACCGGATCATGCGCACTGTCCGGGAGCTGTGAGGCCGCCCCGATGCGGCTCCCCCGGGGGACCCCTCGGCTCACGTCAGTCTTCTGACCACGGAGAGCGGCAGCCGCTTCAGCAGGAAGCCGATGGGCGCCCAGGGCCAGGCGGGGACGTAGGCCCGGACCCGCCGCCTCTCGATGGCTGCGACCATGGCTCGGACGCCGACCTCCGTGTCGACCATGAACCGGGTCCTCTGAGCGACGTGCTCGTTCATCTCCGTGCGGATGTAGCCGGGGTAGACCACCGACACGTCCAGCCCCGGCACGCCCTCGGAGCGCAGCCCCTCGGCCACGGCGGCCACCCCGGCCTTGGTGGCGGAGTAGACGGTCATGGCCCGGCGCATGCCGCGCAGGGCCGACATGGAGGAGACCATCACGAGGTGGCCGCGCTCCTGTCCACGGAAGATCTCCATGGCGGCGTCGGCCTGCGCGAGGGCGCCCACGAAGTTGGTCATGGCGGTCTGCCGGTTGGCGTCGTGTCGGCCCGTGCCGAGCGCCGCGCCCTTGCCCAGGCCCGCGTTGACGATGACCCGGTCCACCCCGCCGAGCTCGGCGGCGATCTCCCCGAAGACCCGGTGCACCGCCTCGTCGTCCGTGACGTCCAGGGCCCGGAGCACCACGCGGCGGTCGGGGTGGACCGCGGCGATCCCGTCCCGGAGGACGGCCATGGGCTCGGTGCGCCGGGCGCACAGGCCGAGGTCGTAGCCGAGCGCCGCGAACTGGCGGGCCATCTCGGCGCCCAGCCCGGCCGAGGCGCCGGTGATGATGATGGTTCCCTTGCTCATACGCGGTTCTCCGTGGGGTCCTCGGGTGTGGGGGAGGGGCGCTCCACACGGCGGCGCACGCCCTCGGCCACCCGGCGCATCGCGCGGTCGTACAGGGGGCGCAGCCAGCGCTTGGCGAGGACCGCGGCTCGGCCCTCCCGGTCGGTGAGGATGACCGGACGACGCCGGTCCGTCCCTCGGAGCACGCGCGCGGCCACCTCGTCGGCGGACAGCCGCGAACCGTTGATCAGCCTGGTCGCGGAGGCCTCCACCTCGGGGTCGCTGCCACTGAGGGAGGCGGCCAGGTTGGTACGGAAGAACGACGGGCACACCACCGAGGCGGTGACGCCGTAGGGGGCGAGCTCGTGCCGGAGGGTCTCGCTGAGCGCGACGACCGCCGCCTTGACCGCGTTGTAGGAGCTCATGACCGGCGGGTGCACGAGCCCGGCCATGGACGCGACGTTGACGACGTGTCCCGACCCCTGCCGCTTGAACAGCGGGGTGAACGTGCGGCAGCCCCGAACCACGCCGAACAGGTTGATCTCGGTGATCCGCCGCCAGTCCTCGACGGTGAGGACGTCGATCCGTCCGCCCGCGGCGATCCCGGCGTTGTTGACCAGCACGTCGAGCCCGCTCCACCGTTCCTCGACGTGGGTCAGGGCCGCCGCCCAGTCGTCGTCGGAGGTCACGTCCAGGCGCAGGTAGGTGACGTCCTGGGGAAGGGGGTCGGGGGCGCGTTCGGCGAGGTCGGTGGCGACCACCCGGTCCCCGCGCGCCGCGAACGCGGCCACCAGTGCGGCGCCCAGGCCGGAGGCGCCGCCCGTGACGAGGACGCGTCGGCCCGCACCGGTTGTCGGGGTCCCCCGCTCGGGGGCGCTCATCTGCGGACTCCGTGCTTCACCGGTTCGAGCCGGGCGACCACGGCCCGGTGCGCCTCGCCCGGTCCGTCCGTGAGCCGCTCGGCGTCGGGGCCCTCGTGTGCGGCGGGCGGGAAGAGGTTCCACAGTCTCCGGGCGCGGGCGCGGTGCTCGTCGACCACGGGCAGGGGGCGCCACGGGTCGCCGTCGGCCCGGAGCGCGGCGGGGTCGTGTTGGCGGGCCTCCTCGACGGGCTCGATCCCGGTCTCGACGAAGGTGCGGACCCGCCCGACGAGGTCGGTGGCGCGGGGGGAGGGTGCGAAGTCCATGTCGTTGACACTACGACCTTGTTGAGCAACGCTCAATAGGGTGAGTGGAGCAGCTCCGCGCCGGACGCGGATGACCCAGGACGAACGCAGGCGCCAACTGGTCGGGATCGGCCTGCGCATGCTGGTGGAACGTCCCATCCAGGAGTTGGCGGTGGACGAGGTCGCGAGGGAGGCGGGCATCTCCCGAGGTCTGCTGTTCCACTACTTCCCCAACAAGACCGCCTTCCACGAGGCCGTCGTGGCCGCCGCCGGACGGCGCGTCGTGCGCAACACCGCCCCCGACGAGGACCGCACCGGCTGGGACGCGGTGACCCAGTTCGCCGAGCGCTACATCGAACAGGTGAACCGGCGCCGGGCGTCCTATGCGGCGCTGGTGTTCGGCGCGGGTCCGGTGACCCTGGACGGCGCGCTGGTGGAGGACCTGCGCGAGACCATGGGTGCCCGCGTACGCGCCCTGCTCGGCGCCCCCGAGTCGGCGGCGGCGGTCACCGACGCGTGGACCGCCTACCTGGAGGCCAGGGCCCTTCGCTGGGCGGCCGTCCCCGACGAGGAACGCGTCACCGACCCGACCGCCGAGGCCGACCACTGCGTCCGGGCCCTGCGCGCCCTGCTGGACCTGGACTGATCGCGTGCCGACGGCGCCCCCGGAGCGCTGTGCGCGGGGGCCGCGCGGGTCCTAGGATGCGGTGCGTGAGCCAACACACGACACAGCACGGAAACCCGCCACAGGGCGGCGCACCCCGACGGAACGGCAGCTCCCGGCGCGACGGCGACACCCCGCAGCGGGGCGGTCTCCAACAGGGAACCGAGACCCACCCCCATGAGGGTGCGGTGCGCGAGGTCCCCACCGGACGCAACGCCACCAGACTCGTCTACGCGCCAGAGAAGGACGGCCTCGCTGACGCGGGCGAGATCGTGTGGACCTGGGTGCCCTACGAGGAGGACGCCACCCAGGGCAAGGACCGCCCCCTGCTCGTGGTGGGGCGAAAGGGGCGGCGTCTGCACGGACTCATGCTCTCCACGCAGGTCCCCGACGAGCACGAACGCCAGGACTGGCTGCCGATCGGCACGGGCGCCTGGGACCGGGAGGGCCGTGACTCCTTCGTGCGGGTGGACCGCCTCTTCGAGTTCGACGAGGCGGCGATCCGCCGGGAGGCCGCCGTCATGGAGGAGAGCCTGTTCTGGAAGGTCGCGGCGGTCCTCAGGGACCGCTACGGCTGGACCTGAGAGGGACGCGGGGCGCTCCGCCGTCTCACCCTGTGGATAACCCGGTGTCTCCGGGGGCGGGGCCCTATACGCTGAGGGAGATCCTCCTGGTCCGGTGCCCTACGAAGGGGTGGGTCCACCGGCCCGGGCGGCCTCCCGAGCAAGGAAGCCCCGACAAGGATGACAGCCATGAGTGACATCGAGCGCGCGGTCCACGCGGTCGCCGAACGCGCAGGGGACGCGGCGGCCGACCTCGCCCCGCTCAGCCGGTCCGTGAAGGACGCCGCCCTGCTGGCCATCGCCGACGCCCTGGTCAAGAGGGCGGACGAGATCACCGCCGCCAACGCCGAGGACGTCGAACAGGCCCGCCAGGACGGCACCAGCCCCGCCATGATCGACCGGCTCACCCTGAATCCGGCGCGGATCGAGGCCATCGCGGAGGCGGTGCGCGAGATCGTCGAGCTGCCGGACCCGGTCGGCGAGTCCGTGCGCGGCGGTGTCCTGCCGGGCGGCCTGGACCTGCGGCAGATCAGGGTGCCCCTCGGGGTCATCGGCATCATCTACGAGGGCCGGCCCAACGTCACCGTGGACGCCGCAGCCCTGTGCCTCAAGAGCGGCAACGCCGCCCTGCTGCGCGGCTCCTCCTCCGCCTACAACTCCAACACCGCCATCGTCGCGGTGCTGCGCGAGGCACTGGAGGGCACCGGCGTCCCGACCGACGCCATCCAGATGGTCCCCGGCCGAACCCGGGAGTCCTCCACCGCGCTGATGCGGGCCCGCGGGCTCGTCGACGTACTCATCCCGCGTGGCGGCGGTTCGCTCATCCAGGCCGTGGTGCGCGACTCCACGGTCCCTGTCATCGAGACCGGCGAGGGCCTGTGCCACGTGTACGTGGACGCCGACGCCGACCTCGACAAGGCGGTGGCCATCGCGGTCAACTCCAAGGCCCAGCGCTGCTCGGTGTGCAACTCCGCCGAGACCCTCCTGGTGCACGAGTCCGTGGCCGAGGACTTCCTGCCGCGCGTGCTCGTGTCCCTGGCCGAGGCCGGGGTGACCGTGCACGGCGACGAGCGCGTGCTCGCGGTCGCCGCGGCCCACCCGACCGGCGCCACCGTGGTCGAGGCCACCGAGGAGGACTGGGCCACCGAGTACCTGTCCATGGACCTGGCCGTGCGGGTGGTCCCGGACGTGGACGCGGCGATCGCGCACATCCGGCGGTACTCCACCCAGCACACCGAGGCGATCGTCACCGACTCGCTCAGCACCTCCCGGTACTTCGTCGCCCGGGTGGACTCGGCGGCGGTGATGGTGAACGCGTCCACGCGCTTCACGGACGGCGGCGAGTTCGGATTCGGCGCCGAGATCGGCATTTCCACCCAGAAACTGCACGCCAGGGGCCCGATGGGGCTCACTGAAATGACCTCGACCAAGTACGTGGTCACCGGGGACGGTCACCTGAAGTAGCCGGGGGAACCGTCGGCACGTACCAGAATGGTCGCTCGGATGTCCGGGCGACCATTCGTGTGCCCGCACCGGCCGTGCACAACCGCACCAGAGGCTATCCGCAGCCCCTCGGGGTAACACACGTCACCAGGTGAATTCTTCTGCTGGAAACCTGGGCAGAAGCGAATCTTCTCCTGCAAGTATTCCCAAAGCGCTTTGGGGTCGGTACTTTCACTGTGGTGTCCCCAGGCGCTCTTCCCGCACCCTCATCAGGAGCGTCGGACCCCACCGGTCACGACGAAAGGAATTCCCCCGCATGAAGTTCGGGAGCAAGATCGCTGCGTCCACCGCCACCGCGGCCCTGGCCATCGGCGGCGTCACCCTCATGGCCGCCCCCGCCCAGGCGGACCTGATCACTCTCTGCTCTGGGCACGGTGGCGCGGTCACCCTGCCCACTGATCTCAAGGTCCCGGCCGGTGCGAGCTGCTTCCTTGACGGCACCGTCATCCAGGGCAAGGTCACCGTCGAGGGCGACGCCAACCTGCACGTCCTCGGTGGTCAGATCGACGGCGGCGTGACCGTCTCCAACGGTGGCTACTTCGACGCCTCCGACACCAAGGTCGCCGGGGACGTCGTCAACACCGGCTCCTACGGCACCTACCTGGAGGAGGGCACCTCGGTCGCCGGTCTGAGCGCCGCGCCCGCCGAGGGCGCCGACAACGACGGCTTCGTCTTCGTGGTCGGTTCCTCCGCCTCCTCCGTCGACGCCAGTGTCGGCGAGGTCTACGTCACCGACTCCCGTCTGGGTGGCGTGACGGCCGAGGGTGTGGAGTACGTGGACATCTTCGACAGCGTGGTGCGCGGTGACCTCTCCGTCACGGACGCGGCCTCCGGCGGCATCCTCGCCGACAGCGAGGTCATCGGAGACGCGACCTACAGCGGCGGCAACGGCCCGGTGGCGGTCGGTGCGGGCGCCGAGGAGGGCTTCGCCAGCTCGCTCAACTACATCGACGGCAACCTGACGGTCACCGGAGTCTCCGGTGGTGTGTACATCGACAACAACATCGTGGGTGGCGACCTGACCACCTCCGACAACAGCCCGACCGCCCAGGTCGGCGACAACAACCGCGTGCGCGGTGGCATCGTCACCCAGGAGGTCGCGCTGCGGGCGCTGGCCGCCGAGGTGACCGCCGAGTTCGAGGCGCACGAGGCGGACCTGGAGGAGACGGTCGAGGAGCTTCGCGCCCAGACCATCGAGGACGCCCTGGAGGCCGGTCCCGCCTTCTAGCCGGTCCCGCTCCAGTCGGTCTCGCCGTCCCAGGCGGCGCGACCACGGCACACCCGGCGGAGGGCCACCCCCCGCCCTCCGCCTCCAGCAGCGCCGACGGCCCCGTGCCGTCGGCGCTGTTCTCGTGTGGGTCCAGGCCGCCTCCGGGAACTCTTCGACCCCATCTGTCCCACAAACACCACTGATATGTCGTAGCAGTGACGACGGTCATGGCCCGGTGATACATTCCGGGGCATGGCTGACTCCGAACGGCGTGTCGTGGTCTCCGGTGGTTCCGGCGGAATCGGGCGGGCCATCGTGTTCGCCCTGGCGAGTGAGGGGGACGAGGTGATCGCCCTCGGGCGGGACTCCGGGCGGCTCGCCGCCATGGAGCGCCGGGCCCGCGCACACGGCCTCAACGTCACCACCCGGATCTGCGACATCACCGACGAACAGGCGGTGGAGTCCCTCGCGGACGGCCTCGGAGAAGTGTCCGTCCTGGTCAACAACGCGGGCACCGCACAGAGCGCACCGTTGCGAGGCACCAACCTCGACCTGTGGGACACCCACCTGCGCACCAACA
This sequence comes from Nocardiopsis sp. L17-MgMaSL7, assembly GCF_003182025.1. NCBI lineage: Bacteria > Bacillati > Actinomycetota > Actinomycetes > Streptosporangiales > Nocardiopsidaceae > Nocardiopsis > Nocardiopsis sp. L17-MgMaSL7. The sequence continues at coordinate 446,612 of NZ_QGTF01000002.1, read as the reverse complement.
CCACCTCGGCCTTCCTGCTCACCAGGGCGCTCCTGCCCGGCATGCTCGCCCGCGACCGGGGGCGGATCGTCTTCATCGCCTCCACCGCCGCGCACACCGGATCCCGCTACACCGCCGCCTACACGGCCTCCAAACACGCGATGCTCGGCCTCGCTCGGGCCGTCGCCGCCGAGGTCGTGGGCACCGGTGTCACCAGCAACGCCGTGTGCCCCTCCTTTGTCCGCACCCCCATGACCGAGCGCTCCGTGGCCCGCATCGCCGAACGCACGGGGCGCGGGCTCGAACAGGCCGAGGCGACCCTGGCCACGACCAGCCCTCTGGGCCGACTCATCGAACCCGACGAGGTGGCCGCCGCCGTCGTCTATCTGGCGAGCCCCCTGGCAGGGGCGGTCAACGGCCAGTCACTGACCATCGACGGCGGAGGAACCCACCGGTGAGCCCCTTCCGTGAGTCCGCCCCGTGGCCGAACACTGGCGGCACTTCGGACTTCACCGGGGAGAGGGGGTGGCCACCGTGATCCCCGGGCAGGTCGCCCTGGCGGGCGCCCGCTCCGAGGTGCTGGGAGGAGCCCTACGAGGCGGTGGGGCCGAGGGCCGCCGCGGCGCGGACGTGCTGCAGGCCCGGTTCGCGCAAGAGGGCGTGCAGATCGAAGAAGACCCGAGACGCCCGGCTGCCGGCCCAGCGGTCGGGGAGCAACTCCGGGGGCAGACCCGGGTCGTGGAAGGGCATCCGCCGCCACGCGTCCACCGCCCGTAGGTGGTCGGCGAAGGCTGCCGCGCGCAGTCCCGGTTCCTGGTGTGAGCGGGCGCCCCGGCGGCGCCAGACGGCCGCCACCGGTTCGTGCTCGTCGAGGAACCCCTGGTACATCGCCTGGAGCCCGGGCAAGTCCCACCAGCGCGACACGGACGCGGTGAGATCGCGAAAATCCAGGTAGGAGGCGTGGAACAGCTCCGCGTGCTCCTCCAGTCCGAGGTCGCGAAGCGCTCTGCGGGCCTGGTCGGCCAGGTGGGCGGGGGCGATCCACACACCGGCGGCGGTGGTGCCGAAGCCGAGCCGGGTGAGCTGGGCGCGCAGGGCGTGGCGGCGGCGCCGCTCGGTCTCGGGCACCGAGAAGACCACGAGCACCCAGCCGTCCTGAACGCGGGCGGGCCGGTGGCCGAAGACGCGCTGGTCGTCCTCGGCGAGGATGCGTCGTCCCTGTTCGGACAGGCGGTACCCGGCCACCCCGCCCAGGCGTTCCGGGGTCAACAACCCCCGGCGCTTGAGCCGGGACACCGCCGAGCGTACGGCGGGGCCGTCCACGTCGAGGCCGGCCATGAGCACGATGAGGTCGGCCACCCCGATCCACCCGCCCACGTCACGGGCGTAGGAGCCGAAGAAGGAGACGATCAGCGACCTCGGCCGCCGCCGCTCGGAGTCGGCCGAGGTACCGGTGGGGGTGTCCGGCAGGGGATCGGCGGCGGTCCCGGCTGGCCGGTCGCTGTTGGACGTCACGCGGACACGATAGCGGCAGGAACCCACATGCCCCGGGTGGTCCACGCCATCACCGGTGGTCGGGCACACCGCGGAGAACTCTCCATGTAGGTCTCTTGGCGGTCGTCACCGTTACCGCACATCTATGATGTCGGGTGGATCACGTCACGACGAGGGTCGAGGTCCTTCCGTGGAGCTCCTCAGCGACGACACCACGTCTTCGCGCACCGGCGCCGGGAGCGCGCGGCCGACTTCGACACCGGGTCGTCCCCCACGGCCCCCCACCCCGGCCCGACCTGCTACGTTCCTCCGAGACACCGGCCACCCGGCACTGGAGGGGCGCCCAGAGGCCCCGGGCGCCCCGGAACCGGGACGGGACGGGCCACGAGCAAGGGAGACCGCGGTGACGACGTCCTACGGTGCCTACCCCAGCCAGATCATCCACCGTTGGGACCCCGAGGACCCCGAGGACCCCGGGGACCCCGAGGACCCCGGGGACCCCGAGGGCGCCGAGGGCCCCGCGCCCGTGGCGGTCCTCCTGCACGGCGGCTGGTGGCGCGACCTGCACGACGCCCACCTCATGGACCCGATCGCCCACGACCTCGCCGCCACCGGGTGGGCGGTCTGGAACATCGAGTACCGGCGCACCGGAGAGGACGGCGGCGGCTGGCCGCAGACCCGGGACGACGTCGCCCGCGCCCTCGACCTGCTCGCCGCCACCGCGGACCGCGACCCGGGCCTGGACGCCTCACGCGTGGTGTCCATCGGGCACTCGGCCGGGGGACACCTCGCCCTGATGACGGCGGCCGAATCCCTGGTCACCTCAGTGGTCGCCATCGCCCCCATCACCGACCTGCGCCGCTGCGCGGAGGCCGAACTGGGGGAGGGGGCCGTCGCACCCTTCCTCGGCCCCGACCCCGCACCCGCCCTGTACTCCGAGTCCTCACCACTGCACCGACTGCCCCTCGGCCTTCCCCAGCTGGTCGTCCACGGGGACGTCGACCAGCGAGTACCGGTCCAGCACAGCCGCGACTACGTGGCAGCGGCCGCAGCGGCCGGCGACCCCGTCGACTACCGGGAGGTCCCCGGCATCGACCACTTCGCCGTCATCGACCCCGAACGCGCCGCCTGGCGCGAGGTGCGCGACACACTCGCCCACGGCTGGGGCTGACCGCGCCCCAGGGCCCCGGACACACCAAGGGGGCGGTACCCGGCCGGACCGGGCGCCGCCCCCGAAGAGTTCGGGTGGGGCTAGTTGCTGTTGCCGCTCTGGTCGCCGCCGCCCTCGGAGCCGCCGTTCTGGCCGCCCCGCCAGCGGTCCGCCACCGTGTCGAAGATCTGGCCGCCGGCGCGCCCGGCGCCGCCCGCCACGTCCCGGATGGTCTTCACCAGAGGGTCGGAGGAACGGCTCCAGCCCTCCCGGTAGGAGTTGGCCGCGTTGCTCGCCTCCTCCGAGACACTGGCGTCACGGTCGGTGGAACGGCGCGCGTACTCACCGTCCAGGACCCGCTGGTACTCGCCGCTCTCGATCCACCGGTGCAACTCGGCCACCCGCACCACCGCGAACGGGTGGCTCTGCGGGATGGTGGTCATCAGTTTGAGGACGCTGTCCACGGCGTCGCCGCCGCCCTCGTACTCGCGGGCCTGCTCCATGAACGCGTCCGGGTTCATCTGGGACAGGTTCGAGCCGCCGGCCAGCTTCATCAGGGCGCGCTTGGCGGCCTCGGGGTTCTGGCAGGCGAGCAGACCGGCGCGGTCGCTGGAGAGCTCGGACTTGCGCTGCCACTCCCGCAGACCCGCCAGGATCGCCTGGATCGCGATCGCGCCCAGCGGGATCCACATGATCTTGGTGGAGAGCCACACCAGCAGCAGGAGCATGGTGCGGTACACGGAGTGCCCGCTCAGCACGTGACCGACCTCGTGGCCGATGACGAACCGCTTCTCCTCGTCGTTGAAGAGGTCGAACAGACCGGTCGTCATGACGATGAACGGCTTCTTGCGGCCGATCGCCATGGCGTTGGGCTGGGGGTCCATCTTCACGTAGAGCTCGGGCACCTCGTCCAGGTCCAGGACGTAGGCGGCGTCGCGGAGGTAGTCGTGCAGCTCCGGGAACTGCGTGGGGCTGACCCGCACGGCGCTGGAGAGGAACATCAGGCGGAGCGAGCGCTCGTTGACCCGACCGAACAGGGACTTGACGAGAGTGTCGAAGCCCGACAGCGATCGCAGCGCGACCAGGGCGCCACGGTCGGCGGGGTGCTCGTAGGCACGTGGGGAGATGTCTGTGAGCCGGACGCGTACGCGGTCTGGTGAGTTGGCCATAACGGCATGCTATGCGGCACGATGCCCGTTGGCCACGGTTCCGGGCCATCGAGATATGACTTGACTCCCCGGAGTTTCACGAACCCGCGGGAAGTACGGCGTCCCGGCCCTTGTTTCAGCTGATCCGGGAGTAACGCGCCCGGGAGAGGGCCGACACCCGCCAGGGTCGGCTAACCTCGGTTGGCCGAAACCGGCAAGACGGCAGCGCCACGGCGAAACGGAGCGCACAGTGACACACCAGGCCACCGGCGGCTCCCACGGAGGGAGCTCACCCGTGAGACGGGACGGCTCCGCACCGACGCGGGTCGGAATCATGGGCGGAACCTTCGACCCCATCCACCACGGACACCTCGTCGCCGCGAGTGAGGTCGCCCACCTCTTCGGACTCGACGAGGTGGTCTTCGTGCCCACCGGCCAACCCTGGCAGAAGGACCTCGACAAGGTCACCCCCTCCGAGGACCGCTACCTCATGACGGTCATCGCGACCGCCGAGAACCCCCAGTTCAGGGTCGACCGGGTCGAGATCGACCGTTCCGGACCCACCTACACCCTCGACACCCTCCGCCAGATGCGCGCCGCCTACGGCCCGGACGTGGAGCTCTTCTTCATCACCGGGGCCGACGCTTTGGGCGCCATTCTGAGCTGGCACAACGTCGACGAACTCTTCGACCTCGCACATTTCGTAGGCTGTAACCGGCCCGGACACCACCTCAGTGACACCGGCCTGCCCGCGGGCAAGGTCTCCCTGGTGGAGGTCCCCGCGCTCGCCATCTCCTCCACCGAGTGCCGCGAACGCGTCCGCAAGGGCGAACCCATCTGGTACCTCGTACCGGACGGCATCGTCCGCTACATCCACAAGACCGGGCTCTACCTGGAGTCCTGACCGCGCCACGCGGACCCGCATCCCGACCAAGTAAGGCAGCAGGCACAACGTGACAGCCACCGACAGGGCCCTGGAACTCGTCAAGGTCGCCGCAGAGGCGGCCTCCGACAAGCTCGCCCAGGAGATCATCGCCTACGACGTGAGCGACCAGCTCGTCATCACCGAGGCCTTCGTCCTGTGCTCGGCGCCCAACGACCGCCAGGTCCGCGCCATCGTCGACGAGATCGAGGACCAGCTCCGCATCCACTCCGGCGCCAAGCCCGTGCGTCGCGAGGGCGAGCGCGACGGCCGCTGGGTCCTTTTGGACTACGCCGACATCGTCGTCCACATCCAGCACGAGGAGGAGCGCGGCTACTACGGCCTCGAACGCCTCTGGAAGGACTGCCCGGAGATCGAACTCCCCGAGACCGCCCAGGGTGCCGAGCGCACCCCCCTGGACGAGCCGTAACCTCCGCGGCCGTCCGGTCGCCGAACAAGAGGGACACACCACGTGACTGACGCGCCCCGTGTGCTGTTCTGGCGGCACGGACGCACCGCCTGGAACGTCGAGAAACGCTTCCAGGGACAGACCGACATCGACCTCGACCCGGTCGGCCACGCCCAGGCCGAACGGGCCGGTCGGCTGCTCGCCACCCTGACCCCCGACGTCATCGTCGCGTCCGACCTCAGGAGAGCCGCGGACACCGCCGGGTACCTCTCCCGGTGCTCCGGGCTCCCGCTGGAGTACGACAAGGGGCTCAGGGAGCGCTTCGGCGGCAGCTGGGAGGGACACACCGCCACCGAACTCGCCGAACGCTGGCCCGTCGAACACCCCCGCATGGACATCCCTGACGGAGAGCCCATCTCCGAAGTCGGAGACCGCATGTACGCCGCCATCCACCGGGGTATCGACAGGACCCCGCCCGGCGGCCTCCTGGTCGTCGTCAGCCACGGAGCGGCCCTGCGGATAGGCATCACCCGCATGCTCGGCATCCCCGACGAACAACGGGAGATCCTCGGCCCGCTCAGCAACGCGTGCTGGTCCGTGCTCCAGACCCGAGCCGACACCTGGCGACTCATGGAACACAACGCCGCCAGCCTCCCCGAGCCCGTGGTGCTCAGCGACGACGCCTGAACCCGTTTCGACGAACCGCCCAACTTCCGCTAAGGTTCAGGGAGTCGGAAGGGCGCACGCCCCCACGACTCCCACACGGGGCTATGGCGCAGTTGGTAGCGCGCCTCCATGGCATGGAGGAGGTCTGGGGTTCGAATCCCCATAGCTCCACTCGACTCCGAAACGACCCTGCTCGGGGGACCTCGTCCTCCTCGCCGGGTCGTTTCGTCGTTTCTCTGGGGGGCGCCCCCACGCCCCCGGTGTGCGTTCGCTGGGGCTCGCGCACCTCGCCGCCCCTGCCCGCGCGTAGCCGCGCTCATTGAGGCGCCTGGCTCGCTCGCGTTCTCCCAGACCCGTGGTGGGTGCGGGTGATGGGTTTCCCGTTCGGCCCGCGCTGTCGGTTCCCTCTTGATTTCTCGCGAATGGACGTGCATTCTCTGGTCTACTCGTGTGTGGTCGTCGATCCGAGAAGAGGGTCAATTAGTGGGCAGCTTTCAGCGTACGTCTCTCGTGGTTATTCTGTCCGGATTTCTCGCTTTCGCCGCTATTGGTCCGGTTGCTGCCCGAATCCAGAATGTCGGTGGCGGAAAGTGGGACCAGGGAATGACGTCGTCCCGCGTCTACTCGAACTATCTCCACGAGACCGTGTGCCACACCTCCACCGCTGTGGGCACCTACACGTCCGTGGGCAAGGCGCCCGCGGGCAAGTGGTCGTACGCCAGCGCCCCGCGTGCGGAGAAGAACAACGCCACCTACTGGAACAACGACGTCGCCTCGTGCTGACCTGAGGGGCGGCGGGACGCCGCCCCTTTATCCCCCTATTCCTCGGAGTGTTCGGTGCTGCACCGAAGTGTCACCTTCACGCATTTCATTCTCCTCCTGGTCGCGGCCTTTCTCTCCTTCGTCACGGTTCGCACCTACGAGGAAATGGCGATCACGGTTCCCTCCGGCGTGGTCTGGGTGAACAGCAACAGCGGGGACGCCGATCTCCCGCAGATCGTCGACACGGTCGAGGGGTTCGCGGAGGAGACCGGGGTCTCCGTCGCACTGCACACGCCCGACCTGCGCGATCCCGGCAACGCCCGCCACCTGTACCTGGCGGCGGGCGCGGCCGGGGCGCCCGCCGCGAACTGGCTGGAGGACGGCTACCCCTCCTTCGGGCACACGATGCGCACGGACGTCCGTCCCTTCGCTGACCTCGAACAACCCGATCCGCGCGGGTTCTACCTGGTCTTCGGGACGCGGGAGGACACCCAGCGGTTCGAGGAGGAGCTCGCCGGGATCGGCCTCCGTGAGGTCTCCAGCGTCGGCGCGCAGGAACTGAACTGGACCGACCTCTACCGGTACGGCGGCGACCTCGACACCGCGTTGGTCATCCTCCTGCTGTTCTCCGTCACGGTCACGGCCTCCGGGGTCCTCCTCAACGCCCGTTCCTACGGTGTGCTGCGTCTCCAGGGCCACTCCTACGCGGGCATCCTCGGGCGCGACCTGGCCCAGCTGGCCCGGTTCCACCTCGGGTACGGGCTCGGCGCCGCGGCCCTGGTCCTTCTGGCCCTGTACCTCCACAACCGCTGGTCCCAGCTCGGGCTGTTCGCCGCGATCTCGGGACAGCTCCTCGCGCTGCTCCTCGGTGCGGCCCTGGTCGCCCACGCCTTCGCCCTGGCCATGGTGCACGCCACCGACATCCTCGGCGCACTCAAGGGGAGGCTGCCCGCCCGTCTCGCCGGGGCAGGGGCCTACCTCGTACGCGTCCCGGCACTGGTCTTCGTGCTCGTGGTGATCGGGCACGTCGTCGTCTCCGCCCAGAACGTGCGCGCCCAGGAGGAGAGCCTCGACAGCTACGAGCAGGCGGGGCAGGCGTCGCGGGTCACCCTGTCCGGAAGCGTCGACCTGACGGACGAACGCGAGGACATGGAGGGTCTCGTGGCGGGCTGGCTCCGCCAGGCCGACACGGAGGGCCAGCTGGTCCTGACCGCACGGGAACGGGGCGAGAACCTCCTGCCGCCCGGCAGACCGCGCCCCGACTTCGACGTCCTGGTGGTCAACGACACCTACCTGGAACAGCAGGTGGTGACCGCCGCCGACGGGCGACGCCTCGGCCGGGAACCCGGGGTGCGCCTCCTCGTCCCCGAGAACCGGACCGAGGAGGTCGGCGCCATCCTGGAGGGGTTCGGCTCGTGGCTGCGGTTCGTCGGTGAGGGATCGGCCCAGGGGTTCCGGACGGCGACCGTCGCGACCGGACAACGGATCTTCACCTACGGCTCGGACCTGCCCGGGGACGTCCACAGCCGGGCCCACCTGGAGGACCCGGTGATCGTGGTCCTGCCCGACGGCGGTGTCCTGGACGACCACACCTACGTCTCCTATGCGACCAGCGGGGGACTGGTCTTCCCCGACCCCGGATTCGCCGCGGCGTCCATCGCGCGACCGCCCTTCTCGACCTACGTCAACGGCCTCCAGATGGTCGTCACCAGCGCGGCGGACATCCAGACGCAGCTCGTCCGCGACCTGCGGCTCCAGACCTTCAACCTGGCGGCGGCCACGGTCGTGCTGCTGATGACCGCCGTTTCCGTCTGCGTCATCCACGTCCGCGCCCGGGCCCAGACGATCTTCGCGCGCCACCTGGCCGGATGGGGGTTCCTGGCCATCCACCGGAGGCTGCTCGTGGTGGAGTCCGCCCTGGCCGCGCTGTTCGTCGGCTGGGCCGTCTGGCGTACCAGGGCCGAACTCGCCTGGCACGCCGACCCTGCCAACCCGGTGACCGGTGAACCCGCGGCGGCCCTCGGACTCCAGCCCTTCCTCGCGGCGGCCATCGCCGTGTCCGGCCTCCTGCTCGTCACCGCCACGCTCCTGGGTTTCCACCGCCGCGTGGTGCGTGAGGGCGCCTCCCAGGCATGATCCGGTCGACCATCCCAAGGAGCACAGCGTGATCAACACACTCGACCTCGGCAAGTCCTTCGGACGGCGCGTCCTGTGGGAGGGCGTGAACCTCGACATCCGTCCCGGCGAGACGCTCGCGCTGGTCGGCCCGTCCGGCAGCGGAAAGACCACCCTCCTCAACTGCCTCGGACTCCTGGAGGCCCCCGACTCCGGAGAGATCCTCTTCTACGGCCGGTCCGTGACGAGGCAGGGAGCCGGGCGCCGACGGCGCTTCCGGAGGGACCACCTCGGCTACCTGTTCCAGAACTACGCCCTGATCGAGAACGCCACCGTCCGCCAGAACCTCGACGTGGTCCGCCGCGACCGGGAACGGCAGGAAGAGGCGCTCGACCGCGTCGGTCTGGCAGGGCGGGACCGGGAGCCGGTGCACCACCTGTCCGGGGGCGAGCAGCAGCGCGTGGCGCTGGCCCGGCTCCTGGTCAAGCGGCCCCGCCTGGTCCTGGCCGACGAGCCCACCGGCGCCCTGGACCAGGAGAACGGCGTCATGGTCATCGACACTCTGGCGGAGATGGCTGACGAGGGGTGCTCGGTGGTGATCGCCACCCACGACGCCTCGGTGCGGGACTCCTGCGACGCCGTGTTCGACGTGGGGGAGGCCTCCGGCCGTCGCCCGGTCGCCGCCGGACCCGGCCGCTGACCCGCACCTCGCGGCGGCCGATCGCAGGTACGTGCCCGAGCCCGCCACCGGAGCTCCGATCACACGGACGGCGCCCCTGAGGCCACCTCCTCGCCGCGGTCCTCGGTCTCGGCGATGTGCAGCGCGGAGACCAGGTTCCGGTACAGGTCGTCCTGCTCCAGGAGCTGCCCGTGGGTGCCCTGCGCGCGGATGATCCCGTCCTCCAGGAGCAGGATGCGGTCGGCGTGGATCACCGTGGACAACCGGTGCGCGATGGTCACCACGGCCGCCCGGTCCGCGTGTCCGCGTACGCTGCGGGTGATGGCCGACTCGGTGATCGCGTCCACCTGCGAGGTGGCCTCGTCGAGGAGCAGCACGTCCGGGGAGCCGAGCAGGGCCCTGGCCAGGGCGATGCGCTGGCGTTGACCCCCGGAGACCGAGCTGGCGTCCAACGGGGTGTCCAGGCCCTCCTCCAGGGACGCGAACTTCTCGGTCAGCAGGACGTCGTCGAGGACCCGCCGGATGTCGTCCTCCGTCGCCTCCGGGTTGGTGAACAGCAGGTTCTCGCGGATGGTGCCGGGCACCACCGGGGTGTCCTGCTCGACGTAGGCGAAGTGTCCGCGCACCTGCTGCGGGGACAGTTCGCGGTAGGGCGTGCCGTTGACCGTGATCCGGCCCTCCTCCGGCTCCAGGAACCGCAGGAGCAGCGACAGGACCGTGGTCTTTCCGGCCCCGGAGGGGCCGACGATCGCCGTGTGCCCGCGTCTGGGAATGGCCATGTCGACCCCCTGCAACGCGGCGGCGGCCCCGGGCGCGTACCGGGCGGTGACCCCGCGCAGCTCCAGCAGCGGTCCCCCGTGACCGTCGCCGGACCCCGGAGCGGAGCCACTCGGGCCCTCGGCCGTCGGTTCGAGGGGAATGGCCTCCACCTCGCGGATGCGCTTGGCGGCGGCGATGCCCGACTGGAGGGTGGTCACGCTCTGGGAGAGCTCCATGACCGGGTTCATCAGGGTGAAGGCGTAGAGCAGGAACGCGACCAGCGTGGAGACCGCGATCTCCCCCGAGGCCACCCGCATCGCGCCCACACCGAGGATGGCGATGATCGCCAGCTGGACGCCGCCGAAGGCGATGGTCCAGGCCACGGCCTCGCGCCGGACCGATCGGATGCCGTGCCGGGTCGCGTCCTCCGCGTGTTCGAGGATCTGCGATCCCAGACGCTCCTCGGCCCGGCTCACCTTCACTGTGCGGATCGCGCGCAGGGAGCCGTCGAGCACCCCGCCCATGAGCCCGAGGGAGTTCTGAGCCCTCTCCTGTGCCCTGGCGATGGCGGGCATCAGAGTGAGGAACAGGACCGTGACGACGACCACCGCGACGACGGTGACGCTCAGCAGGACCAGGTCGAGGACGCCCATCATGACCAGGGTCCCGATCATCAGAACACCGCCGTTGACCAGGCTGATGATGCTGCTGGAGGCGGCCTCCTTCAGCAGGACGGTGTCCGAGGTGGCCCTGGTGACGAGCTCGCCGGAGGAGCGCTTGGACATCGGGAACAGGGCCGCCCGGAAGTAGCGCCGGACGAGGGAGGTGCGGGCCTCGAGGACGACCTTCTCGGCGACGGTCCCGAGCACGATCCAGTGCCACAGGCCGGTGACGAGACCGACGCAGAACAGGCTGAGCAGGATCGCGATGGGCATCGCGAGGCTGCCCGCGTCGGAGATGGTGTCCAGGACGAGCTTGACCACCATCGGGTTGGCCAGCTCCAGGGCCGAGCCGAACAGGGCGAGGACCAGGCCCAGCAGGAGCTTGCTCCGGTACGGGCGGACGAAGGACCAGAGCACCCTCAACTGGGCGAAGCGCGGCTCCTGTGTGGTTCCGTCCGAAGAGTCGGGTGGGGCATGTTCTACCGGTGGATGAGCAGTCATGGATGAAAGTAGGTCATATGTGCCCGATTATTGTCAACAGGTTACCGACGCCCCTACTATGAGGACATGGTGAAGAGCGCTCCCTCTGAGGAAGAGACCAGAACCCGCGCCCGAACCCGCCGGGCGATCCTCGACGCCGCCGTCGACGTGCTCGGCGAGAACCGAGCCGCGCCACTGTCACAGGTGGCCACCCGCGCCGGGGTGGCGCGGAGTACGCTCCAGCGCTACTTCCCCGAGCGCGCCGACCTCGTGGCGGCCCTGGGCGACTACACCGACGAACTGGCCAACGAGGCCACCGAACGCGCGCGGACCACGGAGGGCACCGCCATCGAGGCCTTCTCCCGGCTCGTGTCCGAGTACTTCGCGCTCCGCCGGGCCGCCATGCTCTCCTTCGCCGGGGAGGAGGCCGCGCAGGCGCAGGACGAGGAGGAGTGCGGGCCCAGCGACCTCGCCCTCTACGAGATCGTCGAGCGCGGACACGAGGACGGCACCATCGACCCCCGGATCACGCCGCTGTGGGCACAGCAGCTCATGTGGTCCACCCTCTACGCGGGCTGGCTCCACGTGACCACGGCCAGGGTCCCCGCCTTCGAGGCACACAACATGTGCCTGATGTCACTGGTCAAGGCCGTCTCGCGGGAAAGGGCGGCCTGACCGCTCGGGGGCCGGTCGGCCCTCACAGGTAGAGGCCGGTGCCCCGATCCGGAGCCTCGTTCGCGATCGCGTGGACGTCCCGCTCCCGCAGGATCACGTAGCGCTCACCGTTCAACTCGACCTCGCCCTGTTCCTCGGGGTCGAAGAGCACACGGTCACCCGTCTTCACGTGACGCGCACCCGTCCCGGCGCCGCGCACCTCGCCCCAGGCCAGCCTGGTCGCCAGCTTCACCGTGTCCGGGATGACCAGACCCGCGCTGCTGCGCCGCTCACTCTTGTCCGGGACCGTCTTCACCAACAGGCGGTCATGGAGCATCTGGATTTCAAGCTTTGATTCGGCCACCTCCCCAGAGTATTCGGCCCGACCGGGACCAGCCCCCACGCCCGGGAGCACTCGAAGGTCACCCAAGGTTTCACCCTGGTCCGACCCACCCTTGACTTCCTGTAGAGTTGAAGTGTGCCGAGCGGGGAAACCGCCCGGCCTACCAGGGGCTATGGCGCAGTTGGTAGCGCGCCTCCATGGCATGGAGGAGGTCTGGGGTTCGAATCCCCATAGCTCCACGAGTAGGGCCCGCTGGGTGGTTGCCGCGCAACCTCCCGGCGGGCCTTCCTGCTTTCTCCGAGACGACCCCGATCGCACGCGATCGCCGGGTCGTCCCGTCGTTGCACCGGGGTGACCCCCACTCCCGGTGCGCGCTCGCCGGGGCTCGCGTACCTCGCCACCCTGCTCGGGGTGGGCACGCCCACGACGTCCCGTCCGCGGCTGACACGGGTGTTCGGCCCTCCGTTCGGCTCGCTCACGGCGGTGCCGTTCCGCGACCGGTTCCCTCTCTTCCTTCCTCCCGCCGTACCGGCGTCTCCTGTGCCCCGGATCCTGGCTCCCGTCGCGTTCCGAAAGTGGCCCGATCCGGGTTCGACACCGACTACCACCTTCCGGTGGAGAGGGCGGTGGAGGCCTCGGGAATGGAGTGGACCCACGTGCGCCCGGGGGAGTTCGCGTTGAACAAACTCTGGCTGTGGGGGCCTTCGATCAGGCGCCGGCGGACGGTCAGGGACCCGTTGCCGGAGGAGGCCTGGTACCCGGTGCACGAACGGGACATCGCGGACGTCGCGGTGGCCGCACTGACGGGGGAGGGGCACACCGGACGGGCGTACACCCTGAACGGCCCGGATCTGGTGAGCCGCCGGGAACAGGTGGCCGCGATCGCGGAGGCGATCGGGGAACCGGTGCGCTTCGAGGTGGTCGACGCCCACACGGCGAGGAAGGACTACCTGGCCCAGGGCGGATTCGCGGCCGAAAACGCGGACTTCCTGTTGGGCTTCGAGGACTACTCCGGTGGCGAGTCGGGCCCCGGGGACCTGGAGGTCCTGCAACCGGAGGCGGTGCCGACCTCGATGGACGCCCTCGGGCGGCCCGCACGCACCTTCCGGCAGTGGGCGCGCGACCACGCGGCGGACTTCAGGTAGTCGCCCCGTAGGCGAACAGGCAGCCGAGCCAGACCAGGCTGATGGTGATCGCGGCTCGCTGCACCAGGCCCACCCTGGGCGAGTCCTGCTCCCACAGTCGGCCGAAGGCGCCGGCGGCCACGGCGGACGCCGCGGCGACGATCCCCGACGCCACCTTCCAGACCGGGTCCGCGAGTTCGAGGACCGCGATGAGCGCGACCCCTGGCAGCAGCAGGAACACCACCGTGCCCGCCCAGTCGTGCGCCTGGTGCCGTGTGGAGTACTCCTCCGGGGTGGAGTCCGGGGTGCCGGGCGGGTAGCCGCGCATCGGGTCCATGCGGAAGATTCCCGAGGCCGCCAGGGCGAGTCCGAGCACTCCCACGCCCAGGGCCAGCGCATAGCCGTCGGTGGCGGTGGGCAGGGTGGTGGCCCCGGCCGTGATCAGCAGACCGCAGAGGACGAAGTTGGTCGTCTGGATCCACCCGCGAGGGCCGAGTGCCAGGGCGCTGACGGGTTGCCTGACGGACTGGTATCCGGGTCGGGTGAGGCCGTCCAGCAGGAAGACGGCGACGAACAGCCAGGAGCCGACGGCTCCGGACCACAGGAGTGGGGTCATGGGGGGCTCCGAACGATTAGGCCGTATGGACGGATTTTAGGCCGATCGGACTGATTCCCGCAAGGATTGTGCAATGCGTTGGTTGCGGTTTGGTTGACCCATGTGCAACCCTGGAGTTGCACAAAGGGGGTTGGTATGGACAGGATCGAACGACGGGTGGACATCGACGCCACCGCTGAACGGGTCTGGGAGCTCGTCTCGCGGCCGGGATGGTTCATCAACGACGGCCGAGTGGTCGACCACCGGATCGAGGAGGTCGAGGAGGGTGTGCACCTCGTGCACGACCCCACGCACGGTGTGTTCCGGGTGCGCACGGAGAAGCTCGATCCGCCACACCACGCCGTGTTCAGCTGGGTCGGCAGGGTGGAGGACGAACAGTCCACGCAGGTGGAGATCCGGATTCGTGAGCGTCCGGGCGGCGTCACGCTCACGGTTGTGGAGAGCGGGTTCGAGGGGTTGGGTCTGGCCGAGGCCGAGCTGCGTCGCCACGTCGCCGGACAGGTCGAGGGCTGGGAGATCGAACTCGCCGCCGCGCGCGGTCTGCTCGATCCACTGACGGTCGAGCGCACCGTGCACGTGGAGGCCAGCCCTGAGCGGGTGTGGGAGGTCCTGACGACGCCGGAGCACTTCGCGGCCTGGTACGCCTTCGACGGTGCGGACTTCGAGCCACGTGCGGGCGCACCGATGGAACTGCGCTGGGCCGAGCACGGAACGTTTCGCGGCCGGGTCGTCGAGGTGGACGCGCCGCGCAGGTTCGCCTACCGGATCGCCATGGAGCCCGGGACCGACCCCGGGGCGGACGACAGCACACTGGTGACCTTCGAGGTCAGGGCCTCGGGGACGGGGAGTCTGCTCACCGTCACCCAGGTGGGGTTCGACGCCCTGGAGGCGCGGTTCGGTGACGCGGCGGACAATGCCGCCGTGGAACTCGAGGGTTGGAACGGCGGACTCACCACCCTCACCGAACACCTCTCCGCCACGCAGGGGAGATGAGGCCGTGGACACCGCACTGCCTCCGGTCTTCGCCGCTCTGGGGGACGACACCCGGTGGAGCATCCTGGTCCGGCTGGGCCGGGAGCCCGCCTCGGCCTCGGAGCTGGCCCGGGAACTGCCCGTCTCCCGGCAGGCGATCGTGAAGCACCTGGAGGTCCTGCGCACCGTCGGGCTGGTGCGCACGAGGCGCAGCGGGCGCTCGGTCCTTCACGAGGTGGAGGGCGCCCGCCTCGACGAGGTGGGGCGGGACCTGCGCGGTATCGCCGCCGCCTGGGACCGCAGGTTGGAGGGGATCAGGTCGATCGCCGAGGATCGGGGCTGAGGGGCTCCTCGGAGCTGGTCCGCTGACCGAGGAAGGAGAGGAGTTCGGGGTCGTCCGAGGTGACGCGGTCCACCTCGGTGCCGCCGTCACAGGTGAGCATCGACACGGTCACGGTGCTGCCGGTGCGTGCCACCACGCGCCACAGGGCACCGTGCTCCTCCCAACGGAGCAGGGCGGCGACGTGCGGGTTTCCTTCGTCGCTCACTCGGACCCCCTTTCCCGGGACGTCTGGGCGCCGTCGTCCCAAGGTACGGGAGTCCCGCGCGCCCCTCCCCGGTCCGGGGAGGGGCGGAGCGCCTAGGAAGTGAGCGAGTAGAAGGTCAGCACCGCGGCGTGGTCCGTGGTCCACTCGTTGTCGGCGTGCCCCGGCGCCGGGGCGGGGTCCCCGACGACCAGGTCGTGCGACTCCCGGACCGTGAGATCACCGGCGTGGTAGACGAAGTCGATCCGGTCCTGCGGTTCCACGGGGCCGGTCGAGCCTTCGTGGAACGGGAAGAGCGGTGACCAGGTGAGGCCCGGAGAGCTCACCGGGTCCGGATGGGCCACACGGTAGGAGTCCGTGAACCCGGCCTCCGTCGGCAGCACCGAGGTCGGCCACGGCACGTCCGCGTACCCGCAGTTCTTCTCCCTCAGCTCCTCGGTCCAGTCCAGGTGCGAGGGCGCGTTGAAGTCACCCACGAGCAGTACCGGTACCTCGTCGGCGGCGTCGACCTGGTCGGACATCGCGGCCAGGGTGTCGGTGATCTGCGGGGTACGACCCGACTCCGCCTCACGCTCCAGGACCCGGTCCACGTCCATGCCGTCGAAGCAGAAGTCGTAGGGACCGTAGGGGGTGTACCCCAGGTGCACGTTCCACAGGTTGACCTGGGACTCCTCGCCGTCCAGCGCGATCCGCACGCCGCCGGAGGCGTTGACCTCGCCGTACTCCTCCACGATCGGGTACCGGCTGATCACCCCGAGACTGCCCGACCCCTGCCAGTGGTGCCAGCCCAGGGCCTGCGCCAGCCGGGCCGCGTGCGTGCCCTGCGTCTCCTGGAGCCCGACGACGTCGGCACCGCTCTCCAGCAGGAAGCGCACCTGCTTCTCGTGGTAGCCGTTGACCTGCGTGCCGCCGTGCCAGGTGTTGAGACTCATGACGCCCAACTCGTCGACCAGCGGCTCGTTGTGGCGGCGCACGGGGATGGTGACGTCCAGGCGTGCGGAGGAGCCGTCCTCGCCGGTGGCCTCCACCGTCACCATCGCCGAGGAGCGGTCGGGGCGGGAGACACCCGGCTCACGTCGCGCCGAGGCGCGCGGGGTGCCCGAGAGGGTTCCGTCCGCGGCCACCTCGACCCAGGCGTCCCCGCTCACCTTCGTGAACTCGGCACCCGCACCCGAGACCAGTCCGCCCAGGCGCGCCTCGTAGGCCTGACCCTGGCGGGCGTTGTGCAGCGTGGCCTCCTCCACCGGGAAAGAGATCGACCCCTCGTCCGACAGCCGCACCTCGATCGGTTCGGCCAGCCACGCGTAGCCGTCACGTGCCAGGAAGAAGGCGGTGTAGGAGCCGGGTTCCAGGGAGTCCGCGGACAGCCGCACGGTCCCTTCGGCCTCGGGTGCGTACTCCCAGACGAGGGAGGGGGCAACGTACTCCTCCTCCACGGGCCCGCCGCCGGACGAGCGGTAGAGCCCGATCCAGTTGGTGGCGTGCGGCTCGGAAGTGGAGTAGGCGAAGGTGAAGTCCTCACCCTCGGCCAGGGACAGGGTGCCCTGCGGTGCGGCGGACACGGGGAACGCCCCCAGCGCCAGGAGGAGTGCTGTGAGCACCGTCGGGATCAGGAAACGGACACGCATCCGGGGGAAGCCTCTCGTTCGGGGGATTTCCAGACTCAAGCCACCATCCGATACCCCGGAAACGGGCATGTCCAACATGGGGGTGTCTCGTCTGAAGACCCGGTGAACTCGGACCGGCGTCGAACGCCCGCGGTGTGACTCGAAAGATGTTCACGGCACCGCCGGACATCCGATAGAATCGAACCGTTGCCGCAAGGCACACGGGGCTATGGCGCAGTTGGTAGCGCGCCTCCATGGCATGGAGGAGGTCTGGGGTTCGAATCCCCATAGCTCCACGAGAAACGGGCCGCTGCTCGGGGGACGTCGTCCTCCTCGCCGCGGTCCGTTCCTGTTTCCAGGGGGAGGCCCCCAAGCCCTGCGGATTGCGCTCTCTGGGGCTCACCCACCGCGTCACCCTGCCGGGTCGTATCGTCGTTTCTCCGAGGGGACGCCCCCCAAGCCGCCCGGTGCGCGCTCCCGGGAGCTCACGCCCCCGGCCGCCCCGGTTCCCCCGCGATCACGACCTCCAAGCGTCCGTTTCCGGAGAACTCGGCCCGTTCCACGGACTGGCCCGCGTGGCCGGGGACGGTGCGCGCTCCCGCCTTCCTAGACTGGGCGGATGGACCACGACTCCGCCGACGAGACCAGCCCGGTCAGCCAGGTGCTGGACAAGATCCGCGAGGAGGTCGCCGGACTCACCGGCGGCCGGGTGGCCGACTACATCCCCGAACTGGCGGGCGTCGACCCTGGACAGTTCGGGATCGCCGCGGTGAGCGCGCACGGCCGTTCCTACTGCGTGGGGGAGTCCGAACTCCCGTTCACCATCCAGTCGATCTCCAAGCCCTTCGTGTACGCGATCGCCGTGGAGCAGCTCGGGCTGGACACGGTGCACGGACATGTCGGCGCCGAACCCAGCGGCGAGCCCTTCAACGCGATCAGCCTCGACGAGCACGGTCGTCCCGAGAACCCGATGATCAACGCCGGGGCCATCGTGACCACCTCCCTGGTGGAGAGCGCGGAGCCCGACAGACGCTTCGACCGCATCCGCTCGGTCCTGTCGTCCTTCGCCGGTCGCGCATTGGACGTGGACGAGGACGTGTTCCGCTCCGAGGCCGAGACCGGGCACCGGAACCGTGCCCTCGGGTACCTGAGTTTGGCCGGCGGCGTGCTGGTGGGGCAGGTCGAGGACGCCGTGCGGGACTACTTCCGCCAGTGCTCCCTCAGTGTGACCGTGCGCGACCTGGCGGTCATGGCCGCGACCCTGGCGGTTGGCGGGGTCAACCCGGTGACCGAGGAGCGCGTGGTCTCCCAGCGCACCGCGCGGCACACCCTCTCGATCATGTCCAGCTGCGGCATGTACGACCGCGCGGGGGAGTGGGGGCTGCGGGTCGGCATCCCCGCCAAGAGCGGGGTGAGCGGCGGCATCCTCGCGGCCGCTCCGGGCGCCTTCGGTGTGGGGGTGTTCAGCCCGCCGCTGGACGACGCGGGCAACAGCGTGCGCGGGGTGGCGGCGCTGGAGCGGCTCTCCGACGACTACGACCTGCACATGCTCCAGACTCCCTCGGAGCCGCCCTCGCCGATGCACAGCGTGACCAGGGACGGGAGCCGGCTCGACGTGCGGTTGCGGGGTGAGATCGATTTCCTCGCTGCCGAACAGATCGTGTCCCGGTTGGAGGAGGCCATCGACGACGCGCGGGTGACATCGGTGAGCGTGGCCCTGGAGCGGGTGTCCGGGCTGAGCGACGCCGCCAGGTCGTTGCTGGCCGCCGAACTCTCCGAGCTGGCCGACGCCGGAGTCGACGCCACGGTGAGCGACCCCAGGGGTGTCCGCCGGTCCTGAGGAATTCTCTTGCGGTGGGCACGAGGCGCTTGGAAGTCTGATCCGCATGCAGACCCAACGCCAGGTGCGCGCCGACTTCGACGACCGGACGATCGTGGTCTACCAGGCCTACTCCTCGGCGGTCGCTGACCCCGCGCTGCGGGCCGGTCGGTTCGTTCCGCCGTTCTCCCTCAAGCGGATGACGTGGATCAAACCGTCGTTCCTGTGGCTCATGCACCGGAGCAACTGGGCCCGCAAGCCGGGTCAGGAGCGTGTGCTGGCGGTGCGGATCACCCGTGAGGGATGGGAGGAGGCGCTGGCGGCGGCGCTGACCACCTCGGCGCCGGACGTGGTCGCCGGAGCGGCCGTGCACGTCCAGTGGGACCCGGAGCGCTCGCTGCGCGGTGCGGCGCTCAACCACTACAGCATTCAGGTGGGCGTGGGCCGGGGGCTCATCACCAGCTTCGCCGAGGAGTGGGTCGTGGGGCTGACCGACATCACCGAACGGACGCGCAGGATCTCCGAGGCGGTGCGCTCGGGCCGGGTGGCCAGGGCCCGGCGCCTGCTGCCTCCGGAGCGGGTCTACCCGGTCCCGGGCGGAACCGCGGCGAGGCTCGGGATCGAACGCTAGAGACCGGGACGGGTCTTGACGCGGGGCAGGGGCCGGGCGCATAATCAACATGTTGGTTGATTAACAGAGAGGTTGAATGCACAGATGGCGGACGACCCGCTCAGCCTTACCTTCGCCGCACTGGCGGATCCCACCCGTCGGGCGATCCTCGCCCGGCTCGCGGAGGGCGAGGCCACCGTCAACACCCTGGCGGACCCGTTCGACATCAGCCTCCAAGCGGTCTCCCGACACCTGAAGGTCCTGGAACGGGCCGGACTCATCACCCGGGGGCGAGACGCCCAGTGGCGCCCCTGCCGTTTGGAGTCAGCGCCGTTGGAGCAGGTCAACGAGTGGGTGGACCGCTACCGGGACCACTGGGAGGGACGCTTCGCCCGCCTGGATGAGGAAATACGAAGGCTACAGAGCCGTACCGGAGGAGAGCAGAGCCATGAGTGACCTCAGGATCGTCGCCGAGCCGGGCCGTCAGGACATCGTGATGACCCGCACCTTCGACGCACCACGCGACGTCGTCTTCCGTGCCATGACCGACCCCGGACTGCTGCCGAAGTGGTGGGGCCTCAAGGACACCGAGACCGTCATCGACCGGTACGACTTCCGCTCCCAGGGGAACTGGCGGATCGTTGAGCGCGACACGGACGGACAGGAGTACGCCTTCCACGGCGTCATCCACGACGTGAGCGCGCCCGAGAGCTACACCCAGACCTTCGAGTTCGAGGGCATGCCCGGGCACGTCCTGATGGAGACCCACCGCCTGGAGGAGGCCGACGGAGGCACGAGGTACACCTCCACCGCCGTCTTCCAGAGCGTGGAGGACCGGGACGGCATGCTCGCCTCCGGAATGGAGACCGGCGCCGGGCAGTCCATGGACCAGCTGGAGGCGCTGGTCCGCACCCTGGTCTGAACCCGGGGTTCGCCGCCCGGCGGCCGGGCCGGGCCGCGAACCGTGCCTGTGGACGACGCCGAACCTGTCGTCACCGACGGGTACTGTCGATCCGTGGCAGATCTCCCCGACGTTCCCACTCTGCTCGGCGCGGCCGTCAAGGCCCTGGGCGGCAGCAGCCGAGAGGGCCAGCAGACCATGGCAGCCGCCGTCGCCGAGGCGGTCGAAGAACGCGAACACCTGGTGGTCCAGGCCGGTACCGGCACCGGCAAGTCCCTGGCGTACCTGGTGCCCGCGATCAGACACGCGATGGCGACGAAGACCACCGTGGTCGTCTCCACCGCGACCATCGCGCTCCAGAACCAGCTGATCGACCGCGATCTGCCGCGCCTGGCCCGAGCGCTGTCACCGTTGCTGCACCGCGAACCCACGTTCGCGGTACTCAAGGGGCGGCGCAACTACCTGTGCCGCAACCGTATGCAGACCGCCTCGGACGAGGAGGCCGAGGGCAGCGAACTGTTCGATGCCCGCCAGCTCTCGTCACTGGGCCGCCAGGTCGCCCGCGTGCACGAGTGGGCGGAGGAGACCCTCACCGGAGACCGCGACGAACTCGTGCCCGGCGTGAGCGACCTGGCCTGGCGCCAGGTCTCCGTGGGCGGGAACGAGTGCATGGGCGCCCGCGTGTGCTCCTTCGGCCAGGAGTGCTTCGCCGAGTTCGCCCGCGAGGCCACCACCGGGGTGGACGTGGTGGTCACCAACCACGCCATGCTCTCCATCGACATGTCGCAGGGCTACCACATCCTGCCCGAGCACAACACGATCATGATCGACGAGGCGCACGAACTCGTCGACCGCGCCACCTCCGTGGCCACCGGAACCCTCACCGAGCGCAGCGTCACCACCGCCGCCAAGCGCGCCGCCCGCCTGGTCGAACCGGGGATCAGTGAACGGCTCAGCGAGTGCGCGGACGGGCTGGCCCTGATGTTCACCGAGGTGCCCGAGGGGCGGCTGGACCACATCGACGAGGGCCTCGCGGGGGCCGTGGCGGCGGCGCGTGACGCCTCCGCCGCCTGCGTCGCCGCGATCGGCCCCTCCCCGGGCGAGCTCGACCCGGACACCGCCTCCGACCGCCGCCTGGCCCTGGCCGCGCTCGCCGAGGTCCGTGAGGCGGCCGAACGGGTCCTGGAGTCCTTCGAGCCGCCGCTGCGCGACCGCACCGAGATCGTCTGGCTCACCAAGGCCCCCGCGCGCCCGCCGACACTCAACGTCGCCCCGCTCGGCGTGGGCGGTCTGCTCCGGGAGAAGCTCTTCGGCGACCGCACCGTGGTGCTCACCTCCGCCACCCTCACCCTGGGCGGCGACTTCGGCGCCCTGGCCCGCCAGTGGGGGCTGGGCCGCGAGGTCACCCAGGAGGCCGCCGAACGGGCCGCCCGCGACGGAGCCGTGACCGAGTCCGCCCCGTCCCCGGGCGCCCCGGAGGCCGAGACGACGCAGGACGCCGACGAGGACGGTCCGCACCGGGCCGCCGGTGAGCCGCGCTGGCGCGGCCTGGACGT
Organism: Nocardiopsis sp. L17-MgMaSL7; assembly: GCF_003182025.1. Taxonomy (NCBI): domain Bacteria; kingdom Bacillati; phylum Actinomycetota; class Actinomycetes; order Streptosporangiales; family Nocardiopsidaceae; genus Nocardiopsis; species Nocardiopsis sp. L17-MgMaSL7. Next base: position 424,640 of record NZ_QGTF01000002.1, on the reverse strand, counting down.
CGGGTCGCCCTTCGACCACGGCCGCAGCGGCATCCTCTACGTCGCCCGCCACCTGCCCAAACCCGGCCGCGACGGACTCTCCGACGCCTACCTCGACGAGATCGCCGAGCTCATCGAGGCCTCCGACGGCCGCGCCCTCGGCCTGTTCTCCTCGATGCGTGCCGCCCAGCAGGCCGCCGACGAACTGCGCGAGCGCCTGGACCAGCCCATCCTGTGCCAGGGCGAGGACTCCACCGGGCAACTGGTCCGCCGCTTCTCCGAGGAGGCGCGCTCCTGCCTGTTCGGCACCCTGTCCCTGTGGCAGGGCGTGGACGTGCCGGGCCCCTCGCTCCAACTGGTGATCGTCGACCGCATCCCCTTCCCGCGCCCCGACGACCCGCTGGCCTCCGCACGCCAGCGCTCCGTCTCCGCGCACGGGGGCAACGGCTTCCTGTCGGTGTCGGCCACCCACGCCGCGCTGCTGCTGGCTCAGGGCACCGGTCGCCTCCTGCGCTCCACTGACGACCGGGGGGTGATCGCCGTCCTGGACCCGAGACTGGCCACCGCCGGGTACGGGGGGTTCCTGCGGGCTTCCCTGCCGCCCTACTGGGGGACGGCCGACCCCGAGGTCGCCCGTTCGGCCCTGCGACGTCTGGCCGAGAAGGCCGCGGCGGGGCAGGACGAGTCGGCCGCCTGATCGCGCTGACGCTCGCCGCCGCCGGGGGCCGGTCCGGCCGCGCGTGCCGAGCGGGGGGACGGGGTCACACGACGGAGGCCGGGCTCCCCTGGGGTGCCCGGCCGCTGCCGTCGCCGAGATCGAGCCGGGGCCTCGTACCCCGCGCCCTCGCGCTGTCCGTGTTGTTCCGGCGTCCCCGCCGGATCAGCCGCGTGTGCGGTAGCCGAAGAGCCGGACCGCGTACCCGGGGGAGTCGTCCTCCGGCTCCTGGATCTGCCACCGGTCGTCGTGATCGCCCACCAGCAGCTCGTTCCACATCATGTCGATGAGCTTGAGCCGGGACACCACCGACGCCTCGGGGTCGAGCACGATCGAGTAGGCGTGGTCGGTGAGTCGCTGGGTCACCATGCCGACGGACTGGCCGTCCCAGATCGCCGGCACGGGGGCGTGACCGATCTCGACCCCGCACAGCCGGAGCTGCTCGACCTCCTCGTCGAGTGCCTCGGCGGCCAGTGCGCCGTCGAGCCGCAGGGCGTCCTCCAGCTCGTCGCGTTCCTCGTCGGCTCGCAGGTAGGCGTGGTAGGTGCGGTAGCCGCACGGGCGGCACTTGCGCCAGACCACGCAGCGGGCCAGCCCGTACGCGGACTGTGCCTCGCCGACACTCTGGTGGTCGCTCACCTCGCGAACCATGCCGCATTCGCAACACAAGGCAGTGAGATCCTGCTTCATCAGAGTCCCCCCTCCCAGGCGAGTATGCGACGGATGGAGGTCGTTAGGGAACCCGTTCGGCGAGGAAGTCGCGGCAAGGACTCGTCATCAATGCCCAAAATGACCGGCTGACGGGTTTCGGACGTGCTCAGAGGGGGTGTGGACGTGGCCGGTCTCACCTTGGGGCGGTATGCTCCGCCCGCACTGCTCGGGGGTCAGTCGTCCATGGACAGGCCGCGCTTGTTCCGCTCGGTCCAGTCGCGCATGCGCTGCGGATAGCCCACGATCTGTACGTCGTACGCGGGCTTGGCCAGGTTGCTCGCCACCTTGCGGAGCACCTCGGGGGAACCGCAGCGCCGTCGGATCCACTCCCCGTCCGTGGCGACGGCGACAGCGGTGGCCCGTGTGGCGAAGGTTTCGGGCTCCACGAAGAACTCCACCCCCACCCGGCTCTTGGCGAACTCGATCAGCGCCTTGATGTCCGAATCCTCGGAGGCGCGGTCGAAACGGGCCTTGCCCTTGCGATTGGCCTTGCGGAGTCCGAACCGGTCTCGCCATCCCATCGGCGCTCATGTCTCCCTCGTGCCGCCCTGAGCCAGCCGCTCGCTGGCCGCCTCCGAGTCTATCCGCCGTGATCCAGCCGCACAGGGGCCAGAGCGCCCGAGTGGCAGCGGGTTTGCGCGTTCGCCAGACAGCCCTGTCACCACGCTGCTACGTTCTGTCGCACATGGCACAGGGGGGAGACACCATGACGATGTGGACATGGGTGGGGGAGACCGGACGCCAACTCCGCGCCGCCGGTCAGGACGAACTCGCCGAAGCCGTCGCAGAGCTGCCCGTACTCAGCGAGGCGGGCGACGCGGTCAAGGTGGAGGCGCTGGCCAGGTCGGCGATGCGCACCGCCCGCCGCCTCGTCGCCGAGGCCGCGAAGTCCGACAACCCCGCGCCCACGGCGGTTCCGGCCTCGGTCCCGGGGGTGTTCGGCCCGCCGACCCTGTTCTTCCTGGCGCACTGGCCGCTCGCCGTGCGGGTGGGCGCGCTGGCGGAGGGGCGTCGCGCCCTGGACCAGGCCAAAGCCGTGGTCGAGGACGAGCCCGCACCGAACCGGTACGGGCCGCTGCCGGTCTCCGCCCTGGAGACCCTGGTCCGCTGCCACGCCAACATCGACGCCAGGGGCACCACCGACCAGCGCCGCGAACTCCTCTCCGCCCGGCGCCTGTCCGGTTGGGAGGGCACCCCGGCCTGGCCCGGCTTCACCTTGGCCCGCGTCCACCTGCTCATCGACGAGGGTCAGGCCGACCGCGCCGAGGCCGAGCTGCGCCGCTACGACCACACCGCCACCGGTCCGGCCGTGCTCGGCGCTGAGGGTGTCTTCGCCCTGGTCAGGGCATTGCGTCACCAGGACAAGCACACCGACGCCCTGGACGCCCTGGACCGGATGGAGGCCGAGCTCGACCTGGGCGGCAGGGGCGGGGACGGTTCCTCCGCCAACCCGCGTCGCGCCGCCCTGCTGCGGATGATCCGCTTCGAGCGCGCCCGGCTGCTGTCCTGGCTGGCCCGCCTGGGGCTGTGCGACGCCCGCCAGGCCATCGGCCTCCTGCCCACCGTGGAGGAGGCCGAGACCTACCCGAAGCTGCGTTCGGCGTGGGTGGAGGCGGTGGAGAACCTGGTCTGCCAGGGGAGCGTCCGCAACGACTGGCGACTGGGCGTACGCGTGACCACCTGGTCCCGGTACTTCGAGCGGGTGGGGGCGCCCCGCCGGGGCGCCGAACTCGCCCTGTCCGCGTCCCGGTTGGCCAGCGGTCGCGGTGCGCGGTGGGTCGCCGAGTGCTCCGCGCAGCGGGCCGAACGCCTCATCCGGGAACTCGGCGGCGCCGAGGAGATCACCGGTGACCTGACGGAGGTGAGGTCCATGGTGCGGGGGATGGAGGCCATCCTTCCCCTGGCCCCCTCCGGGGGCATCCTGGAGTTCCTCCGTGCGCAGAAGGCCGAGGAGGTCAACCCCGAGCAGCAGGCCGAGCAGGTGAACGTGGCGCTCATGGAGCGACCGCACGACTCCGCGCTGCTGAGCGCGCTCGGGCAGGTGGGCCGCACCCTGATGCTGTCCGACGTGGCCACCGAACCCCAGTGGCGCCACGTCCGCGAGCAGCCGGGCGACCAGCGCGCCGCCCTGTCGCTGCTGGAGACACTGCTGCATGACAACGACACCGCCGGGGTTCGCGACCTCGTCCGCACGCTGGCCGCCGGCGCGCTGGTCCCGGATCGAGGGTCGCTTCCGGAACAGTCGCTGGTGAGTGGTCGCCGGTCGGTTCCGGACCACCCGGGGGTCGACGACCCGCGGCAGGTCCCGGACGACGCGCCGGTGTGGGAGGAGCATCCGGCTCCGAGCCGCCCGCAGGCGGTCGAACACCCGTCGGTCCCGGAGTACCCGCCGGTGCGTGAACACCGGCCCGCGCCCGCGCACCCGCAGGTCGGGGACCACCCGCAGGTGCCGGACCATCCGCCCGCCCGGGAGCCGCAGGAGGCCGCGGGGGCGGTGCGGTTCGGGGTCGGAGGCTGATCGCTCCACCCAGGTGCCGACGTCGGCGCCGGGGTCAGTGAGGCAGGAGTGAGCGGCCCGCCGGGTAGGTCAGGGCCGCCGGGGGGAGCTGCGCGGGTCGGCCGCTGGCCAGGACGGTGACCCGCCCCGGTCGGTCGGCGGGGGTGGCCTCGGGGGAGCCCTCACCGGCCTCGTCGGTCGCGCCCATCCTGCGCAGGGTCTGGGCGGCCACGGCGCGGTCCGCGGTGAACAGGTCCGCCCTGCCGGACAGCGCCTTGGAGATCTCCTCGCCGACCAGGTCGTAGTGCGTGCAGCCCAGCACCACACCCCTGACCTCCGGTGGCGTCAGCGAGGCCGCGTACGCGACCGCGTCACTGATCAGGGCGGGATCGGCGGACTCCACCGCCTCCGCCAGGCCCTTGCAGGCGACCTGGGTCACGGCCACGTCCCGGGCGAAGGTCTCCACGAGCCGCTTCTGATAGGCGCTGCTGGTGGTGGCCTCGGTGGACCACACCGCGATGGGCGTGCCGGCGGCCGCCGCCGGTTTGATGGCCGGGACGGTCCCGATCACCGGGATGTCCGGCTCCAGCTCCGTGCGCAGTCGGTTCAGCCCGTGCACCGACGCCGTGTTGCACGGCACCACCACCGCGTCCAGGGAACCCGCCGCGTCCAGGGCGGCACGGGCACCGGCCACGGCCCGGTCGATCACCTGTTCCGGGGTACGACGGCCCCACGGCATGTGGTCCGGGTCCATGGACAGGTAGAGGTCCGCGTCGGGCCGGGCGGCGTGCAGGGCGGCGGCCGTGGACAACATGCCGATACCGGAGTCAACGAGAGCGATGCGCATGGAACCGCATCCTATGCGGCCCCCGCCGTAACCCTCGTATCACCGCAGGTAAGGGCGGAACCGAGGGGTTCGGACGCCGCGAAGGCCCCCGTTCCCGCCTTCGGTGGCTTCTTCGTCCGTGCCCGAGAGTGGGTAAGACACGTACCGAAATGGGGTGGCCGTGGACCGATACCGATAGGTAGAACTGAGGGGATCGGCCTGCCGAGGCATGCCACCACCGGTCCTGGCCGACCCAAGCTGTGCGCCGTCAACAGTTCAGGGGAACCCGGTATGACTCCGAAACAGCCCGGTACGACCTCCAACTCCGGCCCCCGGTCCCCACGGGGGCCGTCGGCCGGTACGGGGCTGGCGGAACACGTCGCGGCGGTCCAGCGGCTGCGGCGCGACTACCGGGCCCTTCCCGAGGGCGCCCCGGTCCGGCTGGCCAAACCGACCTCCAACCTGTTCCGGTTCCGCGAGGAGTCCTCCGCCCCGGCGCTGGACGTCTCGGCCTTCTCCGGGGTCATCTCCATCGACCCCGTCGAGCGCCTGGCCGACGTCGGCGGCATGACCACCTACGAGGAGCTGGTCGCCGCGACCCTCCCGCACGGGCTCATGCCCACGGTCGTGCCGCAGCTGCGCACCATCACCCTGGGCGGGGCCGTCACCGGACTCGGGATCGAGTCCTCCTCCTTTCGCAACGGCCTCCCGCACGAGTCGGTCCAGGAGATGGAGATCCTCACCGGCTCCGGGGAGGTCGTCACCGCCACCCGGGACAACGCGCACAGCGACCTGTTCCACGGCTTCCCCAACTCCTACGGCACGCTCGGGTACGCCCTGCGCCTGCGGGTGGAACTCGACCCTGTGTCCCCCTACGTGCACCTGCGCCACCTGCGGTTCCACGACTCCTCGGCAGCGATGGACGCCCTCGCCCGGATCTGCTCCGACGCGGCCCACGAGGGGTCGCCCGTGGACTTCGTGGACGGGGTGGTGTTCGGCCCCGACGAGCTGTACCTGACGTTGGCCCGGTTCACCGACCACGCCCCCTGGGCCAGCGACTACACGGGCAACGACGTCTACTACCGCTCGATCCCGCGCTACGCCGACCGGGAGGGCGGTTCCACGGGCCCCGGCGACTACCTCACCGTGCACGACTACCTGTGGCGCTGGGACACCGACTGGTTCTGGTGCTCCCGGGCCTTCGGTACCCAGAACCGGTTCGTGCGCCCGTTCTGGCCGCGCTCCCTCAAACGCTCCGACGTCTACCGCAGGCTGGTGGCCTGGGACCGGCGCACCGACTTCTCCCGGCTCCTGAACCACTACCGGGGCCGCCCGCAACAGGAGCCCCTCATCCAGGACATCGAGGTCGGAGTGGAGCACGGGGCCGAGTTCCTGGACTTCTACCACGCGGAGATCGGCATGACCCCCATGTGGTTGTGCCCGCTCCGGCTCCGCGAGCCCCGCCGCGCCGGGCTCGCCGACGACGAGCACGTCTGGCCGCTCTACCCCCTGGAGAACGACCGCCTCTATGTGAACTTCGGGTTCTGGGGTCTGGTCGACACCGAACCCGGCCAGCGCCGCGCGCACCACAACCGCAGGGTCGAGGAGGAGGTCACCCGGTTGGGCGGCCACAAGTCCCTGTACTCGGACTCCTTCTACTCGGAGGACGACTTCTGGGCGCTCTACAACGGCGCCGACTACGCGGGCCTCAAGGAGACCTACGACCCCCAGGGCCGGCTCCTTGACCTGTACGCCAAGTGCGTACGCAACGGCTGAGTAGCCCATCGCCGAGCAGTCGACAGCACCGCCGGGCGGCGACCTGTGGGCAGGGGCCGCGTACGGGAGGGAAAAAGGACATGAGCATGCGGCTTGCAGAGATCTTCGAGCGTGTCGTCGGACCCGACGCGCCCATCCGGTTCACCGCCTACGACGGCAGCTCCGCGGGGGACCCCGACAGCGAGGTCACGGTCAACGTACGGACCCCGGTGGCCGTCAACTACCTGGCCCAGTCGCCCAACGCCGTGGGCCTGACCCGGGCCTACGTCTCCGGCCACCTGGAGCTGGAGGGCGACATGTACACGGCGCTCAGACACATGGCGGACTTCACCTTCGCCGAGGGCGTCAACGTGACCGCCCGCGACCTCCTCGCCATCGTGGGATCGGTGGGCTGGGTGAAGTTCGTGAACCGGGTGGCGCCGCCGCCCCAGGAGATGCGTCAGGGAACCCTGCTGGGGCGGGGGATGCGGCACTCCAAGCAGCGCGACGCCGAGGTGATCCACCACCACTACGACGTCTCCAACGAGTTCTACGAGATGGTCCTCGGGCCGTCGATGACCTACACCTGCGCGGTCTTCGACGAGGAGGACGGTGCCCTGGACCGGGTGGGCTCCTTCGACGGCGCCCTGGAGAGCGCCCAGTTCCGCAAGTACGACCTGGTCTCGCGCAAGCTGGGCCTGGAGAAGGGCATGCGGCTGCTCGACGTGGGCTGCGGATGGGGTGGCATGGTGCGCCACGCCGCGCGTGAGCACGGGGTCAAGGCGGTCGGCGTGACCCTGTCCAAGGAACAGGCGGAGTGGGGTGCGAAGAGGATCGCCCAGGAGGGGCTGACCGAGCTCGCCGAGATCCGCCACATGGACTACCGGGACGTGCCGGACGGCAGCTTCGACCGGATCAGCTCCATCGGGCTGACCGAGCACATCGGGTCCAGGAACCTGGACCCCTACTTCGCCTCGCTCAACGCGAAGCTGGTGCCGGGCGGGCGACTGCTCAACCACTGCATCACTCGTCCCCGCAACAACCTCAAGCCCATGAACACCAAGGGTGTCATCAACAAGTACGTCTTCCCCGACGGCGAGCTGGAGGGCCCCGCCCAGATCCAGACCGCGATGAACGACGCGGGCTTCGAGATCCGCCACCAGGAGAACCTGCGCGAGCACTACGCCCTGACTCTGCGCCACTGGGGCGCCAACCTCGAACGCGACTGGGAGAAGGCCGTCGCCGAGGTGGGGGAGGGCACCGCGCGCGTGTGGCGTCTCTACATGGCCGGGTGCGTGCTGGGCTTCGAGCGGGACGTGGTGCAGCTCCACCAGATCCTGGGAGTGAAGCTGGACGGAACCGACGCTCACCTGCCCCTGCGCCCGGACTACTGACGCCCACGGACGGCTGCCCGATCGACCGACCAGCACCGCGACGGGCGCTTCACGGCAGCTGTCACACACGGGGGTGTTCGCGTTGCGCGGACACCCCCGCGCCCGGCCCCGGCCTGCGCCGCGCAACGACGTCGAGGCGGCATCATGGAGCCATCAGATCCAGCATGAAGGGACCCACCCCGTGTCCTCCGACGACAACGCGCACCAGAGCGACCCGACACCCGAGCACGACCTGCCGGACCATGTCAGGGAGACCGCGATCGAGCTGATCAGCGCCTACGTGGACCACAACAGTGAGGAACTGGACCGGGTCATCCCCCGGGCGGTGGACCACGTCGACGACGTCCAGTCCGAGCTCAGGGTGATCGCGGCCTTCCTCGGACGCCGCGTCCAGGAGACCGGCGTGGTGTGGAAGCCCGCCGACTCGCGCGAGGCCGTGGCCCGCACCGTGGCGGAGATGCTGCCGCCTGAGCTGGAGTTCGCCGTCTCCACCGCGTGGGAGGCCCACTCGATCGGTGAGGAGGAGACCGCCGAGCGCCTCGCCCAAGGCGACCGCATGGTGTTCGTGCACATGCTCGCCGCCTTCTGCGCCGCCATCGGACTCGCCGTCTACAAGCGCGCCGAACTCGTGTCGACCCTGCGCCAGGTGACCGGACTGAGCGACTGACCGCGCCTGTCGGGCCGCTCGCGATCCCCGGCCGGAACCGCTCGCCTAACAGGTCAGACACAAGTGGCAGTGGTTTACTTCACAAGTCGTCCTTCTTTACGTAGGTTTCCTACCAACCCTCACGGGACCCTCGAAAGGAACGGGAGGCGAGCCGATGGCCCGCAGACGAGCACACAAGTACGTCACCCTCCCCGCGGCCACACTGACGCTGGCGCTTGCGGCGACAGCCTGTGGCGGCGGTGGTGGCGGCGGCGGAGCCACCGACGCCCTCCAGGTGTGGATCATGGAGGGCACCAACCCGGACGCCAGCGCCTTCTTCGACGCGGTCAACGAGGCCTACACCGAGCAGACCGGGATCGACGTCCAGGTCGAGTTCGTGCCCTGGGCCGACGCCCAGAACAAGATCTCCACGGCCATCGCGGGCGGGACGGTTCCCGATGTCGTCGAGCTGGGCACCACCTTCACCCCGGAGTTCGCGGACGCGGGCGCCCTGCACGACCTCTCCGGGTACATCGACGACCCCTCCCGGTTCCAGGAGGAGATGTACTCCATGGGCGTCGTCGACGACGCCGCCTACGGGGTGCCCTGGTACGCGTCGATCCGCTCGATCATCTACCGCAAGGACATCTTCGAGGAGCACGGCCACGAGGTGCCGACCTCCTGGGAGGAACTGCGCGAGACCGCGACCGACCTCGCCGAGGCCGAGGACGGCATGATCGGCTTCCCGGTGCCCGGCCAGGCGCAGTACTCGGTCATGCCGTGGGTCTGGGGCGGCGGAGGTGAGGTCGCGGTCCAGGAGGACGACGGCACCTGGACCTCCACCATCAACTCCCCGGAGGGGCGAGCCGGGGTCGAGTTCTTCACCAACCTCTCCCTGGAGGACGGCCTGTCCACCACGGGCGCGGTCAACTGGAACGAGATCGACGTCATGGAGTCCCTCGCCGACGAGGACGCCATCATGGCGATCTCCAACAGCTCCAACCCGAAGGCCATCATCGAGTCCAACCCGGACCTCGAGGGCAAGCTCGGCGCGTTCGTGCTGCCCGGCCAGGAGGACGGGTACACGGACTCCTTCGCCGGCGGCTCCCTGCTGTCGGTGTTCGAGGGCACCGGCAACGAGGAGGCCGGCTGGGAGTACGTCGACCTCCTCACCCAGGGCGAGTTCTTCGACCGCTGGGGCGAGGAGAGCGGCTTCTTCCCGGCCGGGGTGGCGGAGATCGAGGCCTACGCCGACTCCGGTGACCCGCTGGTCGAGCCGTTCGCCGTCCAGCTGCTGGAGGCGGGCAGGAGCACCCCGGCCGTCCCCGCCTGGTCGCAGGTCGAGGCCGAGGGGATCATCGTCGGCATGCAGCAGGACATCCTCAACGGCGAAGCGACCGTGGAGGAGGCCACCGACCGCGCCGCCGAGTCCATCGAGACCATCCTCAACGAGGGAAACTAGTTGCGCCCCGCCACACCGGTCCGGCCGCCCAGGAGCGGTCGACGCGCGCCGCTCCTGGGAATGCGGGGGCGGCGCGCCCTCCTGCCCTGGGCACTCCTGGTACCCCCACTCGGGGTCATCGGCGTCCTGCTGCTGTTCCCCATCGGCCGGATCGTGTGGCTGTCCTTCCGGGACTTCAAGCTGCGCAACCTGGTCTCGGGGGAGTCGGACTTCGTCGGCCTGGGCAACTTCGTCACGCTGCTGACCGACCCGTACCTGTGGCGCGTCGTCCTGGTCAACACGGTCGTGTTCGCCGTGGTCGCCGTGGTCACGACGGTGGTCCTGGGCACGCTCGTCGCCCTGCTGCTGGCCAACCTGAAGCCCGTCACGCGGGTCATCGTGGTCTCCTGCGTGATGGTGGCCTGGGCCATGCCCGCTGTCAGCGGCACCTACGTGTGGATCTGGATCTTCGACGTGGACCAGGGGGTCGTGGCGCAGGCCCTGAAGTCCCTGGGCCTGATCGAGCCCTCCGGATACAACTGGTTCGCCAACCGCTTCTGGTTCTACGCGATCGTGACGCTCAACATCGTGCACAGCGGCTTCCCGTTCGTCGCCGTCACGGTCCTGGCCGGACTGCTCACGGTCCCCAAGGAACTGCACGAGGCGGCCCGGATCGACGGAGCCGGCGCGTGGAAGCGCTTCTGGCACGTCACCTTCCCGACGCTGCGCCCGGTGTTCGCCGTGGTGACGGTCCTGTCCACCATCTGGGACTTCAAGGTGTTCGCGCAGATCTACCTGATGCCCGGCGGTGACGTCGGCGGCTCCCAGATGCTCAACCTGGGCGTGTGGGCGTACGTGCGGTCCTTCGGGCAGAACGACTTCGGTATGGGCTCGGCCATCGCGGCCCTGCTCACGCTGCTCCTGCTGGGGATCACGGTCGTCTACCTGCGCGCGCTGTTCCGGGAGGACGAGATCAGATGACCCTCACCGCACGCCGTCAGCACCCCGCCCCCACGAGGAGGTCCGATGGACACGCACACCGCTGACACGTCCTCCGAGTGGGAGGCACGGGTACGGGCCTCCCGGCGCCGGGGCGGAGCGCTCCGCCTCTGGCGCGTGGTCGGCAAGGCCGCCGGGGTGAGCGTGCTGCTGCTCTTCACCCTGTTCCCCGTGTACTTCATGCTGATGAGCGCGTTCTCGGACAGCTCGACCTCCGGGACCGGGGCGCTGCTGCCCACCTCGTTCACGCTCGACAACTTCGTCTACGTCATGACCGAGGGCAACTTCGGCACGTACCTGCGCAACTCGCTGACCGTCGCCGGGATCACCGTCGCCTTCGCCTGCGTGCTGTCGATGCTCGCGGCCGTGGCGGTGGCGCGCTTTCGCTTCCGGTTCCGCACGGCCGTGCTCGTGATGATCCTCATCGTGCAGATGGTGCCCCTGGAGGCGCTGGTCATCCCGCTGTTCATCCAGGTGCGCGACCTCCAGATGCTCAACACGGTGATCGGCCTGAGCATCGTCTACGTGGCGCTTTCGCTGCCCCTGGCGGTCTGGATGATGCGCGGCTTCGTCGCGGCGGTCCCCAAGGAGGTGGAGGAGGCCGCCTACATCGACGGCGCCACCTGGCCCCAGATGTTCTGGAAGGTGCTGTTCCCGCTCGTGGCCCCCGGCCTGGTGGCCACGGCGATCTTCTCCTTCATCGTCGCCTGGAACGAGTTCGTGCTGGCGTTCACCTTCATGACGCAGAGCTCGAACTACACGGTGGCGGTGGGTCTGCGCCAGTTCTTCGGGCAGTACGCCAACGACTGGGGGCACGTCATGGCGGCCTCCACGATCATCACCATCCCCGTGATGGTGTTCTTCGTCCTCGTGCAGCGCTGGATGGTCTCCGGGCTCGTCCAGGGAGCCGTCAAGGGGTAGCCCGGGGTTCACTTCGGAGGGTGGTCGGCCGGTGCCCCGCTGCCCCGGAAGGGGCGTGGAACGCGGGGTGGCCCGTGTGGTCTCCCTCTGGGCTCCGCACGCCTGACGGCCTCTCGTCCCGTGGCCGCGCCGGCGGGGGAGGCCGGACACCGGCCTTCCCCACCCCGGCACTCACCCGGCGTCGCGCAGCTCGCGCTTGAGGATCTTTCCGGTGGAGGTCATCGGCAGCTCCGAGCGGAACTCGATCTGGCGCGGGTACTTGTACGCGGCCAGCCTCTCGCGGGCGAACGCGGTCAGTTCCTCGGCGGAGACCTCCGTGCCCTCCTTGAGGATCACGAACGCCTTGATCTCCTCGCCGTGGGTCTCGTGAGGGACGCCCACCACCGCCGCGAGGCTGATCGCCGCGTGGGTCATCAGGACCTCCTCGACCTCACGCGGGTACACGTTGAAGCCGCCACGGATGATCATGTCCTTGGAGCGGTCGATGATGAAGTAGAAACCGTCGTCGTCACGGCGGGCGATGTCGCCCGTGCGGAACCAGCCGTCTCTGATGACCTCGGCGTTCACCTCGGGGCGGTCGTGGTACCCCTTCATGACCAGGTGCCCGCGGACCGCGATCTCGCCGACCGGCTCCTTGTCGCCCTCCCTGACGACCTCGTTCCACTCGGGGTCGATCAGCTTCATCTCCACACCCCACACCGGGCGGCCGATGGAACCCGTCTTGGCGCCGGTGGCGGGGTTGTTGAAGGTGGCCACCGGGGAGGTCTCGGACAGGCCGTAGCCCTCCTTGATCCCCACCCCGAAGAGCTTGGTGAAGTCCTCGGCGAGCTGGCCGGGCAGGGCCGAGCCACCGGAGACGGCGTCGACCACGTTGCGGGCGATGGCCTCCAGGTCGTACTTCCCCGGCTCCGCCTGCTGGGCGGCGTTGAGCAGACCCCAGTACATGGTGGGCACGCCGGCGAACCCGGTGACGCCCTCCTTCTGCATGAGCTCCAGCGCCTGGTTCCCGTCGAAGCGGGGCATGAGGACCATGGTGCCGTGGCGGTACAGCGACGCGTTGAGCATCACCGTCTGCCCGAAGATGTGGAACAGGGGGAGGACGGTCAGGGACACGTCGCGGCCGTCGGGGTGCGCGTTGACCAGGTTGGAGGCGACCACCGCGTTCATCATCAGGTTGTTGTGGCTCAGCTCGGCGCCCTTGGGCTTGCCGGTGGTGCCGCTGGTGTAGATGATGACGGCCGTGTCGTCGGCCCCGGACTGCACGGTCTCGAAGGTGCCGGGTTGTCCGGCCAGGGCCGCCCAGATCGTCTCGGCGCCTTCGATGGTGGACTCGGTGGCTCCTGCGGTGGCCGGCATGTCCACGAAGATCTCGCAGCCGTCCACCTGGCCGAACGCCTCGAAGGAACGCTGCCCCAGCGGGAGGTCGGGGGTTCCGGTGAAGGCGAAGAGCGCCTTGGCGCCCGAGTCCTCCAGGTGGTAGGCGAGCTCGCGCGGGGTGAGCAGGACGTTCAGCGGGACGACCACGGCCCCCGCCTTGAGCGCGCCGAAGTACACGAACGGGAAGTACGGCAGGTTGGGGCTGGCCAGCGCCACCCGGTCGCCCGGGCGCACCCCCCTGGAGACCAGGAGGTTGGCCACCTGGTTGGCGATCATGTCGGTGATCGCGTAGTTGAGCCGGGTGTCGCCGAAGACCAGGCACTCCTTCTCGGGCGCGGAACGGGCGCCGTCCTCAAGGAGCACGGACAGGTTGAACATGGGGGCCTCCCGCAGACATGTGAATCCGGACAGGTGAAACGCATGCCAGGTGTGACCTGGATCGCGTGTTCTGCGCCACTTTGACGGCAGAGTAACAAACCGGGCGGTCGGTGTGGAGGGGCGCAGGGTCCGGAAAACCACCGGTGCGCTGGTCACCCTCCGTGAGGCCAGCCCTGTTCGGGGTCCCGGCCCGGACGGCGGGAAACCGGTCTTCGGCCGTGTACCGCAGCCGCTAACCTGAAGGCAACACACCCAGAACCGGCTAAGGAACACTCAGCGATGACAGCGGTAGACGGCGACCAGACGACGGGCGACACCTACGACGCCCGCGCCCTCCAGGACAAGTGGCAGGCGCGCTGGGCCGCCGAGCTTCCGTTCGAGGCCGACACGGACCCGGGGGACACCCGCCCCCGCTCGTACATCGTCGACATGTTCTCCTACCCCTCCGGTGACCTGCACATGGGCCACGCGGAGGCCTACGCCATCGGTGACGTGATCGGCCGCTACCGCTTCCAGCGCGGCGACAACGTCCTGCACCCGGTCGGCTGGGACTCCTTCGGCCTGCCCGCCGAGAACGCGGCCATCAAGAACAACGACCACCCCTACAAGTGGACGTACGCCAACATCGAGACCCAGGCCTCCTCGATGCGCCGCTACGGCCTGGCCCTGGACTGGTCGCACCGCCTGCACACCAGTGACCCCGAGTACTACAAGTGGAACCAGTGGCTGTTCACCCGCTTCTTCGAACGCGGGCTGGCCTACCGCAAGGACGGCCTGGTCAACTGGTGCCCCCAGGACCAGACGGTGCTCGCCAACGAGCAGGTCGTGCAGGGCAAATGTGAGCGCTGCGGCGCCGACGTCGAGCGCCGCGCCCTCAACCAGTGGTACTTCAAGATCACCGACTACGCCCAGCGCCTGCTGGACGACATGGACCAGCTGGACGGCGGCCGCTGGCCGGACGAGATCCTGGCTATGCAGCGCAACTGGATCGGCCGCTCCACCGGCGCCGACGTGCGCTTCGAGATCGAGGGCCGCGACGAGCCGGTCACCGTCTACACGACCCGGCCCGACACCCTCTACGGCGCCACCTTCTTCGTGGTGGCCGCCGACGCCGACCTGGCCGCTGAGCTGTGCGCGCCCGAGCAGCGCGAGGCCTTCGAGGACTACCGTTCCGAGGTCGCCAAGCTCTCCGACATCGAACGCCAGACCACCGAGCGCCCCAAGACCGGAGTGTTCCTGGGCCGTTACGCGATCAACCCGGTCAACGGCGAGCGCATGCCCGTCTGGGCCGCCGACTACGTTCTGGCCGGATACGGCCACGGCGCCGTCATGGCGGTGCCCGCCCACGACCAGCGCGACCTCGACTTCGCCCTCGCCTTCGACCTGCCCGTGCGGGTCGTGGTCGAGACCGGTGAGGCCGACCCCGCCGAGACCGGCGTCGCCACCGCGGGCGAGGGCGTCCTGCGCGACTCCGGCCCCCTCGACGGCCTGACCAAGACCGACGCCATCGAGCGCATCATCGGCATCCTGCGTGAGCGGGGCACCGGCGACGCCACGGTCAACTTCCGCCTGCGCGACTGGCTGCTGTCCCGCCAGCGCTACTGGGGCACCCCGATCCCGATCGTCCACTGCCCCTCCTGCGGCGAGGTGGCCGTTCCCGACGAGCAGCTGCCGGTGACCCTGCCCGACCTCCAGGGCGCCGAGCTGGCCCCCAAGGGCATCTCCCCGCTGGCCGCCGCCAAGGAGTGGCTGCAGGTGGACTGCCCGTCCTGCGGCGGTCCGGCCGAGCGCGACACCGACACCATGGACACCTTCGTGGACTCGTCCTGGTACTTCCTGCGCTACGTCTCCTCGCACCTGGACACGGCCCCCTTCGACACCGAGGAGGTGAACAAGTGGGGTCCCGTCGACCACTACATCGGCGGCAAGGAGCACGCGACGCTGCACCTGATGTACGCGCGCTTCTTCACCAAGGTCCTCTACGACATGGGCATGGTCGGCTTCACCGAGCCCTTCCGCCGTCTGACCAACCAGGGCCAGGTCATCAACGAGGGCCGGGCGATGTCCAAGTCGCTGGGCAACGGCGTGGACCTGGGCAGGGAGATCGACGCCTACGGTGTGGACGCGGTCCGGCTGACCATGCTCTTCGCCTCCCCGCCCGAGGAGGACGTGGACTGGGCGGACGTGTCCGTGGTCGCCGCGCAGAAGTTCCTCAACCGCGCCTACCGGGTGATGAGTGAGGCCGGTGCGGGCAGCGCTCCCGGAACGGACCCCTCCACCGGCGACACCGACCTGCGCCGCTTCACGCACCGCTCCATCGACCAGATCACGGCCCTGGTCGAGGACAAGCGCTTCAACGTCGCCATCGCCCGCTGCATGGAACTGGTCTCGGCCGCCCGCAAGGCGATCGACTCCGGGCCCGGCGCCGCCGACCCGGCCGTCCGCGAGGCTGCCGAGTTCGTGGCCGTCGCCCTGTCCCTGTTCGCGCCCTACATCGCGGAGGAGGGCTGGGAGAAGCTGGGCCGCAGCGGCTCGGTGGCCGTCGGCAACTGGCCCGAGGCCGACCCGGAACTGCTGGTCCAGGAGTCGGTCACCTGCGTGGTGCAGGTGCAGAGCAAGGTCCGCGACAAGCTCTCGGTGTCCCCCGACATCGACGCCGCCGAGCTGGAGCGCCTGGCCCTGGCCTCGGAGAAGGCCCAGAGCTTCATCGGTGACAAGACCGTGCGCAAGGTGATCGTCCGCGCACCCAAGCTGGTGAACATCGTCGTCGGTTGATCCGTCGCACGGGGCGGTGGTCGCGGTGGCGGCCACCGCCCTCTACCTTGGGCGTGACAACTGATGGGGAGGCGGTGGCCGGGTGGGATCTGCGACAGGTTCCGGACCCAGACCCTGGGTGCGGGCGGCGATCGTGGTGACGGGCACGGTGGCGGTCTCCGCCGCCGCTGTCGGAGGCGGTCTCTGGCTCACGGGGAAAGACCCGGACCAACCCCGTGGCGGTGACGCCCACACCACGGCGCCACCGTGCGGCGTGGTCCCGGAGGAGGCCATAGCCGAGGCGCTGCCCGGTGCCGTCCTGGAATCGGACGACGGCGGCCCCCTCGCGGGCGGTGAGAGCACCTCCTGCGTGTGGACCACCGCCGGACTCGACGCCGAGGAGCAGGGGGTCCTGCGGGTCGATCTGTCCGCGCGCTTCACCGACGCCTCCGCCGAACCGGCCGTGACCGGTGACGAGTCCGCAGCCCGGGCCCAGACCGCCATGGCCCCGGCTCGCGGTCGTTCCGTGGCCCTGGGAACCGGCGCCGAGGCCGAGGTCTGGCGCGGCCAGGTCCCCGGCACCGCCGAACTCGCCTTCCACAGCGACAACCTGCTGGTCCGCGTCTCCTACAGCGCCATGGACGAGGACGACCCCATGTCCTACGACCGCGCCCAGGAGACCGTCGTGGCCTTCGCCGAACAACTGGGAGAGGCCCTGTGAGCACCCCCCACCCCGGGCCCCCACCCGCCTTCGGGCAGCCGGAGGACCCCGGAACCACCCCGCCGCAGAGCCGGGGACTGGCCGTCACCCTCCTCGTCGTCCTGGTCGTGGCCGTGCTGGCGCTCGCCGCGTGGCTTGTCTGGTTCCTGCTGCGGGACGACGTGGAACTGGGCGAGTTCGAGGCCGCGCCCGAGTGCGGGACCGGTGAGACCGAGGCCCTGGAGGAGCTGGTGCCCGGCTACGAGAGGGAGATCGAGGAGACCGTCGGCAGCGCCCAGGACCCCTTCGGGGCCGGGTGGCAGTGTCGCTGGGCCACTACCGAGGGAGCGGGGGCCTCCGTGCCCTCCGCCGCCACCCTCGTCCTGGTCGCCGCCCCGGTCGAGGCAGGCCCGGAGACCGCCGCCGAAACCCTGCGCTCCACCGCCGGTGAGAGCGACGCCCAGCCCGTGGAGGGCCTTGGGGACGAGGCCCTCACCTGGGTCGAGGAGGGTGCCTTCGAGGTGGGCTGCGTGGGTGTGCGGGTCTCCAACCTGTACGTGGAGTCCTGCTACACGGCCGCCACAGACTACGACGCGATCGGTTCCATGGACGGTGTGGCCGCCGCCGAGGAGGCCGAGATCCTCGCCCGCGCCGTCGTCGAAGAGCTGCCCGCGCCCGCGGACGACTAGCGGCTCCCGGGTCGGCTACCAGAGACCGTCGAGGAACCGCTCCAGCGCCGGGGTGACGTCGGGGGAGAAGGCACGGTCCGCGTCGAGGGCGGCGGCCCCCGGGGTGTCGTCGTACTCGCGCAGGATGTGGTCCACCCCGGACAGGTCCACCCGCTCGGCGCCGTCCAGACCGGTCATGAGCCGGTCGACCTCCTCCTCGTTCACCTGGGCGTCCTGGTCGCCCCACAGGACCAGTACCGGGGTGTCCCCGGGCAGGCCCTCGGCCAGCTCCACGGGGTCGAAGGAGTCGATCCAGGTCAGGTAGTCCGCACTGTTCTCGTCGAACAGCCCCGTGGTGTCGCTCTCGGGCAGCTCCCCGCCCGCGCGCACGGCGGCCCGGCCCGCCCGCAGGTCCGAGAGCATGCGCGCGGCGGTCACCTCGCCGACACCGCCCTGGGCCTCGGCGGTGCGGATCTGCTCGGACACCTGGCGGTCGATGAGATCCAGCATGCGGGTGCCCGGCGGAGCGGCCAGCACCAGTGCGGGTTCGGCGTCGAGGAGTTCGTGGGCGCGCAGCGCGAACAGGGCGCCCTCACTGTGGCCGAGGATGACCGTGCGCTCGGGGTCCACCTCGGGCTGGGAGACCAGCTCCGTGTAGGCGGCGGCCATCTGCCGGTCGAAGACGAGGGGGTCGACCGGCTGGTCGAGAGCCTCCTCCTCGGCCGCGCTCATGTCGGCCGGATCGGCGCTGCCGAACTTGTCGTAGCGCAGCGAAGCGGCGCCCGCACCGCTCAGCACCCGGGCGAGGTTCAGGTTGGTGTTGGCGTCCGGTCGCGCGGCGCCGTTGCCGTCCCGGTCGGTGGGGCCGCTGCCGGAGACGATGAGCACCCCCGGGACGGAGCCCTCGCCGGCGCCGGAGGGAGCGGTGAAGGTGCCGGGCACGGTGAAACCGCCACCCTCGAAGGAGACCTCGCGCTCCTGCCCGGCGGCACCCGGTAGCGCGGGGCCGTCACCGTCGCTGGGCGTACACGCGGAGACCAGCAGGGCCCCGGCGACCAGGGCCGCGGCCAGGGCAGTGCGCGGTCGGCTCGGGGAAGGGGACACGGGGGCGGAGGCAGGTGTCGACACGCCCTCAGCGTATCGGCACGCCCACCACCCCCGGCTCCGGGACCTGGGCTCAGACCCGGCGCATGACCGTGACGACCTTGCCGAGGATGGTGGCCTCGTCACCCTGGATGGGCTCGTAGGCGTCGTTGCGCGGCATCAGCCACACGTGCCCGTCCGGCTCCCGCCGCAGCACCTTGACGGTGGCCTCGTCGTCCAGCATCGCCGCGACGATGTCACCGTTCTCGGCGGTCTGCTGCTGACGGACCACCACCAGGTCGCCGTCGGTGATCGCGGCGTCGATCATGGAGTCGCCGACCACGGTGAGCATGAACAGGCGGCCCTCGCCGACCAGCTGACGCGGCAGCGCCAGGACGTCCTCCACGGCCTCCTCGGCCAGGATCGGGCCACCGGCCGCGATCCGGCCGACCAGCGGCACCGAGGCCGCCCTGGTGGAGTCGGCGGTGAGCTCCTCCTGGGTGAGGGTCTGGGAGGCCTCACGGCCCGGGGTGCGCAGCTCCACGGCGCGCGGCCGGTTCTGGTCCCGGTGCAGGTAACCCTTGCGCTGGAGCACCTTGAGCTGGTGCGCCACGCTGGAGGGGCTGGACAGGCCGACCGTGTCGCCGATCTCCCGGATGGACGGCGGGTAACCCCGTTCCCGGACGTACCGCTGGATGCAGTTGAGGACACTCTGCTGACGTGCGGTGAGCTTGGGGGTGTCGGACCCGGGCGGGCCCGGGTCCACGGGCGAAAGAACGGTGGTGGGTCCGGAGCCGACGGCTCCGGGGTTCTCCTCCGGCACGGCCGGGCCTCCTCGGTGTTCGGTTCGGTCAGGGCCTGTGTGTGGCCGGATCGGCCACGCGGACCGGACGGCGAAGCCGGTGTGAAATCAAGGTCAACTTTAGTCGTTGCACACGGTGATATCAAACAAGCGTTCGAGAACGTGTGGACGAGGGCGCGCACGGATTTCGCATTGTGTTTTCGCGTCCCGATTTCCGGTGGCCCGGACTTATGTGTGTACACGCTCGCCGTGGCCGTTGTCCGTGGAATGCGCGCTCCGGTATGGGGTTCGTCTCGCCGTGCCCCGCCGCCACTCCGTGCTGACAGGAGAGGGGGGAATTCGGTCGGCGCCGAGGCGTGGCGGGCGTCGAGCCGCGCGCCCGCGCCCCCTTATCCTTGGATTCGTCTCCCGGAGCCGCGCATCCCCGTTTCCACCTCCTCGAACCCCGTTCCTTGGCCGCCCCTGTTCCGGGTTTGGGGACACGCCGTCGGCAGGGTTGCGGGTGTCCGCCCCAACGCCTAGGTTCGACCACAACATCTGGTGTTGACATGGGGGCTGTGGTCAATAAGTTGTGGTTAAGTAGACCTCCAGGGTTGTTGGTCGGGTACAGGAAAGCCAGGTGAACCGGGATGCACTGTCCGTTCTGCCGTCATCCGGACACCAGGGTGATCGACAGCAGGTCCACCGACGACGGCGCGGCCATCCGGCGCCGCAGGACCTGCCCCGTCTGCGAGCGGCGCTTCACCACCCAGGAGACCGTCCTGCTGATGGTGGCCAAGCGGTCCGGGGTCACCGAACCCTTCAGCCGCACCAAGATCATCGCCGGGGTACGCCGCGCCTGCCAGGGCCGTCCCGTCTCCGAGGACGCCCTCGCCAAACTCGGCCAGCAGGTCGAGGAGGAGATCCGCGGCCGGGGCGTGGCCGAGGTGCCCGCCCACGAGATCGGCCTGGCCATCCTGGGCCCCATGCGTGACCTGGACGAGGTCGCCTACCTGCACTTCGCGAGCGTCTACCGTGGGTTCGAGAGCCTCGCCGACTTCGAGGCCGAGATCGCGAGCCTGCGGGAGGACCGCGAGGGAGAACCCGCGGTCGACACCACCGGGTAACCCCGGAGGCCGCCGCATGGTGGGCGGAGAGCCGGGCAGAGACCGTGCCTTCCGCACCACCCCGAACACACATGAACGTCCGCGCGGTCACCGCCGGGTCCGCGCATGACCTTCGGGGAGGGGTCGCCATGACGCGAAGGACGAACGGCACGACCAGGCGCGGGGGCAAGGGCCTGACGATCGGCCGAGTCAACACCACCGAGGGCGTCCATCCGTACGACACCCTCGAATGGGAACTCCGCGACGTCGTCATGACCAACTGGCGCGACGGCACCGTCAACTTCGAGCAGCACGGCGTCGAGTTCCCCGTCACCTGGTCGGTGAACGCCACCCAGATCGTGGCGAGCAAGTACTTCCGGGGGGCCGTGGGCACCCCGGAACGCGAGTCGAGCCTCAGACAGCTCATCGACCGCGTCGTCGGCGTCTACACGAGTACCGGCCGCGAGCACGGCTACTTCGCCTCCGACCAGGACGCCGAGGTCTTCGACCACGAACTCAAGTACGCCCTGGCCCACCAGCTCTTCAGTTTCAACTCCCCGGTCTGGTTCAACGTCGGCACCACCTCGAAGGCCCAGGTCTCCGCGTGCTTCATCCTCTCCGTGGAGGACACGATGGAGTCGATCCTGGAGTGGTACAAGGAGGAGGGGCTGATCTTCAAGGGCGGCTCCGGCGCGGGGGTGAACCTGTCGCGCATCCGCTCCAGTCGGGAGCTGCTGTCCTCCGGGGGCTCCGCTTCGGGCCCGGTCTCCTTCATGCGCGGCGCGGACGCCTCCGCCGGGACCATCAAGTCCGGCGGCGCCACCCGTCGCGCGGCCAAGATGGTGGTGCTCGACGTGGACCACCCCGACATTGAGGAGTTCGTCGGGACGAAGGCGCGCGAGGAGCACAAGATCCGCGCGCTGCGCGACGCGGGCTTCGACGTCGATCTGGGCGGCGACGACATGTTCAGCGTCCAGTACCAGAACGCCAACAACTCCGTCCGCGTGTCCGACGCGTTCATGCGCGCGGTGGAGACCGGCTCCGAGTTCGGTCTGACCTCCCGCACCACGGGCGAGGTCATCGCCACCGTCGACGCCAAGGAGCTCTTCCACAGCATGGCCGCCGCCGCGTGGGAGTGCGCCGACCCGGGCATCCAGTACGACGGCACCATCCAGGACTGGCACACCAACCCCGAGACCGGCCGCATCAGCGCGAGCAATCCCTGCAGCGAGTACCTCAGTCTGGACGACTCGTCCTGCAACCTGGCCTCGATCAACCTGCTGAAGTTCCTGCGCGAGGACGACACGTTCGACGTCGAGGGGTTCACCCGGCTCACCGAACTCGTGATCACCGCGATGGACATCTCCATCACCTTCGCGGACTTCCCCACGGAGAGGATCGGTGAGACCACCCGCGCCTACCGGCAGTTGGGGATCGGGTACGCGAACCTGGGCGCGCTGCTGATGGCCACCGGCCACGCCTACGACTCCGAGGGCGGACGGGCCGTGGCCGCCGCCGTCACCTCTTTGATGACCGCTGCCGCCTACCGCCGAAGCGCCGAACTGGCCGGTGTGGTCGGCCCCTACGACGGATACGGGCGCAACCAGAGCGCCCACGAGCGCGTCATGCGCAAGCACGCGGCGGCCAACGACGGCCTGCGCACCGTCGGCGCACTGGAGGAGCCCGTCCACGCGGCCGCCACCAGGGAGTGGGAGCGGTGCCTGGAGGTCGGCGAACGCAACGGCTGGCGCAACGCCCAGGCGAGCCTTCTCGCCCCCACCGGGACGATCGGGTTCATGATGGACTGCGACACGACCGGGATCGAGCCGGACTTCTCGCTGGTCAAGTACAAGAAGCTGGTCGGCGGCGGGTCCATGCGGATCGTGAACCAGGCGATCCCCCGGGCGCTGCGGAACCTGGGCTACCAGGGCGAGCAGATCGAGCCGATCGTCGACCACGTGGCCGAACACGGGCACGTGGTGGACGCTCCCGGTCTCCGACGGGAGCACTACGAGGTGTTCGACTGCGCCATGGGGCGCCGGTACATCGAGCCCATGGGGCACGTGCGCATGATGGCCGCCACCCAGCCGTTCCTCTCGGGGGCGATCTCCAAGACGGTGAACGTGCCGGAGGGAGCCACGGTCGCCGACTTCGAGGAGATCTACTACGAGGGCTGGCGCCTCGGGCTCAAGGCCCTGGCCGTCTACCGGGACAACTGCAAGGTGGGCCAGCCGTTGTCGGCCTCCGCCGCGGAAGCCGAGGACGCGTCGAAGCCGGTGCGGCGGCGACTGCCCAAGAAGCGGCCGAGCGAGACCACGTCGTTCTCCGTGGGCGGCGCCGAGGGGTACATCACCGCGGGCTCCTACCCGGACAGCGGGCTCGGCGAGGTGTTCCTGAAGCTCGGCAAACAGGGCTCCACCCTGGCGGGGGTGATGGACGCCTTCTCCATCGCGGTCTCCATCGCACTCCAGTACGGGGTGCCGCTGGAGACCTACGTGGAGAAGTTCACCAACATGCGCTTCGACCCGGCGGGCATGACGGACGACCCGGACATCCGTATGGCGCAGTCGGTGGTGGACTACATCTTCCGCCGCCTCGCCCTGGACCACCTGCCCCACGAGGAGCGGGCCGCCTTGGGGGTGCTGTCCGCCTCGGAGCGGGAGGCCCGGGTCCACGGGGAGGACCCGGCCCAGGCCGCCGTTCAGGTGGAGTCTTACGCGCAGTCCGCGGCCTCCGCCGAGGCGCCTGCGCGGGAGGAGCGCCCCGAACGGGCGGCCCCCGACGAGGGGTTCATGGCCGACGCCCCGCTGTGCACCACCTGCGGGACCAGGATGCGCCCCGCGGGCAGCTGCTTCGCCTGTGAGGGCTGTGGCGCCACCAGCGGGTGCAGCTGACTCCCGGGGGCCGGGTTCCGGAGGGAGCCCGCCCGCGGGTGGTCCACACCTTTGGTTGGCGGGGCCGGGAACGGGTACCCCTTCGGCACCCGGCGACGGCCAGTGGAAGGTGGTTCCCATGCTGATAGCCGCGATCCTGCGGGCGAAGGGCCCGGAGGTGGTGAGCGTCGCCCCCGAGGCGACCGTCGCCCGACTGCTCACCGAACTCGCCCGTCACAACGTCGGCGCCGTCGTGGTCGCCGAGAACGACACCCTCGTCGGGATCGTCTCCGAGCGCGACGTGGTCCGGCACCTGGAGCGCCGGGGGCCGGAGCTGATGTCCGCCCCCGTCTCCGACATCATGACCTCCGACGTCGTCACCTGCACCCCCGACGACACCGTCGAGGAGGTCAGCGAACACATGACCGTGCGGCGGTTCCGGCACGTCCCCGTGACCGCCGAGGGACGCCTGGCCGGGATCGTCAGCATCGGCGACCTCGTCAAGAGCCGTCTACGGGGTCTGGAGGACGACCGGGCCCAGCTGGAGGCCTACATCCACGGCCGTTAGGGCTCGGAGCGGTCGCTGGAGGCCACGGCGACGGCGGCGGTCGCGGCGGTCACCCCCAGGACGGCGGGCCACGAGCCGACCTTCTTCGCCAGCGGGTGCGACAGGCCGAAGGCGGCCACGTACACGCCGGTCAGCGCGACGGCGGTGCCCAGACCGGAGCTTCGGCGGGTGGTCTCGAAGGCCGCCGCGCCGAAACCGGCCAGGACCGCGCCGCCCAGGGGCCGGTTTCCGGTGGCGCGCGCCACCGAGTAGCCGCCGATCAGACCGGCGGTGGTCAGGACGGCACTGGGTACTGCGGGCATGGAGAACTCCCCGTTCGGTGCGATGCGGTCATGACGAGGCTGGGGTGTGGTTTCGGACGCCTGCGGCGCGGTGTGGACCCTCTTCGTCGCCCGCCACCACCCTCAACGGACGCCTGCGGCGCGATGGCCGCGTTACCACCAGGTTGCCTCTGGCCCCGGCAGATGAAGCTCGGACAGCCAACCCCGGGGCAGCCCCCGCCGCACGAGACAGCGGAGCCTGCGTAGCAGGAACACAGCAGGGCAGGCGGCCGCCCGCATCGGTGGCGGCGGAGTCGCCACCGGCGAAGCATCCGAAAACCCACCCTAGCCCCGCACCCGGGGCCGCGCCATCCGGCACGCATTGGCGGCCCCGGATCACCGAGCGGCTGATTCCGCGTCACGCTCGGGACACACCCATGGGTTTCGGCTGGCCCCCGTGTCAAGCTGGGGGCTGACCACTACCGGTTTGTCCTGAAACGAACCCGCCCCGACCTGGAACCAGGTCGCGGTACGCGACGTCGAAGCCGATAGTTCCCGACGTTCCGTCACAAGGAAGTGCATGCCTATGTCGTTCGCGCAAACGGTGCGCGGCGCGGCCGGCGCCGTCGCCCAGGGGGGCGACCCGCGCCAGGCCATGACCGACGCAGTCCAACAGGCCGCGGGCCAGATGACCGGACAGGACTCCGGCCAGCGGTCCGGGAAGAGTACGGAGGGCGGCCTCGATCCCCGTGACTTCGTCGCGGCACGGGAGCAGGGCGCCTCCGTCGACACCCGGATCGAGCAGAAGACCACCTCGCTGAGCAACGCGGGCGAGGCCCTCAACCGCAGCTACTACGAGCGCGGCGGGGGCGGCCCCGTCCACGTCATCTGCCCGATGGTCATCCCCCGGGGACGCACCTTCGTGACGATGCTGCCGGCCATCGCCCTGCTCGTCATCGGTGTCGTCGGTTTCTCGACCTCCGCCGCCACGGCGATGGTCAGCGGCGCCAACCCGCTGCTCAACCCCTTCTTCGGCGTCCACTACTGGATCATCACCATCGCCGTCACCGCCTTCATGTGGTGGCGCCAGGGCATGGTCATGGTTCCGGAGGGCTGCCAGGCCATCGTGACGCGGTTCGGGAAGATGGAGAACCTCTACCAGCCGGGCAGGGTCACCCTGTTCAACCCCTGGAAGCGCGTCTCCTACATCGTCAACACCACGCGCGAGTACCCGTTCAACGCCCCGATCCGCTCGGCCCCCACCAAGAGCGGCGTGCAGGCTTCGGTCGACCTCTTCGTGCAGTTCAAGATCGAGAACGCCACCGACTTCGTCTACACGCTGGGTGGTGTGCCCGGCTTCCAGGAGAAGCTCAACAACGCCATCAGCGAGACCACCCGCAGCCTCATCTACGAGCAGGAGGCCTCGGCGATCTACGACATGGTCGGCGAGAGCACCCAGGCGCTCCTGGACTCCCTGAACCGCCAGTTCGGCGGCATCGTCGTCCTGACCAGCGCCAACATCACCCACGCCGAGCCCTCCAGCCAGGAGTACCGGATGGACCTGGCGGCGCCGGAGATGGTGCGTGTGGCCAAGGACGCGTACACCTTCGAGTACGAGCTCCAGCTGCGCAAGGAGCAGAACGAGGGTGACCTGAACAAGGAGCTCGCCACCCTCAACGAGACGCTCTCCGCGATCCAGGCCGACATCGCCCAGTACCAGGCCCAGATGGACACCGCCCTGGAGCGCGAGACCAACCGGGCCCGCGCCACCGCCCGGCAGCGCTTCGTGGAGGCCGAGTCCGAGGCCAACGCGAACGCCGCGCTCCTCCAGGCCCAGGCCCTGGACATCCGCGCGGTCAGCGCCGCCGAGGCCCCCGAGATCCTCAACTACCGGTTCCGGGAGAACCTCCTCGACAAGCTGGAGTCCGTCGCCGACAGCCTCCCGCAGGTGCTGCGGATCGGTTCGGGAGACGGCGCCAGCGTCGACTACCTGCGGATCGCGCAGGAGATCATCGGCCAGACCGACGCCGCCCTGTTCTCCGACGAGGACATGGCCGCGATCCGTGAGCGTCTGGGCGCGATCAACGCCCGTATCTCCGAGCGCCAGCAGGAGATCAGCGCGCTCGTGGAGGACGAGGCGGACGAGCGCCGCGGCCCCTCGGCGGAGGACCCCGGCGTGGACCTGGTGGAGGAGATCCGCCAGTCGGTGAGCGACGATTCCCTCGACGAGCGCATCTCCGAAGCCGCACCGGAGCCGTCCGCCGGTCAGGCCCCGGCCGACTCCCCGCCGCCCTCCGGCGCTCCGTTCCAGAACCCGCAGGACCCGCCGCCGCCCCCGTGGTCGCAGGGCGGTTCCGAGGGCCAGTACCCGGGAGGTCAGTAGATGAGTGAGTCCTTCAACCCCGGCGGCGGCTCCAACATCAAGGAGTCCCTGGCCTCGTGGGGCGACCTCGCCGGTCTGCTGCGCGGCGGCGACCAGGGCGCGATCGTTCCCGTGGTCATACCGCGCGACAACCGGGGCCTGCGCTGGACCATCCTGGTCTGGTTCGGCCTGTTCGCGATCAGTTCCGCCCTGATGATGTCGCTGAACGTCGCGTTCGGCAGCGGCGTGGCCGGTTTCGCCTACGGCGCTCTGGCCGTGCCGACCCTGTTCGTCGGCGTGCTCAGCGTGCTCGCGGCGGGCCTGTGGTGGTGGCGCGGTTCGATCGTGGAGATCGAGGAGGGCACCACCGGCATCCTCACCAAGTACGGCGCCTTCGCCAAGAGCATCGGCCCGGGCCGCCACTACCTGTGGCACCCGTGGTCGCGCGTGGACTTCGTGGTGGACACCCGCACGGAGATCCCGTACACGGCCCCCGTGCTGGCCTGCCCCACGCGGGAGAACGTGCCGCTGAAGTCGATCGAGTTCTTCCTGAAGTTCCGGATCGAGGAGCCGTACCGGTTCGTCACCTCGATCGGTGCGAGCAACTTCGACCTGGTGCTGTCCAGCGCGGTGCAGGACGCCATCCGCCAGCGCAGCCGCATGGTCAACACCGAGTCCGCGTACGACCTGCGCGGTTCCAACGTCGAGGACATGCGCAGCCTGCTCAACACGCAGCTGCACAAGTACGGCGTGACCATCACGGGCTGCAACATTCCGGACGTGCAGCTTCCCAGCCAGTACCAGCAGCACCTGGCGACCCGGGAGCGGGTCGCCAAGGAGCTGGTGGCCTATGAGCAGGAGTGGGAGCTCACCCGCAAGCGTCGCATCGACACTCTGCTCATGGACATCGAGCGCTCCAAGAAGACCCGCGACGCCAAGATCGTCGAGGTCAACGCCTCCCTCAACAAGGCGCGCAAGGACGTGGCGCAGATGCTGGAGGAGCAGGAGACCGAGGCCCAGCGGGTGCGGTACGAGATCGAGACGCGCGGCCGGGCCGACCTGGTCGCCGCCGAGAACGAGGCCAAGGCGCAGCACCGCCTGGCCACCGCCTACCGGGACAACCGGGCGGTGCTGGAGTACGAGCTGGCCCGCCGCCGCCTGGACGTCGGCGCGGCGCTGGCCGAGCGGGCCCCGAGGCCGGTCGTCGTCCAGACCGAGGGCGGATCCGGTGACGGCTCGGCGCTGTCCACGCTGATCACGGCCCAGCTGCTGCCGCAGGTGCTCAACAACGGTGGCGGGTCCTCCCGCTCGCTGGGCGCCTCGGCCGCGCAGGACGCCCTCGACGGCGTGCAGGGTTCGGTGGCCGCTGCCGCCGCCCGTCAGCAGCAGATGGCCGAGGAGTACCAGAGCCAGCAGGACACCGCCATGCGTCAGCAGTTCGAGCGCGGTGAGGGCTACGGAAGCGGTCAGGGAGGTCGTCGGGGGCGCTGACCCCGACCTGGCCGACGGCACGGAACGGCGGAACGCGAAGGGGCCCCGACACTCTCCTGGAATCCAGGCGGGTGGCGGGGCCCTCGCGTGTGTACTGGGGGAGTGCGGGCTCAGCTCGCCGTGGTCAGGGCCCGGTGGGAGGTCAGGCCCGCGTACCCGGCGATGTCGATTCCGTGCCGCGCGGCGATCTCCACCAGGTCCTCGACCTCTCCGGCCTGGGCGGTGGCCAGGTCGTCGTCGCCGACGGCGTGGGCGCGGCGCAGCGCGGTGAGGGAGTCGTGCAGACGCAGGTGAAGGGTGAGCGCGAACTCGCGCATGGGTCCTCTTCTCGGGTAGCGAGACTGCCGTGGGGGAGAACCGTGAGGGTGTCTCCCGGGGGACGGACCCATGTCTACACGTCGAGGGTGAGAGTCAGGTTGGAGCGGGACAGCGCCGAGTAAAGAGGTGGTCGGGGGACCGTCCGTTCCGGCGGACGGCCAGCCCCCTAGTGGTCCACCCAGACGTACCAGTCACCGGAGACGTGTTCGTAGATCCGCGAGCCCTGGCCGGGAACGAAGACCCCCACAGGGATCTCCTCGGTGCTGTGCGCCAGTCCCGCGGGTTTGAGGAGTCCGGCCTTCTCCACCTCGTAGTGGGTGACGTCGTCGGCCACCGACACGCTCCGCAGCGCGTACAGGCCGGTCCACTCCCCGTTGCGGGGGATGGTCGTGGGGTCGGCCACCTCGTCGCGCAGTTCGAGGAGCTGTTCGGAGGAGGCCTGCACACGGGTCTGGAGGGGCACGTCGGCGACGGCCAGACTCAGCGCCACGAACGCGATGAGCGGGGCGGAGATCCAGCGCAGCCAGTAGTGGCGGATCATCGGTCGGGCGACCGCCAGTGCGATTCCCAGACGGAGCGCCCCCATCCCGGCCAGGAGGAGGCCGCCGCCGAGTCCGACGACGAAGGTGGGCAGGTGCCCGGCGGGCATGCTGTCCTCGAAGAGCAGGACGAGTCCGATCACCGCGCACGCGGGGATGTAGAGGCGGCCGGGCGGACGGGAGGCCCAGCTGATCAGTCGCTGGCCCAGCGTCGGCTTCTCGGCGATCTCGATCAGCTTGGCCACGGACCCGTCAGGGGTCGGGCCCGAAGCTGAGGCGGACATGGCGATCCTTCCATCGAATCCGGGTCACGGCGACGCGGGCCCGATGGGCGGCCGAGGGGCTCGAACGGGCCGCGTCACAGTCGATTCGGCCTACGCGGTGCGGCCTGTTCCACAGGATAGAGCAGAGGCGGGGCGTGTTCGGGGCGACGGGGTGAAAAGGCGGGAGCTTTCCCCCGCGCGAGGGACGGGGCTCGGCGTCGGACCTGGTGGGACCCCCGGGAGCGGGGTGAGAGGACCAGGTGGTCCCACGACCACCGTCCTCCGCCGACCGCCATGAGTACGCACACCGCCGTGACCAGCGCCGTCGCTCCCCAGGAGCCGAACGGGGAGGGGGCAGCGGCCGTCGCGGCGAGCGTCCCGGCGACGGCTGCCAGGGCCAGGAGCGGGCCGGTGAGCCATGTGAGCAGACCCACGGCGAAGGCCACCGAGAGGGCGACGAGCACCGCGGGGAGTACGGGGGCGACCAACGCGGCGGCGGGTGTCCCGGCTCCGGAGAGGCGTTCGGCGATCACGTCCTCCCGGCCGCGCAGGGCCAGGCCGTACTCAGCGAACACCCAGCCCACACCCACGCGGGTGCCGGCCGCGATGACGTCGTAGAGGCGGCCGCGCAGGAACGGTGGCGCGGTCCGCCGCTTCGGGGTGGGGCGGGCCGGGAGGCGCGGTGGGGGTACGGGCCGTGTTCTCGGCCTGGTCTGCTGCATGTCCATTCCTCCCGGGCGGCCCGGCACGGCGTTTCCAACAAGCGGAAACTACCGAAAGTCACGGCTCATGACTGGGTGTCACTCTCGGTGAGTCGCACAAAACCCACCGGATTGGCCGTCCCCTGCCGCCCGGTGGTTCTCCCCGCGCCTGTCCCGTTCCTCGGCCGAACCGGCCCGGAAGGTCACCCACCCGCTCTAGGGTTGTGGCGTGCCGACGACGACTCCCCAGAAGAACAGCCCCCCCGAGAGCGAACCGATCCCCGCTCCCACCTTCGAGGTCGAGGACGAACTCCGTGCCTCGGGCGCGCGGGTGGTGGCCGGTGTGGACGAGGTGGGCCGAGGCGCCTGGGCCGGGCCCCTCCTGGTCTGCGCCGCCGTCCCCGGAGAGGGCGAGCCCCCGGCCGGACTCACCGACTCCAAACGCCTGACCCCCAAACGGCGCCGCGAGCTCGCCGCCCAGATCGAACCCTGGGTCGCCGACCACGCCTTCGGGTGGTCCGAGGCGACCGAGATCGACGAGGTCGGCATGACCGAGGCCCTGCACCGGGCCGCCCGCCGCGCCCTGGAGGCACTGGAACCCCGTCCCGACGCGGTGATCCTGGACGGCCGCCACGACTTCATCGGTCGGCCCTGGCGCGTGCGCACCCAGGTCAAGGGCGACCTCACCTGCGTGAGCGTGGCCGCAGCCGCCATCCTGGCCAAGGTGCGGCGCGACGCCCTCATGGCCGAGCTCGCCGAGGAACATCCCGGCTACGGGTTCGAGAGGGCGGCGGGCTATCCCTCGCCCGTGCACCGGGCGAACCTGGCCGAGCACGGACCCACCCCGCAGCACCGCATGAGCTGGTCCTACCTCGACGACCTGCCCCGATGGAGCCACCTGCGCCGGGTCCGCGCCGCCCCCGGAGGCCAGATCCCGCTGCTCTGATCCTTGCCGGGGCGGCCCGCGACACGGCGCCCCGCACTGGACATCCGGCCCCACTTGGGGCAAGGCTGTTCCTGGGCCGTGCCCGCCGAGCACGGCCCAGAGGAAGACGACCCGGCTCATGTCCGGATCGCGGGTGTCGGCCCCTCCGACCCGGCCCGCCCCCGGGCCGCCCACGCGACCCCCACGCAGGAAGGGGCTACGGATGACGCGCGAGACGCGCTCCACCGCCGCCGCGCAGCCGAACCGCGTCTCGGGACTGGACCGCATGCGCGCCGTCTACCACCGGGTGCCCCTCGGACGGCGCCTGGTGGCGGCCCTGGTCGTGCTCACCGTGGTCGCGGTCGCGGCTTTCGTTCTGAGCCTGCCCGTACTCAACGTCCTGTTCGGCACCCTGCTGGCGCTGGTGGCGTTCTCCGCCCTGATGCGTTCCCTCGACGCCTTCCTCACCGTGGTGGTCTCGGTGGTCTGGCTGGCCATCGCCGTGCCGCTCTTCCAGATCCCGCTCAGGGGCGAACCCGTCACCCTGCTCGTCCTGCCGCTGCCCCTCCTGGTGGTCCTCGCGGCGGGCCGCGCCCGCGAGTTCCCCTCCTGGCACACCGCCCTGCTCTCGCTCACTGCCGGGCTGGTCGCCGGGTTCTCCGTGGCGCTGTTCGGCATGATCGTCGAACCCTTCCCGGCCGGTGCGGGGATCGCCGCGCTCTACGCCGCGGCCGGGGCCTGCCTCCTGTGGCGGCTGGTCGCCTCAGGACAGGTGGCCAAGGAGAGCCGGGAGAACGATGAGAAGCGCCGCAACAGCACTTCGAGATCCGGGCCGGGCCCACGTGACGCCCAGGCGCCCCGGGGGAACTCCTCCGGGAGATCGGACCGGAACGGTGCCTCGGGCGGGTCCGAGGGCCGGACCGCCCAAGGGCTGCGCGGTCGGGGCTCGGACGCACCGCACCGGGGCGCCGCCGCCGACCACGGTGCCGACGGCGAGGAGGAACCCGTCCCCGTGGACGTGGCCCTGGCCGAACTGGAGGACATGATCGGCCTCGACCCGGTCAAACAGCAGGTCCGGGGGATCGCCGCCTCCATCGAGGCCGCCCGGCTGCGCGCCGACGCCGGGCTCTCCGTGGAACGCCCCCTGCGCCACCTGGTCTTCTCCGGGCCGCCCGGCACCGGCAAGACCAGCGTCGCCCGCACCCTCGCCACGATCTTCCACTCCTTCGGCCTCCTGCCCAGTTCCCGGGTGGTGGAGGCCCAGCGCGCCGACCTCGTGGGTGAGTACCTCGGTGCCACCGCCATCAAGACCAACGAGCTCATCGACAGCGCCCTGGGCGGGGTGCTGTTCGTCGACGAGGCCTACTCGCTGGTCAACGAGGGCGACGGCCAGGCCGACCGGTTCGGCAACGAGGCCGTCCAGACCCTGCTCAAGCGCGCCGAGGACGACCGCGACCAGCTGGTCGTCATCCTCGCCGGGTACGAGAAGGAGATGGACGCCTTCCTGGCCACCAACCCCGGCCTGGCATCCAGGTTCGCCACCCGCATCAGCTTCCCCAGCTACTCCGCCGCCGAACTGTTCCGCATCGCCGAGGCCCTCGTGGCCCAGCGCGGCGACCTCCTGGACCCCGAGGCCGCCCGGACGCTGCGGCGGCGGTTCGACCAGACCGTGCAGCGCGAGGCCGTCGACGAACTCGGCAACGGCCGCTTCGCGCGCTCCGTTGTGGAGAAGGCCTCCCAGGCCCGCGACGTCCGCGTGGTCACCTCGGGGACCAACGGGGACGAGCCGGCCCTGCGCCCCACCGCGGACGCACTGGTCACCGTGCGCGCGGTGGACGTCGAGTCGGCCTACTCCGAGCTCACCTCGCGCCTTCCGGGCTTCGGGGAGTCCCCGGGCCTGGAGGAGGCGATGGCCGAACTCGACGGGATGATCGGCCTGGAACCGGTCAAGGAACAGGTGCGGTCCCTGGTCGCGCAGCTGCGCGTGGCGCGTCTGCGCGAGGAGCAGGGGCTGCCGCACCAGCCGCCGATGCGGCACTTCGTCTTCACCGGGCCCCCGGGCACGGGCAAGACCACGGTCGCGCGCGTGCTCGGCCGGGTCTTCTCCGCCCTGGGCATGCTGGGCCGCTCCGAGGTGGTGGAGGCCCAGCGCGCGGACCTGGTCGGCGAGCACCTGGGCGCGACCGCCGTCAAGACCAACCGCCTGGTGGACCGGGCCCTGGGCGGGGTGCTGTTCATCGACGAGGCCTACTCCCTGGTCAACCCCGGTTACAGCGGCGGCGACGCCTTCGGGGCCGAGGCCATCCAGACCCTGCTCAAGCGGGCCGAGGACGACCGCGACCGGCTCGCGGTGGTCCTGGCGGGCTACACCGACGAGATGGAGCGGTTCCTGGCCTCCAACGCCGGGTTGTCCTCCCGGTTCAACGTGCGCGTCCGGTTCCCGTCGTACAGTCCGGACGAGCTGTCCGAGATCGCGGACACGGTGGCGGCGCGTACCGGAGACGCCTTCGACGACACGGCGCGTGAGGACCTGCACAGCATCTTCACGCACGTGTGCGGGACCGGGTGGATCGACGAACTGGGCAACGGGCGCTTCGCGCGTTCGCTGTACGAACGCGCCTGCTCCCACCGTGACCTGCGGGTCTCCCAGGAAGTGGGGGAGTCGGCCACCGCCGCCGAGCTGACCGTGGTCACCAGCGAGGACGTGCGCAGGGCCTACTCCGACGCGACCCAGCAGAGCTAGGGATTCGCGACCCCCCTCCTGCTACTGTCCAGTACATGACCGCTGCACCCACATCCTCCGAGTCCCCCGTCAGGCAGGCGCTGATCCTCGCTGGAGGACAGGCCACCCGGCTGCGGCCCTACACCGACACCCGCCCCAAGGCGATGGTGGAGGTGGCCGGACGGCCCATCAT
The DNA here is from genome assembly GCF_003182025.1 of Nocardiopsis sp. L17-MgMaSL7. Lineage (NCBI taxonomy): Bacteria > Bacillati > Actinomycetota > Actinomycetes > Streptosporangiales > Nocardiopsidaceae > Nocardiopsis > Nocardiopsis sp. L17-MgMaSL7. Next base: position 390,694 of record NZ_QGTF01000002.1, on the reverse strand, counting down.
CGACTACCAGCTGGAGTGGCTGGCCTCGCACGGGGTCGAGCAGGTCGTCGTCTCCTGCGGCTACAAGGCCGAGGTCCTGCGCGAACACCTGGAGAACCGGAGGGGCGGCCCCGAGATCGCCCTGCTGGTGGAGGACGAGCCGCTGGGCCGGGGCGGTGCCCTGCGCTACGCCGCCACCGGGCTCCGCGACCCCGGAGCCCCCTACTTCGCCCTCAACGGCGACGTGCTCACCTGGTTTCCGCTGGACGAGTTCACCAGGCGCCACCGGGCCAGGGGCGGCCTGGGCACCCTGGCCCTGGCTCAGTTCCGCACCACCTGGGGCATCGTCGACGTCGACGGCGACGACCGCATCGAGGGCTTCACACAGAGCCCGCTCCTGCCGGTGTGGATCAACGCGGGCGTCTACCTGTTCGAGCCGGGCGTGACCCCGCTGCTGCCGGTCAGGGGCGACCACGAGTCCTCGACCTTCCCCGACCTGGCCAAGGAGGGGAAGCTGACCGCGTTCCGGATCGAGGGCTTCTGGCGCGGGGTGGACACCGCCAAGGACGTCAAGGAGGCGGGCGCCGAGATCGAGGCGATGCGGTCCACTGACTGACTGACCCACCCCGGAACCGAGTGGTGACGGGCACCGGAGCGGTGGGTATCGTCTGCGTCGTGACGAATGACGGATTCCTCCTCTCCAGTGCCCCCAACTTCCGTGACCTCGGCGGCCACCGCACGAAGGACGGCCGTACCCTGCGCGGCGGTCTCCTCTACCGTTCCGACGCCCTGCACACCATCGCCGAACACGACCTGCCCGCGTACCAGGGGTTCGGCATCCGCCAGCTGATCGACCTGCGAACCCACCACGAGCGCGACCGCCTCCCCGACGTGGTCCCCGAGGGCGCCGAGTATGCCGCCGTGGGCGTCCAGGACGCCGAGGCGGCGGGCGCCAACTTCGTCGAGCTGCTCGCCGACCCCGAACGGGCCAGGGCCATGTTCGGGGACGGAGCGGCCGAGCGGTTCATGCTCGAGGTGTACCGCGCCCTGGTCTCCGACACCGAGGCCCTCGACGGCTACCGTGACCTGGTGGAACGCGCCGCCAAGGGGCCGACCGCGCTGGTCTTCCACTGCAGTGCGGGCAAGGACCGCACCGGCTGGGGTGCGGCGCTGCTGCTCACCCTCCTCGGTGTCGACCGCGCGGCGGTCACCGAGGACTTCCTGGTCAGCAACGAACGCCAGGCCAACACCGACCACTGGATGCGCCAGCTGTCCAAGGACAGCCAGCTCCCGTGGGAGGACGTGGAGCCCATGACCCGCGTCCGGGCCGCCTACCTGGACACCGCCTTCGCGCACATCGACGAACTGTACGGCTCCTTCGACGCCTACGTGGCCGACGGCCTCGGGCTCTCCGGCGGAACCGTGGAGGCCCTCAGGGACCGGATGCTCGACTGACCCTCTGAGGGCTTCGCGCGGGGACGCGGCTCGTCTCGCCGAACGGGAGAGCAGGGGCTCGCGGCCGGTGTCCGAACAGCCGAGTACCCGTCGCCGCTGACCGGGAGCGCTCGGGAGGGAGACGGGCGGTCCTGCCGGGCGGATCGGGACGTCCCTGCCTGCGAGCGGCCCCGCGGGACCGCTGGGTGCTACAGCGCGTCCAGTCTTCGGCGGAGGTCGCTCTCGCTGGTGGCGCTGGACAGTTCCTCGGAGAGGGCCGCCAGCACCGTCGGGCGGTCCTGGCCCCGGTCGAGCATCCGGCGGGCCGCCGCCCACAGGTTGGCGGGGCGGCCGTCCCAGAGCCTCTTGGCGAGGCGTTCGTGGCGGTCCAGCTCGCGCTCCCGCTCGGGGTCCAGGCCGGTGACCGGGCGGTACCAGCGGTCCTGCCCGGTGGAGTGGTGACGGCCGCTGTGCGGGGTGGCGGCCTCGTACTCGCCGTAGTGGTCCAGCCTCAGCAGGGCCCGGCGGCCCCTGGAGGTGTCCGGGGCGAACTCCTCCTCCGGGGCGCCGGTGACGATCTCGCTGGCCAGCAGGGGGAACGCGAACATGCGCCGGGCCAGGGACGCGAAGTCGCCGTCCGGGAGCAGCCGCCGGACCGCCTCCTGGCGCAGGCCCAGAGGGCGGGCCGGGTCGCGGTAGGTCGAGGCGAAGGCCGAGATGGTCTCCCACACCGCGTCCAGCGTGGCGCCCACGGCCACCTCCGGGAGCTGGGAGCGGGCACCCGCCCAGCGCACCCAGGCGGCGAGGACGTGCGGCATGGCCTCCTGCTCCTCGGGCAGGAGCACCACCCGGCCGGGTAGCCAGTGCAGCAGGAACGACTCCACCTTGCGGGGGCTCACCCGCAGCGGTCGGCCCGAGTCGACGTCGCAGCCGTGCGCGATGATGTGGTCCACGCACCGGCTCGCCGCGTAGGAGTCCGAGAGTTCGGCAGCCTGGTCCGAGGCGAGGAAGCGCGCGGCCAGCACCGCGCGCCGGTCGCGCCGCCACACGGGGACCGGCGAGGCCGCCACCCCCTCGGGTGGGAGGGGGAGCCGCTGCACCCGGGAGGCGGCCAGCGCGAAGTGCGAGGCCAGCGAACCCCCGGCGAGGTCGGCGGAGGAGATCCCCACCGGTTCCACGGTCGGTCCGGTGGAGGGGTCGGCGGCGGCCCCCGTCACCACGCGTTCGGTGCGTTCCAGCGCGCGGGAGAGCAGGGACCGCGCCTCGCTCAGTTCCAACCGCTCGAACCGGGCGAGGTCGTCGTTCTCGGCGCGCTCGCGACACTGCTCCAGCAGCTGCTCCACCTTGGTGGTGACCCAGGCGTCGCGCAGCAGACCGCCGCTGTTGTGGTCCAGGACGAGGATGAGCGCGTGTTCGGGCGGCATCGCTCCGTCGCTGCCGGGGGCGTCCCTGCTGAACACGCACACGACGTCGTCGGTGTCGCCGAACCGGTCGCCGTTGACGTACGCGGCCACGGGGGAGACCGCGCCCAGCTGGGCGGCCCAGGCCGGGGCCTGGAGCCCCCGCTCGCGCAGGGCGATCATCCCCTGTTCGGCCAGTTCCCGTTGTGAGGGGGAGGTGCCCAGCGCCGTGACCGCGGCCAGCACGCCGAGACCGGCCGGTTTGCCGGAGGCGGTGGCGTGCGTGATCAGCCCCTCGCCGAGCAGCCGCTCCACGTCGACCCCGGGCAGTCGTTCACCCCACCAGGAGCCCAGGAGCGCACTGAAGGCCAGTTCCGCGTCGAGCGGGTGCCGCATGGCGAGCAGGGCTCTGGCCGCGCGCAGCATCTCCTCGAAGGCGGCGGCGGGGACGTCGGGGCCTGTGGGTGTGGGCGAAGGGGATGGCACGAACTGAAGCGTATGCCAGCGGGAAGCGGGTCCGCTCCCGCTTGTGGACAACGGGTCCGCGAGGAGTCGGTCACTGACCCGTGACCGTCCGGTGCCGGGCGGCGCGACAGCCGGGCGCGGTTCCCGTGGGGGTCCGTGCCCGGCTGTCGTGCCACCGGGTTCAGCGCGGCTCGGGTACCGCGCGGTGGCCGGTGAGCAGGGTGGTCCCCGTGCGGCGGACGGTCTTGCGGACCGTGGAGGGCGGCACCGAGTTCACCATGGCCTCCAGGTGTTCACGGGCGACACGCTCGACGAGGTGTGGTGTGACCGTGATGCCCAGGTGTTCGACGCAGTGCCAGGTATCGCTGACACAGCGCTCCACACAGCGGGGGGACAGCCCGCTGAACTCGTCGTGGAGCCGTGCCGAGATCTGTCTGAGATCCTGGACCGGGAAGGTCTGGAGCATTCTCGCTCACACCCCTAGCTGATGATGGTCTGGACGGTGACCTCCACCTATTTCACTTGTTCTGGGCGGACAGTCAACCCTCGTCGCGGCACACTGTTGATAAAACCTGGGGGAGGTCCCGTTTACCCGGATGACTCCGTCGCCGCAGGTCATCACGGAGAAATGGACCTTTCAGACATATAACGTTCCCGTTTCGAAGGGTTCGACGCAAACCCGGTCCCCTCGTGAGGCATCGTGAATTATGGGAAAACACGCCCGCAAACCCCCCGGTCGACTGTGCCGAAGCGACACCGTGGCCTAACATTTACCTTCCGTGTCCACGGCGGGTCCCCCGCACCGGCGGCCGTTGCGAGTCAGCGGGTGTGTCTTATGCTTGAGCCGTGACAGCGGCCGAGAGGAGTCATGGAGCGTGACTCCTGGGAGCCGCGGAGCCCCCCGACCGGAATCGGCGCCGCGCACCCAGCGCCGGAGCGCCACCGTGAACGGGTGGCGGGCACGGTGCACAGGGGACCACGCGGTCCAGAAAGCCCCCCATCGAAACCCGGCTGGGGAATCCGACGGTTCCGGAGGTGTCGAGCAGTTGAGCGCCGAGACGTCCATTCCCCCACCCAGGATCAGCGCGGCGGAACTGCCGGACGCGGTGAAGTCCCTCCTCACCGACGCCCCCATCGGTTTCGCGCTCCTGGGCCCCGACGACGTCTTCGTGTCGATCAACGCCCGCATGGCCTCCGTCCTCGGCAGTACTCCCGACCGCTGTCTGGGACGCACCCCCGCCGAAGCCGGGGAACAGGCCGGTGACCCCGACGGGGCCTCCGCCCACAGCACCTCCGTCGCCAAGGTCCGCGACACCGGACGCTCCGTGCGCGGCCGCCACCGGACCGCCTCCGGCCAGACATGGGACCTCACCTGGTTCCCGGTCAACGACCCCTCCGACGGCGCCCGCCACATCGCCCTCATCGCCGCCCGGGACCACGAGGACGCCTCCCACCGCGAGGAGGAGCGCCTGCGCGCCCTGCTCCAGGCGGGCAACCAGATCATCTGGTCGGCCGGGGCGGGCGGCGACGTCCGCGAGGACTGCCCCCAGTGGCGGGCCATCACCGGCCAGGACCTGGACGCCTACCTCGGCCGGGGCTGGCTGGACGCCGTGCACCCCGACGACCGCCCCGGTGTCGAACGCGCCTGGGACGACGCCGTCCTGGACGTCACCCCCTTCGACGCCATGTTCCGCGTGCGCACCCGCGCGGGCGGGCACGTCCACTACAGGGCGCGGGCCAACCCGATCATGGACGGCGCCGCGACCGCCGAGTGGGTCGGCACCCTGGTGGACATCACCAACGAGCGCGAGGCCGACGAACTCCGCCAGCGCCTCAACCAGCAGCTCAGCGAGGCGGCCATGCGCACCGCCCGCCTCCAGAAGGCCACCTCGGACCTGGCCGAGGCGCTCACCGCAGACGAGGTCGTCCAGGCCATGTCCGAGATCGGCCGCTCCGGCGTGGGCGCCGACCACACCTCCGTCGCCCTGTTCGACCGGGACCGGCTGCGCCTGCGGGTGCTCTCCGCGGACGGCTGCCTGGGCCTGCCCGAACGCGGCTTCTCCCTGGACTACCCGGACGTCGCGGCCCGCGCCGTGGCCTCCCGGGCGCCGCGACTGGCGGCCAGCCCCGCCGATCTGCGCGAGCTCATGGAGCACGCCCCCGAGGTCGACGAACTGCTGGAACGGACCTCGGAGCGCGCCTGGGTGGCGCTGCCCATGATGGCCGCGGGCCGCCCCATCGGCGCGCTGCGCTTCTCGTTCAGGGCCCAGCGCGACGTCACCGACGAGGAACGCGTCTTCCTGGAGGCGCTCGCGGGACAGTGCGCCCTGGCCATCGGCCGGGCCATCGTCTACGAACGCGAACACGGCACCGCCGAGGAGCTCCAGCGCAGCCTCCTGCCCGAGGAGCTTCCCGTGGTGGCGGGCGTGCGGCTGGCCGCCTACTACCGTTCGGGCTCACAGCACGTGCAGGTGGGCGGCGACTGGTACGACGCCTTCCCCCTGTCCGACGGGCGGGTCGCCGGGGTCCTCGGTGACGTCATGGGCAAGGGCATCCAGGCCGCCGCGGGAATGAGCCGGATCCGCAACGCGCTGCGCGCCCTGGCCTTCTCCATGCCCGAACCGGCCGACGTGTTGACCGGGCTGGACCGCATGTTCACGGCCACAGAGGGAATGGATCAGGTAACAACCCTGGTCTACTTCGTCCTGGACCCGGTCACCGGACAGCTCGACCTCAGCAACGCGGGGCACCTCCCGCCGCTCGTGGTCGCCGGGAACGCCGGGCCCTCACTGCTCGACACCGAGCCCGACACACCGCTCGGAGTCAGCTCTCCGAGGGGGCATCACAAATTCTTCGTGCAACCCGGTAACACTGTCGCCCTCTACTCCGATGGACTGGTTGAGAACCGCAGACGATCCGTCGACGCCGGTCTGGACGAGCTCGTCAGGGTCGCGTCGAGGGCGCGTCCCGAGGTGGTGGGCGATCCACAGCAGATGCTGGAGTACCTTGTTGAGAGAATGCTCGATGGGTATGAGCAGGACGATGACGTCACTCTGCTCGCCGTTCAGCTTCCGGTGATCGATTCCGCGTCGGAGCGGTAGACCGTACGAACAAGTCCATTGCCTTGCCTACAGTGAAGAAGCCGCCGCGCCCCGCGAAGCGGAGGTGACCACGGCTTCCCCGCCCAGTGGGGACGATCCCAGGCCGCAGGTGGGAGAGGGTGCAGTGCCCGGTCCCGGCCAATCCGGACCACCGGGTCCGATCAATTCTCGCCACACGTCCGTTCGAGAGGTGTTTGTGTCATCTGCCAGTTCGACTCGCTCGAAGCAGTCCGAGTCACTGCAAGAGCCCGTCATTCAGCAGCTGATCGAGCGTGGGCGGTCCCAGGGCTTTCTTGAGCCCGAGGACGTGCGCCGTGCCTTCGAAGAGGCCGAAATCCCGATGTCGCAGGCGCAGTCCGTGCTCCGCAGCCTCGCCAAGGAGGGCGTGACCGTACTCGTTCCCGAGTCGGCCTCCTCGCGGCGCAAGACCACGCGGCGCAAGTCGGCGGCTCCTCGGTCCAGCACCACCACCACCCGCTCGACCACCACCACGAGCCGGGCCGCCAAGCCCGCCCGTGCGGCGGCCGCTCAGGACCAGCCGGAGACGGTCACCGCCGTCGTCGACTCCTCCGAGGGCTCCACCGCGAAGAAGGCCCCGGCCAAGAAGGCGGCGACCGCGAAGAAGGCGGCCGCCCCCAAGAAGGCCACGGCCAAGAAGCCCGCCGCCAAGGCCGCCCCCGCCAAGAAGGCGACGGCGACCAAGAAGTCCACGAAGAAGGACCTCGAACTCGCCTCGGGCTCCGGTGACTTCGCCGAGGAGGGCCTGGACGACGACCTCGAACACACCGGCGCTGAGCTGGAGCTGGTCGAGGACACGGCCGAGCCGGAGAAGGAGACCAAGCCCGCCAAGCCCGAGACCGTCGGCGCGCCCGTCAAGCCCAGCAAGGACGACGACTCCTTCGTCCTGTACGACGATGACGACGACGCCCCCGCCGCTCAGGTGGTCGCCGCCGGTGCCACCGCGGACCCGGTCAAGGACTACCTGAAGCAGATCGGTAAGGTCCCGCTCCTCAACGCGGAGCAGGAGGTCGAGCTCGCCAAGCGTATCGAGGCCGGTCTGTTCGCGGAGGAGAAGCTCTCCGAGGAGAACGACGTCCTCACCTTCGAGCTCCGTGACGAGCTCGAGTGGATCTCCGAGGACGGCGGCCGCGCCAAGAAGCACCTGCTGGAGGCCAACCTCCGTCTGGTCGTCTCCCTGGCCAAGCGCTACACCGGCCGCGGCATGCTGTTCCTGGACCTGATCCAGGAGGGCAACCTCGGTCTGATCCGCGCGGTGGAGAAGTTCGACTACACCAAGGGCTTCAAGTTCTCCACGTACGCCACGTGGTGGATCCGCCAGGCGATCACCCGCGCGATGGCCGACCAGGCCCGCACCATCCGTATTCCGGTGCACATGGTCGAGGTCATCAACAAGCTGGCCCGCGTCCAGCGCCAGATGCTCCAGGACCTGGGTCGCGAGCCCACCCCGGAGGAGCTGGCCAAGGAACTCGACATGACCCCGGAGAAGGTCGTCGAGGTGCAGAAGTACGGCCGCGAGCCGATCTCCCTGCACACTCCGCTGGGCGAGGACGGCGACAGCGAGTTCGGTGACCTCATCGAGGACTCCGAGGCGATCCAGCCGGGCGAGGCGGTCAGCTTCACCCTGCTCCAGGAGCAGCTGCACTCGGTGCTCGACACCCTGTCCGAGCGCGAGGCCGGCGTCGTCTCCATGCGCTTCGGTCTCACCGACGGTCAGCCGAAGACTTTAGACGAGATCGGCAAGGTCTACGGGGTCACCCGTGAGCGCATCCGGCAGATCGAGAGCAAGACGATGTCGAAGCTCCGTCACCCGTCGCGCTCCCAGGTGCTCCGCGACTACCTGGACTAGTCAGCCGGTCCGGGTGAAGACCCACGCTTCAGGCTGAGAAGCAGAACAGGCGCGCCCTCCCGAGATGAACCGGGAGGGCGCGCCTGGCGTTCATGCCCCCTGCATGCCCACGGGTGTGGCGACGCCCGCGTGTCCCTCGCATGTCATCAGGCACTCACTGTCCCCGCACGGAGTCCGATCTCCATCCGATGGCCACCATGCTGCCGCACGTGCTGTAGGTGCGGCATAAAAGTGCCGTGATCCGGCCTTCCTGATGGTTCGTCCCGTTTGACCTGCGAAGAAGCCCGAGGCCGACGGTTTCGCCCCCGCCCCGGGCCGCTCGGGGGATCAGTCGCGGACGACGACGTCCATCGTGCACGAGGTGCCCGGTTTCGACGCGGGCGGAAGCTCCACGGTGTGCCCGAGGTCGCGCAGCGCCGCCACCAGTTCCTCCGGACTGTCGGCCTGGACGTTCTCGCTGACCAGTACCCGGGCGATGTCCCCCCGGGTGGCCTTGGCCATGTGACTGACCACGGACCGCTTGGTCACGCCGTCGACCTCGCGTTCGCGCAGCACCCGCACCGCGACGGTCCGCTCGGCGGCGGCGCCCGTGGGCCTGAACGCCGCCGCGTAGGCCGCCGACCGGCAGTCCACGAGCAGGCGTCCCTCCGTGAGCTCTCCGAGCGGCCCGCTCATGGCCCCGCGCCAGTACGTCCCCAGGGCGCCCAGCGGCGGCAGCTTCACTCCCATGGACAGGCGGTAGGGCGGCAGCTGGTCGGCGGGGCCCACCACGCCCCACAGGCCCGAGAACACCAGGACGCGCTCGCGCGCGGCGGCACCGTGCTCGCCGAGCAGTTCCGGGAGCCCCAGGCGGTCGTAGAGCACACCCGTGTAGAGGTCGGCGGCGCGCAGCGTGGGAGCCGTGGTCAGGTCCAGGTTGCGCTTGAGAGCGTCGGTCTGGGACACCGACAGGCCCAGGACCTCGCGTGCGGCGTCCTCGGGGCCAGAGCAGAGTACGGCCAGCGCGTCGACGACCCGCTCCCGGGTCTCGGTCAGCTCCGGCAGGGTCAGTGACCCCACCTCCAGCGGGGGGCCCTCGCCGGAGGTGGCCTTGCCCTCGGAGGGCGGGAGCAGGATGAACATGGACTCTCCAGGTCACGGGTGGGGCGGGGACCGTGCCCATGTTAGGGCGTGAACGGCCGGATAGGATGTGCGGCTTCCGACAGCGGGACAGTGAGGGGACGAACATGCACACGTGGGCGGAACGGGTGTCCAGGGACTGGCCCGCCTTCCGGACCGAGTCGCGCGCGGGCTGGAGGTTGGGCCTGGCGGACGGGTTCACCAAGCGGGCCAACTGCGCCGTGGTGGAGGACCCCGGGGCCGATGTCGCGGAGGTCACCCGGTTCTACCGCGCCCACGGGCTCCGCCCCTGCGTGCAGGTGTGGCCGGGGGAGGAGGCGGTGGACACCCGCCTGGCCGAACACGGGTACGAGCTGGTGGAGCCCACCCTGGTGCTGGCCAGGGAGCTTCACGAGCGGCCGGACGCCCCGGGGCGGACCCTGGTCTCGGACGCGCCGACGCCGCGCTGGACGGAACTCTTCGCCGAGACGGGTGTGTCCCCGGACTGGGCCGACGGTGTCCTGCGCATCCTCGACCAGGTGACCACGGCCTACGGGGTCCACGAGGACGGGGAGGGCCGGGGCTGCGCGGTGCTGGACGGGGAGTCGGTGGCGGTCTGCGCGATGGTCACCGCCCGTGCGGCCCGCGGGCGCGGTGTGGCGGGGAGCATCCTGGCCGATCTCCTCGCCTGGGCGCACGACAAGGGGGCCCGCCGCGCCTACCTCTGCGTGGTGGCCGGGAACGAACCCGCGCTGCGCCTGTACCGGAGTGCGGGGTTCGAGGAGGTCTCGCGCTACCACAACCGGGTCCTCGCGGACTGAGGTGGCGCTCCGGCCCCGCCGGAGTGCCGTACCCCTGGGGCCTCGGCCAGGGACGACCCGTCTCCGGACCGGAACCCGGAAGGGATCCATGGAGCCGGGTCCCGGGCTGGACACGTCACTCACTTCTCAGGTGTCACACCTGGGACCCCGGCGGAGGCCCGTGGTTCATCGGGCCTGACCCCCGAGGAGTTCCCGAGATCGCGTACGTCACTCGCGTCCCGGGTGTCCCACCCCAGAACGAGGACGGCGGCCCCCGGAATCCGGGGACCGCCGTCGACGTTTCGTGGTCGTCGTGGCTAACGCTCTTCCGCGTCCTTGTCGCTCTTGGTGAGCTTGTCCGTCTCGTCCTGGATGTCCGAGGCGATCTTGCGGAGCGAGTCGTCGTGTTTACGCATGTGGTGCGCGCAGAACAGGAGTTCGCCGCCGGAGTTCAGCAGCACCCGGACGTACGCCTGTGCACCACAGCGGTCGCAGCGGTCAGCAGCCGTCAGCGGCTGAGTGGGGGCAAGGGTTCCAGTCACTTCGCCATCCTCAATACTCGGCGTTAGTCACCTCTGACAACATCTAACCCGACCCAGACGTTCCCAACCGGGTCCCGTGTACGCCGACAGCGGAATCCGCCCGGTTCGTGCCCGTCTGGTACCCAATGGGTCATATTCGTCGGACACGCTTCCTCGTTCTTGTTGTACCCCTGAGGGGGGCCTGGCTATCCCCGGAAAACGGGAGTATCCAGGTCGCATCCACCAGAGGTGGTAGTCTCGCGCGGGCAGGCCCCGTCCGACCCCCATGTCGGCCCGCTCCGACCCGCACACGGGTGCGTGGAGCCCGTCACGGCGGCCCCGGCGTCGACGCCGGAGACCCGCACCCGGGGGACACGACCCCGCCCACACACGGCCGTGCCACGGCAAAGTCCCCGGCTCGCCGTAGCCTGGCCCCCTCAACAGTCGGCGCGGCGCGGTACAAAGGGCACGCACCGCACAGCCACGATGGCCCTCAAGACGCAGGAGATGTCCGAGTGACCGCCTTGACCGCAGCCGTCCACGATCCCGAGGATTACTCCGCTCGGCACCTGTCGGTCCTGGAGGGCCTCGAAGCGGTCCGCAAGCGGCCGGGCATGTACATCGGGTCCACCGACAGCCGAGGCCTCACCCACTGCATGTGGGAGATCATCGACAACTCCGTCGACGAGGCCCTGGGCGGCCACTGCGGGCGCATCGACGTGACCCTGCACAGCGACGGCTCCGTCTCCGTCAGCGACGACGGGCGCGGTATCCCCGTGGACACCGAGCCCAAGTCCGGACTCTCCGGTGTGGAACTGGTCATGACCAAGCTCCACGCCGGCGGCAAGTTCGGCTCGGGTTCCTACACCGCCTCCGGCGGTCTGCACGGCGTCGGCGCCTCCGTCGTCAACGCCCTCTCGGCCCGCGTGGACGTGGAGATCGACCGCCAGGGGCACACGCACGCCCTGAGCTTCCGCCGGGGCATCGCCGGACGGTTCGCCGGTGCGGGCCCCGACGCCGAGTTCACCCCGGTGTCCGGGCTGGAGCAGGTCCGCAAGATCGCCAAGAAGATCACCGGCACCCGCATCCGGTTCTGGCCGGACATGCAGATCTTCCTCAAGGACGCCGAGATCACCCGGGAGAACCTGCTCGACCGGGCGCGCCAGACCGCCTTCCTCGTCCCCGGGCTGACCATCGCGGTGCGCGACGAGCGCGCCGAGGGTGAGACCGCCTACACCGAGGAGTTCCGCTTCGACGGCGGCATCAGCGAGTTCTGCACCTTCCTGGCCCCCGACGACCCGGTCAGCGACGTCCTGCGCATCCAGGGCTCCGGCAACTTCACCGAGACCGTCCCGGTCCTGGACGAGTCCGGCCACATGGTGCCCGCCGACGTCGAACGCCGCCTGGACGTGGACGTGGCCCTGCGCTGGGGCACCGGCTACGACACCACCGTGCGCTCCTTCGTCAACGTCATCTCCACCCCCAAGGGCGGAACCCACATCAACGGGTTCGAACGCGCCCTGGTGCGGGTGATCAACGACCAGCTGCGCGCCACCAAACTGCTCAAGAACAGCGACGACCCGGTCACCAAGGACGACACCCAGGAGGGCCTGACCGCCGTCGTCACGGTGCGCCTGCCCGAGCCGCAGTTCGAGGGGCAGACCAAGGAGATCCTCGGCACCTCGGCGGCCTCCCGGATCGTCTCCCAGGTGGTCGGCAACGAGCTGCGCGAGTTCCTCACCTCCACCAAGAAGGCGGAGAAGGCCAGGGCCCGCACGGTCATGGAGAAGGTCGTCGGAGCCGCCAAGGCCCGGCTGGCCGCCCGCCAGCAGCGCGAGACCCAGCGCCGCAAGAACGCCCTGGAGAGTTCCGCGCTCCCCGCCAAGCTGGTGGACTGCCGCAGCGAGGGGCTGGAGCACAGCGAACTGTTCATCGTCGAGGGTGACTCCGCCCTGGGCACCGCCAAGCTCGCCCGAGACTCCGAGTTCCAGGCGCTGCTGCCCATCCGGGGCAAGATCCTCAACGTGCAGAAGTCCTCTGTCGCGGACATGCTCAAGAACGCCGAGTGCGCGGCGATCCTCCAGGTCATCGGGGCCGGTTCGGGGCGTACTTTCGACCTCGACGCCGCACGCTACGGCCGGGTCATCCTGATGGCCGACGCCGACGTGGACGGCGCGCACATCCGGTGCCTGCTGCTCACCCTCATCTACCGGTACATGCGGCCGATGCTGGAGGCCGGGCGCGTGTACGCGGCCGTGCCGCCGCTGCACCGCATCGAGCTGACCAACGTCCGGCGCAAGCGCGGGGCCAAGCCGGAGGACCGGTACGTCTACACCTACTCCGACGCCGAGCTGCGCCGTACCCTGCTGGACCTGGAGAAGCGCAAGATCTCCTGGAAGGAGCCGGTGCAGCGGTACAAGGGTCTGGGTGAGATGGACGCGGACCAGCTCGCCGAGACGACCATGGACCCGCGCCACCGCACGCTGCGCCGCATCCGGGTGGAGCAGGCGGAGGAGGCCGCGTCCGTGTTCAGCCTGCTGATGGGCAACGAGGTGGCGCCGCGCCGCAAGTTCATCCAGGAAGGCGCCCAAGAGCTGGACCTGGAGCGCATCGACGCCTGACCGGCTCCACACGCGAGGGCCCGCACCGGCCCGGGGTTCGATCGAACCCCGGGCCGGTGCGGGCCCGTTCGCGTTCCCGCTCAGGGGGCCTTCGGCGGCTCCCAGACCCCGTCCCCCAGGAAACGGTCGATCGCCGCCCGGTACGGGCCGGGGTCCAGGCCCCGCTCCGACACCCAGGCGTCGTTGTAGTAGCTGTGCTGGTACCGTTCGCCGCCGTCGCAGATCAGGGTGACCACACTGCCCCCTCGGCCCTCACGGAGCATTCTGGCGACCAGGTGCCACACGCCCCACAGGTTGGTACCGGTCGATCCGCCCGCGCACCGGCCGGTGACGTCGTTGAGGTGGCGCATCGCGGCGATGCTCGCGGCGTCGGGCACCGGCATCATCAGGTCGATCACCGACGGTACGAAGCTCGGCTCCATCCGGGGGCGGCCGATGCCCTCGATCCGGGAGGGCATGCCGGTGGCGTAGTCGGCGGCACCGGTGACCCAGCCCGGGAAGAACGCCGAGTTCTCGGGGTCCACCACGGCCAGGCGGGTGTGCAGGCGCCGGTAGCGCAGGTAGCGGCCGATGGTCGCCGAGGTCCCGCCCGTGCCCGCGCCCACCACGATCCAGTCCGGGTCGGGGTGGCGCTCCATGGCGAGCTGCTCGAAGATCGACTCGGCGATGTTGTTGTTGCCCCGCCAGTCCGTGGCCCGCTCCGCGTACGTGAACTGGTCCATGTAGTGGCCGCCCGTCTCGGCGGCGAGGCGCTCGGCCTCGGTGTACATGTCCGGCGGGTTGTCCACGAAGTGGCAGCGACCGCCGTACCTCTCGATGAGCGCGATCTTCTCCGGGCTGGTCCGGCGGGGGACCACCGTGATGAAGTCCAGCCCGACCAACTGCGCGAAGTAGGCCTCCGACACCGCCGTGGAGCCCGAACTGGCCTCCACGATCGTGGTGCCCTCGGTGATCCACCCGTTGGCCAGCCCGTACAGGAACAACGACCGCGCCAGCCGGTGCTTGAGGCTGCCGGTGGGGTGCACCGACTCGTCCTTCAGGTACAGGTCGATGCCCCACTCCGGGGGCAGCGGGAACACGTGCAGGTGCGTGTCGGCCGAACGCGTGTCGTCGGCGATCACCCTGCGGACCGCCTCGTCCGCCCAGGAACGGGCGCTGTCGGAACATCGGTCGACCCAGGGCAGGTCCGGGTCGGGGCGGTCAGGAAAGGGAGCCATGGTCAGGAGGCTACCCGCATCCTTTCGGGCCTGCCGCTTCGCTTCGGCCCGGGGCCGGCGCCTCGCGGAGGAACCTTCGGCGTCTGCGGTGCGATGGCTCGTTCCCCGCGATCCCACCGGGTTCCGGACGACACAGGGCCGGGCCCTGGGAGGCCCGGCCCGGTTCGGTGTTCCCGTCAGTCCAGGGAACCGCCCGACATCACCGCGTGCATGCGCCGGTAGGTGGCCGCCTCCTCGTGGCGGCTCTGCCTCTCCAGCGTGCGCGCCAGAGCGATGTGCGCCCAGTTGTCCACCGGGTCCAGCTCGATCAGACTGCGGAAGGCCGACTCGGCCTTGTTGAGCTGAGCGGAGTGGAAGTAGGCACGCCCCAGAAGCTCCAACATGGAGCGGCTGCCGGGCTCGTTCTCCACCACCGGTTCGAGGATCCGGGCGGCGTAGATCGGGTCGCCCAGCTCCATGAACATGCGGGCTCGGTTGTAGGTGTCGTAGGTGCTCTCTTCCACGGTGCTCCTCTCGACGGTGCCACCGTCCCGGGTCACAACCGTCCGGGAAGGGGCGGCATTCCCGGGTGATGGGCGAGGCGGGTGCGGGGGCGGGGACGGGGACGGGTGGTGGTGCGCACCACCCACCACAGTGATCCCCGTGCCGCACCCTCGCGACACCTTCCCGCAAACGACACACGACCGCCCCCGGCCGTACTCGGCTGGGGGCGGTCGTGTGTTCACCGGGCCGACTAGAGGTCGACCGGGGTCACGCTGCCGTTGTCCACGTCGTAGATCGCACCGGCCACCGGCAGGCCCTTGGGCAGCAGCGGGTGGTGCCGGATGCGCTCGAGGTCGTGCTGGAGCGCGCCCAACTGGTCGTTGTCGGTCTTGAACTCCAGGCTGCGCGTGTCCACCCCGTAGTCGTTCAGGATGAGGTCGTGGACGACGTCGTCGTTCTCCACGGACGCCATCTTGCACTTGGTGTGGGGCAGGATCAGGACTCGTTCGACACCCAGCAGGTACACGGCGAGGACCAGCGTACGCAGGGTGTCGTCGGTGACCCGGGCGCCCGCGTTACGCAGGATCTTGGCGTCGCCGGGCTCGAGGCCGAGCATGTCCAGCGGTTCGATCCTGGAGTCCATGCACGTGACGAGGGCCAGACCTCTCGCCGCCAACGGCTTGAGGCCGTTGAGTGAGAAGTCGGCGGCGTAGTCGGCGTTGGCGCCGAACACGTCGTCGAAGACCCCGGGGGGAGGGGTGGCGTCGGTGCTGTCGCTCACTTTCGGTGACTCCCTGTGTCGTTTGGGTGCATGGACTCTCGTGCACACAGACAAGCACATCCGCGTGCACGTTGGGTCGGGTTGTACTCAGGCCCCTGAGCCCGGAGGGGTGATTCCGGAGTCGGTCTGGCCACTGCCGACCGTGACGACCGCACTGGTCAGGGCCTCGCCGGAGCCGTCCCTGCGCTCGGTCAGGTCGGGCAGGCGGACCGGCTTTCCGTCGGCTCGTGAGGCACGGGCCGGTGCGCGTCCCACCCACGCGAACATCAGGGTGTCCTCACCCTTCAGGTAGCGGTGGCAGCGCACGCCGCCGGTGGCCCGCCCCTTGGACGGGTAGGACGCGAACGGGGTGACCTTGGCAGACCCGGGCTGGGTGCCCTCCAGGGCGTCGCCGCCGGACACGGTCACCACAAGGGAGTCCTCGGGGCTGGGCACCGCGCCGAACCACAGCACGCGGGCCTCCTCGGAGAGTCTGACCCCGGCCACGCCGCCCGCCTGGCGGCCCTGCGGCCGGGCGGTGGAGGCGGAGAAGCGCAGCAGCTGCGCCTCGGAGGTGATGAAGACCAGGTCCTCGTCGCCCGTGGACAGCTGGGTGACGCCGATCACGCGGTCGTCGTCCTTGAGTGTGATGATCTCGAAGTCGTCCTTGTTCGGCGGGAAGTCGGGTGCGACCCGCTTGACCACCCCGCCTACGGTGCCCACGACGAACCCGGGCCCGGAGGTGTTCATGGACACGATCGACACGACCCGTTCGCCCTCTTCGAGCTGGACGAACTCGCCGACGTCCAGACCGGCGGCCAGAGGCGGACGCTCGGGTTCGCCCTCGCCGTCGACAGGGAGCTCGGGCAGCTCCACCACCGGGACGCGGATCATCCGGCCCAGGTCGGTGACCAGCCCGATGTCCGAACGCGAGGTGGTCGGGACCGAGACCTCGATCGCGTCGTGCTTGGCGCGCAGGCCCGTGTACACGCGCGGCGGGGTCGCCCCCTTGGTGCGGCCGACGTGACCGTCGACGCCGAACAGCACGTGGCAGGGCTGGTCGGCCATCTCCAGCGGGATGACGGCGGCGCGGGCCACTCCGTCACTCTCGCGCAGCTGCGTGCGGCGCGGGGTCGCGAACTTCTTCGAGACGTCGTTGAGCTCCTTGGAGACCACGCGACGCAGCTTCTTGTCCGACTCCAGGATGGAGGTGAGCTCCTCGATCTCCAGGTCGAGCTTGTCCCGCTCGGTCTCCAGCTCCAGCCGGTCGAAGCGGGTGAGGCGGCGCAGCGGGGTGTCGAGGATGTAGCGCGCCTGGATCTCGGACAGGTCGTAGGCGCCCATCAGGGACTCACGCGCGGCGGCGGTGTCGTCGGCCTCGCGGATGAGCGCGATGACGCGGTCGATGTCGAGCAGGGCGACGAGCAGACCCGCGACCAGGTGCAGGCGCTCCTGGCGCTTCTTGCGGCGGTGCTCGCTGCGGCGGCGGACCACGTCGATGCGGTGGTTGACGTAGACCTCGAGCAGTTCACGCAGGCCCAGGGTCTGGGGCTGGCCGTCGACCAGGGCCACGTTGTTGATGCCGAAGGTCTCCTCCATCGGCGTGAGCCGGTAGAGCTCCTCCAGGACCGCCTCGGGGTTGAACCCGTTCTTGAGCTCGATGACCAGGCGCAGGCCCTGGTTGCGGTCGGTGAGGTCCTTCAGGTCCGAGATGCCCTGGAGCTTCTTGGACTGCACCAGTTCCTTGATGCGGCTGATGACCTTCTCGGGGCCGACGCTGTAGGGCAGTTCGGTGACGACCAGGCCGGTGCGGCGGGCGGAGACCTTCTCGATCGCGACGGTGGCGCGGGTCTTGAAGGTGCCGCGGCCCTTGCGGTAGGCGTCGCGGACGCCGTCCAGGCCGACGATGGTGCCGCCGGTGGGCAGGTCGGGCCCGGGGACGAACTCGGTGAGCTCCTCCAGGGTGGCTTCGGGGTTGGCGATCAGGTGGCGGGCGGCGGCGATCACCTCGCCCAGGTTGTGCGGGGCCATGTTGGTGGCCATGCCGACCGCGATGCCGGACGCGCCGTTGACCAGGAGGTTGGGGAAGGCCGCAGGTAGGACCTCGGGTTCGGTCTCCTGACCGTCGTAGTTGGGCTTGAAGTCGACGACGTCCTCGTCGATGGACGACACCAGGAGTTCTGCGGCGCTGTCCAGACGGGCCTCGGTGTACCGCATGGCGGCCGGGGCGTCGTCGCCGCCCAGGGAGCCGAAGTTGCCGTGGCCGTCGACCAGCGGGACGCGCATGGCGAAGGCCTGGCTCAGACGGACCAGGGCGTCGTAGATGGCGGAGTCGCCGTGGGGGTGCAGCCGACCCATCACCTCCCCGACGACGCGGGCGCACTTGACGTGGCCGCGGTCGGGCCGGAGGCCCATCTCGTTCATCTGGTACAGGATGCGCCGTTGGACCGGTTTCATGCCGTCACGCGCGTCGGGTAGCGCGCGTTGGTAGATCACCGAGTACGCGTACTCCAGGAAGCTGCCGCGCATCTCCTCGGAGACGTCGATGTCGATGATCTTCTCGGCGAGATCCTCGGGGGGACGGGAAGTAGTACGGGCCATGTCCGTAATTCTGGCCTGTGCCAGGGACTGAAACGTACCGGGGCGCGTGGTTGGGCGTGTGTGAGTCGCACGACTGGGGGGTTTCGCACCGTCTTCGACACGGTTTTCCGTCCCCGGAGGACCCGGGGACGGAAAACCCGACTCGCGTGTCGCGGGTGTGCCTCCCGTCCGCGCGCCCGGTCACGGGAGGGGGCGCGGAGGGAGGGACCGTCAGCCGGTGGTCACGGCGGTCTCCCCGGCGGGGACCTCAAGCGAGGTGCCGTCGGAGAAGGAGACGGTGAGCGGGCCCGTGCCCGGGTTGAAGGCGGTGTACGTGCTGGTCCCGTCCTTGTCGAACACCGCGTAGTGGGCGGTGTCGGCGGTCACGGACACGTCCACGGTGCCGAGCTCGGCGAGGGTGGAGACCCACTGGTAGGTGTGCGGCTTGGAGCCGCCCGCCTCGGGTTCGTAGGTCTGCCACTGCTCCTCGAACATCCGCAGGGCGTCCTCGCCGTCGGAGAGCGCGCGGTGCGCCCAGTGGATGTCCCGCCAGATCTCCGGCTCCCCGCCGAGCTTGTCCACGAGTGATTCGTAGATCACCCCGGCGTGCTCGGGGTCGTGACCCAGGTAGAGGGAGCCAGCGGTGATGGGGAGGTAGTTGATGCCGTAGTGCTCCTCGTGGCCGCCGTCCCACCAGATGCGGTAGTCGCCGCCGTCGCCCCAGACCATGCCCACGACGTCCTCGGGGTAGTCCTCGGGGAAGGTGTCCCCGCCGGCGTTCTGCCAGTAGCGGGCGATGGTGGAGGCCTGGGTGGTGTGGAGGTAGACGCCGAGGTCGCGCAGCTCCTCGTCGCCGGTCAGCGCGCCGAAGTGGGCGGTGGCGGCGGCGAAGTGCATGCCCTCGGAGGAGGACTCCTGGTTGTTGCCCGCCGCGAACCCGGCGTGGCCGGAGGCCCAGCCGTGCCCGGCGTAGGGGGAGAAGGAGCGCAGGCGCGGGAACATGTCGCCTTCGGTTCCGGCCACGTCCTGGATGAGCAGGCGGATCATGCCTCCCCAGGCGTCCTCGTCGGCCCAGTCGCGATCGTAGCGGGCGACAACGGCAGCGGCCGAGACGAAGTAGCCGTAGTGGAAGTCGTGGTCGTTGAGTTCGGTGGCGGCCCCGAAGCTGTCGGGGTAGCCGAGCATGGTGCCCCACTCCTCGTTGTAGTGGAACTGGCGGGTGCCCCCGGCGGTCAGCCAGTCCTCCAGGCGTTCCTGGACCAGGGAGAGGAGTTCGTCGCGGGCCTCGGTGTGGCCGATGGAGTCCGCGATGGGGATGAGCTGGGCCAGACGGCCCATGGCCTTGCCGTCCCAGTAGGTGTCGCCGGGCTCGGGGAAGAGTTCCTCCTCCGCGAGGACCTCGTCGATCAGGGAGGCCAGCCGCTCGTGGTCCGCGGCGTCGACGGTGGGCAGGCTGGGCATGATGCCCTGCGTGGTCAGCTCGGTGGTGAAGGAGGCGCCCTCGGAGACCTTCATCTCACCGCGGGGGGAGGCGTAGGCGAGGTCGGTGAGGTCGCTCGTGGCGTTGGCCCACTGGTGGGGGTACAGGGCGGTGAGGGTTCCGGTCTCCTCGCCCTCCCTGGCCTCGGTCTCCAGCTGGTAGGTGCTGGTGAGGGTGGACGCGGCCTCGTCGTAGTCGTACTCCACGACGGAGCCGGTGACGAAGGAGTGGGCGTAGGGGGCGAAGGCGTCCAGGTCCTCGGGTGAGGGCAGGACGGCCACCGAGTAGTACCCGTCGTCCCCGGTGTCGGCGGTGAGGGTGTCACCGGAGACGCTCCAGGGCGAGTCGGAGGGTGAGAACAGGGCGTAGTGCCTGCCGTTGACGGTGGCGCCGACGGTGGAGCCGTCCTCGTGCCAGATCTCGGGGGTGCCCGAGAAGGTCACCTCGGCCCCGGCGCCGTCGGTCTCGGCGTAGGCGAAGGGGAGCCCCTGGCCGATCGTGACCCGGAGCTGGGCCCCGCCGCCCTCCCACTGCGCGGTGACGGTCCAGTCGCCGCTGTCCGCGGTGCGGGTGTCCGGGGAGTCCAGACCGGCCGCGCCGAGGGTGAGGTCGGAGACGGCGGTGTACTCGTACTTGAGGTCGTCGCCGACCATCTGGTGGGAGTCGGGGTAGCCCATGTCGAGCCCGCCCTCGTGGGGCTTGTAGCTCAGGGGGTGCGCGAAGAGGTTCTCTCCGTGGGGGTTGTCGGGGTAGCGCTGGAAGATCAGTGACGACCACCACTCGTTGGTGGGGGCTGGACCTGTGTGGTCGTCGGTGACCTTGGGCGCGACGGGAGCGCCGTTGAGGTCGGAGGGGCCGGAGGCGCCCGCGGGGAGCGTGGTGGTGTAGCTGCCGGAGCCGACCGGGACCTCGGCCGCGCTGTCGGCGGAGACCGGGGTGGCCGGTGTGGCGCCGGTGACCGCGAGGGTCGCGCCGCCGACCGCGAGGGCGGAGGCGGCGGCCAGCAGACCCAGGGAGGTCCGGGTCCGCGGGTGCGCGTGTCGGGGGGATCGGGGGAGGAAACCGCTGGTGGGGCGGCCTCGTGGTTGCGCCATCGTCTGCCTTCCGTGTTTCTCTCGGGGGAGCCCACGTGATCGGGAGCGCTCCCATTCCTGGGAGACATGAGCCCTGGCGTCGAGTGTTCAGATGACACTCGGTGAGCGCAATGCCACATAACTGGAAAGTTTCCATTCTGTTACCGGCGCCGCCTCTGTGGAACCCGGAACCCGGTTCCCGTCCGTACCCGCTGCCCCGGACGTGATCCAGGGCCGGAGGAAGCGCCTCACCTCCTCCGTCGACCCGCTCAGCGGCGTTCCGGGAGGGGGCCACGGGACCGCGAGGAAGGACAGGGAGCTTGGGAACGCCGCCGAGCTGCCGGGTGGAGCCCGGTGGCGTTCGGCGGTGCGGCCGGAGCCGCCAAGCGACCGAACGGGCCCTGGTGCGTCGCCTGGCTTCCGTGCGGCCCGCTGAGAGTTCGCCCACGGAGCCGTCGCGCGAACCCACGCCCACGGGCGCCCGGAACGGTCGCACCTGTGGACAACCGCGTCCACCCCCGCGGCCTCTGGTACCAAGGACTCATGGCCACTCCCACCCCGCCTGACGTCCCCGTCCCCGACGCACCGACCGCCGCCGACTCGGCATCGCCCGCCGCCACCGGCGGTGTCCTGCGTGAACGCGCCGAGGGGCACCTGCGCGCCCTCGCCGGAGAGTCCGCGCGCCTTCGTGAGGACCAGTGGACCGCCATCCACGCCCTGGTCGCCGAACAGCGCCGGGCGCTGGTCGTCCAGCGCACCGGTTGGGGCAAGTCGGCGGTGTACTTCGTGGCCACCGCCCTGCGCCGGGCCGAAGGAGCCGGGCCCACGGTCATCGTCTCCCCGCTGCTCGCGCTGATGCGCAACCAGATCGCCGCCGCCGAGCGCGCCGGCATCCGCGCCCGCACCATCAACAGCTCCAACACCACCGCATGGGAGTCCACCTACGCCGAGGTCTCCCAGGGCCTGGTGGACGTGCTCCTGGTCAGCCCCGAACGGCTCAACAACCCGGAGTTCCGGGACCGCGTCCTGCCCGAACTCGCCGCAGGGGCGGGTCTGGTCGTCATCGACGAGGCGCACTGCGTCTCCGACTGGGGCCACGACTTCCGCCCCGACTACCGGCGCATCCGCTCCCTCCTGCACGACCTGCCCGACGGGGTTCCGGTCCTGGCCACCACCGCCACCGCCAACGAACGCGTCACCCGCGACGTGGCCGAACAGCTCCAGGCCGGGGCCGACCGCGCCGACACCCTGGTCCTGCGCGGCAGCCTGGAACGCGAGAGCCTGAGCCTGGGTGTGGCCGAACTCCCCGATCCCACCGCGCGGCTCAGCTGGCTGGCCGAGCACCTGCCCAAGATCCCCGGTTCGGGCATCGTCTACACGCTCACCGTCAGCGCCGCAGCCGAGACCGCGCGCTTCCTCACCGAGCAGGGCCTGGAGGTCCTGTCCTACACCGGGCAGACCGACCCCGACGAGCGCAAACTCGCCGAGGACGCCCTCCTCGGCAACCGGGTCAAGGCGCTCGTGGCCACCAGTGCGCTCGGCATGGGCTTCGACAAACCCGATCTGGGCTTCGTGGTGCACCTGGGCGCCCCGCAGTCGCCGATCTCCTACTACCAGCAGGTCGGCCGTGCGGGACGCGGTGTGGAGCGCGCCGAGGTGGTGCTCCTGCCGGGCCGCGAGGACGTCCGGATCTGGGAGTACTTCGCGGGGCTCTCCTTCCCGCCGGAGGACACCGTGCGCCAGACCCTCCAGGTGCTGGCGGAGTCCGACAAACCCCTGTCCACCGCCAACCTGGAGACCCGGGTGGACCTGCGCCGCACCCGCCTCGAGCAGATGCTCAAGGTGCTCGACGTGGACGGGGCGGTGCGCCGGGTGCGCGGCGGCTGGACCGCCACCGGCGAACCCTGGACCTACGACGCCGAGCGCTACGCGGCCGTCAGCGCGGCCCGTGAACGGGAACAGCGCGCCATGCTCGACTACGTCTCCACGGACACCTGCCGGATGGAGTTCCTCCGCCGTCAGCTCGACGATCCGGGCGCCGAACCCTGTGGCCGGTGCGACGTGTGCACCGGACAGTTCTGGGCCACCGACGTCGACTCCGGACGCCGTCAGGCCGCGGCCGACCACCTGGACCGGCCCGGCACGCCCCTCGCGCCGCGCCGCCAGTGGCCCACCGGTATGAACACTCTCGGGGTGAGCCTGTCCGGCAAGATCCCCGAGAACCTGCGCGCGGGGGAGGGGCGTGCCCTGGGCCGCCTCACCGACATCGGCTGGGGCACCGAGCTGCGCCGCGTCCTCGCCGAGGACGCGCCGGACACCCCCGTGGACGAGCGTCTCCTCCAGGGAGTGGTCCGCGTGCTCGCGGCGTGGGGTTGGGAGAACCGTCCGGTCGGTGTGGTCGCGATGCCGTCGATCTCGCGGCCGACCCTGGTGGGTGACCTCGCCGCCCGCATCGCCGAGCTCGGCCGGCTCACACCGCTGGGCTCGCTGTCCTACCGGACACCGGAGGGCCCGGGAGTCCGCCGCCACAACAGCGCCATGCGCCTGGGGCAGGTGTACGACGCGTTGGTGGCCGACCCCGAGCTGAGAGAGCGCGTGGCCCAACTCCGGAGGGACAACCCGGGGCCGATCCTGCTGGTCGACGACCAAGCCGACACCGGGTGGAGCCTGACCGTGGGCGCGGCTCTGCTTCGTGAGGCGGGTGCCCCCGAGGTGCTGCCCCTGACTCTGGCGACCACGGGAGGCTGACCGGTGCGGGCCGGGGTGGGTGTCCGGGAGACGTGGTCGCCCGCCCCGGTTGCCCGGGCGCTTGCTCGGTGCCCCGGGCAGGTGGTCCCTCTCGCCCGGTTCCGCAGGCGTGGAAGCTCGACCAGGGGTCAGCCCGCCGTCGCTCCGGCCGGTGTCCTCGTGGCGCGCGCCCTTGAGAGCCGCTCGGGGCGCGTGCCGGCAGGAGGGGCGCGAGGGCGGACACGACAGGGCCCCGCCACCTGGAGGTGACGGGGCCCTGTCGGGGAACTCGCTAGCGGAGGCGCTGGCCTCGGGGCGCTCCTCGGCGCACCGGCTGACCCTCACCCAGGTCCGGGCGGGCGCCCGGCTGGTGCAGCGCCCGGGCGGCCAGCCTGCTGGCCCGGCCGAGTGCCTCTTTGGGGTGCCGACCGGTCAGCCACGCGGGGAGGAAACCGGCGATGAACGCGTCACCGGCGCCGACCGAACCGGGGGAGGGGTCCACCGGCTCGGCGGGGGCGGTCACGCAGTCCTCACGGGTCTTGGAGGCCCACAGTCCGCCCTCCTCGCCGAGCTTGATCACGACGTTGGGGAACCAGGCGGTGAGCACCTTCGCGGCGGCCTCGGCGTCGTCCCGGCCGGTGAGCACCCGGGCCTGGTTGACGTTGACGAACAGCAACCGCGCGCCCTGCGTCCAGTCCAGGAAGTTCTCCGCCCCCGCGCGCTCCAGCGGCGCGTGCGAGCCGCCGTCCACGGAGATGGACATCCCGCTCTCCCGCGCCATGCGCAGGGCCACCCGGGCCGCGCGGCGGGAGTCGGAGTTGATCAGGGTGTACCCGGACACGTGCAGGTGACCGTCGGGGCCGAACACGTCGCGGGGCAGGTCCTCGGGCTGGAGGCGGGCGTTGGCGCCCGGGTCGCTCAGCATCGTCCGGTCGCCCCGGTGGGTGATCATCACGACGCAGGTGCCGGTCGGACGCTCGGGATCCATCACCATGCGGGAGTCCAGGCCGTAGCCCATGAGCTCCATCTCGCGGGTGCGCCCGGTGATGTCGGAGCCGCGACGGCCGACGAACGTGGTTTCGGTGCCCTCGACCGCGAGCCACGAGGCGATGTTCGCACCGGAACCGCCGCCGTACATGATCACCGACGCAGGGGTGTCGCTGCCGCGGGCCAACGGGTGGAACGCGCGCGCGACGGCATCGGTCATCAGATCACCGATCACGACCACTCGAGTCATTTCGCCAGCCACCACCGAGGGTTTGAGAATCTGTGCCCGCACGACGTTAACAGCTTAACGATCAGTGTCGGGTAACGAACTGACAGCACTCGGGACACGCGGTCGCGCGGGACTGTCGCGGGTCGCGAGCCCCTGCGCACAGGGGGTTTCGACCCACCCAGGAAGACTATCCGCACTCGGCGTTATCTCGGACGCCAGTCAGTCCCCGCGGGGGTGCTCGGGTGCCCCCGGCTCGGGCCGGAGGGGCCGTCGACACCCATCCGCCCAGGCCCTTCCAGGGGGTCGATTTCGGTCACCCCGCATGGACTTTCTCCGAATTCGGCCGATTGTCGTCTAGTCTCGCTGTCGTGCAGTCCTACCCGAACCACTGGGAAGCCGACGTCGTCCTGACCGACGGAGGCACCGCGCACCTGCGCCCCATCACCCCTGACGACGCCGACCTGCTGCGCGAGTTCCACTCCCGGCTCTCGCCGGAGACGATCTACTACCGGTTCTTCGCGCCCTACCCCAAGCTCTCCGACCGGGACGTGAAACGCTTCACGACGGTCGACTACGAGGACCGCGTGGCCCTGGTAGCCACCATCTCCGACTCCATGGTCTCCGTGGTGCGCTACGACAAGGTGGCCCCCGAGGAGGCCGAGGTCGCCTTCGTCGTGGAGGACGGACACCAGGGGCGGGGCCTGGCCTCGGTGCTCCTGGAGCACATCGGGGCCGCCGCCCGCGAACGGGGGGTGCGTCGCTTCATCGCCGACGTCCTGCCCGAGAACCGGCGCATGATCAACGTCTTCCGCGAGGCCGGGTACACGGCGCAGCAGACCTTCGACGAGGGCGTCATCCGCCTCACCCTGGACCTCCAGCCGACGGATGACTCCACGGAGGTCATGCGGGCCCGCGAACAGCGCGCCGAGTCGCGCTCCATCGCCCGCCTGCTCTTCCCCGAGTCCGTCGCCGTCATCGGCGCGAGCCGCACCGCGCACACCATCGGCCAGACCGCGCTGCGCAACCTGCTCGGCGGGGAGTTCCAGGGACCGGTCTACCCCGTCCATCCCGAGGCGAAGGCCGTCGTGGGCGTGCGCGCCTACCCCTCCGTCCTGGACATCCCGGACCAGATCGACCTCGCGGTGGTGGCGGTGCGCGCCGACACCGTCGTCGACGTGGTGGAGCAGTGCGCCGAGAAGGGCGTGCACGGGCTGATCGTGGTCAGTTCCGGGTTCGGCGAGGTCGGCCCCGAGGGGCGTGCCCGCCAGGACGAACTGGTGCGCACCGCCCGCGCCGCGGGTATGCGTGTGGTCGGGCCCAACTGCCTGGGCATCGCGAACAGCGACCCCACGGTCTCGCTGAACGCCACCCTGTCCCCGGACCTGCCGCCGCAGGGCCCCATCGGCTTCTTCTCCCAGTCCGGCGCCCTGGGCCGGGCCATCCTCCAACGGGTGGCCGAACGCGGGATGGGGCTGTCCACCTTCGTCTCCGCGGGCAACCGCGCGGACGTGTCCGGCAACGACCTCATGCAGTACTGGCAGGAGGACCCCGCCACCAAGGTGGTCCTCCAGTACCTGGAGTCCCTGGGCAACCCACGCAAGTTCACCCGCCTGGCCCGGCGCCTGGCCAAGCAGAAGCCGGTCGTCGCCGTGCGCAGCGGCGGTTCCGCGCAGACCACCCCCACGGGGCACGCCGCCGGTGGCCTGGCCCTGCCCGACTACGCCGTCACCTCCCTGTTCCAACAGGCGGGCGTGGTGCGCGTGGACGACATCACGCAGATGTTCGACGCCGCCCAGGTGTTCGCCTACCAGCCGCTGCCCGACGGGCCGCGCGTGGGCATCATCGGCAACTCCGACTCCCTGGAGCTGTTGGTCAAGGACGCCGCCGTCCGCCAGGGGCTCAAACCGCACGACCCGGTCAACCTGGGCCCGCAGGCCACCGCCGACGACTTCGACACCGCGATCCGGGCCGCGCAGGCCGCCGAGGACGTGCATTCGATCGTGGTGGTCTTCGTCCCGGCCCTGCACCCCATCGGCGACGACGTCGCCCGGGTGCTGCGTGCCCGCTCACTGGACTCCGACAAGCCCATCGTCACCACCTACCTCGCGCGCCAGGGCCTCCCGGAGGAACTTCGCCACGTCGGGGACCAGGGGCAGACCCTGCACGGGTCGGTGCCCTCCTACCCCTCGCCCGAGGACGCCGTCCGCGCCGTCGCCCACGCCACCCGGTACGCGCAGTGGCGCAACCGCAAGCCCGGACGCCACCCGGAGCTGCCCGACATCGACCGCGCCCGGGCCCGCGCCACCATCGGCCGCGCTCTCAAGAAAGCCGCGCCGACCGAGGAGGACATCGCCTGGTTCGGCGGCGAGCGCCGCTACGACGAGGAGACGGCGATCTCCGCGGAGGACGCCCGCGACCTCCTGGCCTGCTACGGCATCGCCGCCTACCCGGACATCAAGGTCACCTCCGCCGAGGAGGCCGTGGTCGCCGCCGGTGAACTCGGCTACCCCGCCGTGGTCAAGGCCGACGCCCCCGACCTGCGGGTACGTGCGGGTGGCACGTTTGTCCGCGCGGACCTGCGCACCCCGGAGGACGTCCGGAGCGCCTACCTGTCCCTGGAGGACCGCTTCGGCGGTGAGGCGGAGCTGGTGGTCCAGCGCATGGCCGCGCCCGGTGTGCCCACGGTGGTGCGCGCGGGCGACAACCAGTCCTTCGGCTCGGTGGTCTCCTTCGGGCTCGCGGACGTCACCGCCGAGCTGCTCGACGACCGCTCCTTCCGGCTGGCTCCGCTGACCGACATGGACGCGGCCGACCTCATCCACGCGGTCCGGGCCGCCCCGCTGCTGTTCGGGCTGCCCGCCGGGGCCACCTCACTGGCCGAACAGCCCAACGTGGAGGCACTGGAGGAGCTGCTCATCCGGGTGTCCCGCCTGGTGGAGGCCTTCCCCGAGATCGGCTACGTGGACCTGGACCCGGTTCTGGTCAACGCCACCGGAGCCCACGTCCTGGGTGCCCGCATGTGGCTGCGCGAGGCCCCCGATGTGCGCCCCGACGTGGGCCCGCGCCGACTGCGCGGGGTGACGTTCTGATCAGGGAGTGGGCCTCACGTTTGGGTGGACGGTCGCGAAGTGTCGCCGGAAGGGGGCAGGATAGAGGTATGAGGAAAACACGTGCCGTGTCCACGGATTGGCGCCTGGAGATCGAACGGAGCGGCTACTACCCCGCTCTGGTCATCGACGCCGTCGCGACCACCCTGGGCGAGGAGGCCGCCGAGGCGTTCATCGTGCACCATGAGGCGACCTTCGACCCGGCCATGGAGATGCGGCGGCACATCACCGTCATGCTCCTGACCGCCACCCGCCTCGTCGTCTGCCACACCGACGAGCACCCGCCCACCGAACCCGGTGGGACCTCGCACGCCTCCACCACGACCGACAGCATCCAGTTGGGCAACATCCAGTCGGTGGCACTGACCCGGGTCGTGCCCAACCCCGCCCAGTACACGCCGGGCAGCCTGCCCAGCGAGCTGGTGCTCAGCGTGAACCTCTCGGTGAACTGGGGTGCGGTCGCGCACATCGACCTCGAACCCGCCTCCTGCGCGGACGAGAGCTGCGAGCTCGACCACGGCTACACGGGTGCCCTGACCGCCGAACCGCTCACCCTGAGGGTCAGCGAGGCGGCCGACGGGGCCGAGGCCGTCACCACGATGCTGCACTTCGCGGACGCACTGTCCGCCGCGACCACCCGGCGCTGACCGGCTGACTCGCCCGAAACACCCGGCGGGGCCGGGGCGTCCTCCTTGAGGCCGCCCCGGCCCCGCGGCGTTGAGGGGGCTGTCCGGGCCCGCCCAGTGGGGCCATCTCATCCAGCACAGCCGGGTGGGTACGGGTCGGGCCGATCCGCGCGACTCCGTGAGCACACCCCGCGCGGGCTGCATCTCGGACCGGGAGTGAGCCACACGAGAGTCCGGTGCCTGGGTCAGGGGGCGGTGAGCCCGCAGGGGTGTTCGGTGCCTGGGTCAGGGGGCGGTGAGCCCGCAGGGGAGTCCGGTCCCTGTGTCAGTGCGCGCCGAGCCACACGGGGCGCCCCGACCCCGGTCCGAGGCCGGGGTCGCGTGCCCGGGCTGGTGATCCACGCGCCGTCCTACGCGGGGTCTCGGTGACCGAGCGTCGTTCGGCGGCTTCCGTGGGGCGGGTGCGGGCCGTGACGTCCGTGAGCGCTAGCGTGTGGTGCACGTAACACAGGCGCGGCCGCCCGTAACACGGGCCCGGCAGACTCGGCGTCGGTGGACCCCGGCCGTGACGGCCGCGTGTACCGCCGCCAGTCAGACGCGGCCGCCGTGGCCGGTCCGCGCGCGTTCAACGGAGAGAGGTCAGCCTGCGATGACGCAGCACCCGACGCCCCCGAACCCCTCGGACGACGCCCCCCTCGTGCGGTCGAGTGTCGACCGTGCCATCGCCACCATCACCCTCGACTCCCCACGCAACCGCAACGCGCTGTCCGCTCGGCTGCGCACCCAGCTCTCCTCGGCGCTCTCCGCTGCCATGGCCGACGACGAGGTCCGGGGCGTCGTCCTCACTGGCAGCGGTCCCGTGTTCTGCGCGGGTGCGGACCTCAAGGAGGTCGGCGCCGCACTCCAGGGAACCCCGGTCGAGCCCGCACCGGAGCTCCCGGAGATCTTCGAGCAGATCATGGGCGGGCCCAAACCGGTGATCGCGGTCCTCAACGGCGCCGCGCGCGCGGGCGGTATCGGCCTGGTCGCCGCCGCCGACATCGCACTCGCGCCCAAGAGCGCCACCTTCGCCTTCACCGAGGTGCGGATCGGTGTGGTCCCGGCGATCATCTCCGTCCCGGTCTCGGCGCGCATGCACTCGCGGCAGCTCAGCCGCTACTTCCTCACCGGAGAACTCTTCGACGCCTCCGACGCGGCGAGGGCGGGGCTCATCACACAGGCCGTCTCCGACCGCGACATGGAGCAGGCGGTGGACGCCGTCCTCCAGGGCCTGCGCGGCTCCGCCCCGCGCGCGCTCTCCCGCACCAAGGAACTCCTGGGAGAACTCGGCGGCGGGGCCCAGGCCGCCCCGGACCGCCGCACGGAGGTGTTCACCCGCATGGGTGAGCTGTCCGCCGAGTTCTTCGCCGGGGAGGACGCGGCGGAGGGCAGGGCGTCCTTCTTCGAGAAGCGCCCGCCACGCTGGGCCAGGTGACACCGTCGCGGAGCACGCATGGGCGCGGAGGTGGGACACCCGGATCACCGGGTGTCCCACCCGGGTTCGTACGCTCCCCACGACAGGCCACAATGGTCGTGTGAGCTACTCCGGAGATACCAAGGTCGGCGGCCCCGCCGACCTGCGCCAACTACCGCATCTGACGATCACCAAGCTGGCCGTGGGCCCGATGGACAACAACGCCTACCTCCTCCGCTGCCGGAGCACGGGCGAGGCGGTCCTCATCGACGCGGCGGCCGAACCCGACCGAATCCTGGAGCTGATCGGTGAGGACGGGCTGACCCGAGTGGTCACCACCCACCGCCACCAGGACCACTGGCAGGCCCTGGCCGAGGTCGTCGGCCAGACCGGTGCCCGCACGGTCGCCCACCCCGACGACGCCGACGAACTGCCGGTGTCCGTGGACGAGCCCGTCGCACACGGCGGCACCGTCCCGGTCGGGGACAGCGCACTCACCGTCATCCACCTGCGCGGCCACACGCCCGGGTCGATCGCCCTGCGCTACGACGACCCCGAAGGCCACACCCACCTGTTCACCGGCGACAGCCTCTTCCCGGGCGGGGTCGGCAAGACCTGGTCCGACGCGGACTTCCAGACGCTGTTCGGTGACGTGTCGGAGCGGCTCTTCGGCGCGCTGGGCGACGACACCTGGGTCTACCCCGGGCACGGCGGGGACACCACCCTGGGCGCTGAGCGTCCGCACCTCGCGGAGTGGCGCGAGCGGGGTTGGTAGGAACCCGCGGGGCGCGGCGGTGATCAAGGACCGCCGCGCCCCGGGCCCTCAGGCCCCGTAGCAGCAGAATCCGAGGTGGCCGAGGTGCTCCGCCACGGCCTCGGACACCTCGGTGCCGTCGGTGAGCGCCCGGTGGAAGGCACGCATGGCCACCCCCGTCCGCTCGTCGTCCACCGGCACCGGGCTGGCCACCACCGTGCGCGTGCCCCGGGCCAGCAGCGCGCCCACGAAGCCGCCGGAACGCCCGGGTGCGCCGCCGAACCCGTGCCCTCCCCAGCAGCTGGACAGGACGGCCAGCGCCGGGGCGGCGGGGAGCGCCGCGAGGTCGCAGGCGAGCAGCGGCCCGTCGTGCAGGTCGAATCGGCCGAGCATGGGTGTCCGGTCGCCGACGCTCCCGTGCCCGGCCAGATGGGCGAGGTCGCACTGGGCGAGGGCGTCCAGGACCCGTGCCTGGCCAGCGCGCACCAGGACCCGCGCGCCCGGGTGGACCCCGGCCAGGGCGCCCACCTCCAGCCGGGCCATGCGGGGCTCGGGCCCGCACACCAGCAGGACTCTGTCCCGACTGGGCCTCGTGGCTGGCCGTTCGGCCCACGACCTCGCCGTGGACACCAGGCGCAACGGCCGTCCGCGCAGGGCCGGGAGTTGCCCCCAGGGCAGGTCGCCCAGGTACGGCGCGGCCGTCACCACCAGGGGCCGGTCTCCGACCACGGGCAGGATCGGGCCGAGCAGGGTCGAGGAGACCAGGTCCGCCGGGGACGACCGCGCGGCGTTTCCGGGCGGGCCGGGGAGTCGGAGCGGGCCTGTGCGCGCCGCGGAGCGCGCGTGGGGAAGCGGCACGTTCCGCTCGTGGACGAACCTGCCGAGCGCCCGGCGGATCCGCACGAGGGGGCCGAGCTCCCGTGCGTGCACCTGCCCGGCGACCGCTACCAGTGCCACGGCCTCGGAGCCCGCCACCGCGTAGTGGACGAACGCCCGGCCGCCCAGGCGTTCCATCAGCGCTTCCAGCACCGGGAGCCGGTGCTGGCGTGCTCCGCCGTCCTCTGTCCGCGGCGCCCGCCAGTGAGCCGACTCCCAGCGCCGCGCGTGGTGGTGGGCCTCGGGGCCGGCGCCGCGTCCCAGGGCCAGACGGTAGCGGCCGGTCGGGTCCGCCATCCTGGGAGCGGCGGCGGTGTCCGGTGCCGGTGCCAGTCCGTCGGCCCAGGTATGGCTCATCTCCGCCCACTCCAGGGCGGTCGCGGGGTCACCGGCGAGCAGGGAGCTCTCCAACCCGGCCCGGATCACGTGGGGGTCGCGGTCGGCGCTCCCCAACCAGGGTCCGGGCGCCGGGGCGCCGCGCTCAGCGAGACGGTCCAGCGCCCGACGCGCGTCCGTGAGCGTTCCCCGCCTCCCGGCGACGTCCCACGCGTTCCGGAATCCGTCCCCTCCGCCACCCGCGACACCTGCGCGATCTGCGACACCTGCGGCACCCGCGCCCTCCGCTCCACCTGCGACACCTGTGCCAGCCACTCCACCTGAGTCACCGGTGCAACCGGCGGGCCCGTCGGCGAAGGGTTGCGCCACGGCGGGCACGCGGAGTTCCAGGAGGTCCCGGGCCCTCCTGGCCGGTGCCGGGCTCCGGGTGGCGGCCTCCGCCACCCCCTCCAGCCGCCCGGCCAGACGGTGCCAGAGCGAGCCCGGCCCGAGGCCCGCGCGCACCTTCCGGGTGAGGTGGAGCGCACCCGAGCGGTCGCCCTCCAACAGGCGGAGCTTGGCCTCCACCAGTACGCGCGCGGTGTCGTCCTCGTCGGCCCGCCACGGGGCCTCCGCGAGGACGCGCCCGGCCTCCTCCACCAGCCCCACCGCGAGCAGGGCCTCGGCCAGGTCCACACGCAGCGGGTCCTGGCGGTCGTCGGGCATCTGGTGGGTGAGTTCGTGGAAGGTGGTCAGGGCGGCGGCGGTGTCACCCCGGTACAGGTCCAGGCAGCCCAGGTTGTGCCGCGCCACCAGCCCGAGCAGGGGGAGGCGGCGCTCGTCGGCCAGGGAGAGCGCCTCGTTGAGGTGGTCCGCGGCCGGGCCGAACCGTCCGCACATGGTCTGGGCCAGCCCGAGGTCCGTCAGTACCCCGGGCAGCACGGGGTCGAGCTCGGAGACGGGGTGGCCGCGCAGGCGCCTTCTGCTGTCGTCGAGGAGCACCACGGTCTGATCGAAGCGTCCGGTCTGCGCCAACCGCACGCCCTGGGTGACCTGCGCCAACAGTGCGCGTCCGGTGGCCAGGAACGGTGGGTCGTCCGGGGGAGGGCTTGTGGTCGAGCGGGCGGGCGTTGCGCTGGGGAGCACGTCCGGCAGCCTTCTTTCGCCAGGGGGCCGATCAACTCCAGTGATAGCAGCGCGTCCGTCCAGGCGGGAGTGGCCCGCGTCAACCTGTGGACAACCGATCGGTGGCGGGGTGGGGCGAACCGGGGCGAAGCCAGACACGTGGAGGTGAGTTGGCGCACGGAGAAAACCGGGTTCGGGTCGTATCCGTTTCCCGTCTCCCGGGCGGGTCTCAGACGGTGAACCAGTCCGTGACGGTCGCAGGGTGGTCGGGTCGTTCCACGACCAGGCAGAGCGGCCCGGAGGGCACGGAGGTGTCGAAGCGGCCGTCGAGTCCGACGAACAGGAGGAGTGTGCCGTCCAGGCGCCGCAGGCGCACGTCCACGTGGTCGAACTCGCCGCTGACCAGGCCGGACAGGAGGCGCTGGTCGCCGCGGGCGCGTACCTGGAGGTCCAGGTGGACGCCGTCCAGGTCGAAGCTCAGAACGCTCGGAGCGGTTCCCTGCTCGTCGCGTTGGAGTGGTCGCGTGGGGGACGGGGCCGTGTCACTGACGGTTCTGGCCATCCTGGCACCGTCGAACGAGCGGTCGAAGGCGGCCAGCGCGGCGGCCCGACCGGCTCGGTCCTGAGTGGGGTCTGGATCGTTCCGCACGGTTCACGCACGCCTTTCACTCGGATCAGTGTTCGCTCGAAGGGAACGGCGAAGCTGACGGATCAGGTGCCGCCGCTGGTTCGGAGTGGTCCGGTGGGAGATCGGTCCGGCGTCGGGGGAGTCGTCCAGGTAGAGCCGCGCTACCCGGCGGTCCACCGGGTCGGTGAGGCCGTCGACGGCGCGGTGGAGAGCGGCGTTCCGTTCGTCGCGCAGGTACCGGAGCTCGGGGTCGTCCTGGTCGTGGGCGTACCCGTCCATGTCCACGGGGTCCGTGGGGACGAAGCGCCGCTGGTGCAGCCGTTGGCGGTCACAGGCCGTGTGTGTGGCCCGGCGCAGCCAGGAGGCGAGCCGGTGCGGGGAGTGGAGGCGGGGCAGGTGCTGGTTGAGGCGGAGCCAGACCGTCTGGACGGCGTCCTCGCGGTCCTGCTGGGGGAGCCGGTAGGACCTGGCGATGGCGTTCACCATGGCGAGGTGGCGGTCCACGATGGCCTCCCAGGCGTCCGCCCTTCCGTGACAGGCGCCCAGTACGAGTTCGGCGTCGTTGGGCTCGACCGCCTCGGGAGGGGGCGCCGGGGCGGGGCCGGATGTGGCCGGAACCGGCAAGGAAGTGGTAGAAACATACCCTGAACAGTGCGGATGGGCGTTTCTGTCGTGGGTTTCCGGAGAGTGGATGCCCTCTCGAGTCTGGTCTGGCACATCCGCCCCCACTATGATCGGACTCCCTGTCGCCGCCTGGGGCACACGCTAATCACTGGGTGCCGCGGGCGCGGTGGGAACGCTGGAAAATACCAGCGTGCGAGATGGTTCTCAGGGTGCCATTGGGGCACAATGGGGCAAAAGGCATTCAGGCGGGTAAGCAACCTTCTCGAGTACGAGGGCGTCGGGGAAGCGCACTCGTTCGTATCAGGAGGTTCGGTGTCCGCACGTGGCGTCTTGTACGTCCACTCCGCGCCCGCGGCGCTGTGCCCACATGTCGAGTGGGCGGTCGCGGGCGTTGTTGGAGTACCCGTCAAACTCGACTGGGCCGCCCAGCCGGCGGCCCCCGGCCATCACCGTGCCGAGCTCAACTGGCAGGGGAAGCCGGGGACCTCGGCGGCGATGGCCTCCGCGCTCAACGAATGGCAGCGCCTGCGTTTCGAGGTGACCGAGGAGGGGTCGCCCGGCTGCGACGGCATGCGCTACAGCTACACGCCATCCCTCGGGGTGTTCACCGCCGTCACGAGCGCCGCCGGTGAGGTACTCGTTCCCGAGGGCAGACTGCGCGCCGCCATGGCCACCGCGGCCGCCGAGGGCACCGAGCTCGCGGCCGAACTCGACCGGCTCACCGGCCGCGCC
Source organism: Nocardiopsis sp. L17-MgMaSL7 (assembly GCF_003182025.1). Classification (NCBI taxonomy): domain Bacteria; kingdom Bacillati; phylum Actinomycetota; class Actinomycetes; order Streptosporangiales; family Nocardiopsidaceae; genus Nocardiopsis; species Nocardiopsis sp. L17-MgMaSL7. The sequence goes on along the minus strand of NZ_QGTF01000002.1, from coordinate 355,632 downwards.
TGGGACGAGGAACTCGAACCCTTCCGTTACGCGGGTGACGGCGCCCCCGTGCGCTGGCTGCACGCCGTGGGCTGACCCCTCTCCGGGCAGCACCATGCGGGCGAAGGCGCGAGTCCCCCGATATGTCGAGTATCGCCCTCCGGCCCGAGACATCACCAGTCAGACGACGCAGGCCTGTGGACAACCCCGTGCCCTGCTCGCGCACGTCCGCGCCGTGCCCCGGTCCTGCTCCCCGAGGGGCCGTCGCCGGTTACCGAGTGGGCGCTCCGGGAGCTCATGCCGGTCCCGAGGACTGGCGGCTGGTACTTGAACGGCCCCCCGGGGACTCACCGTGTGCCCGGGCCGCTCCGGCCCCGAGGGGTCTCCCCGGGGCCGTGACCGCGCGGGTCGGGTCAGGGCGGGGTCTCCTCGCTGGGCCAGATCGCGGAGGCCAGCAGGACCGCGGCCCAGATCCCCAGGGGAACCAGAGGCCAGTACGGAACCAGCTCGCCGCCGAGCAGGCTCGCCACACCCCAGACGCCGGTCAGCGCCCCCGCCACGCCCAGCCACCAGCGCCACTCCTCGCCCCACTCCTCCCACGGCACCAGCACACCGGCCGGTTCGGGGGAGGGACGCGACTCGCGGTGGAACCTGGGCTGCGGTACCGGGAGTTCGGGTTCGGGGAGGTCCGCGGTGAGCGAACGCAGCTCACCGACCATGACCGAGCACAGGGCTGCACCGACACGGCGCTCGTACTCCTCGTGGTCCAGACGGCCCTCGGAGAACGCCACCGCGAGGCGGTCGACCGTCAGGTCCCGCTCGGTGTCCGAGGCGCGCATCTGGTTCAGCGGCAGACGTTGGGCCTCCACTTCCCACCCCCAAAGGCGCGTTGGTTCCCACACGATACGCGCCGTGTACGGCGCGCGAAAGGGCCCCGGGTCACCAGTTCGGACGGCTTGCGAACCACCCCTGAAGGAGTGGTTTCGCCGCAGGTCAGAGCGCTAACCAACGGGACACCGTGCGACACGTGGACGGATCCGCGGCACCCACCAGCCCGGTGTGCTCGAAGGCCCCCTGGTAGGTGAACCCGGAGCCGTCCAGGCGGGTCAGCAGACCCCCCGTCTCGGCCAGTACCAGACCGGGCGCGGCCACGTCCCAGTCACGGACCGGGACGTCCTTCACGAACAGCTGGGCGTCGCCCTCGGCGATCCGGCAGAGCTTCAGCGAGATACTCCCGCTCTCCAGGTAGCCGTCGTAGCCGAAGTGGTCGTACACGCTTCGGGCGATGCCCGAGGGGGCCGGGGTGTTGTCGGTGAGCGCCCCCTGACCGGGAGGGGCGGGCTGCTGCTGTGGCAGCGCCCGGCCGTCGCGCCAGGCGCCCCGCCCGCGCACGGCCGTGTAGAGGGTTTCCCTCTCGGGGGCGAAGACCGCCGCCACCTCGGGGCGTTCCCCGACAACCAGCGCGGCCTGGGTCACGTACCCGGCGAACCCGTGCGCGTAGCTGGCGGTGCCGTCGATGGGGTCGATCAGCCAGTACCGGGGCGGGCGCTCCCGGGTCAGCGAGTCCGGGTCCTCCTCGCTCACCACAGGGATGCTGGCGTCGATGCTGGTGAGTCTCCGGGAGAGCGCCCGGTGCGCCCTGGCGTCGGCCTCGGCCTTGAACTGGCTCCCCTCCCACACACCGTCGCGCGCCGTCGGGTCCGAACGCCACGCGCGCAGCAGCCCGCCGACCTCCACCACCGCGTTCGCCATCGCCTCGAACAGCGCGTGCTGAGGGCTCATCGGGCCGCGGGAAAGGTGGCGGGCCGCTCTCCGGTGCCCACCGCGCCGGGCAGGGAGAATCCCCCGCCGCTGGTGGTCGGGGTGGGTGCGGGGGAGATCCCGTGGGAGGCGAACCGCTCCTCGGACATGAACTCGTCGGTCCAGCGCCGCACCATGGCCACACCCTCACGCCATTCGTCGGTGAGTCGGGGGCCGTCGCACACGGCCTGGCGGAGCAGACCGGTGATCTCGTCGACCCCGGCGGCCACGGTGAGCGCCGCCGTGGAGGAGAAACGGGGATTGATCTCGAAGACCCGGGGCCGACCCCGGTCGTCCAGGCACAGCTGGACGTTGAACGGTCCGTCCGCGCGCAGGGCGTTCTGGACCGCCCGGCAGGTGCGGACGACCTCCGGGTGGCGCCGCGTGACCGCGTACTTGGTGACCCCCTGCTTGAGGAGGACCTCCTTGGGCACCACGGCCTGTACGTCGCCGTCCCGCCACACCACGACGGACACCGTGTACTCGGGGCCGGTGACGCGTTCCTGGACGATCAGGTCGTCGGCCGCGTAACCGCTCTCCGAGACCGCTCGGGCCATGTCGCGGGCCGAGTCGACCACCATCACACCCCGGCTGCCCCGACCGCTGCGGGGTTTGACGATCAGCCCGCCCGGCGACCTGTCTGCGGCGTCGGTGGGCCACTCCGAGGCGAGCCAGGTGCGGGGCACACCGATCCCGGCGTCCTCCAACTGCCGCATGAGGGCGTACTTGTCCAGGCAGGTGCTGACGAACTCCAGACGGGGCAGCAGGACCGCCACCCCGTCCTTGGCCAGGTCGGTCACCCGGACCAGTTCCTCGTCCACCAGCGGCACCACGGCGGCGGCGTCCTCCTCGGCGCACAGGGAACGCATCCGGGGCAGGAAGGCCTCGCTGTCGCCCGGCGGTACCAGGCAGCCGCGGTCGGCGAGGTACAGGCCCGGAGCGGCCGGGTCCAGGTCGGTGGCCACCACCCGGAAACCGTTCTCACGCAGGCGCAGGATGGTTCCGGGTGTGGGGGCGGAGCCCGCCGTCGTCACCACGACGGTCGGTTTCCTCGAAGTCTGCTGTGGCACCGGCTGAACCCTTCCGAGCGAGATTCGAGTGGGCCGAGGGGATGGCCCGAGCCTAAACGGGGGAGTGCCCCCGCGGCTCGGGATTGGCCGGATGCGGTTGCCGGGACAACCGAACGGGCCTCTCGCGCGTGTACTCACCGGCCCCGGGAGGAAGGGCAGAGGGCGGGTGACGCGCTCGGTGCGTCACCCGCCCTCCGGCGGCGGGGGTCGAGACCCCCTAGCCCTGCTCGTACGTGGGCGTGACGACCGCGCGGCCGATCGCGTGCGAGAACAGGTTGAAGCCGAGGAACGCCGGGCTCGCGGAGGCGTCGATGCCCAGGCTCGGGACGTCCACGGCGTGCACCACGAACATGTACCGGTGGGGGCCGTGCCCGGCGGGCGGGGCCGCACCGATGTAGCGGTGGCTCCCGGCGTCGTTGCGCAGGGTGATCGCCTGTTCCGGCAGACCGGAACCGTTGCCCGCGTCAGCCGCCAACTCGGTCACGTCGACGGGGATGTCGCAGACCGACCAGTGCCAGAACCCGCTGGCAGTGGGAGCGTCCGGGTCGAAGCAGGTCACGGCGAAGCTCCGGGTCCCCTCGGGGAACCCGCTCCAGGACAGGTGCGGGGAGACGTCCTCGCCCCCGGCACCCATGATCCCGCTGACCTGCGCCCGGGGCAGGCCCTGGCCGTCCCTGACGTCGTCGCTGGTGACGGTGAACGCGTCGACGTCGGGCAGGAAGTCGTAGGGAGAGGGTGGCTTGGCCACGGGGATGGCCTCCTTCGTTCTCGGGGTCGTCCGTTCCGGCCCGCTGGCGGGCCCTGCACCGAACATACGCCCCGACGGGCGGGGTGCGGTCTTCTGCGCGGACCTCGGCGGGGGTACGGTCGTGCCACACCGGACCGAACCCGGTTCGGTCCGCCCACCGACCCATGGAGCCACCATGACCGAACGCTGGGGCATCACCGTTCCCTTCGAGGGCGTCCCCCTGACCGGCCAGCGCGCACTGTTCGAGTCCCTGCCCGACCTCGGCTACACCGACGCGTGGTCATCCGAGGCCAACGGCACCGACGCGTTCACCCCGCTGGCCCTGGCCAGTGTGTGGGCGCCGAGACTGCGACTGGGCACCGCGATCGTGCCCGTCTACACGCGCGGCCCCGCCACCCTGGCCATGAGCGCCGCCACCATGGCCGCCGCCGCACCCGGCCGGTTCGTGTTGGGGGTGGGCACCTCCTCGAACGTGATCGTGGAGCGCTGGAACTCCCTCCCCTTCGAGGAGCCCTACAAGAGGGTCCGCGACACCGTGCGCTTCCTGCGCCAGGCGCTGACCGGCGAGAAGGTCAGGGCCGACTACGACACCTTCTCGGTGCGCGGGTTCACGCTCGGCGCCGTCCCGGAGCGGGTGCCGCCCGTCCTGGTGGCCGCGCTGCGCCCGGGCATGCTGCGTCTGGCCGGGCGGGAGGCCGACGGCGCCATCCTCAACTGGCTGTCCGCCGAGGACGTGCGGACGGTCGCTCCGATCGTGCGGGAGTTCGGTGACGACAAGGAGATCGTGGCGCGGATCTTCGCCGTGCCCGACACCGACGCCGACACCGCGCGGGGGATCGGCCGGTGGGCGATCTCGGCCTACCTGAACGTCCCCGTCTACCGGGCCTTCCACGAGTGGCTGGGTCGAGAGGAACTCGGTCCCATGTGGAAGGCGTGGGAGGAGGGGGACCGCAAGGGCGCGCTCGCCGCGATTCCGGACTCCGTGGTGGACGAACTCGTCGTGCACGGACCGGCCGGGTACTGCCGTGAGCGGATCGGCGCCTACGTCGAGGCGGGCGTGGACACTCCGGTGATCGCCCCGATCGGCCCGCCCGGCACGGATCCGGCCGCGGTGGTCAGGGCCCTGGCTCCCCGGGGCTGACCCGGCCCGCGGTCCCGGGCGGGTCCGCTGGCGGGCCTGGAGGGGGCTCCTCGGGATGTTCCCCGCGCACCATCGCGCAGGGAACATCCCGACTGTTCGGTATGTCATCGGTCCCGGTCCAGCGGGCCCAGCAGCCTGCGGGCCCGCAGCACCAGCTCCAACTCGAAGCGCGCCCCCGGATCCCGCAGACCGGGACCGAACAGCTCCTCCAGCTGCCGCATCCGGTACCGCACGGTCTGCGGATGGATACGCAACCGTTCCGCCGCCCCGTTGGCGTTGAACCCCGACTCCAACCACGCCAGCAGGGTGTCGGCCATCCGCTCCCGCTGCTGCTCCCGCATCGCCGACAGCGGCGCCAACCGCACCCGGGCCAGCTCCGCGACCAGCGCCGTGTCCCGCGACAGCAGCAGTTCCGGCAGGTGGTCGCTCCACCGCAGCACGCCCTGCCCCGACACCACCCCGGCCCGCGCCAGCTCGGCCAGCTCCCGTGCCCGCGACAGGGAAGCCGGGGCCTCGTCCAGGGGCACAGCCGGACCGAGCACCGCGCGGCAGCCCCGCATCGACCGCTCCAGCGACCTCAGCCTGCCCGGGCCCTCCGGGTCGGGCACCAGCGCGCACGGCTCCAGGCGGTCCAGGTCCACCAGCACGTCCGAGGGCAGCACCGGGGCACTCGCCGACCCCTCCTGGTCGAGCAGTGCCACGGCCACCCGCTCGGGCACGCGCCACCGCGCCGCCCGCGCCAGGGCGGACACCGTTCGCGCCTCCGGCTCCGTCCCGGACTCGGCCAGCAGCACTTCCAGCAGCCGGGAGCGGCGTCGTCGCAGCGCCTCCACCCCGGCGCCCCGCACCTGGGCGTGCCCCTCCGCCGCGGCCGAGGAGATCTCCTCCTGGAACGCGAAGAGCGCCTCGCCGAGCGCGGCCATCTGGTCCCGGTCGATCGAGTCGGCCTCGGCCAACCGACGCCACGCCACCGCTGCCGACGTGCGCATGCCGGTGTGCAGGCACTCCAGGCCGCGTCCCTGCCGGGCCTCACCCGCCCCGAACGCGCGGAAGGTCCGCTCGATCGCGCCGGTGTGCTCGACGCCGGGGGCGGCCTCGCCGTCTCCGTCGCCGGTGGCCCCCGCGCCGTCCTCGATCCGGTCCAGGAAGGTGTGCACGGCGGCCCCGATCACCGCGCGGACCGACTCCACGTGCGCGGGCTCCAACTCCTGGGCATGGGCCTCGGCCCGGCGCCGGATGGCCTCCACGGCCTCCTCGGTCAGGTGCGGCACCAGGGGGCGGAGCCTGGCCCCCAGGGCCGGGGGAAGCTCCGCGACGAGGGCGCCGCGGGCACCGTCCCGTAGTCGGTACGACATGTCACCTCCGGCGCGGACGCACGGCGGCGCGGCTCCGCGTGCGCCCGTGCGCCCGCCGAACCGCTGGTGGCACGCCCGCGCGTGCTCTGTGCGCCAGTGGATACCGTGATGCCGGTCACCCTCCTCCATATCACCAGAGGCCGCCCCGGGGGACAAGCCCCCGTCTCGCTCGCTGGAAACGCCCGCCTCCCAAGGAAGTCGGTCCGCTCCTGCGCGGGCCGATGCGCTTGCGTACGGGTCGGCCCTTCTCCGGGACCGGCTCCCTTGGTGGAACCAGTCCCCTCCTCTCGGGTCGGTCTCAGGGGCGCTCGGTGGCCTCGGTGTACCTCCGGTGGTACTCCTCGCCGATCTCCCTGAGGACGCGCCCGATCCGCTTGTAGGCCTCGTGGTCGAGGTTGGCGAGGCTGATCCGCACGGACCACTCCGGGCCGTCGAAGCCGCCGCCGTTGAGCAGCACCACGCCGTCCTCCCGGGCCAGGCGCAGGACCGGGTCCACCGGTTCGTAGTTCGCGCGCGTCCACTCGGCGAACTCGGCGCCCCAGTGGCGTTCGGCCCAGGACATCAGGTCGAGTTCGACGTAGTAGCCCGCGCGACGGGTGTCGGTGGGCAGGGGCACGCCCAACCCTTCGGACAGCGCGGCGAGCCGCCGGTCCAGCACGCTCATGACCGGTGCGTGGTACTCCTCGTCGGCGTGGGTGAGCGAGAAGAGGGCGAACAGCGCCATCTGCACCTGCTGGGGCGTGGACAGCCCGGCGGTGTGATTCAGCGCCACGGACCGGCTGTCGGCCACCATGCGGTCGATGAACCGCATCCCCGGCACGTCCAGCGACAACGAGGCGTAGCGCCGCCGGACCGCCTCGGCGTCCTCCCCGTCCAGGCGGGCGATCAGATCGTCCACGACGTTGTCGGGCTGGAGGGCCACCACTCCCAGGCGCCAGCCGGTCGCACCGAAGTACTTCGAGAACGAGTACACGCCGAGGGTGTTGCGCGGGCACACCTCCATCAGCGAGGTGAAGCCGCGCACGAACGTGCCGTACACGTCGTCCGTGACGATCACGAGGTCGCGGTTGCGCCGCTCCACGATGTGGCGGACGCGTTCCAGGGAGTGCTCGGACAACGCCACCGAGGGCGGGTTGCTCGGGTTGACCAGGCACACCAGGCGCACCGACGGGTCGGCCAGCTTCTCCAGCTCGGCGTCGTCGTAGTCCCAGGTATGGAAGTCGCTCTCGGTGCCCCGCGAGGCGCTGACCTCCACGACGTCGAAGTCGTAGCGGTCCAGGCGGGGGATCTCCAGGTAGGGGGTGAAGATCGGTGTCATCAGCGCGATCCGGTCGCCCCGGCGCAGGACGCGGTTGGCCTGGAGGGAGTCGAAGACACAGCACATGGCGGCGGTGCCGCCCTCGACCGCGAACAGGTCGTAGGGGGTCTCGGGGGCGCGGTCGCCCATCGCCCGGACCACGTACTCGTGCACCGACTCGGCCACGAACGGCAGGATGCGCGCGGGCACGGGGTAGTTGTCACCGATGACGCCGTCGACCAGTTCGTGCAGGACCTCGTCTCGGCGGTGCGGTTCCAGCCGGTTGAGGACGCGGCGGAGCAGGTCGGCGCCCGGCTCGCCCGCGTTCTGGTCGAGGAACAGGAAGAAGCGCTCGCCGACGCCCTCGGCGGCGGGCATCCCCGCGACGGCGGGCCACTCGTTCCAGGTACGGCGGGACTCCAGGACGGCGAACCGGCCGAGCAGGAAGAACGCCTCACGGGGAGGGGCGGCGGTCCAGTTCGGGTTCCCGCGTCCGGCGTTGAGCATGGCGTGGGCGCTCTTGTGCGAGGAGTCCCCCGCCAGGTCCATCAGGTGCCCCCTGAGTTCGAAGGGGCTCAGGCCCTCCAGCTCGCGTTGGGCCTCGCGGTCGTCGTCGAGGTCGGTCATCGGACCCTTCCGGTAGGTCGCCCGGTCTGAACGCGCGTGTTCGCGGAGTGCGCGCGTGTTCGCGGAGTGCGCGCCGGAGGGGTGCCCCGGGCCGGGTCAAGCCGAACCGAACCCGGACCCATGCTTTGCCTGGTCAGGGGTGTGCCAGGGAGCGAATGGCGGGCACACGTAGTCATCGATCGGGTGAATGCGGTAACAATGGTGCGTCCCGGAAACACCGACGGCGCCCACCCCCGCCGCACCCGCCGTCGGCCGTCCCCCAGTCCGTCCACGGAAGGCGACCCCCCATGCGACGCACCCTGATGTGTGCTGCCCTGCCCCTGTTCCTCGCGCTCACCGCCTGTTCGGGAGGGGACGAGGCCCCCGAGGAAGAGGCCGTCGAGGAAGCGGCGGACGCCCAGGGCGGTTCCGAACCCAGCGAGGAGGACACCGCCGAGGCCACCGATGCCGCCCGCACCGTGGCGGAGGGGTTCGTGGCCGCGCTCGCGGTCGACGACGGGGAGCTGGCCTGCACCTTCGCTGACGAGAGCGCCCAGGCGGCGATCATCGGCCAGGGAGATGACGGACAGGACTGCGTGGAGGCCTTTCCCGCCTACGCCGCCGGACTGCCCGATGCGGACGGCATCGAGGTCGGCGAGGTCACCGTGAGCACCGACCTGAACGGGGACACCCTCGTCGCCAGCGTCGAGATGGTCCACGCCGAGGAGACCCTCGGCTCCCTGGAGGTGCGTGAGGACTCGGACGGCGAGTGGCGCGCCACCCGCCTGCCCGGTACCACCCTCGGCGGAGCCTAGGGCGCTTCGGCGCCGCCCCGCCGCCCCGACGCCCTGACGCCGTGCGGCGCCGGCCACGGTCCCGGGTGAGGGGACGAACACCCCTTGTGCCCGGGCCGTCGAGCCCCGACCCTCCTGGCTCTGGGAGAGTGGTCGACCAAGGGGCGAGGCACGACCGCGCGCCCCGTGGCACACATCGAAGGAGATGCGGGATGATCCTGATCGTCGTCAAGTTCCGGACCAAGCCGGAGGCCGTGGACGGCTTCCTCGACGCGGTCGCCGACTTCACCGCGGCCACCCGCGCCGAGCCCGGCAACCTGTGGTTCGAGTGGTCCCGCAGCGTCGAGCGCGACGACGAGTTCGTGCTCGTCGAGGCGTTCAAGGACGGTGCCGCCGAGGCCCACGTCAACAGCGACCACTTCCGTGCCGGGCTGGCCTCGATGAAGCCGCTGCTGAAGGAGACCCCGCTGATCGTCAGCCGTGTGGTCGACGGCGAGGGCTGGGACCGGATGGGCGAGCTGACCATCGACGAGTAGCGTCGGCACGGGCACATCGGCTGGACGGAAGGGGAGCGGAAGTTTGGGCACGTACGTGGCGGACGACGACCGGTACGAGTCTCTGGAGTACCGGACCTGCGGCAGGAGCGGGCTGAACCTGCCGAGACTGTCACTGGGACTGTGGCAGAACTTCGGTGACGACCGGGACCTGGAGGGGCAGCGCCGCATCCTGCGCCGCGCCTTCGACCTCGGTGTCTTCCACTTCGACCTGGCCAACAACTACGGTCCGCCGCCGGGCAGCGCCGAGGTCAACCTCGGCCGCGCCCTGGCGAAGGACCTCGGTCCCTACCGCGACGAGCTGGTGATCACCACCAAGGCCGGGTGGGTGATGGGGCCGGGGCCGCACCAGCGGGGCGGTTCGCGCAAGTACCTGCTGTCCTCGCTGGACCGCTCGCTGGCCCGGATGGGCCTGGACTACGTGGACGTCTTCTACAGCCACCGGCCGGACCCGGACACACCGCTGGAGGAGACCATGCTGGCCCTCCACCACGCGGTGGTGTCCGGGCGGGCCCTGTACGCGGGGATCTCCTCCTACGGTCCGTCGCTGACCCGGCGCGCGGCGGCGATCATGCGCGACCTCGGTACGCCGCTGGTCGTGCACCAGCCCTCGTACTCGATGCTCAACCGGTGGGTCGAGGACGGATTGCTGGAGGCCGCGGCGGACGAGGGTATGGGCGTGGTCGCCTTCTCCCCCCTGGCCCAGGGGCTGCTCACCTCCCGGTACCTGGGCGGTGAGGTGCCCTCGGACTCCCGAGCGGGTGTGGGGCGGCCCAGCTGGCGGGAGAACATGCTCACCGAAGAGGTGCTCGGCCGGGCCCGGGCACTCAACCAGATCGCCACCGAGCGCGGTCAGACCCTCGCCCAGATGGCGATCTCCTGGGTCCTGCGGGCCCAGGGGCCGCGCACCGTCACCACGGCGCTGGTCGGCGCCTCGAGCGTGGAGCAGCTGGAGCAGAACCTCCGTGCGGTGGACCACACGGACTTCTCCGATGAGGAACTGCGCGACATCGACCGCTGGGCGGTCGACTCCGACGTGAACATCTGGTGGGGCGCCACCGCCTCCAAGGAGTAGCTCCCCACCGGATCGGTGCCCCGAGGCCAACGGGGGCCGGGGATCCGGGGCCTACCGGTCGTCTCCGGTGCGGCCCCGGTCCTCGTCCTCGTCGGTCCGACCGCCGGGGACCTGGTCCCAGTAGTCGGGCGAGCGGACGGCCTTCTCCGCCTGGCGCTGGACGATCCTGAAGATCGCCAGCACCAGGAAGATGATCGCGACGGGTACGGCGATGCCGATCAGGACGCCGAGTGCGGGCCATGCGAACACCGGCCTCACCTCCTCACCCTGAGTCTCCCCGCTCACCTGCGGGTTCACCCGTGTGTCAGCGGATCGGCAGGCCGGTGACGGTGCGGCCGATGATGAGCCTCTGGATCTCGCTGGCGCCCTCGAAGATGGTGAAGATGGAGGCGTCGCGGTGCCAGCGCTCCACCGGGTAGTCCCTGGTGTAGCCGTTGCCGCCGAGGATGCGCAGGGCGTTCTGGGTGACGAAGGTGGCGGTCTCCGAAGCGTAGAGCTTGCTCATGGAGCCCTCGGCGTTGGTGAAGTCCTTGCCGTTGCGGGCCATCCACGCGGCCCGCCACACCAGCAGACGGGCGGCGTCGATGCGGGTGGCCATGTCGGCCAGGAGGAAGGCGACACCCTGGTTGTCGCCGATCGGCCTGCCGAACTGCTCGCGCTGGGTGGAGTAGTCGCGGGCGTACTCGTAGGCGGCGCGGGCGCAGCCCACCGCCATCGCGCCGACGGTGGGCCGGGTCGCCTCGAAGGTCTTCATGGCGGCCTGGCCCTTGGAGCGCTTGCCCTCCTTGGCCCGGGCGATCCGCTCGTCCAGTTTCTCCTTCCCGCCCAGGAGGCAGGAGCCGGGGACGCGGACGTCGTCGAGGACGACCTCGGCCGTGTGGGAGGCGCGGATGCCGTGCTTGGCGAACTTCTGGCCCTGGGACAGGCCGGGGGTGTTGGGCGGAATGATGAACGAGGCCTGGCCGCGTGAGCCGAGTTCGGGTTCCACGGAGGCGATCACCACGTGCACGTGGGCGATGCCGCCGTTGGTGGCCCAGGTCTTGACGCCGTTGATGACCCACTCGTCCTTGGCCTGGTCGTAGACGGCGCGGGTGCGGATGGCGGAGACGTCCGAACCGGCGTCGGGCTCGGACGCGCAGAACGCGGCGAGCCTGACGTCGTCCGGAGTGCCGAACATCTGCGGGGCCCACTCGCCGATCTGCTCGGGGGTGCCGGTCTTGCTCAGCGAGGCGGCGGCCAGGCCGGTGCCCATGATGGACAGGCCGATGCCGGAGTCGCCCCAGAACAGCTCCTCGATGGTGACGGCCATGCCCAGGCCGCTCTCCTCGAAGGCCTGGGTGGCGAAGAAGTCCAGGGAGTAGAGGCCGATCTTGGCGGCCTCCTGGATGATCGGCCAGGGGGTCTCCTCCCGCTCGTCCCACTCGGCGGCGGCGGGGCGGATGACGTCGGCGGCGAATCCGTGGGCCCAGTCCCGGACGTCGCTGATCTCTTCGGGAAGCTGGAGGGAGAAGTCGGGCATGGGGGCTCCTTGGGGGTCACGCGGGGACGCGGGGGTGGGCGGCAGGGTGTTACCGGTGGTCACCCTAGTGAACATTACCCGTGAGTAGCATTCGGGGCGTCGGGGGGTCGGGGCGGGATGGTCAGCGGTCGTCCGATCACCCCTGGTCCGGGCCGCTCCTTTCACTGGAAAGCGCCCACGGGAAACCCTTTCCGAGGAAAGGCGGAATGCTAGGCTCGTGTGTGTTCTGGATCACAAAGTAGAGGAAGCTGCCCCCCAGGAGCACAGATGACCTCCGCCCCCGGCACCGAGGACGATCCCACGAACCGCACTCTCCCCGAACTCCTCCTGCGCAACGCGCGTGAGCACCCCGGTCTCCCAGCCCTGTCCTGGCGTGAACCCGGCGCCACCACCTGGTCCACCCTCACCTGGGAGCAGGCCCGCGAGACGGTGTCCGCCCTCGCCGAAGGGTACGCGGCCCTCGGCGTCCGGCCCGGCGACCACGTGCTCCTCATGATGGGAAACCGGCCCGAACACTGGCTCTCCGACCTCGCCCTGGTCCACGCCGGGGCTGTCCCCACCACCGTCTACTCCACCGCCGCCCCCGAACAGATCGGCTACGTCTGCCGCCACAGCCGCGCCCGGCTGGCCGTGGTGGAGGACCCCGACGTCGCCGCCCACTGGGAGAAGCTCCTCGACGACCCCGGCACAGCCCTGGAGACCCTCGTGGTGCTGGACCGGCCCGATCCCGGGCGCGGCCACACCCCCTACGACGGCCTGACCGGCTCCGCCCCCTCGGGCGCCTTCGAGCGGTGGCGCGACCTCACACCCGACCACCTGGTCACCGTCGTCTACACCTCCGGCACCACCGGTGACCCCAAGGGGGCCGCCATCACCCACCGGCAGGTCCTCGCCCAGGCCACCGCCCTCGACGCCGCCGTCGACCTGCCCGACCACCCCAGCCACGTCTGCTACCTTCCGCTGGCCCACATCGCGGAACGGCTGCTCAGCGTCTACCTGCCGCTCGTCCGCGTCTCGCACGTGTGGATGTGCGCCGATCCCGCCGCACTCGCCCGGGCCCTGCCCGAGATCAGACCTCCGCACTTCGTGGGGGTGCCGCGCGTGTGGGAGAAGCTCGCCACCGGTGTGCGGGCCTCCCTCGCCGCCCTGCCCGAGGAGTTCACCGCCGTCATCGACGCCGCACGCGAGGTCGCCAGCGACTACCACGGGCGGCGGGCCCGCGGCGAGGAGGTCCCCGCTGACCTGGAGGAGCGGTACCGGGACGCGCACGCCTCCGTGCTCACCCCGCTCCTGGCCCGACTCGGCCTGGACCGGCTGCGCCTGGCCTCCAGCGCCTCCGCGCCCATGCCCGTGGACGTGCTGCGTTTCTGGTCCTCCCTGGGCGTGGCCGTCATGGACGTGTGGGGGCTCACCGAGTCCGTGGGCGTGGCCACCCTCAACACCCCGGAGGTCGGCCGAAACCGGCTCGGCTCCGTGGGCCGCCCCGTCCAGGGCGTCCAGGTGCGGCTGGCCGACGACGGCGAGGTGTTCCTGCGCGGACCCTCGGTCTTCGAGGGCTACCTCCAGCCGGACGGCTCCGTCAGCCCCGCCACGGACGACGAGGGCTGGTTCGCCACAGGGGACGTGGGCCGGATCGACGAGGACGGCTTCCTGTGGATCACCGACCGCAAGAAGGAGATCATCGTGACCTCGGGCGGGAAGAACGTCCCGCCCGTCCTGGTGGAGAACACCCTCAAGGAGCACCCGCTGGTGGGGCAGGCCCTCGTGCACGGCGACGGCCGCCCCTACCTGGTGGCGCTGCTCGTCCTCGACCCCGAGATGGCGCTGGCGTGGGCCCGCGAACACGGGGTCGACACCGGGGGAGCGGTTCCGGCCGACCACCCGGAGGTGGTGGCGGAGGTCGAACGCGCGGTGGCGGCGGCCAACACCCGGCTCAGCCGTCCCGAACAGGTCAAGCGCCACCGACTGCTGTCGGGGGAGTGGGGGCCGGGGACGGGTGAGCTGACCCCCTCCCTCAAGCTCCGCCGCCGCGTGGTCGAGGACCGCTACGCCGAGGAACTGGCCGCTCTCTACCGGGACTGAACAGGATTCCCGTCCGATCCGGGGCCGCGCCGAGGCCGGCCCCGCGCCGGCCGGCCCCGGTCCGGAACGAGTCAGGCGGTCAGCGCCGGGGCCAGCCGGGCGAGCGTGCCGAGCAGGCCGGACTCCCCGGGGATCGGCTGCACCACCACGTGGTCGGCCCCGGCGTCCAGGTGCGCCCGCAGCACCGCCGCGGTCTGGTCCGCGTCGCCCTGCGCGACGAGGTCGTCGATCAGCGCGTCACTGCCGCCGTCGGCCAGGTCCAGCACCGTGTACCCCAACCGCTCCAGGTTGGCCGCGTAGTTGCGCATGCCCAGGTAGAACGACATGCCCCGGCGGGCCTCCTCCCGGGTCCGTGCGGGGTCGGAGCCCAGCACCAGCTTGTGCTCGGTGGCCAGCAGCGGTCCGTCGCCGAGCACGCCGCGCGCGAACCGCGTGTACGCCGGGGTGACCAGGTACGGGTGCGCGCCCGCCGCCCGTTCGGCGCTGAGGCCGAGCATCCTCGGGCCCAGTGCCGCCAGCACCCTCCGGTCGGCGGGTACGCCGCCGCGGTCCAGCACGTCCAGGTAGTCCCGCATCCCCTGGAGCGGGCGGACCGCCTCGGGGCCGTTGAGCTCCCGGTGCCCGGCCCCGATGCCCAGCAGGAACCGTCCCGGGTAGGCCGACTCCAGCCGTGTGAAGGAGTCGGCGACCTCCTCGGCGGAGGACGCCCAGATGTTGACGATCCCCGTGGCCACCGCCAGCCGCGACGTCGCCGCCAGGGCCGTGGCCACCGGCTCCAGGTCGGCCGGGGCGGAGCCGCCCAGCCACACGGCGCCGAACCCCAGGCGCTCGATCTCGGCGGCGACGTCCTCGTCGAGGTTCTGGTGGCTCAGCCAGACGCCGTACCTGCCCAGGTCGACCGGTGTCGCGTTCAGACCCATGGATACTCCTCGGTGAACTCGGTGATCCCCGTGCCCGTGGGGCGGTGCCGCCACCAACCTACGGCGGCGAGGCCCGGAGGTCGCGGATCGGCGCTCTCCCCGCCAGTCGGGGGCCGCGACGTATCCTGCGGGGGCGGGCCCCCACCCCGGAGGCCGCTTCTCCTCTGACCCCCTGGAGACGGCGAGATGAGCGTGCACCTGTTCCCGGCCGACGACCTCGACCTGGTCGTCACGGTCCAACAGGACTACGAGAGCGACACCCCCATGGACACCCACCACCTGACCCCGGGGGAGACCCGGACCTTCGGGCGCGGCGGTCGGGACCGGGACGTGGACATGAGGCTCGGAGCCGGAGACCGGGCCGTGCACCGGCACGCCGGAGAGATCACCTCCCACGGGGACCACTGGCGGATCAGCAACCTGAGCCCCAACAAGTCCTACATCGTGGAGAACACGGAGCGGTTGGCCGGGTACGTGCAGGTCCAGCCGAACACCCACGGCATGGTGGTGCCCTTCGAGACCTCCCGGGTGCGCGTCCCGGGAGCGACGGGGGAGCACAGCTTCCTGGTGATGGCCCCGGCCGCGTGCAGCGCCGTCCTCTCCCCGGAGTCCCCGGACATCGCCGAGGACGACTGGGCGGACTCCACCGGGGAGCGCACCGAGGCCAACAGCTTCCGTATGGACCGGTGGCACACCTACTACCGCGTCCTGGTCGCCCTCTGCGAACCCCGGCTGCGCGGCCTCACCCCGCCGGTACCGACCCAGAACCAGGTGGCCCAGCGCCTGGGTATCGGTACTGCGGCCGTGAACGCCCAGGTCAACTACCTGCTCAAGGACAAGTTCAAGGTCGAACTGGAGGGCGGGGGACAGGGGCAGGGATGGCGGTCCCAGGTCCTCATCGACAAGGCCCTCCACTTCGGGGTGGTCACCGAACGCGACCTGCGGCTCCTCGACGACGATCTCAGCGGGCCGAAGGCCCCGGCGTAGCGCCGCCGCCCCGGGAGCCGGAACGGCGGACGCACGCCCACGGGACGGCTCAGCCGGGATCGCGCCCCCGGCTCAGGTGCCGCTGCACCAGCACCACGATGATCAGGAACAGACCGCTGACCACCTCCTGGAACGCCGAGGTCAGGGAACCCACCGCGTTGATGACGTTCTGGATGACCCCCAGCAGCAGGACCCCCACCAGGGTGCTGCCGACGAACCCGTAGCCGCCGGTCAGCAGGGTGCCGCCGATCACCACCGCCGAGATCGCCTGGAGTTCGGTGCCGATCCCGAAGATCGTCACCCCCGATCCCAGCCACACCGCGTTCAGCGCCCCCGCCGTGCCCGCGCACAGACCGGAAAACGTGTACACGGCGATCCGGGTCCGCGCCACCGGCACGCCCATCAGCGCGGCGGTCCGCTCGTTGCCGCCCACCGCGTACACGTGCTGGCCGACGGTGGTCCGGCGCAGCACCAGGCCGCCGGCCACGAAGGCCCCCACCACGAGCAGGAACGGGTATCCCAGCACCCCGAACAGCTTCCCGTGCACCAGCGCCGAGAGCGCCAGCCCGTCCGGGACCAGGTAGGTGGTGTTGCCCTCCTCGGACACCGACAGCATCAGCCCCCACGCGCCGAGCATGGTCGCCAAAGTCGTGATGAACGGCGCCAGCCGAGCCCGGGCGATCAGCACCCCGTTGAGCAGCCCGATCAGACCGCACACCGCCAGCGGAACCGCCATCAGCGCCAGGCCCCCGTACTGCGAGGCCCACGCGGCCAGCACGCCGCCGAGCGCGAACACCGTGCCCACCGACAGGTCGATCCCGCCGGTGATGATCACGAACGTCATGCCGAGCGCGATGATCGCCAGGAACGACGCGCTCACGGCGATCCGGTTCAGGTTGCCCAGGGCCAGGAAGCCTTCCAGGCTCACCCCGGCCACCGCCACCACCAGCAACAGCACCACCAGTGCGCCGTGCCGGGCGGCCAGCTCACGCCAGGGCACGCCTGGAGCGGGCCCCCGGCCACCGGCGCGCGGCCCCGGTCCCCTCACGGTGGTACTCATGTCCTCCCCCGATCCCGGGCCAGGTAGACGGCGCCGATGATCACGGCCGTCTGCGCCATCTGCGTCCACGACGGCGGCAGGTCGTGCTTGATGAGCGTGGCCACGAGCAGCTGCATCAGCACCGCCCCGGCCACCGTCCCCGCGATCCGCACCCGCCCGCCGGTCAGCGGGGTACCGCCGACCACCACGGCGGTGATCGCCGACAGTTCGATCAGCACGCCCACCGAGTTCGGGTCGGCCGCCTGCAACCGGGCGGTCACCAGGACCCCGGCCACCGCCGCCAACGCGCCGCTCAGCGCGTACACGCCCAGCAGCACCCGGCGCACCGGCAGCCCGGAGAGCTCGGCCGCGCGCCGGTTGCCGCCCACCGCCACGAGGCGTCGGCCGAACACGCTCCGGCGCACCAGGAACGCCACCGCCGCCACGAGCAGAGCGGCGATCCACACCACGTAGGGCACGGCCAGGAACGACCCCGAACCCAGTTCCCTCAGGTCCGGGTTGCGCACGCCGTCCAGCTGCGGGAGCAGCACCAGGGCCAGCCCCCGCCCGCCGATCATCATCGCCAGGGTCACGATGATCGCCTGCACACCCGCGAAGGCCACCAGCACACCGTTGGCAGCCCCGGCCAGGGCGCCCACGCCCACCGCCACCAGCACGGCCACCAGCGGCCCGTACCCCAGGTACAGCGAGATCATCGCGGCGGACAGCGCCATCACCGAACCCACGCTGAGGTCGATGCCGCCGGTCGCGATCACCAACGCCATGCCAAGAGCGACGATCAGCACCGGGGCGACCTGCACGGCCTGCGTGCGGAAGTTCTCGAAGGACAGGAAGTTCGGTGTGAACACCACGTTGAACAACACGACCAGAGCCACGCCCACGTACACGCCGTAGTCCCGCATCCACAGGAGGAGCTGTTCGCGGTCCACCCTGGGGCGCCCGCGCAGGGAGACGGTCACCGCTCCTCACCGCCCCGCGCGATCGCGGCCAGCAGGGAGTCCTCGGTGACCTCGTCACCGACCAGCTCACCCACCACCGCTCCGTCCCTGAGCACCACCACCCGGTCGGCGCCCTCCACCAGTTCCTCCAGGTCCGAGGAGACCAGCAGCACGCCCAGGCCCTCCTCGGCCAGTTCGTCCACCAACCTCTGCACCTCCGCCTTGGCGCCCACGTCGATCCCGCGCGTGGGCTCGTCGAGCAGCAGCACTCTGGGGTTCAGCGCCAGCCACCGGGCCAGCAGCACCTTCTGCTGGTTGCCGCCGGACAGCTCCTCCACCTTCTGGTGCGGGCCCACCGCCTTGATCCGCAGGCGCTCCATGAACCGCTCCACCACCCGGTCGATCGCCCGCTCGGACACCAGCCCGAACCGGCTCAGGCCCGGCATGGCCGCGAGCGCGATGTTCTCCCGGATCGACAGGCCCGGCACGACGCCCTCGTGCTTGCGGTCCTCCGGCAGGAGACTCACCCCCGCCCGGATGGCCGCAGCCGTGGACCCCGTCCGCAACGGGACGCCCACCACCGACACACGGCCCGCGTCCAACGGCAGCGCGCCCGCGATCGCCTTCGCGGTCTCGGTGCGCCCCGACCCCAGCAGTCCGCCGAGCCCCACGACCTCGCCCGGCCGGACCGTCAACGACACCCCGTGCAGCCGGTGCCGGGCGCTCAGCCCCTCGGCCTCCAGCGCGGGGGTCCCCGACCACGCCTCCCGGTCGCCGGAGAACGTGGTGGCGCCCTCGCTCCGCACCCGCTCCATGTCCCGGCCCAGCATCAGCGAGACCAGCCGCAGCCGCTCCAACCCGGCCATCGCGCCCCGGTGCACCAGGCGGCCGTCCCGCAGCACCGTCACCCGGTCGCACACCCGGTACAGCTCGTCCAGGCGGTGGCTCACGTAGACCACCGCCACACCGTCCTCGCGGAGGCGTTCGATCGCTCCGAACAGCGTCTCCACCTCGCGCGGCTCCAGCGACGACGTGGGCTCGTCCATGATCACCACGCGGGCCCGCGCCGACACCGCCCGGGCCAGCGCCACCATCTGCCGGGCGCCCATGGACAGGGTCCCCAGCGGACGGCGCACGTCCACGTCCACGCCGTAGACCCCGAGCGTCCGGGCGGCCTCGCGGTGCATGCGCGCGAAATCGATCAGCCCGAACCGCCTCGGCTCGCGCCCCAGGTACAGGTTGCGGGCCACGCTCAGCAGCGGCAGGAGGTCGACCTCCTGGTAGATCGTGGCGATCCCGTCCCGTTGGGCGTGCAGGGGAGTGGCGAACCGGGTGGGCTCCCCGTGGTGGCGCAGCTCGCCCCCGTCGGGCTGGTACACCCCCGTCAGCACCTTGATCAGGGTGGACTTTCCCGCGCCGTTCTCGCCGACGAGCGCGTGCACCTCGCCGGGAAGCAGCTCGAAGTCCACCCCGTCCAACGCCAGGACGCCCGGGAACCGCTTGGTCAGCCCGCGGGTGTCCAGGACCGGAACGGTCACCGTCCCACCCCCTCCGCTCGCGGGGGCGCCCCGCCCGGGGCGCGACCGGAACCCCTAGTAGGCATGGGGCAGCTCCTCCTCGGCGTTGTCCGCGTCGTACTCGCGGTCGGTGATGATCAGCTGCGTGCCGACGTCCTCACCGGCGCCGAAGGCCGCGGCCGCCTCGAAGGCCAGCGGGCCGAAGCGCGGGTTCGACTCCACGACAGCCGCGATCCACCCGTCGACGATGTACTCCACCGCCGCCTGGGTGCCGTCCACGGTCACGATCCCGACGTCGCCGGGCGCCTTGCCCGCGCCGTTGAGCGCGGTGACCGCCCCGATGCCCATCTCGTCGTTCTGCGCGTAGATCCCGGAGATGTCGGGCTGCGACTGGATGAGCTGCTCGGTCACCGACTGGCCGCCCTCGCGGGTGAAGTCGCCGGACTGCTGGAAGACGATCTCGATCCCGGGGGCCTCGGCCTCGATCCGCTCCAGGAAGCCACTGGTGCGGTCGGTGGTCACGTTGTTGCCGGGCGCGCCCAGCAGGATGGCCACCTCGCCCTCGCCGCCCAGCACGTCGATCATCTGGTCGGCGGCGCGACGCCCCTGCTCCACGAAGTCGGACCCGATGAAGGTCACGTAGTCCTCGCAGGCGGTGCCGTTGATGGGCCGGTCGATGGTGAGGATCGGGATCGCGCCGGCGCGCGCCTGGTCCAGGACGGGCTTCCAGCCGTCGGAGTTGAGCGGCGCGATGATCAGCACCTCCGCGCCCTGGGACATGAGGTCCTGGACGTCGCTGATCTGCTGCGAGAAGTCGGACTGGGCGTTGGAGGTGATGAGTTCGACGCCCCGGTCCGCGGCCTCGTCCTTGATGGACTGCGTCTCGGTGATGCGGAAGGGGTTGGACTCGGCCTCGGACTGGGAGAAGCCGACCTTCTTGTCCGTGAGATCGAAGGGCTCGATCCCGTGGTCCTGAGCGTTGCAGGTCTCGCCGCCGCTGGCCGCCTCGTCCAGGACCTGGGCCTGGCCCTCGGTGTCCCCGGCGGCGGCGTTCCCCGCCGCGACGTCGTCCTCGCCCCGGGCGCAGCCGGTGGCCGCCAGGGTCAGGGCCGCGCCCACTGCGGCGGTGGCCAGCAGGACCCGACGGGGTCGGGAGAGCGCTCCCGCACCGGTGTGGTGGGTGTGGTGTTCGATCATGTCCGGTCTCCGCCCGGGTTGAGGGGAAGCCGACTGGGGGAGCCGGCGCAGGGGTGCGGGAGGGGCGGGGCGCCGGGTCGGGGGCGCCCCGCTGAGGGATGTGGTCAGTCACGGGATCCGAGGGTCACCGGGGGCGACGGCTCAGGGTGACCAGGGCGTCTCCACGGACCACGAGGTGTCGTGGTCGTAGTGCTCGGCGGTGTCGTGGTCCTCGCCGACGGTGCCCGCTCCGGACAGCCAGAGCTCGGAGTCGTGGTGGCGCAGGTACCGGTCCGGGTAGTTGTAGGAGCGCAGCGAGATCCCCTCGCCGCTCAGTCCGGGCACGGCGCACCAGGTGGCGTCCTGGTCGAACAGGCCGGAGCCGTCCGCGGGCTCCCGGCTCACCCGCGACGCCTTGTGCCGCAGGTACTCGCCCGGATGGTCCACCGACTCCAGCGTCAGGCACTGGTCGTCGGCCAGGCCGGGCACGAACCGCCAGGTGGCGGCGGACCTGTCGGTCTCGGAGCTGTCACCGTCCACCGGGGCGGTGACGCCGAGCCCGCCCTCGTGGGCCAGGTAGCGGTCCTCGTGGCCGGGGGTGGTGACCCGCAGCGACAGGTTCTCCTCCACGGGCACGTCCGCGACCCCGCCGACCGGCTCCCCGGACAGCAGCTGCTCGTGCGCCCCGGCGACGACCTCGGGGTCGACCTTGAGCACCCGGCGGTCGTAGGTCCAGAACCCGTTGAGCTCGGTCTCCACGTCGGTGATCTCGGTGTAGACCGCCGCAGACAGACCGTGGGTGCGCTCCAGCCGCTGCACGCCCGCCATCAGGCCGACGTAGCGGGTGGCCAGGGAGTGGCCGTCACTGATGTCCTCGTAGCCGAAGCCGTCGCCGGGGCTCCACTCGTGGCCCTCCACCGGGAGGTTGTAGCCGCCGAACTCGCCCAGCACCGAGATTCGCTCGTCCTCCGCGGGCGCGGGATCACCGGGGCCGACGTAGATGTGGGAGTCGACGATGTCGCCGTTGCCGGTGTCGTGCCAGCCGGAGGCGCCGGTGACCAGGCGCGAGGGGTCGGACGCCTTGACCTCGTCGGTGAGGCGGGCGTCGTCGTCGTACTGGCCCCAGCCCTCGTTGAACACGATCCAGTTCACGATGGACGGGAAGCTGCGGTGCTCGTCCACCAGGGCGTGCAGCTCGGACTCGAACTGGTCGCGCCCCGCCTGGCTCGGGTCGCCCGACATCGACGGCATGTCCTGCATGACCATCACGCCGAGCCGGTCGGCCCAGTAGTACCAGCGGTCCGGCTCCACCTTCACGTGCTTGCGGATGGTGTTGAAGCCGAGTTCCTTGTGCGACTCGATGTCGAAGCGCAGGGCCTCGTCGGTGGGTGCGGTGGAGATGCCGTCCGGCCAGTAGCCCTGGTCGAGCGTGCCCACCTGGAACACGTACTCGCCGTTGAGGAGCGGGCGCAGGACCCCGTCCACCTCACCGGTCTCGATGGAGCGCATCCCGGTGTAGCCCGCGACCTCGTCGCGGACCTCGCCTCCTTCGCCGGAGGTGAGGGTGACGTCCACGTCGTACAGGTAGGGGTCGTCCGGGCTCCAGAGGCGGGCGTCCGGGACCGGAACGGTGATGGCGGAGTCAGGGGCACCGGTGGCCGAGCCGACCTCGGCGCCCTCGTCGTCCAGGACGGTGACGGTGGCCGTGGCGTCCTCGGCGCCGGTCGCGTTCACCACCACCTCGACCTGTTCACCGGGCACGTCCGGGGTGATGTCCAGCCGGGTGACGTGGGCCTCGGAGACCGGTTCCATCCACACCGTCTGCCAAATGCCGGTGAAGGTCGTGTACCAGATGCCGCCGGGTTCCAGCCGTTGCTTGCCGACGGGCTGCTCACCCTCGTCGCTGGGGTCGTGGACCCCGACGACGACCTCGTTCTCACCCTCCTGGAGGGCGTCGGTGACGTCGAAGGAGAACTTGTCGAACCCGCCCTTGTGGGAGCCGACGGAAGTGCCGTTCACCCACACCTCGGAGTCCCAGTCCACGGCGCCGAAGTGGAGCAGGACGCGGTCGCCGTCCCAGGAGTCCGGGACCTCCATGGTGCGGCGGTACCAGAGGCGGTCGTGGTGCTCCTCCACGCCGGACAGCGCGGACTCCACCGGGTAGGGGACCAGGATCTCGCCGTCCAGGTCGGTGCCGAAGGGCGGTGCCTCGCCGTCCTCGGCCGGGGCCCACTGCCAGAGGCCGTTGAGGTTCTCCCAGTCCTCTCGCACCATCTGCGGGCGCGGGTACTCGGGCAGGGCGTTGTCCGGGGAGACCTCCGAGGTCCAGGGGGTCTCCAGGCGGGGCTCGTCCGACGCTGCGGCCGGGAGCGCGGTCAGCGCCGAAGCGGTCAGGAACGCGGCCAGAACGGGGGCGGCCGCGCGGACGGTCGTCCGGCGGGCGGGACTCGGGGACAGGGACGCGGGGGGTTGACGTCTCATGGGGGTTCTCCGTGTCGAGTGGTGCGGGAGGACCTGCACGAGGCAGTGCCACCCCCGCTTTTACAACGTGGGAAACCTGACTTAGCCAAGATGACAGCACGATCAAGGAGTCCTGTCCAGACCCTGAAAGGAAACCCGCTGGACATCTGGGGAAACCTCAGGGCCCGACACAGGGGGGAAACCAGCCCGTCAGCAACGCTGGGCAGAGAACGCACCCGTGTTGTATAACGATGTAAAACTCAACGGCCCTGGGTACAGCGGCCCGGAAGGGGAAGCGAGTGGGCATCAGCCTGAAGGACGTCGCGCTACGGGCGGGGGTGTCGGTCAAGACCGTGTCGAACGTCGTCAACGGCTACCGGCACGTCACCCCCGAGACCCGCCAGCGCGTCCAGCGGGTCATCGACGAACTCGGATACCGCCCCAACCTCACCGCCCGCCACCTGCGCAAGGGCAGGACCGGGATGATCGCCCTCGCCCTGCCCGAACTCGGCAACCCCTACTTCGCCGAACTCGCCGACGCCGTCATCGAGTACGCGGGCGGGCTCGACTACATCGTGCTGCTCGACCACACGGGCGGCCGCCGCGACCAGGAGGTCCTCTTCGCCCAGGGCCTGCGGGCCCGGGTGATCGACGGTCTGATCCTCAGTCCCATCGAACTGGAGAACGAGGACCTGCTCGCCCGTGAGAGCGAGGCGCCCCTGGTCCTGCTCGGCGAGCGCGAGTACGACGCCCCCCACGACCACGTCGCCATCGACAACGTCGCCGCCGCCCGCACCGCGGCCGCCCACCTGGTGGAGATCGGCCGGGAGCGGATCGCCTTCCTCGGCGCCCGGCACGGACGGGCGCGCCAGACCGCCCACCTGCGCCTCCAGGGCTGGCGCGAGGTGATGACCGAGCACGGGCGGCCCACCGGCGACGAGTTCGTCGCGGTCACCGACGGCTACGCCCGCGAGGACGGCGCCCAGGCGATGGCCCGCCTCCTGGACTCGGGCGTCCGCCCGGACGCGGTGTTCTGCTACAACGACCTCGTGGCCATAGGGGCCATGCGCACCCTCACTGAACGCGGCCTGCGCATCCCCGAGGACGTGGCAGTGGTGGGCTTCGACGACATCGAGGACGGCAGGTACGGCGCCACCACCCTGACCACCGTGGCCCCGCACAAGAGGGCCATCGCCCGTGCCGCCACGGACGCGCTCCTGGAGCGGCTGGCCGACGCGGACCGGGCGATAGCGCCCAGGCGCGTGCAGCCGGGCTTCGCCCTCGTGCCCCGGGAGAGCACCGTGGGAAAGCCCTGAGAACCCGACGGAACCGCCCACACGCGCCCTGGGATCCCGCTGGTTTCTCCCGGTGAGGGATGCTCCGCCCACCAGGGATGACACACTGTGCGCGCCAGTTCGAGTGTTCCCCGCGCTCAGCGGGGATGGTGGCTTCGCCAGCATCCCCGCCTCCGGACTCACACCGGGCGCAGGTACGCGGCGGCCCCGGCACGCACGTGGCGGGTGACCTCGTCGAGCAGGGGCGAACGCAGGTTCCACCGCTGCCAGTACAGGCGGACCTCCACGGGCCTGCCGGGCGCCAACGGCACCAGCCTCCCGGACGCCAGGGCCTCGGCGCACTGCTGCTCGGGGACCACCCCCCAACCCCAACCCAGCAGCACCGCGCGGGCGAAGTCCTCCGAGGCCGGAACGTAGTGGGTCGGCCCCCGGGACCCCTCACCGGTGAGATCGCGCAGGAAGCGGTCCTGGAGGTCGTCCTTGCGGTCGAAGTTCACCATCGGCGCGTCCGGTAGGCGCGCGGGATCGGTGGCGTCGTACCGTTCCGCGAAGCCAGGGGTGCACACTGCCTGGTAGTTGAGCCCCCCCAGGGGCTCCACGGAGCAACCCTGGACCGCCTCGGGGGTGGAGGTCACCGCCGCCATGACCGCGCCCGACCTCAGCAGGCCCGTGGTGTGCTCCTCGTCCTCGCGGTGGAGCTCGAAGACGGCCCCCGACTCCGTCGGGAGCGCCTCCAGGAACCAGGTGGACAGGCTGTCGGCGTTCACGGCCAACGGCACCCGGGTGCGGCCGCCCTCGTGGCCCGCGGCCCTGAGTTCGGAGCGCACCTCCTGGTCCAGCAGAAGCACCTGCCTGGCGTGACGCAGCACCGCGTCGCCCGCCTCGGTCGGCAGGACCGGGTTGGTGCGGCGGACCAGGACCTGACCGGCGGCCTGCTCCATGGCCCGGACCCGTTGGGACACGGCCGAGGAGGTCACGTGCAGCCGTCGCGCGGCCGCCTCGAAGGTGCCCTCCTCGACGAGGGCGGTCAGGGTGCGCAGATGGTCGAACTGAAAGGGCACCGTACGCTCCTGTCATAAGCATCTCTAAGGGGATCTGAGAAAGTTTAGCTTTACTGCACGGGCTCCTTCCTGGAGGCTTGTCCCGTGAACGAAACCCTTCTCCCCGCACTGATGGGCCTGGGCACCGGACTGGCGCTCATCGTGGCCATCGGTGCCCAGAACGCGTACCTGCTCCGCCTCGGCATCGACGGCAGGCTGTCCTCGGTGCTGGCCGTGGTGCTGGTCTGCGCGGTATCGGACGCCCTGCTCATCACCGCCGGTGTCGTGGGCATCGGTGGCCTGGTCGAGGCGATGCCCACGGCCATGGTGGTCATCCGCCTGCTCGGCGCAGGCTTCCTCATCGTCTACGGACTGTTCGCGGCCCACCGTGCCCTGCGACCGGGGCGGGCCGAGGTCCTGGTCCCCACGGAGAGTGAACCCGCCCAGCCCACTCAGGGTGCGGGGGTCGCGCTGGCGACGACCCGCTCCACCGGAACCGGAGCGGCGGTGGTCACCGCCCTCGCCCTCACCTGGCTGAACCCGCACGTGTACCTGGACACCGTGTTGTTCCTCGGTTCGGTCGCCAGCCAGCAGGTCGGCGAGGCTCGCTGGTGGTGGGCGGGCGGTGCGGTCACCGGAAGCTTCGTGTGGTTCTTCGCCCTGGGCTTCGGTGCCCGGCTGCTCCGCCCGGTCTTCGCGAAGCCCGGAGCCTGGCGGGTGCTCGACGGCATCATCGCCGTCGTCATGCTCACCCTGGGCCTCCGCCTTGCCCTGGGCGGCTGACCCGAAGATCGGTAGCCTGCTCTGGTGAGCGGGAGAGAGGCCCCTGTGTGGGTTCCCTTTGGGGTGTTTGTCTTCGGAGTCTGTTTCTCGACAAGTTGTAGATTTCGCTGGTTCCGCGCTCTGGAACCGCAGGTCAACGAGTGTGCTCCCCGCGCATGCGGGGATGGGTCCCTGATCGGCATCTATCAGCGTCTGTCTGCGGAGTGCTCCCCGCGCATGCGGGGATGGGTCCGAGCAGGTGAACGAACACGGGATCTCCTTACGGTGCTCCCCGCGCATGCGGGGATGGGTCCAGCGTTGGCACCCTGGCCGACAACCCCGCCGAGTGCTCCCCGCGCATGCGGGGATGGGTCCATGGCGCCGGACACCGTGCCGAACAGGGATGCGTGCTCCCCGCGCACGCGGGGATGGGTCTAGGTCGGGGGAGTGGGTCACTCCGTCGCTCGGGGCAGGCTGGTGCGGCTGCTCGGCGAGCTGGACTCTGCGCCCGAATCCCGCGCAGCTCGACGCGCTCGACCGGCTGGCGTAGTACTAAGAATCTACGTAGTAAAGGTGGGGGAGCGCCCCGTCAGGAGAGCGCTCCCCGGTACTCAGGATCCTTGGTAGGTGGCGTGGTCGAAGTCGGCGTGACAACCCGTGCCGGTCAGGTCCTGGACCCACAGACCCAGGAACGCGCCCGTGAAGCCCCAGATGGTCGCCGTCTCACCGTCGCTCTCTGCGGCGTAGTCGTCGGACAGGATGCTGGCGTCCAGGACCCCGCCGACGGGCGTCCAGTCCTGGCCATCGGGGGAGAGGGCGAACCGCAGTGCGGCTCCGTCGATCTCCGCGCGCAGGTGAAACCGCTCCCAGCCCCGCACGTCGACCCGGTCCCCGGACTCGCACACCCGTCCCCGGTCGGAGCTGAGCACACCGGCGAACAGCCCGTCCCGCTCGTCGAAGCCGACGCGCAGGTAGTGCCACTGCCGCATGTTGTAGTACGCCGTCAGTCCGGCCATCCGCTGGAAGGTGTCGGTGGAGAACTCCATCACCGTCTCCAGCACGCACCGTTCGTGCTGCACCCGTCGGGCCACCAGGCTGGGCGCGCGGGTCCCGGAGGGGGACTGCCCGCCCTGCACACGCAGGTGTCCGGGACGCTCGGTCAGCGAGACCCACTCCTCGTCCACGTGGCGCCGCAGCGTGCTCCACTCCGGGCGCAGCACCGGCGCGTCGAAGTCGTCCCTCTCGGGCACCTCCGGCCACGGGTGCGGCTCCAAGTCGGGCCCCTCGACCTCCACGTGCGGCACCCCGTCACAAATTCGGGGCCAGCCGTCCACCCAGTCCACCCGTTGCAGGGCGGTCTCGCGTCCGCGCACGCAGCGGCCGCGTTCGGTGAGCGGCCGTGAGGCCAGGTGCGCCAGGAACCACTCGCCCGACGGCGTGCTGACCAGGCTCCCGTGCCCGGCCTTCTGCAGGGGCAGCGAGGGGTGTTCCCGTGAGGACAGCATGGGCCCGGCCGGGTCCACCTTGTAGGGCCCGGTGACGCTCCTGGACCGAGCCACCGTCACCTGGTGGTCCCACTGCGTCCCGCCCTCGGCGGTCACCAGGTAGTACCACCCGTTCTCGCGGTACAGGTGCGGCGCTTCGGTCACCCGGGCCGAGGTGCCCTCGAAGACCACCGTCGGCTCGCCCAGGAGGCGCATCCACTCGGTGTCCAGCTCCTGGAGCACGATCCCCGCGAAGGCGTGGTGCCCGGGCCTCCAGTCCATCAGGCTGGTGACCACCCAGCTCCGGCCGTCCTCGTCGTGGAACAGGGACGGGTCGAATCCCATGGAGTGGATCGGCGCGGGGTCGCTCCACGGGCCGTCGAGGGTGGGCGAGGTGGTCACGTAGTTGGGCGTGTCCCAAAAGCCCCCGGCGTAGTTCTCCACGTCGGTGAAGATCAGGTGGAACACTCCGTCCTTGCGGGACAGGCAGGGCGCCCACACGCCCGCCCCGTCGCGGTGCCCGGTCAGGTCGAGAAGGCGGTCCTCGTTGAGGACGCCGCCGAGGGGGCGCCAGTGGACCAGGTCCCGGGAGTGGTGCAGCAGCACTCCCGGGCTCCACTCGAAGGTCGAGGTCGCCAGGTAGTAGTCCTCGCCGACCCTCAGGATCGACGGGTCGGGGTGGAACCCGGGCAGGACCGGGTTGTGGATGGTCGCGGTCATCACGGCCTTTCGAGGAGGGGGTGGGGTCCTACTTGCCGAAACCGGCGGCGAGACCGCCCAGGAGGTGTCTGCGGCCGAACAGGTACAGGGCCAGGATCGGGATGGTGGAGAGCACCACCGCGGCCATCAGGCCGGGCACGTCGGTTCCGTACTGGGTCTGGAACGCCCAGAGTCCGAGGGGCAGGACCCGGTTGGACTCGCTCTGGGTGAGCACCAGCGGGAAGATGAAGTTGTTCCAGGCGTTGAGGCCGACGAAGATCGCCACCGTCACCACGCCGGGCCGTGACAGGGGCAGGACCAGGCGGAGGAACACCTGCCAGGTCGCGGCCCCGTCCAGCGCCATCGCTTCGTACAGTTCGCCGGGCACGTCCCGCAGGGAGCTGGTGAGCACGACGATGGAGATCGGCAGCGTGAACGCGGCGGTCGGCA
Organism: Nocardiopsis sp. L17-MgMaSL7; assembly: GCF_003182025.1. Classification (NCBI taxonomy): domain Bacteria; kingdom Bacillati; phylum Actinomycetota; class Actinomycetes; order Streptosporangiales; family Nocardiopsidaceae; genus Nocardiopsis; species Nocardiopsis sp. L17-MgMaSL7. The sequence continues at coordinate 326,824 of NZ_QGTF01000002.1, read as the reverse complement.
GGATGATCGCGGGCAGGCTGTCGTACAGGTGCAGTCGGGTGATGATCAGGTAGATCGGGATGATCACCGCCTGGGCCGGTACCGCCAGCCCCAGGAGGAACAGGGTGAAGCTGATCCGGACCGCCCGGCTGCGTCCGCGCACGATCGCGAACGCCGCCGGTACCGCCACCAGCAGCACCAGGAGGATCGCCCCCGCGGCCACGATCAGGCTGTTGGCGAGGAATCCGAGGAACCCGACCTCGAAGACGTTGCGGTAGTTGTCCAGGGTGAGTGACTCGGGCAGGGACAGCGGGCCCCGTGACAGGTAGTCACCGGGTCCGCGCAGGCTCGTGGCGACCAGGTAGTACAGGGGGACGCACACGACCAGCAGCCAGAGGGCGGCCCCGGCCCCGGCGGCGTACGCCGGTCTGCTTCGGGAGGCCATGTCACATCCCCTCTCTCTGGCTGGTCATCCGGGAGTAGCCGGTCGCCCGGACCACCGCCAGCGACAGCCCCGTTCCCAGGACCACAAGCAACACCGCGATGGCGCTCGCGTAGCCCATCTCGAAGGCGACGAAGCCCTGGTTGTACATGTGGAGCGGCAGGATGCGGGTGGCGTTGCCCGGGCCGCCGGCGGTCAGCAGCAGGACCGTCTCGAAGTACGTCATGGACCCGACGAGCATCAGCACCGACGACGCGATGATCGTGTGCCGCAGCTGCGGCACGGTCACGCGCAGGAAGCGCTGGAGGGCGGAGGCCCCGTCCAGTTCGGCCGCCTCATGGAGCGAACGCGGTATCTGCCGGGCGGCCGCCTGGTACAGGAGCATGTGGAACGGCAGGAACTGCCAGAGCAGGATGAAGACGATCGCGTACAGCGCCAGTGTCGGATCGCCGAGCACGTTGCTGTGGCTGAGTTCGAACCACTCGCGGACCTGGGAGGGGATGCCGAAGCTCGGGTCGAGCAGCGCCTTCCACACCAGGGCGATGGCCGCGGTGGACAGCAGCAGCGGCAGGAAGAAGACCGCGCTCACCACCGCTCGGACGCGCTGCGGGCCGGCCGCCCACACTCCGAACGCCAGGGCCAGCGGGGTCTGGGTCGCCCAGCACAGGGCGGTCAGGGTCAGGGTGATCGTGAGGCCGCCGCGCACCCGGCCGTCGTTGGTGAGCGCGGACCAGTTGGCCAGGCCCACCCACTCGGGAGAGCCGATCCCGCTCCACGAGGTCAGGCTGAGGTATCCCACGATGACCACGGGGGCCAGGCCGAACAGGCCGAAGAACAGCAGGGCCGGGGCGACCCAGAGGAGCCCGGGCCGTTCCGTGGCGGAGTTCCTCACCGCTGTTGCTCCATGTCCTCGGCGAACTCCTCGGGGGTGATGTCGCCGATGAAGAGCAGTTGGAGATTGGTCAGCATGGCCTCGGCCGCCGCCGGGGCCAGCGCCTGGTCCCAGGACTGGGTGAAGGTGGGCGCACCCGAGACGAGTTGGTGCGTGAAGGTGGCGAACTCGGCGTGGTCGCTCTCCTGGAGCTGGTCCTCGATGCCCTCGACAGCGGGGACCTGACCTGCCCTGATGAGCTCGTCGACGTACTCCTCGGAAGCCATGGTCTCGACGAGGAAGTCGGTCGCCGCTTCGGCGTGCTGGCTGTCGCTGTTGACGGAGAAGTAGTTGCTGGGGTTGCCGACGATCGCGTCGGGGTCTCCCGCTCCGCCCTCCACGACGGGGAAGGAGGTGAAGCCGAGCTCGTCGTTCTCCACGAACCCGGGGTTGTTGTCCATCTGCTGGGCGATGTCCCAGCTGCCCATCAGGAACATCGCGGACTCGCCGGTGGCCAGGAGCGCGGAGGCGCTGCCGTTGTCGTAGTCGATGGAGGTGAAGTTGGCGCCGAAGGCCCCGCGGTCGACCAGGTCCTGGCAGGTCGCCAGGGCCTCCAGGACGGCGGGGTGCCGCCAGGCGTCCTCCTCCTCGTCGACGACGGCCTGGAACACGTCCGGGCCGCCGATCCGGTCCACCAGGTAGGAGAACCACATCAGCTGGGTCCAGCCCTGGGCGCCGGGAAGGACGATCGGGGTGACACCGTCCGCCTGGAGGACCTCGATCGCCTCGTGCAGGTCGTCGAGGGTCCGCGGGGGCTGGAGGCCGGCCGCCTCCAGGACGGGCTTGTTGTAGTACATGACGACGGGCTGGACGCCGAGGAGGGGCACGCCGTAGTAGGCGCCGTCGATGGCGGCCACGTCCAGGACGCTCGGCAGGAAGGCGTCGCGGAACCCGGGGTTGTCGTCCAGGGTCGGGGTGAGGTCGAGGACCTGGCCCTGGTCGGTGTACTGGGCGAGGTTGCCGCCGCCCCAGTTGAAGAACACGTCGGGTGCGTTGGGGGAGCCGAGCGCCACCTGGAGGCGCTGCTTGTAGGCGTCGTTGACGAAGGTGACCAGTTCGGCGGGCACGTCGTGGGACGCGTTGTGCGCCTCGATGCCCCGTTCGACGATCTCGTTGACCGCCGCGTCCTCCAGGGCCCAGACCTGTAGGGCGTCACCGCCTCCGGGGCCGGAGGTGCCGCAGCCGGTGGCGAGGAGGGAGAGGGCCAGAGCGGTACTGCCGATCACACGTGTCCGGTGGGTGCGACTCATGGCGTGTACACCGTTCTTCCGTTGTTCCGGGGGGAGCCGCAAGCTGCCGAAAAGTTTCCGATAGCTTTCGGGAAGCACGACGCTAAGTTCTCCCTGTGTCCCCGTCAAGGGGAGTTCTCGTTGCGAGGAGGTTTCGGTGTGCGTCCTCGAAAACTTTCGGGATACAATCCAGCGCAGCGAACCGAGGGAACCCGGTCCCCGACGACGAGGAGGCACATGGCGAAGCGTCGCCCCACCCTGGCCGAGATCGCTGGTGAGGCGGGGGTGTCCGTCTCGACCGTCTCCAAGGTGATCAACGGCCATCTCGACGTCGCGGCCGAGACCCGGCGACAGGTGGAACGGCTCCTGGAACACCACCGCTACCAGCAGCGCCGCCACCGTAAGCGCCGCCCGGTCGGTCTGATCGACCTCGTCTTCCTGGACCTCGGCAGCCCCTGGGCCATGGAGATCCTCACCGGGGTCGAGGAGGTCACGCACGACGCCGGTTTCGGGGTCGTGGTCTCCGCCGTGCACGACCGCAAGCGCAGCAGGCCCGGCCGCAAGTGGCTCGACAACATCCAGGCCCGGCGTTCGGACGGCGTGGTCCTGGTGCTGTCCGAGCTCTCCTCCCAGCAGCAGGAACAGCTGGACGCGCTGGGCGTGCCCGTGGTGCTCGTCGACCCGGTCGGCGACCCCGCGCGGGAGATCCCGGCGGTGGGCGCCGCCAACTGGGACGGGGGGTTGACCGCCACCGAACACCTCATCGGCCTCGGCCACCGGCGCGTCGCCATGCTCGCCGGGCCAGCCGACGTCATGTGCAGTCGGGCCCGGGTCGACGGGTACCGCAGCGCCATGCGGGACGCCGGGCTCCCGGTGCCCGACGGCTACGTCTCCCACGGGGACTTCCTGGCGGGGACCGGCAAGGACCTCACCGAGGTCCTGCTCGACCTGCCCGAACCGCCGACCGCGATCTTCGCGGGATCGGACCAGATGGCCCGGGGCGCCTACGAGGTCCTGTACAAGCGGGGCCTGCGTGTGCCCGACGACGTCTCGGTGGTGGGGTTCGACGACCTCCCGGAGGCCAGGTGGGCGACCCCGCCGCTGACCACCGTCCGGCAGCCGTTGCGGGACATGGCGCAGATGGCCACCCGGATGCTGTTCGACCTGGTCAACGGCAACGAGCCCGAGACCACGCGGGTGGAACTGGCCACTCGTCTGGTCCGACGCGACAGTACGGCCCCGCCCAAGGAGTGAGCTGGGGGAGTGCTCTCACGGCTCTCGGCGCGGGGAGCGCGGGGGCGGGTCCCCGGGGACGGGGGAGGGGGCTCCCGGGGGAGGGAGTGCCCCGGGAACCCTCGGGCCGACCGGATCGCGAACGGTCGGTCCCGTTCTCGGAGCCGGTGGGCGTCAGCGCGCCCACACGGCAGGCCCGGTTACCAGCTGGACTTGGTGACCCCGGGCAGTTCGCCGCGGTGGGCCATCTCCCGGAACCTGATCCGTGACAGTCCGAACTTCCTCAGGTGCGCGCGGGGGCGGCCGTCGACGGCGTCCCGGTTGCGGACCCGGGTCGCGCTGGCGTCGCGCGGCTGGCGGCGCAGCTCGGCGACGGCGCTCGCGCGCTCGGCCTCGCCGGTGTGCGGGCTCTTGATCAGGCGTTTGAGTTCGGACCGCCGCTCTGCGTGGCGGGCGACGATCTCCTTGCGCTGTTCGTTGCGGGCGATCTTGCTCTTCTTGGCCATCAGACCCTGCCTCCCCGGGCGCGGATCTCGGCGACCACGCGTTCGATGCCTCGGGCGTCGATGACCCGCATGCCCTTGACGCTCAGCCGCAGCTTCACGAAGCGCTGTTCGCTGGGCAGCCAGTAGCGCTTGTTCTGGATGTTGGGGTCGAAGCGACGCCTGGTGCGGCGGTGGGAGTGCGAGATGGCGTTGCCGAAGCTGGGTGCCCTTCCGGTCACCTGGCAGACACGGGACACGGTGGTCTCCTCCTGGTCGTCGGTCGTCTTCCGGCCCTTCGCTCCGGGCCGGTCCTGTTCGGTCCGGTGGGGCGGTCAGTCCCGCCTGGTCGTGGACGGGTACGGCAGCAGGGCCATCTCCCGCGCGTTCTTGACCGCCGCCGCGATCAGGCGTTGCTGGCGCGCGGTCACGCGGGTGACCCGTCGGCTGCGGATCTTGCCCTTCTCCGAGATGAACTTGCGGAGCAGGTTGGTGTCCTTGTAGTCGACGTGGTCCGCGTCGCCCAGCGGGTTGGCGAAGCGTCGCGTCGCGCCTCGTGGGTCGGGGCGTCGGGTCCTCTGTGGCACGGGTCCTCCTCCGGTGGTGGGGTCATCGGGGCGTCGGAACGCTGCGGCTGGTCAGAGCGCGTCGGCGAAGGGGTCCGCGGCCAGGGGGCGCCCGGCCTCCTCGTCGGTGAGCAGGCAGGAGTCGAGGAGCTCCACGAGCCGCGCGGCGTCGAGGTCGACCCCGGTGAAGGCCAGGTGCTGTCGGCGGTCGCCCACCACCGGGTCCCAGTCCAGGTCCGCCGAGGCGCGACGGGTCTCGGAGACCAGGTCGAGGGCGGCCCCGGGCAGGGCGTCCAGCCAGGGGCCGGCGCTCTCCAGCACCAGGGAGTCGTTGTAGTTGTCCCAGGCCAGTAGCGTGTCGGGCCTGCTGGCCAGCCAGATCCGGCCGCGTCCGCGCAGTCCGGTGGAGACGATCCGCTCCAGGGACTCGTGCAGTCGGACGGGGTGCAGCGGTCGTTTGCGGGTCCACACCACGGTGCTGACCCTGTCGTCGGACAGGTCCCAGTACTGGGCCCAGGCCGGGTTGAGCCGGTTGGCGGCGGCGTCGGGGAGGAAGCGTCCCTCGGTGAGGGCGACCAGGCCGCCGCCGGGCGGGACCACCAGAGCCGCGGGGTTCAGGTGCGCGACGAGGGAGCGGGCCTCGTTCCGGTGGTGTTCTCCGTGGAGGGTGACCACCGTGGGGTACTCGATCTGGTGGGAGAGGACCTCCGCGACGGAGCGCCGGTCCTCGGAGACGACGGTCAGGGAACGGTCGGAGAGGTCGTCGACACTGGACAGGTCCGGGAGGAGGCGCTCGGCGTCCACGGCGGTGACCACGGCGGCCAGTCGCAGATCCTCGTGGGCGGCGACGGCCTCGGCCACGGAGCGGGGTTCCACCGCGTCCCAGGTCTCCACCACGCACAGGCTGTGCTCGCCGCGTTCAGCCAGGTCCAGTAGGACGGGGAGGAGGTCCTCGCGCAGGGCGCAGGTGGCGCAGGGGTGGTCGAGGTCGAGGTGTGCGCGGTCGAGGACACCCCATCTGCTGCGGGTGACCCGGAGGACGATCCCCTCGCCGATACCGTCCATGTCGTGGTGGAGGGCGATGGAGCCGGGTACGGCGGTGATGAGGTCGTCGACGGTGCTGCGGCGGGCCAGCCGGTGCAGGCCGGAGACCACGACGACGGGCAGGGGTGTCGCTACGGTCATCGGAGTGGACCTCCCTAGGATGAAAACGATAATCATTACCGTAGCGCACGCGCACGACTCCCGGGAACACCGGGGGCCCGCCGCGCGGGCGGGCCCCCGGTCGGAGTCTCAGGCGGTCAGTATCCCGGCGTAGCGCTCCAGGGCGAACTCCCCGCCCACGCTGTCCATGGGCGGGCGGATGCCGAGGCGCCCCATCAGCAGGGTGCCCCGGGCCAGGGCCAGTTCGGCCCGCTCGCGAATCCACGTCTCGTAGCGGCCCGCCTCCGGAGCGACGCTGTCCACCACGTAGGGGGCCACGGTCTGGGCCTCGCGCACGGACTGGCGCAACGCCGCCTCGTAGGAGAAGAACGCCCGCCCGTGCTCGCCCCGCGTGAACACCAGCTCGCCCGCCAGGGCCAGGGCGCCCATCAGAGCCATCGTCGGACCCTGCCCGCTCAAATGGTCGGGGCAGGAGGCGGCGTCGCCCACCAGCACCACGCGGCCCTGCTCCCACACGTCCATCCGTACCTGCGTGGACGGCAGGACCCGGACGTCGGCGTCGCGCGCGGCGCGCAGCAGCCGGGGCATCTCCCAGCCGTCCTCGCTGAAGGCCTCCTCCACCCACCGCCGCCGGGCGTCCTGGTCCATGGAGTCCGCGTCGATCGGGAAGCGGTCGCGCACCACCAGCACCACCGAGGCGCGGTCCCCGCCGGGCAGGGTCGTGACCAGACAGCCCCGGTGCGGCCACACGTGCCAGGCGGTGGTGTTGTCGGCGTCGAGGAGGTTGGCCGTCTCGAAGATCGCCGTGTTGGCGCCCAGGTAGCGCAGGCGTTTGTCGTCCGGCCCGGGGAAGGCCAGTGTGCGCACCGGCGAGTTCCGGCCGTCCGCACCCACGACGAGGTCGAAGCGGCGGGCGGGGGCGTGCGCGAAGGTGACGTCGACGCCCTCGTCGTCCTGTTCCAGCGCGGTGACACCGTCGCCGAGGAGGTACTCGACCCCGCCGTCGTCCTCCCGCAGGGCCCGGACCAGGTCGCCGTGCCGGACGGTCAGGTTGCCGGGCTCGCCGGGCAGGCACGCCGGTTCCCGGCGTCCGCTCACGTGGGTGCGCACCTCGTCCACGGGAGAACCGAGCGCGCGCACCCTCTCACCCAGGCCCATCCGGTCCAGGAGGGCCATCCCCTGGCGGGAGACCTCGGCGGGGCCGACCTCCGCGCCCGGTTCCGGGGCGAGGTCGACCACGGTGGGCGCGAACCCCCGCCGGGCCAACCAGGTGGCCAGCGCGCTCCCGGCCACGCCGCCCCCGGAGACGAGGATGTTCCTGTTGCTGATCGGCACGTGGACCTCCGTGTGCGCTCGGATCCTGGTCCTCCCCGCTCGGAGGAGACGCGCCGGAGGCGGTGGAGGGGCGTCGATGGGTCGCCTCGGGGTTACTGTACCGTCCGGTTGGTATACATAGGCGGCATGTCGGGCGCGGGCGGCGTCACGCGGAGTCGCCCCGGGCGCGGTCCTCCGCCAGCGCGCGCAGGACCTCGGAGCAGCCGTACCCCACCGTCAGGGCCGCGAGGTCGTCGGCGCGTGTGGTGCCCCGGTTGACGATGACCACTGGTTTGCCCTGCCCCACGGCGTGCTTCACGAACCTGCGGCCGGAGAACACGGTCAGCGACGACCCCACGACCAGCAGCCCGACGGCCCGGTCGACCATCGCGTAGGCCTCCTCGACCCGCGGCCTGGGCACGTTCTCGCCGAAGTACACGATGTCCGGCTTGAGGACACCGCCGCAGGAGGCGCAGTCGGCCACCCGGAAGTGCTCGGTGGAGGCCAGGACGGCGTCCGCGTCCGGGGCCACCTCGACGTCGGCCACCTCCTCCGCGAAGCCGGGGTTGAGCGCGTCCAGCCGCACCGCGAGCTCGGCGCGGGCGGTCACGGCCCGGCAGCCCAGACAGATCACCCGGTCGTAGCGGCCGTGGAGGTCGATGACGCTTCGACTGCCCGCCGCGTCGTGCAGGGTGTCCACGTTCTGGGTGATGACCCCCGACACCCTCCCGGCGCGTTCGAGATCGGCCAGGGCGCGGTGGCCGTCGTTGGGGGCGGTGTCCGCCACGTGGCGCCAGCCCACGTGGTTGCGCGCCCAGTAGTGGCGTCGGAAGGCCGCGTCTGCGACGAACTCCTGGTAGGTCATGGGTGTGCGCGGCGGTGAGCCCGGGCCCCGGTAGTCGGGGATGCCCGAGTCCGTGGAGACCCCCGCGCCGGTCAGCGCGACCACCGGCCCCGGGCCGAGGACGTCGCTCACACGGCGGGCGGTCTCGACCAGGCCGCTGGGGTGGAACGTGTTCGTCACCCTTCGAGGATAGGTCGCGATCGTGCTCCCCTTCCTCCACGGGGCGAGGGCACCCGCCCCGGCCCCGGAACGGTTCAGGCGGTCCGGACGATCCGGAAGACCTCGGCCAGGCGCCCCTCGGGCAGCTCGCCCTCTGCGGCGTTGGCCGCCATCCACTGGCGCAGCATGGGCTCCAGTTCGCTGATGTCACCGATCTGGCTCTCGTGCGCGGCCAGCGCCGCCACCTTGCGTTCGAAGACGTCGGTGATGTCCGAGTAGTGGTGCGGGGCGGGGCCGCCGACCACCCACACCTCGGGCACGGTCCATGCGGTCAGGCCCTCCTCGTGGAGGAGTTCGCGGTGCGCGTGCGGGTTGCGGGCGTCGGGGAAGACCGCGTTGATCGAGGCCTCGCCGGTGGCCATGTGGTCGGGGTGGCTCGCGGCGACGCTGTCCCAGTCGCGTTCGGGGCTGGGGATGACGACGCGTTCGGGCCGGACCTGCCGGATCACCCGTGCGATGTCCCGGCGCAGGTCGAGGGTGGGCTCCACGCGCCCGTCCGGGTAGCCGAGGAAGCGCACGTCCTTGACCCCGACCTCGGCCGCCGCTCTGCGCTGCTCCTCCCGGCGCATGGCGGCGATCTCCGAGCTGTCCAGGGTGAGCGCGTCGCCACCGGCCTCGCCGTCGGTGACCATCAGGTAGACCACCTCGGTCCCGGCCCGGGTCCACTGCGCCACCGTCCCGGCGCACGAGAAATCGGCGTCGTCGGGGTGGGCCATCACAACCAGGGCGCGTTCGGGCACGTCAACCACCGGGGCTCCTTCCGTCGCGGGAGGACCCGCGTGATCGATTCGGTCTACATCGTATGAAACCGTCACGCGGGAACTCTCCGGGCGGGCGCGGCGTGGCCGTTCGGGATGTGCGCGCGACGGCGCGGTACATGTCGGTGTCCGGGGCGCGGCCGACCTCCACCGGTTCCGGGCGCCACTGGGGGACCGGCCCCGGGGGCGAGCAGTTCCAGGCCGTCGAAGTAGAACGCGAACCCCGCCGGGGTGTGGCCCCGGTAGGCCGGGGCCGCCCGAGGATCTGGTCGCCGAGTTCCCGGTCGACCCGGTGGTTGTCCTACCGCCGAGCCAGGAGTTCCACACCCGTGCGGAGTGAGGGGTGGTGACGTCGACGCTTTCCGGCGCTGAGGGTCCGGGGGCTGAGGGGGGTGCATGGGGTACCGGTCCGGTCGGGGGGCAGTCTGACCGGTGCCCCCGACCCCCGTACCCCCAGCCTCCGCGCCCCAGCCCCCACACGGAACGCCCGCGGCAGGGAGCCTCTCGCTCCGCACCGGCAGGTGGGTGGCCGTCGTCGACGACGGCCACCCGACGCCTCAGTTCAGATGGACGATCAGGTCGCCGCCCTCAACCCGCTGGGCTCCCTCGACGGCCACCCGTGCGACCACCCCGGCACGTGGGGCGGTGATGGAGGCCTCCATCTTCATGGCTTCGATGGTCGCGACCGTGTCCCCGGCCGCGATCTCGTCGCCCACGGCCACGGTCGGGGTGACCACCCCGGCGAAGGGCGCCGCGATCTGGGAGGGGTCGTCACGGTCGGCCTTCTCCGCTTCGGGCGCGTCCGAGGCCAGTGACCGGTCGCGTACGTGCAGCGGTCGCAGCTGGTCGTTGAGGGTGGTCATGACGGTGCGCATGCCGCGCTCGTCGGCCTCGCTCACCGCCTGGAGGCCGATCAGCAGGCGCACGCCCGGCTCCAGGTCCACCACGTGCTCCTCTCCCTCGCGCAGACCGTAGAAGAAGTCCCGGCTGTCCAGCACGCTGGTGTCGCCGTAGGCGGCGCGGTGCGCCTCGAACTCCTTGGTGGGACCGGCGAACAGCAGGCGGTTCAGCGTGGCCCGGGGCTCCTCGGCCAACCCGGCGCGGTCCACATCGCTGAGCGGTGTGGTGGCGCGGGCCTCGCCCCGGCCGCGCAGAGCCTTGGTGCGGAAGGGCTCGGGCCACTCGCCCGGGGGCACTCCCAACTCGCCCCTGAGGAAGCCCACCACCGAGTCGGGCACGTCGAACCGGTCCGGGTCCCGCTCGAACTCCTCGGGCTCCACCCCCGCGCCCACCAGGTGCAGGGCCAGGTCGCCGACCACCTTGGAGGAGGGGGTCACCTTCACCAGGCGTCCCAGCATGCGGTCGGCGGCGGCGTACACGGCCTCGATGTCCTCGAACCGGTCGCCCAGTCCCAGCGCGACCGCCTGGGTGCGCAGGTTGGACAGCTGGCCGCCGGGGATCTCGTGGTGGTACACGCGTCCGGTCGGCGAGGTCAGGGCGGCCTCGAACGGCGCGTAGACCCGGCGCACCGCCTCCCAGTACGGTTCCAGTTCGTTCACCGCGTCCAGGGAGAGCCCGGTGGGGGTGTCCGAGTGGTCGAAGGCGGCCACGATCGCGGACAGGGAGGGCTGCGAGGTGGTGCCCGACATGGACGCCACCGCGCCGTCCACCGCGTCCGCGCCCGCGTTCACCGCCGCGAGGTAGGTGGCGAGCTGGCCGCCCGCGGTGTCGTGCGTGTGCACGTGGACCGGCAGGTCGAACTCGCGGCGCAGCGCGCTCACCAGGCGGGACGCGGCCGGTGCGCGCAGCAGTCCGGCCATGTCCTTGATGGCCAGCGCGTGCGCCCCGGACTCCACGATCCGCTCGGCCAGCTTCAGGTAGTAGTCCAGCGTGTACAGCTTCTCGGCCGGGTCGGACAGGTCGGCGGTGTAGCACAGGGCGACCTCGGCCAGCCCGGTGCCGGTCTCGCGTACCGCGTCGATCGCCGGGCGCATCTGCTCGACGTCGTTCAGGGCGTCGAACACCCGGAAGACGTCCACGCCGGTGGCGGCGGCCTCCCGCACGAAGGCCCGCGTCACCTCGGTGGGGTAGGGGGTGTACCCGACGGTGTTGCGGCCGCGCAGCAGCATCTGGAGGGCCACATTGGGCACAGCCTCGCGCAGCGCCGCGAGCCGCTCCCACGGGTCCTCGGCCAGGAACCTCAGGGCCACGTCGTAGGTGGCGCCGCCCCAGCACTCCAGCGACAGCAGTTCGGGCAGGGTGTGCGCCACGGCGGGCGCGGCCGCCAGGAGGTCCTGGGTGCGCACCCGTGTGGCCAGCAGCGACTGGTGGGCGTCCCGGAAGGTCGTGTCGGTGACCCCCAGGACGTCGGACTCGCGCAACCAGCGCGCGAACCCCTCGGGGCCGAGTTCGAGCAGGCGCTGCCGGGACCCCGCGGGCGGGGTCGTCTCGGGGACGGCGGGCAGCTTGGCGGCGGGGTCGATCAGGTGGGGGCGTTCACCGTGCGGCTTGTTGACCGTCACGTCGGCCAGGTAGGTGAGCAGGCGGGTGCCCCGGTCCGCTGAGGGGCGCGCGGTCAGCAGCTGGGGGCGCTCCTCGATGAAGGAGGTGGTCACCCGGCCCTGCCGGAAGTCCTCGTCCTCCAGCACGGCCTGGAGGAAGGGGATGTTGGTGGAGATGCCACGGATGCGGAACTCCGCCACCGCGCGCTGGGCGCGGCTCACGGCCGTGGCGAAGTCACGGCCCCGGCAGGTGAGCTTGACCAGCAGGGAGTCGAAGTACGCGCTGACCTCCGAACCCGCCGCCGCGGTGCCGCCGTCCAGGCGGATGCCCGAGCCGCCGGGGGAGCGGTAGGCGCTGATCGTCCCGGTGTCGGGTCGGAACCCGTTGGCCGGGTCCTCGGTGGTGATGCGGCACTGGAGGGCGGCTCCGTGCAGGACGATCGCGTCCTGGGACAGGCCGAGGTCGGCGAGGGACTCACCTGAGGCGATCCGGATCTGCGACTGCACGAGGTCCACGTCGGTGACCTCCTCGGTCACCGTGTGCTCCACCTGGATGCGGGGGTTGAGTTCGATGAACACGTGTCGGCCGTCCCGGCCCACGAGGAACTCGACCGTGCCCGCGTTGCGGTAACCCAGCTCGCGGGCGAGCAGCACCGCGTCCCGGCACATGCGCTCGCGCAGCTCCGGGTCGAGGTTGGGTGCCGGGGCCAGCTCCACGACCTTCTGGTGGCGGCGCTGCACGGAGCAGTCGCGCTCGTAGAGGTGGATCACGTCCTCGCCGTCGGAGAGGATCTGCACCTCGATGTGGCGCGGGTCCACCACGGCGCGCTCCAGGAACACCGTGGGGTCGCCGAAGGCGGTCTCGGCCTCGCGCATGGCCGCCTCGATGGACTCGCGCAGCGCGGCGGGCGCGTCCACGCGGCGCATGCCGCGGCCGCCGCCACCGGCCACGGCCTTGACGAACACCGGGAAACCGATCTCCTCGGCGGCGGCGACCAGCCCGTCCACGTCCGTGGAGGGGGCGGTGGAGTCCAGGACGGGGATGCCCGCCCGCTTGGCGGCGGCGATCGCGGTCGCCTTGTTGCCGGTCAGTTCCAGCACCTCGGCGGGCGGGCCCACGAAGGTGATGCCCGCCTCCGCGCAGGCCCGGGCCAGGGCCGGGTTCTCGGACAGGAAGCCGTAACCGGGGTACACGGCGTCGGCACCCGCCTCCCGTGCCGCGCGGACGATCTCGTCCACTGAGAGGTAGGCGCGGACGGGGTGCCCGGGCTCGCCGATCTGGTAGGCCTCGTCGGCCTTGAGCCGGTGCAGCGAGTGGCGGTCCTCGTGGGGGAAGACCGCGACGGTGCGGGCTCCCAGTTCGTGCCCCGCGCGCAGGGCGCGGATGGCGATCTCACCTCGGTTGGCCACCAAGATCTTCTCGAACATGCCGGATGCCTCCTGGACTCCGTGACGCGGTACCGGTCGGGTCGGCGCCGTCGCCGGTGTTGCCGGTACTCCGGGTGCTGCCAGTGGACGCGCGGGGGCGCCACTCCAGGGAAGCGGTGCCCAGGCACGGCCACGGGAACCCTAACGAGCGGTGCCTGGTGCGGTGGAGACCGGGGTTACCCGTGGGTAGTTTCGTGCTCCGCTGGGGCCTTTGGGCTTGCCTGGGCGGGTTCGGGTTCGGGTCCTGTGGCCGGGGGTGCTGTGCGCTCCCGTGGAGAGGGGAGGGGGGAGGGGCGCCGGGGCTAGTGGCTCAGGAGCTGGACGGCGGCCTCCACGGCCGCGCGGTGCCCGTCCAGAGGGGCGCCCTCGGGGAGTCGCGCGCCGCCGATCCAGAGTCCGTCGATGATCACCAGGATCATCTCGGCGGTGGCTTCCAGGTCCCTGTCGGGGGTCAGGGCGTCCTGTTCCCGGGCGTACTCCAGGAGCCGGAGGAAACTGACTCGGGTCTGTTCGGTGAGCGTTCGCAGGGTGTCCGCGAACACGGGGTCCACCGCCGCCCGGGCGTAGAAGGCCGCCCAGATGCGGGCCTGGGCCAGTTTGCGTTCGTCGGTGGGCAGCATCTCCAGGAGGACCTGGCGCAGCGCTCCCGCGAAGTCGAGCCGGCCCGGGCCGATGCGTAACCGCCCGAAGCGCTCGGCCACCTCGTCCACTGTCACGTGGAGGGCGAAGCGGAGCAGCTTGTCCTTGGAGTCGAACTCCCGTTGGACCGCGCCCGCCGAGAGCCTCGCTTCCGCCGCGACGGTCCTGACACTGACGCCCTCGAGGCCCTCGCGCGCGGCGATCCGGTGAAGGGCCTCCGCGATCTCCCGGCGTCTGCTCTCCTTGTCCACGATCTTTGGCACAGGGTTCATTCTGGCACAGGGCGGGCATGAATGATACGCTCGTATCGATACGTACGTATTAAGGTTGGCTCGCTTGACCACAGACGCCCCCACCCGCTCGCGGGGTCTCCTCATCGGCTCGGCACTGTTGTGCCTGCCGGCCCTGGCCGGGCTCGGCCTGGTGCTCCTGCCGCCCCTCTCACTGGCGATGTGGCAGGCCGCGCTGGTCGTGCTCGAGTTCTCGGCCCTGTTCGCGCTGCCCGCCCTGGGCGGGGCGCTGCTGGCGCTGAGAGCCAGGCGCTCGGTCCGTGGCCGCGGAGCGAGCCTGCTCGCGGCGTCGAACGCGCTCCTGATGGTCCTGGCCCTGGTCCCCTCGGTCTCCGTCTGGCAGACGGCCCGCGACGAGGGTGTGCGGCTCGATCCGTTCCAGTACGCGGCCGGGTTCGCCACCTCCGCCGACCGCGAGCCGGTCACGGTGGAGTACGCGAGCCCGGAGGGCGAGCCGCTGGAACTCGACGTGTGGCGGCCCGAGGACGGCGTCCCCGAGGACTCCCGGCTTCCCGTGGTCGTCAACGTGCACGGCGGCGCGGAGGACCTTCCGCAGAGCCTGCTGCCCCGATGGGACACGTGGCTCGCGGACAGCGGAGGGAGCCGGGTGGTGTTCGACGTGGACTACCGGTACTTCCCGGACGGCGACTGGTCGGCCTCCCTGGCCGACGTGCACTGTGCCCTGGGTTGGGTGTATGAGAACGCCGCCGAGTACGGGGGCGACCCCGAGCGGATCGCGCTCAACGGGCAGTCGGCCGGCGGGCTCCTGGTGCTGCTCGCCGCGTATTCGGACGCGCCCGAACCCAGTTGTGACACCGAGGTGCCCGAGGTCGAGGCGGTCGTCGCCTGGTACTCGGCGACCGACGGGACCGCCGAGGCACCCCCGGTTCCCTGGCGGCAGCGGAGGTCGCCGGTCGGGGACGAGCTGCTGGAGTCCAGCGAACGCATGGTCGGCGGCCCGCCGGAGGAGCACCCGCAGGAGTACGAGGCGATGTCCCCGATCCTCCAGGTCGACGCGGACAGCCCGCCCACCCTGCTGATCACCGCCGGGCACGACTTCTTCCTGGGAACCGAGGACAACGGCCGTATGGTCGACCGCCTCGAATCGGAGGGCGTGCCCCACCACCATGTGGAACTGCCGTGGACCGAGCACATGTTCGACCTGAACTGGGGAGGACTGGCCAGTCAGGTCGCGCGGCAGAGTATCGGCGACTTCCTCGCCGACCATTTGTAGCACCAAACAGCAATAGACCGCCGGATTCGGTGCGTGACTTCCTCGTCACCGTCCGGCGGTCTTCTTTGTCATGCTCGGTTTCGTGGCGCCGGGAAATGCTCCGGGTTTCAACTTAAAAGAAGCTTAAAGGTGTCTTAAAGGAAGGGGGCCAGGCGGGGTCGTGTTTTCCGCCAGGTTTGCGGGTCGGGAGTGGTGCGCGAACATGAATGGATTCCGGCGGGGGCTCTCGTTGAGCGCCTGCGAGGCATAGTGTGTGGCGGTGAAGCGCACCGGGTTTGGCGATTCGCGTACTCAAACATTCACGCTACGTGGCTGTGGTCGTCCAGAACCCCTTGCTCCAGGGCTAAGTCGAGTGTGTGAACCGGCTCTGATCCTGTCCGAAACAACGCGAGGGAACCCGTCCACCTGCTCATCTTGGGCCATGGTGAAACCATTGAGGGGGCGGTACTCAGTCCCTTTATGGGGCTGTCCGATCGGGTGCTTGGTATTTCGGCGTTCGATTCCTCGGGAAGTATTGACAAGAATGATTGCCTCTGCTTCGATTTGGCAATCGAGCCCTGATCAACTTCGGAACTGGTCGGGCGGACAGTGTAGGGCGCGTATCGCCACTGGTTGGCGGTAGACCGTGACGTAAGTAAGGGAACTCGTGACCAACCCAGTCGTGCGCGTAAAAGACATAACAAAGACATACGGTGATGGTCGGGTCACGGTTCCGGTACTTCGCGGAGTTTCCCTGGACGTCACCGAGGGTGAATGGGTCTCGGTGATGGGACCCTCGGGCTGCGGCAAGTCAACGCTGTTGAACTGCGCTTCCGGCCTCGATCGCATCGACGGGGGCAGCGTGCTCGTCGAGGGCGAGGACATCCACGCCATGTCGGAGCGCAAGCGCACCGCCTGGCGCGCGCGCCGGACCGGATTCGTCTTCCAGGGCTACAACCTCGTCCCCGTCCTGTCGGCCGTGGAGAACGTGGAGATGCCCCTCCTTCTGGGCGGCGTGCGTCCGAGGGAGGCCCGGCGCAAGGCGGTCTCGGCGCTCGCGCGCGTGGGGTTGGGTGAACGCTCCGACCACCTTCCAGCCCAGCTGAGCGGTGGTCAGCAACAGCGCGTCGCCATCGCCCGGGGCATCGTGCACGCCCCGGCGATCGTCTGGGCGGACGAACCCACCGGCGCCCTGGACTCCGCCTCCACCTCGGAGGTGCTGGCCCTACTGCGGGAGCTCCACGCCGACGGCCTCACCCTGATCATGGTCACGCACGACCCCGAAGTGGCCGCCTACGGCGACCGCGAGGTCCACATGCTCGACGGCCGCGTGGACCGCGTCGAGGACAACAACAGGTCCATCACCGCCTCCGCCACTCCTGCCGGGGGCGACGAGTAGATGAACGACGCAATCACGCTGGCCGTCGCGGTCGCGTCGCCCCTGGCGCTGATAGCGCTCGTGGCGCTCTCCGCGCGGGGCCGACTCAGTGTCCGTATCGCCGCGCGCAACGTCTGGCGGCGCCCGGGGCAGACCGTGCTCGTGGCCATGGGCCTGTCCCTGGCCGCACTCCTGTTCTCCGCCTCCTTCACCCTGGAGTCCGCGCTCCACCAGGCGATGCGGGCCCAGCAGACCGCCGACCTCGGTGGGGTCGACGCGGTCGTGACCCCGGACGGGAGCGGGGTCGGGACCGACGACGAGGACGACCGCCGGGACTCGGACGACCCCGACGACGAGCCGCCCATGCTGGAGCGCGACGACGTCCGCGCCATCGAGGAGGCCCTCGACGATCCCGACACCACGGTCTCCTCGATGCTCACCCTGCGCCTCCCGGTCGCCCACGAGCGGGCCGACCGCGGCGACCCGGGGCTGACGGTGCTCGGCGCCGCCAACACCGACGGCGCCATCCAGCTCGTCGACGGGGACGGCGAGGAGATCGCGCGCGGCGGCCTGAGCGAGAACGACGTCCTGCTCAGCAGCGAGGCCTCACGGGAGCTGCGCGCCGAGCGCGGCGACACCGTCGAGGTCGCCGGGCGCCAGACGCGCGTCGTCGGCGTCTACGAGGCCGGGGCGCCCCTGACCCCGCCCGAGTCCGCCGTCGTGCCGCTGTCCGCGCTCCAGCGGACCGCCGATCTCACCGGCCGCGTGAACACGGTCACGCTCTCCTACGGCGAGGAGGTCACCTGGGAGGAGGCCGAGGACCCGGTCCGCACCGACCTCTCCTCGCTGGTCGAGGACAACGGCTGGCAGGCCGAACCGCTGCGCGCCTCCGCGCACGACAGCGCGGACCGCCTCACGACCGACCTGGCCACCCTGTTCCTCCTCTTCAGCCAGCTCTCGATGGTCGCGGGCGTGCTCCTCATCGTCCTGGTCGTCATGATGCTCGCGGGCGAGCGCCGACAGGAGTTCGGCGTCCTGCGGGCCATGGGTATGAAGCGCGCCCGCCTCGGTCTCGTCCTGACCGTCGAGGGGCTCGGCTACGCGGTCCTGGCCTCGGCCGCCGGAACGGCGGCGGGCTGGTTCGCGGGCGCCGCGGCTTCACGTGTACTGAGCGATCGCGTCGCCGACCCCGCGATGCCCGCCCCCGCCCTGGAGTTCGGGTTCGACCCCGTGGCCATGGCTACCGCCTACCTCATCGGCGTCGGGGTGATCACGGTCGTGTTCACCTTCGCGGCCGTGCGCGCCTCCAAGGTCGACATCGTCTCGGCGCTGCGCGGGTCCGAGGCGCCGTCCCGCCGCCGCTGGTGGTCCGTACCGCTGCTGGCGCTGATCCTGTTGCTGGGCCTGGCCACCGTCGCCCTGGGCGTGCAGAACGGCACCGCGACCGAGACCCTGACCGGTCTCACGCTGGCGGTCGGGGGCCTCGGCGCTCTCCTGCCGAGGCTGCGGGTGCCCAGGCGGCTGGCCCACTCGCTGTGCGCCGCCGTGATCATCGTGCTCTGGTCCGTGCCCGGGGAGCTGTTCGGCGACACCGGCTCCGGAATCACCCTGTTCTTCCTCGCGGGCATGGCGCTGGTGGCCGCGGGTGTGTGGCTGTTCGTGGCCAACAGCGACCTCGTCCAGCGCTTCCTGCGCCGCGTCCTGGCGCCCCTGCCCTCGATGACCTCGGTCGTGCCCATCTCGGTGGCGTACTCCGTGCGCAACCGCGTCCAGGCCGGGATGACGATCGCGATGCTGAGCATCGTCGTCCTCACCATCACCCTCAGCGGCTTCGTCACCGCCGCCGTCAACCAGGTCTACTCCGACCACCGCTCGGTGACGGGCGGGTTCGACGTACGGGCCGAGTGGGTCGCCGCCCAGGGTGAGCCGCCCGCGCTCCGCCAGGTGCTGGAGGAGAGCCCCCGCGTGGACACCGCGAAGGTCGCGCGCCTCGGCGGATACGAGGAGATCACCACCGAGGCGCGCCAGGTCGACACCGACGCGGACGCCGAGGAGGTCCGGGTGTGGGGTGCCGACGACGACTACCTCCTCGGCAACCGCTACCCGGTCTTCCTGCGCGCGGACGGCCTGGACACCTCCGAGGAGGTGTGGGACGAGCTCAGGCGCACACCGAACACCGCCGTGGTCTCGGCCGCCATGATCCCCAGTGACTCCGCCGCCTTCGTGGGCGGCGGGAGCGACCTCGAACTGGAGGGCGTGGACATCCTGGACGACAGCCTGCCCGCGAACCTCCGTCTGGAGGTCACCGAACCGGACGGCGAGAGCACCACCACGCTCCGCGTCATCGGCGTGGTGGACCGGAGCGCCGAGTACCTCGGCGACGTCGTCACCTCGAGTGAGGGCATGAGCCGGGTCACCGGTGAGGACAGCGTGCCCGGGAACTGGTTCATCCGGGCCCAGGACCGGGACGAGGTCGGCAAGCTGGAGATCGCCGTGCAGCGCGCGCTGATGGAGCACGGGGTCGCCACCGCCCCGATGCAGGAGGAGGTGGAGTTCCGGGCCTCGTCCAACGGCGTCGTGCAGTGGCTCCTGATGGCGTTCATGGGCTTCGGACTCGTCGTCGGCTGCGCCGCGCTCGGGGTCGTCAGCATCCGGTCGATCTCCGAACGCCGCAACCAGATCGGGGTGCTGCGCGCCATCGGCATGCAGATCTCCGGGGTCCGCCGCCTCTTCCTCATCGAGTCGCTGGTCATCACCGTGAGCGGTATCGCCCTCGGTGTCGGTCTGGGCTTCGCGGTCTCTCCCGGGCTCGTCGATTCGCTGCGGGTCGACCTGCCGGGGGTCGTCTACACGGTGCCCGTGTCCGTGCTCGTCGGAGTGGTCGGGGTCACCCTGGTGTTCTCCATGGTGGTCTCGGTCCTGACGTCGCGGAGGGCGGGAGAGGTCCCCCCGGCGGAGGCGCTCCGTGGCCAGTCCTGAGCGCGAGCCGGCTCCGCTGCGCCGCAACCGGTCGTTCCACATCCTGTGGACCGGTCAGTTCGCAGCGCAGCTGGGCCCGGGCATGGGGGCGGTGGCCTACCCCGTCATCCTCCTCGACCTGGGCGGGACACCGGCCCTGACGGGCTCGGTGACCTTCCTCCTGGGGGTGGCGGCGGTCGCCGCCCGTCTGCCCGGCGGCGCGGCGGCCGACCGGTTCGACCGGCGCGCCCTCATGATCGTGGCGCAGGGCACCCGGATGCTGGCCATGGCGGTCCTGTGCCTGGGACTGCTCACCGGAGCGACCTGGCTGTTGTGGCTGGTGGTGTTCGTGGCGTTGGTGGACGTGGTCGGGCACGAGGCCTACCGCTTCGCCGAACGCGCCGCGCTGCGCCACATCGTCCGACCGTCCGACCTGTCCGCGGCGGTCGGCCAGAACGAGGCGCGCAACCAGATCGCCTCGCTGATCGGCCCGGTGCTCGGCGGATGGCTGATGGCGGCCTCGCGGACGCTGCCCTTCGGGGCGGCGGCCCTGGGGCACGCGGTCGCCGCGATCGGGCTGCTCTTCGTCAGGGAGCGGTTGCAGAGCCCGAGGACGCCCGCGGAGCGGGGGGCCGGGCCCCGGCGCCGCGTCTGGACCGAGGCGTTCTCGTGGATCTGGGCGCGGCCCGAACTCCGGGTGCTGCTGCTCAGCTGCGTCACTCCGAACCTCGTGATCACGGGGGTGGTACTCACCGTGGTCATGGTCGGCGCGGAGGCGGGGATCGGCACCGGTCAGATCGGGACGGTGCTCGGTGTGGCCAGCCTCGGCGGGATCGGCGGCGCGCTGGGCGCCTCGGCCCTGCTGCGCAGGTTCTCCGCACGCGGCCTGGTGCTGGCCGCCCTGTGGTGGCTCCCGGTCACCGTGCTGGCCACGATCCCCCTCATCGACCACTGGACGGTGGTGTTCCCCCTCGCGGCGGCCATGGCGGCCGCGCCGCTGCTGTCCATCATCCTCGGCACCTACCAGCTCCTGAACACCCCCGACCGCCTCCAGGCCCGTGTGGGCAGCGCCTGCACGTTCGTCACGGGGATCGCCGCACCCCTGGGCCCCCTGGCCGCGGGGTTCGGTCTCCAGTTCGCCGGAACGCTGCCCCTGTTCCTGGGATTCACCCTGCTCATGTTGGTCGTCGCCGTGTGGGTCTCGTTCGACCCCAGCACACGGCGGCTGAGCTCACTCCCCACCTCCCCGGACCGCGCTCCGGGGAATCCCCCTGACCACGCACCCCCCAGTGCAAAGGAAGTGTCATGAGACCGCTCCAGGATGTTCCCTCCACGTCCGGCAGCACGCTCTCCCACAGGTTTCCCGTGGGGATCCTGGGTGTGGGCTCCTACGTGCCCGACAACGTGGTCACCAACGAGGAACTCACGCGACACCTCGACACGAGCGACGAGTGGATCGTCGCGCGGACGGGCATCCGCGAGCGGCGGTTCCTGCCGGAGGGGACCGGCACCACGGACATGTGCGTCGCGGCGGCCGAACGCGCCCTGAGGGAGTCCGGGACCGACGCCTCCGACCTCGACTGCGTCATCGTCGCCACCTTCACCTTCGACCAGCTGCTCCCCTCCACCGCGCTGACGGTGGCCGAGCGGATCGGCGCCCGCCGGGCGGTCGCGCTCGACCTCAACCAGGCGGCCTGCTCGGGCGGCCTGTACGGCATGTGGACGGCGCTGCACCTCTTCCAGGGCGGCCAGTTCCAGCGGGTGCTGGTGGTCGGAGCGGAGGCCCTGTCCCGCATCACGGACCCGACCGACCGCACCACGCGGGTCTTCTTCGGCGACGCGGCGGGCGCCGCCGTGCTCGGCCCGGTGGAGGAGTCCAGCGGAGTGCTCTCCTGGAGCCTGGGCGGAACGCTCTCCCACGGGGTCGAGGTGCCCGCGGGCGGCACCAGGGAGCCGTTCGGCCCCGAGGTCGTGGGCACCGGCCGCCAGTACCTCAAGATGAACGGCTCGGAGGTGTGGGACCAGGTCATGACCCGCATCCCGCCGAGCGTGGAGGAGACGCTCAAGCTCGCCGGTCTGCGGGCGG
Source organism: Nocardiopsis sp. L17-MgMaSL7 (assembly GCF_003182025.1). Taxonomy (NCBI): domain Bacteria; kingdom Bacillati; phylum Actinomycetota; class Actinomycetes; order Streptosporangiales; family Nocardiopsidaceae; genus Nocardiopsis; species Nocardiopsis sp. L17-MgMaSL7. Next base: position 305,170 of record NZ_QGTF01000002.1, on the reverse strand, counting down.
ACGAGGTCGACCACTACGTCTTCCACCAGGCCAACGGCAACCTCGTGACCGGCCTGATGGACGCCCTGGGACAACCCCGGGAGAAGGCCGTGACCACCATCGAGGAGTACGGGAACACGGGCGCGGCCACGATCTTCACCGTGCTCGACCGGCTCCGGGAGAGCGGCCGGCCCCGCGCGGGCGAACACGTGCTGATCGCCGTCATCGGGGCCGGTTTCCTCTGGGGCAGCCTGTGCCTCCGTCAGCAGGCCTCCGCGGCCTGAGAGCGGACCAGGTCCAGCAGATCCCCCACACTGCCGAGGTCCTCGAACCCCTCCTCCGGCACCTCCACCCCGCACCTCTCCCTGATCAGTAGACGAATCTCGTACCCGGCGATCGAGTCCACCCCCACGTCCTGGAGGAGATCGCCCCTTTCGAGTCGCGTTCCCGAAGCGTCGGTCGCCTCGCAGATGATCCCGAGAGTGACCGAGTCGTCCACTGAGAATTCCCCTGCCATTTTTCACCTCGATCTTCCTGTTCGATGAATCCGTGTCGACCAGGAATGAACATACAAGAAAACCCATCATCCCCACAGTGATTGGAATTTCCAGATGAGCGGGACCGAGTCGTACGAAAGCGAAGTCAAGAAGGTCTACGTCGAGCTGTTCGAGATCGATGTCGACCCGGAGTCGATCGGCGGTGACGAGGAGTTGTTCGGCCCGCAGTGCGACTACGGGATCGACTCCATGGACGTCCTGCGGTTCCTCGCGGACCTGCGCCAGCGCTACGACCTCGACGTCTCCGAGATCGCGACCGAGACCTTCCGCACGCCCGCGTCCATCGCCACCTTCCTCTCCGAGCGCCGGGGGGCCGCCGAGTGAAGGGCGCCCTGGTAACGGTCTCCGCGATCGAGGAGGACGAGTATCCCCTGGTCGCGCAGTGGTTCCGGCGGGGCATGGTCGGAGCACTCAGCACCGGCGGCTCCGCCCGCTTCACGAGCACCGCGGACATCCGCGGCGCCATCGCGGCCGGACCGGAGAAGTACGCGATGGTCCGGACGCACGACGGCGTCCCCGTCGGCCTGGTCCAGTGGCGCCAGCGCAAGTACCCCGGGAGCTACACCGTCGGCGGTGTCATCGGGGACAGCGAGCTCTGGGACTCGGGCTGCGGCGGCGAGGCGTCGTGGCTCCTGGTCCACGAACTGTTCCACGCCCACAACGCGCACCGGGTCGAGTTCGTCACGGCCGCGTTCAACGTCCGCGTCGTGCGAATGCTGATCAAGTCCGGAATGGTCATCGAGGGAGTGTTGCGCGACTACTTCTTCCTTGACGGCGCCTATCACGACGCGATCGTCACGTCGTATCTGCGCGAGGAGTACTACAGCGCGGACGAGAGCGGAATGACGGGCGACGCCTTCTTCGGAGACACCGTCCCCGCCTCGGACAAGTCCGAGGCCCGCGCGCTGTTGCGCGACTACATGCGTGACCAGTGGCCACAGGACATCCGCAGGGCCTATTCAGAGGAGTAGTGACATGACAAAGGAACTCAACTCGAAGGTCGCCCTCGTCACAGGCGGAGGCAGCGGTCTGGGCAGGGCCGTGGCGATGCGGCTGGCCGACCTCGGCGCCGTCGTCGCCGTGGGCTACCTCAACCGGGCGGAGGTCGCGGAGAAGACCGCCGAGGAGATCCGCGCGGCCGGTGGTAGGGCCCAAGCCCTCAGGGTCGACGTCCGCGACTACGAGGCGGTCTCCGCCGCCGTCCAGGAGCTGACGAGGGAACACGGCCGTATCGACATCCTGGTGAACAACGCCGGCATCTGCACGGCGGGCACCATCGTCTCCACGGACTCCACCGAGGGCTGGAACGACGTCATCCAGACGAACCTGGTGGGCGCCTACCACTGCATCAAGGCGTGCGCCCTGCCGATGATGCTCCAGGGCTCGGGCGCGATCGTCAACGTCTCCTCCATCCTCGGCCTGGTCGGCAAGGGCGGGCTGAGCGCCTACTGCGCCAGCAAGGCCGGGCTCTCCGGGCTCACCGCCTCCCTGGCCGCCGAGTTCGCCATGCACGGCGTCCGGGTCAACGCGGTCGCCCCCGGCTACTCGGACGACACCGGCATGATCCAGCAGTTCCCGATCGAGCAGAAGGAGGTCATCATCAACGAGCGCATCCCCCTGCAACGCCCGGCCCAGCCCGAGGAGATCGCCGAGACCGTGGTCTTCCTGACCCGTGAGGGCTCCAGTTACATGACCGGGCAGACCATGGTGGTCGACGGCGGTCTGACGTCGGTGATCCGGGGGATGGCGAAGACCAGATGAGCCAGAGGACCGCGATTCTGTTCAACCCCCAGGTCGCCATGCGCCCGGGGGACTACCGGGACCTGTACGAGGCCCTGCCCCTGGTGCGCCGCCGCCTGGAACAGGCCTCCGAGGCGATCGGTGTCGACCTGGACGGGGCCTTCCACTCCGCCGACGCCGACCTGGTCAACCAGGGGCCGCTGATCCGGCCGATGTCGGTGGCGCTCGGGGTGGCTCTCTACGAGTCCCTGCCCGCCGAGTACCGCGACGGAGCGGAGTACATGGCGGGCCTGAGCCTGGGCCAGATCACCGCCGCCGCGGCCTGCGGGGCCCTCTCGTTCGACGACGCCGTGCGCACCGTGAGGACCATGGCCACGGTCGAGGGCGAGGTCTTCGCGGGCCGGGACTACGGGAGCACCTTCTGCTACTGCGTCGACCTGGAGTCGGTGTTCGCGAGGATCGGGGAGCTCACCGCTCAGGGCCTGGACGCGGCGCCCTGCGCCATCACCGGTGACGACCAGATGGTCGTCTCCGGGGAGGCCGCCGCCCTGACCTCCGTCAACGAGCTCGCGGCGGCCGGGGGCGGGGTCGGTGTCCGCATCCCGCACGGCCCGCCCGGCCACTCGCCCATGCTGGCACCGGCCGAGGAGCGCTTCGCGGCCGAGTGGGAGCAGCGCGAACGGGTGCGCACCCCCAGGGTGCCGCTGCTCTGCAACATGGACTCCACGCCGTTGGCCACCGCCGAGGAGGTGCGCGACGCCCTGATCACCCAGTACACCCGGACCGTCCACTGGTCCCGAGGGATCGAGCGCCTCCTGGAGCTGGGCACGACCCGGTTCGTCGTGGTCGGCCCCGGCCACTTCATCGGGAAGTCCTTCCGGTTCATGACCCTCGCCAAGCGGGCGAGTGTGGTCCGCTTCGACCAGGCGTCCTCCTTCACGGAAGAACTGGCGGGCCGGTCGTGAGGGCCGTGCTGTTCGGCGGGACGGTGCCGCCGCTGCACGCCAAGGTCGGCGAGTTCCTGGAGACCGACCCCTACGCCCGAGAGCGGTTGGCACAGGCCGAGGAGGTCCTGGGCCACCGCGTCCTGCCCCGCTTCTCCCAGGCGACGGAGTCCTACTCGCCCGAGGCGCGGCAGGCCTACCTCGTCACCTGCGTGGCGTTGGCTGACCGGGCCAGGGACGAGGACGGCGAGGCCGGTGTGTGCGCGGCGGCGAGCATCGGACACCTGCCCGCGCTGCACTACTCGGGGGCGCTGTCCTTCGCGGACATGGTGCTTCTGGGAGAGGCGGTCACGGCCTGCGAGAACGAGTGGAACGCGACCGACCACGGCCTGGTCTCGCACTTCATGTACCGGGTCGGACGGGACCGCCTCGCGCAGCTGTGCGCGGAGGTGGAGGCCGAGGGCGGGCGAGCCGAGGTGGCGGGTCACTTCAGTGACACCATCCACCTGCTCAACGTCTCCGCAGGAAGCCTTCCCCAGCTCGAACGGGGTGTCCGGGCGGGGGGAGGGGTTCCGGTGCTCACCTTCCCCCAGGCCGAGCACAGCGGGGTGAACGCCCCGCTGCGCGACCGGATCGGGGAGGCCGTCTCGGGTTTCCGCTTCCGGGACGCGCGGGTCGGGTTCGTCCGGGGGGCGGACGGCGCGCTCGTCGACTCCGCCGAGGACCTGCGCTCGCTGTTGCGGGACGACTGCGTCACCCCGGTCGACTTCCCCCTGGTCGTGGACCGGCTCCGCGCCCTGGGGGTGGACCGGGTCCACGTGATCGGACCGGGAAACCTCTTCGAGCGGCTGACCAAGGAGCACTTCGACGTGACCGTCCTGGTGCCCGACGCCCGCGCCCGCGGCCTGGAGGTCCCCGACTCGGGCCCGGCCCGGGTGGGCGGCCGGGTCCCGTCCAACACGTGAGAGGGAGGGACAGGTGACAGGAAGACTCGTGATCGACGGCGAGGAGATCCCCCGCGGCCGCGTCCACGGGGACGCCGCGGCACTCGCCACGGCCCTGGCCTCGGCGGGCGCGGGACCGGGGCGAGGGGTCGTCATCGCACGTGACGACCCCTATACCGCGGTGCTGACCGCCCTGGCCGCCGAGTCGCTGTGCTTCCCGGTCCTGTGCCAGGGGGAGCGGTGGCGCGGCGTCGCCCGCACCAGGCGGGTGGCCGCCGTGGTCACCCCGGGAGAGGGCGGCGCCCCTTCGGTGACGGCCCAGCGGGACACGGGGCTGCCCGACTTCGAGGGGTCCGCCCACACCCTGCTCTACACCTCCGGGAGCAGCGGCGAACCCAAGGCGGTGGAGCTCTCGCACTCAGCGATCGGCTACCACCGGCACGACGTCGCCGCGCACGCGGAGATCACCTCCAGGGACCGCATGCTGGTTCCGATGTCCCTTCTCAACTCCTACGGCTGGGGCATCGTCCAGTACTGGCTGGAGCACGGGTTCGAGATGCACGTGGAGTCGCGGCTGAGCATGGACCGGGTGGCCGCCCTCTTGCGAGAGGGCGGCTACACCAGGCTCGACGGGGTGGGTTCGATGTACGCGGCCCTCCTGGTCGCGGCGCGCCGCGACCAGGGTCTGGCGACTGCTCTGGGCGCGCTCCACCTGCGCGGATGCGGGGGCGACGTGCTCCCGGTCGGTCTGGTCGAGGCCTACGCGGACCTGGTCGGCGGGCCGATCCACGACGGGTACGGGCTCTCGGAGACGGTGGCGTGGGTGACCCAGTCACTCCCCGGTGCCTGGAGACCCGGAACGGTGGGCCCGCTCATCAAGGGGTCGTCCGCCCGGATCGACCCGGCCGAGGGGGAGGTCCTCCTCCACGGACCGGGCCTGATGGACGGCTACCTCGACGACGACGCGGCCAACGCGGCCGCCTTCACCGAGGACGGGTGGCTGCGCACCGGCGACCGGGGGACGGTCGAACCCGACGGTCACCTCACCATCGAGGGGCGGATCAAGGAGTCACTGGTCGTCCACGGGGAGACCATCCCGCCGAGGTTCGTCGAGGACGTCCTGGCCTCCTGCGACCCGGTGCGGGAGGCGGCGGTGGTGGGTCTCCCGACCGGTCGGGCCAGGGGCGACCGGCTGGTGGCGTTCGCGGTGGTGGACTCGGCGGAACGGGAGGAGGCCCTCCCACTGATACGCCTCGCCCTGAGGGACCACCTGCCGGTGCACCAGAGGCCCAGGGAGATCCACCTGCTCGACGAGTTCCCCCGTACCCGAACGGACAAGCCCGACCGCCGCGCCCTGCGGGCCCGGGCCGCCTCCCTGGAAGAGGAGAGGGTTACCGACAATTAATTGACCGGCGCGCGCGAAGGGTGATCGGAAGAATGTGAATCCGATTTATCCGGCGAGGCCGAGGTGACTCCGATGTGCACTGACCAGGGGATCCGGCGATCCCCGAACTCTTTGCACGCCGAACGCCTCGGTCGTTTCGCCATGCCTTTTTCCGGCAGGTTCGGGCCAGTTGAAAAAATGCACGGAAAGCGCGGAGAACGTGTTGACACGGGAAAAATGAGACTCCTAGACTCGGCACCGTTCGCATTTGGTTCGGCGCGAATGTCACAGATTCACCCGGAGAATTCGGGTCCACCAGACCCGTAGGCTCCAACCCCCTTTTTGAGATTACTGAGAGGAATGGTTCCCATGCAGGAGTTCGAGGAGATCATCACCGAGTCCGCCGCTGGTGACGAGGTTTCGGTCATCGACTTCGGCTGCTAGCAGCCAGAGACCGCCCTCGGCCCCAGAGGCCGACGACGAGGTAGTCACAGGCCCCGTGGCGGACCGGAGGATCCCGGTTCCCGCCACGGGGCCCCTGTCTCACAACCCGCGGCACCAGAGGACTGACCATGGCTGACACCACCGTCACCAGTACCTTCCGACCCTCCAGGTTCAACGTCGTCACCAGGACCGACGACGGTGACGCGGTCGTTCTGTACAACTCCATGCGCGGGAGCGTCTTCCGCGTCCAGGACCCCGTCGGCCAGCGGGTGCACGATCTGCTGCACAACCGACGGAGCGTCCTGCGCCGGCCCGACCCCGGCACCGCCGACGAGTCCCGCCTGTTCGACACCCTCGTCACCAAGGGCTTCCTGGTGGCCGAGGAGCACGACGAGCTGGCGGAGGCCGACGCCCTGCGGGACCGGCGCAAGAACCGGACCGACCGCCTCGAACTGATCATCATGCCCACCGAGGCCTGCAACTTCCGGTGCACCTACTGCTACGAGGACTTCGCGCTGGGCCGCATGCTGACCGAGGTGCGGGAGGGCATCAAGTCGCTGGTCAGGCGCCACCGCCGCGAACACGGCATCGAACGGCTCACCGTCGCCTGGTTCGGCGGCGAACCGCTGGTGGCCTTCGACGTGATCGAGGAGCTCAGCACCTTCTTCCTGGAGTTCTGCGCCGAGGAGGGCATCGAGTACAGCGCGGGCATCACCACGAACGGACTGCTGCTCACACCCGAGGTCGCGCGGCGCTGCGTCGAGTTGGGTATCAGCAACTACCAGGTCACCCTGGACGGCCCGGCGCACACACACGACTCCTCCCGCTTCCTCATGGGCGGTGGGAAGACCTTCGACGAGATCATCGCCAACCTGACGCGGATGGCGGAGACGGACGCGGACTTCCGCGTGATCGTCCGGACCAACTTCACCGAGGCCAACAGCGTCCACGTGCCCGAGCTCATCGAGCAGCTGGGCGGGCTGTACGCCGGTGACCCCCGGTTCGGGGTCATCTACCGTCCCGTCGGCGACTGGGGCGGACCCCAGGGCGAGGAGTCCGAGGCCTACGCGGGCAAGCAGGCGGAGATGACCAAGCTCGACCTGTGCTCGAACGCGGTGGAGTCCGGCCTCGCCCCCGCGGACGACGTGTTCCTCAAACCGAACGGCTCAGTCTGTTACGCGGCCTCCCCGTGGTCCTTCGTGATCCGGCCCAACGGGCTGGTCAACAAGTGCACCGTGGCCCTGCGCGACCCCCGCAACGCCGTGGGACAGCTCGGCGCCGACGGTGACCTCGGGTTGGACCAGGAACTGATGAGTCTGTGGGTGGACAACGACGACGCCAAGGACTCCGGCTGCCACTCCTGCTTCTTCCGGCCCTCCTGCCAGGGCGCGCACTGTCCCCTGGTGCGCATCCAGGAGGGGACGCGGCCCTGCCCTCCGCAGAAGGTCTGGATCGGACCCACCATCACCACGGTGGCGTCGAACGGGAGGACGCGGTGACCGGCACACGCGGCGCGGAGGTCGCGGTCGACGACGACGGCACCTGGTGCGCCTGGACCACCGGCTCAGGTCAGGTCAGGGCGCTGGGACTGTGGGGCCCCGACAGCGGACGGATCATCGACCTCGGTCCGGGAACGGCCGTGTACGCCGGGGCGGGCACGGGACGCTTCCTCCTCCGGGACGGCGGGTCCGTCCGGTCGTGGAGCCCGGCGGCGGGTTCGCGCGACGAGGGGACGGCGCCCGCCGGAGCCCTGCTGCTCGAAGCCCGCGTGCCCGGGGCGGGCGGCGGCCGAGTGGTCGCCGCCTCCTCCGAGGAACTGGTCCTGCACGCCGGGGACGGGACCGCGGTGTCGCGCAGGCTCTGCGCACCGCCGCTGGTCCTGGCCTGGCAGCACCGGCGGCGCACCGTCCTGTGCCTGCTGTCGGACGGGACCGTCCTCAGGGCGGACCCCGTCACGGGGTCGGTGGAGACCTCAGCCCTGCCCGGGGGCGAGGACCACCGCCTGGCCTGCTACGAGGAGGTTTTGGGGGGTGTCTGGGTGGTCCCGGCCCACGAGCCGGGCACCGTTCGCTTCCACCGGACGGAGGCCGACCCCTCCGCGGCCGTCTACCGGCTGGACCTCGGCGCGGCGGTCGACTCGCTCCGCGCCTCGCACAGCGGGGAGTGGCTCATCGCCCGGAACCCGGGTCGGGCCCCGACCCGCCTGGTCAACGTCAACAGCGGACGGAGCTTCGAGGTGCCGGGAGAGCTGGCGGCACGCGGCGCCCCCTGCGTCTTCTCGTTCGACAACCAGTTGATCAGCGTGGAGGGGGACGCCTTCGAGTCACTCCCGGTCCCGGCGAGGGCCGACATCCGCTCCCGCGACGGGTCCCTCGACATCGACACGTTCTGGTCGGCTCCGCCGCAGATGCACCGTGCCTCCCGCCCGCAGCGGCCCGCTCCGAGGAACACGGAGGTGGGCGCACGTGCCGGCACCCGTTCATGACCTCCCCCTGCGCCTGCTTTCCCCCGAGAACCGCCTGACCAAGGTGTCGGTGTGGGAACGGGCCCGGGAGTGCGCCGCCGAGATGGACCGTGCGTCACACCGGCCCCCCTTCGACGCGGACGCCTTCTGCCGGGCCGCGAACCGGGGCGCGCTGGTGCTCGCGATGGCCGGTGACTTCGAGGAGAGTGAGCGGTCCTGTCAGCGCCAGGCCCGCGTCCTGCTCTCCCTCGTCCGGCGGGGGCTGCTGCCCCGGTCCGAGACCGTCCGGGTCCTCCAACCCTGGATCAACATCGGCCGGCTCCGGGTGATCCGCGGTGACTGGGAGGGTGCCCTGGCGCACTTCCCCGCGCCGGACAGCCTGCGGGACACCGGGGTCTTCGCCGGAGCGCTCGGCCCCGAGCACGGGCTGACCCCGGACGAGGCCGAGGGCGTCCTGGACTCCGAGAGCGGCGGCGCCTTCGTCACGAACACCCACGTCGTGGAGACCACCAAGGCACTGGCGCGCGGGCGACGCGCGGACCTGCTGGCGGCGCACGTCAGCCGTTGGCGGGGGACCGCGCGCACGCTCCCGCACGTGCGGGAGGCCTCGGCCCTGCTGGCATTGAGAGGCGGCGCGAAGCTCCCCGCCGTCGCGCCGGGGACCGTGCCGACGCTGGGGGCCACCGCCATCGAGGTCCACGCGTCCCTGGTCGACGCGTCGCGGACCGACTCCCTGCTGCGGTCCCTGGACACCCTGTCGGAGGGAGCCCCCTCGGCCGACCTGGTGGCCGTGTTGCGGGCGGGCGCCGGAGTCCTGCGTTCCCAGGACCGCGTGGACGACTGCGCGCGGGTCCTCCGCCGGACCGCCGACGTCTGCCGTGAACTGCGTGACGAGGCGGAACTGTTCGCGGTGCTCAGGGAACTGGGCGGTCTTGACCCCGCCTCGGGTGCGGCCCAGGAGGCCCTGGCCGTCGCGGCCGACAGCGGTTACGCGTTCGTCAGGGCCCAGGCCGGGGAGCCGCCGCTGCCCCCGGCGGAACACGAGCCGCGTCTGGCGGTCCTGATCACCGCCGAACTGGAAGCCGAGTCACGAACGACCCTCGTCAGGAGGACCCCATGATTCCAGCGCACCTGCCTCCCCGGACCACGCGGGGCGACCACCCGGTCCTCGAACGGATCGTCGGTGACTCCGACGCCTTCCTGGGGCACTGGGAACACCGACCGGTGGTCGCGGAGGCCGGGCCCGCCGTGGGCGGGGCGTTCTCTCTGGAGACGGCGCTGTCCCTGCTGAACCGGGCCGGTCTCCCCGCGTCCTGCTTCCGGGTGTTCCAGGACGGCGCGCCCAGGCCACAGGAGGAGTTCAGCGCGGATCGCGGGCGGCCCGGCCGGGGGCGGGAACCCGTGGCCGACCGCACCGCGCTGCTGCGCGCCCACGACGCCGGGGCGACCATCGTCTTCGAGGAGGTCCGCCTCCTCGTCCCCGAGGTGGAACGGCTCGCGTCCCAGCTGGAGGAGGAACTGGGCTTCGGCGTCTACTGCGCGGCCTTCCTGACCCCCGCCGGGAACTCGGGGGTGCGTCCGCACTACGACCTGGCCAGCGGGTTCCTCTGCCAGGTCCACGGCTCCAAGTCCTGGTCGGTGGGCGCCCCGGAGACGCTGTGGCCGACGGTCCCGAGCGGCGGTTCCCAGCCGGAGTTCGCCCCGGTCCTCCAGACGGTGCTCACCCCGGGAAGCACGCTCTACATCCCCCGGGGGCATCCGCACGCCGGAACCGCCACGGACGAGCTCTCGCTCCACCTGTCGTTCGCCGTGAGGCCCCGCACCTGGAAGGACGTCCTCCAGGCCCACCTGCGCGAGGAGGGCCAGCACGAACCGCTGCGTGAGATGCTGCCCCTCGGTCACACGGACCTGGACGGGCGGGACCTGCTCACCGAGGCCGTGGAGCGGTTGAACGCGGCGGTGGCCGCAGCCAGGTGAGGGCACCGGGGCTCAGACGGAGACGCCGCCGTAGGACACCCCGGACAGGTCGGCGAGCTCACGCTTCCACGCCACCAGGTCGTCGGGGCCGAACCCGCCCAGGTGGTCGTGCCCGCAGGCCCGCGCCATCACCTGCATGAGCTCCACCGACGAACGCAGGAACCGGTTCAGCCGCTCAGCGGCCTCCGCCACTGGCAGGCGCTCCCGCAGGTGCGGTCGCTGGGTGGCGATGCCCACCGGACAGTTGTTGGTGTGGCACGCACGCATGCCCAGGCAGCCGATGGCCTGCATCGCGGAGTTGGCCACCGCGACGGCGTCCGCGCCCAGGGCCAGCGCCTTGACGAAGTCGGCCGGGACCCGCAGGCCCCCGGTGATGATCAGGGTGACGTCGCGGCGGCCGAGCCTCTCCAAGTGGCGGCGGGCACGGGCCAGCGCGGGGATGGTCGGCACCGAGATGTTCTCGCGGAACAGCAGGGGAGCGGCCCCGGTGCCACCGCCCCGGCCGTCCAGGATCACGTAGTCCACCCCGATCCGGAGCGCCGCGTCCAGGTCGCGTTCGATGTGCTGCGCGGACAGTTTGAACCCGATGGGGATGCCCCCGGTGGCCTCACGGACCTCGGCGGCCACCCGGCGGAAGTCGGCGACGGAGACGAGGTCCGGGAAGCGGGCCGGGGAGATCGCCGTCCGCCCCTCCGGGAGTTCACGCACCTCGGCGATGCGCCCGCTCACCTTGTCGCCCGGCAGGTGCCCGCCGGTCCCGGTCTTGGCGGCCTGGCCGCCCTTGAAGTGGAAGGCCTGGCAGCGCGCGACCCTGTCCATCGAGTAGCCGAAGCGCGCCGAGGCGAGTTCGTAGAAGTACCGGCCGTTGGCTTCCTGCTCTTCAGGGAGCATCCCGCCCTCACCGGAGCAGATGCCGGTGCCCGCCAGCTCGGCGCCCATGGACAGCGCGGTCTTGGCCTCGGCGGAGAGCGCCCCGAAGCTCATGTCCGAGACCAGGAGCGGGATGTCCAGGACCAGGGGACGGCGGGCGTTGGGGCCGATCACCACGCTGGTTCCCACCGGATCGTCGTCGAGCAGCGGGGGCGTGTGGAGCTCGGCTGTGACGATCTGGAGGTCGTCCCAGGAGGGGAGTTCGTGGCGGGGAACACCCATCGCCGCCACCTCGCCGTGGTGGCCCACCCGGGAGAGCCCCTCCTCGGCCAGCTGGTGGATGCGGTCGTTGAACGGTTCGTCCGGGGTTCCCGTGAAGTCGGCGTAGGAACCCTGGTAGGCGGAGCGGTCGTAGTTCTGCGGGTGGTCCCGTTCCCAGGCGCGGATCTCGTCCTCGTCGACCCGCACCGCGCCGTCCTCCACCCAGGCCTGGAACCTCTCCAGGTCCTCGCCCTCGTAGTACAGGTTGACGCCGCTGCGCGCGTCGTAGACGGAGCCGTGGACACCGCAGACCAGCCGGTTGCCGTCCTCGACGGTGGCGTCGGACATGAGCGCGCCCCGGTGCTGGCAGCGCCCGTACAGGACCCGTACCTCGTCCCCGGCGCCGGCGGTCTCGGGACCGGGGGCTCTGGAGCCGGTGGATTCGGTCTCGGGAGCCACGGAGGCCGCTGGCAGACGGATCACCGCCAGGTCCACGTTGGAGACCCGCGCGTGGGCGGGGCGGAGCGGTTCGAGGTCGTCCCAGTCGGCTACCTTCGTCGGCCGCATTCCGTGCTCCTCGGGTCGTCGCCGCCAGCGCGGGCTCACCGCGCGGGCAGGGGTCACGGCAGATTGTATTGATCAGATCACTCTCCGCGTTCGACGACATGCTCGGTGGGCGCGCGGACGAGGCGGCGCCCGCACGCCGCGGCCGTGGCCGGGGCGTGCGGGCGCCGTGGGAGGGGTGAGAGCGACAACGAACGGGGTGATGTCCTCTCCGTGGACGTCAGCGCGAGAAGTCGTCCGGGCCCCGGAGCGGGCCGTGGTAGAACTCGTGGTCGGGCTCGTCGTCGGGGACCGGCGGGAAGGTCGGCCCGTTCTCGGTTGTCGCGGGGGCGGCGGCGATGGGGATGCCCTGGGCCCGCATGGTCGAGGCGACCCTGTTGCGCAGCTCGGGGAGCATGGAGTACAGCACGTCTCCGGGGCAGGCGGTGGCGTTGAAGTCCCGGTGTCCGCGGATCGCGCTGCCCGGGTTGAGGCCGTACGCCCCGCACAGCCAGGCCAGGGTGTCGACCAGCGTGTTCGTCAGGGCCTGGGTCGGGCCCTGGGTCATGTAGGTGCCCTCGTTCTCGATGCCGATGCACGTGCTGTTGTTGTTCGCCACGTGCGTGCCCACCACGTGCTGGCGGGCCGCGATCGACTCGGGGGTGCGGTCGCGTCCCTCCATGAGGAAGCCGCCACGGCTGATGGTGAGCTGCTGACCGGTGTCGATCCAGCCGTTGCTGTCCATGTGGTAGTTCTGGATCGACTTGGACAGGTTCAGGGCGTGGTCGAGCGTGTAGTTCGTGCTGTTGGCCGTCGCGGTGTGGTGGACCACGATGTACTGCGGCGGAGTGGCCAGGACCTGGATGGGGCTGCTCGGCGGACGCGCGTTCCAGGCGCCGCGCCAGTACAGTTCGGGCGCTGCCTGGGCGGCGGGGTCGACGGTCTCGGCGGAGGCGCCACCGGCGCCCAGGGCGCCGAGGGACCCGCCGAGGACCGCGGCTCCCGAGGTGAGGGCCGCCGTCCTCAGGAGTGCGCGTCTGTCCATTCCGGAGTGGGGGATAGGCGTCATGGCCGTCCTTCGTGTTCGGCGTGGTTACTTGCCAGTTAATGAAAAACACGAAAGCCGGTCGCGCGCAAAGGGTGAAACGAGGAATTCTGTTGACCGGGACCGGCCAGCAGAATTCACGAAAAGCCCCCTGTGGTGCCATCATTCAATGATGTATCGAGTCCCTTTGGAAGCGGATGTTCGCCGGAACGGCGGTTTCGGAGGTGCTCACCCGAAGGCCGCGCGCAGCACCGCGACCTGTTCGCGGCGGAACTCCCGGACCACCTCCGCGTGCGGAAGGTACGTGTCGAACCCGTGGAAGGCCCCCGGGACCACGGTCGTCGCGCAGGGAACACCCGCCTCGCGGAGTCGTCCGGCGTAGGCGAGGTCCTCGTCGTGGAACAGGTCCAGCGTGCCCACCCCGATCCAGGCCGGGGGCAGCCCGGACAGGTCGTCGCGACGGGCCGGAGCCGCGTAGGGGGAGATCCCCGTGTCCCCGGGGTCGGTACCGAGATACGCCCCCCAGGCGAACCGGTTGCTGGCCACCGACCACATGCGCACGTCGAGTCCCTCCAGGTCGGCGCGCAGCACGGTGCGGTCGTCGAGCATCGGGTAGACGAGCAGCTGGAACAGGGGGCGGGGACCGCCCCGGTCCAGGCTCATCTGGGCCAGTGCGGCCGTGACTCCGCCGCCCGCGCTGGCCCCGCCGATCGCGACGCGGTCGGGGTCGATCCCCAGCGGCCCGGCCTGCTCGACCATCCAGGACAGCGCCGCGAGAGCGTCCTCGACCGGTGCGGGGGCGGTGTGCTGGGGCGCCTTGCGGTAGCGGAGCGCGACCACGGTGGCGCCCAGCTCGCGGGCGAACTCGATGCTGCCCTTCTCGTCCTGGATCGGGCTGCCGAACAGGTAGCCGCCGCCGTGGCTCCACAGCAACGCGGGTGAGGGGCCCTCCAGTGACCGTGGCCGGTAGACCCGGAGGTCGAGCGGCGGCGCGCCCTCGGGCCCCGGTGCGGTGAGCTCCTCGATGAGGAGGTCGGAGGGTGCCCGGACCGGCCGCATGCGTTCGGTGAGCCGCCGTGCCAGCTGTGCCGTGCGCGGGCCGAAGGTCGGCGTCGGCAGGAATCGGGCAGCGGACAGGTCGGGGTGCAGCTGGGGCATCGGGTTCCTCGGGTGATGGGGGAGAGGTGAGGGAACGGCGGCGGGGCCCGAACGGCCGGGAGAACCGGGCGTTGGTGCCGAGGCCCTTGGTCCGGGTATCGGCGTGTTCCTTCGTAGGAGGAACTCCGCCGGGCACGGCGGAGTTCCCGTGCCCGACGGACATCACACCAGTTGGGAGCGTGTTACCACCGGTCGGGGTGGACGTTGGCCCCTCAGTGGGGGCGGGGGTGCCTGAGCAGGACCGCCACCGGGACACTTCGCGCGGGACGCCGGACGGACGCTCACCGATGCCTCCAGCACCGACCGCGCCGCGCCCAGCCCGCGCGATCCCACCACCACGGGGTCGACCGGACCGCTCGGCCCGTGGTCCGCACGGGGTCTCCCGAATCCGGCGGCAGGCACCTACGATGCGGACATGGGCCTGTTCACACCGCTCGCCGTACGTATCGGGGCCCTCCCGTGGTTGCCCCGACTCCTCCCCCAGATCACCTGGCTCGACCGGAGGCTGCACCGCCTCAGCCGAGGGCGCCTCGGACTGCTCGACCTGGCCGGGTTGCCCAACACCGTGCTCACCGTCAAGGGCCGCAAGAGCGGACGGCCGCGCACCACGCCCCTGCTGTGCGTCCCCGACGGCCTGGACCGCCTGGTGGCCGGTTCGTCCTTCGGGGCTCCCGCCACTCCGGCGTGGGTGCACAATCTGAGGGCCGCGCGCACGGCGGAGATCGAGCGGTCGGGCCGACTGGTGACCGTACGGGCCGAGGAGCTCACCGGAGCCGACAGGGACCGCGCCTGGGCACGCATGAGCGAGGTCTGGCCCAACTTCGCCCTCTACCAGCGGCGGACCGACCGGGTCATCCCCGTCTTCCGGCTCACCGCGCTCCCGGAACCCTGACGGCCAGTGCCGCCAGGCCTCCTGACGCCAGGCCCGTCCCAGAACATCCACTCGAAGGTCGTGGCCCGCCGGAACGCCTCGCGTACCCGCGCGACCGTCGACTCCCCGGAGCCCTCGGCGAGCCGGTCCGCGATCGCCCTGGCCCGCTCGGTGCACCGGGCGAACTCGTCGTCCCCGTAGGTGGCGATCCAGCCGCCGAAGGGACCGGACACCGGCACTCAGTCGTCGTCGGCGCCGTAGGACGAGCGGCCGCTGCTGGACGACGAGGAGCCGTAGGAAGAGGAGCCGCCGTAGGAGGACTCGTGGGAGGAGGAACCGCTGGAGTACGACGAGTCGCCCGACGAGGAACCACCGGAGTGGGAGGAGTCCTCGAAAGCGGACGAGTACCTCCGGGGCGCGGGGGTGCCGCCGTCGCTCCCCCCGGCGTCCACTGCGGTCGCCGAGTTCCTGCCGCCCCGGTCCTCTCGATCACCCATGTACTCGAGGACGAGCTGTCTGGCGACGACGCCCAGACCGCTGATGGCCGCTCCGGTGGAGGTGACGCGGGTGAGCGCCTCCTTCCACGCCCGGGCCCGCTGGAGCTGGTGCAGAGCCTTGTAGACGGCGGGCACGCGACTCGCCGAAGCGAGCGATCCCCTCCCCACGGCCGCCTTGTGCAGGGTCAGAGCGGAGCCGAATCTGCTCTGTGCCTCCAGGGACCGGGCGACCAGGTACATCGCGTGCACGTTCCAGGCGGTGGAAGCCCTCATTCCCCACAGGGACTCCCGGAAGCTGGGACGCCCCCCGGAACAGTCGGAAGGGTAGTGGCTCAGTAGGCCGATGAGTTCGGCCAGTTCCTCGGCGTCCTGTTCCTCCCGAAGGAGCGCGTCGACCAACAGACGGAGCTGGAGGTCGTCGATCCCCCACGTCTCGAGGCAGGCGTGCAGGAGCATTGCGTCGTCGTCGCCCCGTTCAGCCGCCACCGCGAACCAGAACAGGGCCTGGTGTTCGTCGGCCTGCCGGTAGGCCAGCACCCCCGTGAGGCGGGCGTCGACCCGCGCGCCCTCCTGGTGTGCCCGGTGCAGCCAGTCAGCCGCCTCCTCCACGACGGAGGTGTCCTCACTGATCGCGATCTCCGTCAGCACCTCTCCCAGCCGCGCCATCGCCCGGGGGTCCCCGTCCACGACCGCGCGCCGGAGGAAGGGCATGGCGCCCGACCGGTCACCGGCCCGCAGAGTCAGGAGCGCCATACCCAGGTTGGCCTCGGGGTGCTCGGGGAAACGGTCGAGGAAACGCGTCCAGGCGTGCTCGGCGACGGTGAACCGTTCGGTCTCGAAGGCGGCGAAGCCGAAGACCGGCAGGTACTCCACGGGGATTCGGTGCGGGATCAGGTTCCACACCACCGCGGGTACCTCGGCCGACTCGGGGTCCTGGAGCGCGTGGGAGACCAGGTGGTGGAAGGGCTCGTACGACCTCTCTCCCACCCGGGTCAGGCAGCCGGAGGCGCCTCCCTCCGCATCGGCGGCCCACTCGAGGGCTTCTTCGAAGGTGGGTGTCCCGGGGGCGTGCCTCGCGTTCGGATTGAGCCCGGTGACCGTGTCAGGGCGTGCGGCGGCGGAGGGTGAGGGAGGCCAGGAGCACCGCGCCCCCAGCGAAGGCGGTCACGATCAGCAGTGGCCGGTACACGTCCCAGGCACCGTCCCCGGCCGCCACCGCGTTGACCGCGTCGATCGCGTGGCTGAGGGGCAGCCAGTCCGAGATCGCGTGGAGCACGTCGGGCATCTGTTCGCGTGGCATGAAGAGCCCTCCCAGGATGATCTGCGGGAACACCAGCACGGGCATGAACTGCACCGCCTGGAACTCGGTGTGCGCGAACGCGCTGGCCAGGAGTCCGAGCGCGGTCCCCAGAAGGGCGTCGACGACCGCGACCAGGCCCAACGACCAGAGCGGCCCCTCGACGCCGAGCCCGCACACGTACACGGCGAACAGCACCGTCACGAAGGCCTGGACGACGGCGGTGAGTCCGAACGCGAACGCGTAGCCGAAGATCAGGTCGAACTTGCCGATCGGGGTCGACAGGAGGCGTTCGAGGGTGCCGGAGCGGCGCTCCCGCAGCGTGGTGACGCTCGTGATCAGGAACATCACCACGAACGGGAAGAGGGCGAGGATCGCCGGGCCGATGTCGTCGAACACCGACGTGTCGGTGAACAGCCACGAGAAGAGGCCGACGAGCAGGCTCGGGGCGACGAGCAGGAGCACGATCGACCGGGGGTCGTGGCCGAGTTGGCGCAGTACGCGACCGCTCGTGGCGAAGGTGCGCGCGGGGTTCATCCGGCCCCTTTCTCGATCAGGGCCAGGAAGGCGCGGTCGGGGTCGCTCGCTCCGGTCTCGGACAGCAGCCGAGCGGGTGTGGTGTCGGCCATGACGCGACCGTCGCGCATCAGCAGCAACCGGTCACAGCGCAGGGCCTCGTCCATCACGTGACTGGAGACGATGAGCGTCGTCCCCTCGGCGACGAGCGAGCGGAACACCGCCCACAGCTCCTCGCGCAGCAGCGGGTCGAGGCCGACGGTGGGTTCGTCGAGGACGACGAGTTCGGGGCGGCCGAGGATCGCGACCGCGAGCGACACCCGGCTGGCCTGTCCGCCGCTGAGCGTGTCGACCCTCCGACCGGCCTGGCCGCGCAGGTTCACCTGGTCGAGGACGCGCCCCACATCACTGCGGGGGGCGCCGACCAGTCGGGCGAAGTAGCGCAGGTTCTGTTCGACGGAGAGGTCGGAGTACACCGACGCGGCCTGGGTGTCGTAGGCGACGCGGTGCCGCAGTCCCGCGCTCCCGGCCTCCTGGCCGAGTACCGTGACGCTGCCCGCCCGGACACGCTGGGTCCCGACGATCGCGCGCATCAGGGTGGTCTTGCCGCACCCGGAGGGGCCCATCAGACCGGTGACGCCGCCTCGGGCCACCTCCAGGTCGAGTCCGTCGAACACCGAGCTGCCGCCGCGCCGGACACACAGGTCACGGACGACGACGGCAGCGGGTGGGTCCGTGGCGTCGCTGGCACCGAGGTTCATAGCGCAGCATCATCGGTGGCGGACCCGGTCCGGGTCAACGCGCCACTCGCGGTGCGTGTCGCCTGGTGCGGGCGAGGCCCGGAGGCGACCGCGGGAGTCAGGAACGCAGCGGCGTGAAATCGCGCGCGGCCACGAAGCCGGGCCGGCGTTCCCGGGCGGAGAAAGGCTCGACCAGAGCGTTGTCCACGCTGTTGAACACGACGAAGATGTTCGAGCGCGGGTACGGCGTGATGTTGTTCCCGGAGCCGTGCATGCTGTTGCAGTCGAACCACAGGGCCGACCCGCTCGGGCCGGTGAACTGCTCGATCCCGTGCTGATGGGCCAGTGCGGCGATGTCCTCCTCCTGCGGGACACCGATCTTCTGGGCCTTCAGAGAGGACCGGTAGTTGTCGTCCGGGGTGCGCCCCAGGCAGGGAACGAACGTCCGGTGCGCCCCCGGCATGAGCATGAGCCCGCCGTTGAAGGGGTAGTTGTCGGTCAGTCCGATGGACAGGCTGACCGCCCCCATCCGGGGCATCCCGTCCTCCGCGTGCCAGGTCTCGAAGTCCGAGTGCCAGTAGAACCCGTTGCCGCGGAAACCCGGCATGAAGTTCACGCGGCTCTGGTGGACGTAGACGTCCGAGCCGAGGATCTGGCGTGCCCGGTCCAGGATGCGGGGTTCCCGGATGAGCCGGGCGATCCGCTCACTGAGCAGGTGCGCGTCGAAGACGGACCGCACCTCGTCGGACGCGGGTTCGGTGATGGTGCGCTCGTCGGCGCGGATACCAGGGTCCTCGACCATTGCACGGAGCTCGTCGAGCGTGGAGCTCACTTCCGGCCCGGACAGCAGGTCCCGCTGGATGTGGAACCCGTCGCGGGCGTGGTCGGTGAGCTCCTTCGCGGAGGCCGGCCCCTCCGTCACCCCGGGGTGCACGGTCGGTTCGGCGCGTTCGATCCACCCCCGGCCCTGGGCAGGGTCGACACGGGTGGGGTATTGGTCCTGGATCTGGGCGTCTACGAGTGTCACGGCAGACCCCTCCTTTCAGTGTCCTCTTCTTCCTTTCGGTGGTCGAAGGCGTACTGGTGCGTCTCGCGACCAAGGGCGACGATCCGCCCCCTGCCCTACGGACTGCCCTCCCGCGAATCGGATAATCATCGCGGGATCGCGGTGGGAGCCCCGGCGGCCAGTGCGGGGGTAACGGAGTTCCAACGGGGGTTGTACGGCCGGAACATGGAGCGGAACGGAGGAACATGTCGGCCCTTTCACCGGTCTGCTCCACGGCTCCCGCTGCCTCATGGGAGGAAACGCGGTCCAAAGTCTGCGCGGGGAGGTTCCCTGGTGCGGACTCGCAGGCCGTGCGGGGGAGTGTCAGGTGGTGGCGTCGGCCCCGTTGGCCGGAGCGGAGTCCGAGGCCGCGCCGAACCCGCCGACGAGGCTGGCGTAGCGGTCGCTCACGGCGCGGATTCCCTGTTGGAGGGCGTTGAGGTCCTCGATGCTCAGGCCCATGAGCACGCTGTCGTTGAACTCCGGGCGTTCCATCACCAGGCGCCGGGCGAGTGCCGCGCCCTGGGAGGTGGCGTGGACTCGGCGCACGCGGTGGTCGTCGGGGTCCTCCGAGCGCGTGGCCATGCCCTGGGACGCGAGCCGGTCGATCAGTCCCGACATGGTGGCCATCGACACCCCGAAGGACGCGGCCAGTCCCCGACCCGTCGCTCCCTCCCGCGTGGTGACCAGGACCATAAGGACCTTGAGCTGTTGGATCGTCAGGTCCATCGAGAGCAGGTGCTGGACCTGCGCGGGGAGTGCGGCCTGCTCCATGGCCGCGGTCAGGGTCCTGATCTCGTGCACGACGCGTGCGCGTTCTCCCTGCTCCGTGGCGTCTGCTCCCATGCGATCAGGATAGCTCCGCCCCGACGGGGACGTGGCTGACGAAAATACTTAGCTTGATGCTAACCTTTTTTCATGGAGGCGCGCCGCCTCCCGTGCGGAACCACGCGTGCCCCGACCGGCACGGGCCCGTTCCGCCTGCCGGTCGCCCCCGCCGGTTCGGCGCTCGCGCCCCCATCACCATCGGCGACGAAGTTGGGAAGCCCCATGGGCACTGCACCAGACACGCGAACGGCGATCGAGGCTGACGCGGCGGAGCTCGACATCCAGGGCCTGCGGGCCCGCTACGCGAAGGAACGGGATCGCCGCGTCCGGCCCGACGGCGCGTCCCAGTACCGGTCCGCGTCCGGCGAGTTCGGCTACTACGCGAAGGACCCCTACACCCCCCGCACGGAGCGCGAACCGCTCACTGACGCCGTGGAGGTGCTCGTGGTCGGCGGCGGCTTCGGCGGCCTCGTGGCCGGAGCGCGCCTGCGACAGGCGGGGGTCGAGTCGATCCGGATGATGGACGAGGCCGGTGACTTCGGCGGTACCTGGTACTGGAACCGCTATCCGGGCATCCACTGCGACATCGAGTCCTACTCCTACATGCCCCTGCTGGAGGAGGTCGGCCACGTGCCCCGGTGGCGCTACGCCCCGGGGGAGGAGATCCGGCAACACGCCGTGGCGATCGCCGAGACCTTCGCCCTCTACCGCGATGCGGTGTTCCAGACCAGGGTCACCGGTCTGACCTGGGACGACCAGGCCGACGAGTGGGTGGTCGAGACGGACCGGGGCGACATGATGCGGGCCAGGTTCGTCATCACGTCGTCCGGTACGCTCACCCAGCCGAAGCTCCCCGGCATCCCGGGTGTCGAGAGCTTCCGCGGCCACACCTTCCACACGAGCCGCTGGGACTACGGCTACACCGGCGGTGACCAGAGCGGCGGCCTCACCGGACTCGCCGACAAGCGCGTGGCGGTCGTCGGCACCGGTGCCACCGGAGTGCAGGTCATCCCGCACGTGGGACGCGACGCGGAACACCTGTACGTGTTCCAGAGGACGCCGTCCTCGGTGGACGTTCGCGACAACCGCCCCACCGCCCCCGAGTGGGCCGCCTCCCTGGAGCCGGGCTGGCAGCGGGAGCGCATGGAGAACTTCCTCGCCCTCGTCTCCGGCGAGCCGGTCGAGACGGACCTGACCCGGGACGGCTGGACGTCGACGGCGCGCCTGCAACGGAAGCTGACCACCGGGGCGCTGGACACCAGCGTGTCGCCGGAGGAGCGCGAGCGTGTCGATGAGCTGGCCGACGCCCGGAAGATGAACCAGATCCGCGCGCGTGTGGACGAGGTCGTGGACGACCCGGACACGGCTGAGCTGCTCAAACCCTGGTACCGCTACATGTGCAAGCGGCCCTGCTTCAGCGACCACTACCTCCAGACCTTCAACCGGCCCAACGTCACGCTCGTCGACACCGCGGACCACGGCGGGATCACCCGCATGACCGAGGACGCGATCGTCGTGGGCGACGTCGAGTACCCGGTCGACTGCGTCGTCTTCGCGACCGGTTTCGACGTCGGCGTCTCCGGAGTGGTGTCGGGGACCCTCCCGGTGCGGGGCCGTGGCGGGCGGGAACTCCTCCACTCCTGGAGCCGTGGACCGAGGACGCTGCACGGCTTCTACAGCGACGGCTTCCCCAACCTCTTCCACCTGGGCCCCTTGCAGAACGCCACATCGGTGAACTTCACGCACATCCTGCTGGAACAGGCCGAACACATCGCCGCCGTCATCGCGGAGGGGCGCAGGACCGGTGCTCGTGTCATCGAACCGGCGTCGGACGCGGTGGACGAGTGGGCCCGCACCATCGGCGAGAACGTACTCGACACCGTCGACTTCCAGCGCGAGTGCACTCCCGGCTACTACAACCGCGAGGGCGCCGGCCATGCGGGCGGGCAGTCCTACGGTCCCGGACCGGTGGCCTTCCACCGGCTGCTCGAGGACTGGCGGCGGGACCGCATCCACGAGGTCATGGTCCAGGACCATGCGACCACGGACGAACGCTGACCCCCTCCGCCACGGAACCCACGATCGGGACGGAAGACATGGAATCGAACCGACGCGGCCACCCGGTGGCCACCACGGGGCTGCTGACGGCAGTCCTTCTGATCGTCGCCACCACCGCCTGTGGCCAGGAGGAGGCCGCGGAGAAGGAGCGCACCGCCTCCCAGCTGGTCCAGGTGAGCTCGGTCCACGAGGAGACCGGGATGACCCTGCTGGAGGGGCCGACCTTCGCTCCGGACGGCGGCCTCCTCGTCGTCGACGTCACCGCTCCGGCGGGAGAACCCAAGGTCCTGAGGGTGGACACGGAGTCGCTGGAGGTGTCGCCGGTCCTCACCGACGAGGCCAGCGCGTACACCTCCGCGCAGTTCAGCCCCCACGACGACCGGCTGTACCTGACCGATCTCATCGGGGGGAAGATCGACAGCTTCACCCCTGAGGGCGAGGACCCCGTCACGTTCTTCTCCGGTGACGTCGACGGGAAGCCGATGCTCCCCGACGACCTCGCGTTCGACGAGGACGGGAACCTGTTCGTCAGTGACACCACGGGTCACTCGGATCCCGTCTGGGACCCCCAGGGCAGAGTGGTCAGGATCGACCGGGACACGGCCGAGGCCACCGTGCTGGCCGACGAACTCCCGGCTCCGAACGGTATCTCCTTCAGCGAGGACTTCACCGGCCTGTGGGTCAGCCAGTACGCCGCGAACCGCATCGACTACCTCGGGCTCAACGAGGACCGGACCGAGGTGGCCACGGCCCACCCGGGCATCCACTTCGACGGTGGGACGAGCCAGATCGACTCCAACGCGGTCGACGCGGAGGGCAACGTCTACCAGGCCGTCCACGGGCAGCCGAGCATCTTCGTCTACAGCTTCACGGGCGAACACCTGGCGACGGTGAGCGTCCCCGCCGAGGACGCCGGGGGACTGGACACGGCCACGAACCTGGCCATCGCCCCGGGAACGACCGACGCCTACATGACGGTCAGCGGCGAGGACGGCGGATTCGTCTACACCTTCGAGGCGCTCGGCGAGGGGATCCGCCAGTCCAACGGAGGATGACCTCGTTCACGGGGCCGTGAGCCCCGGATCCCTGCCGGAGGGCGGCCCACGTCGGGCCGTCCTCCAGCGTCACGCCCGCCCCCTCACGTGGTCCCGGCGGGGGAGAGCCCGTCGCGCAGTCGCCGCAACCCGGCCCGGCCGCCTCTCCACGCCGTCGCCGGGGTCGCGCTGGACCAGGCCTTCGCTCTGCGCTCCCCCTTCATCGGCGGCGGACTGGTCACGGCCTCGTTCCCCCTGATCGCCGTGCGGTTCGGCAACCTCTGGCTCGGGGCGGGCTCCCTGGTGCCGTGCGCGGTCATGCTGGCGATCGCCCGGCCGTTGGGGCTGTGGAACCGTCCTCCGCGAGTTCGCCAGCAGGCCTGAGGTCCCCCTCCCGGACACCATGGTGGCGGTCGTGCTCGCGCAGCCAGCGCACAAGGGACGCCGCGACCAGGCTCAGGACGATGATCAGGGGGAACGCGGTCACGACCGACAGGGTCTGCAACGCGTCGGTGCCCCCGGCGGACATCACCGAGACCGACACGGCCGCGAGGACGAGCGCCCAGAGCACGCGGTTGAACCGTGAGGGCTCCACCTCGTTGGGAAGGTCACGGGAGGTCGCCGCGCCCATGATGTAGGAGGCGGAGTCCAGCGTCGTGGCCAGGAAGATCAGCAGCAGCACCAGGAACAGCGGGGTGATGATCCAGCTGAGCGGGAAGGCCTCCAGCGTGGCGAAGATGGCCGGGACGGCGCCCTCGGCCTCCAGCGTGTCGACGATGGGCGCCTGCTCCCTCAGGTCGAAGGCCATGCTGGAGTTGCCGAGCAGCGCGAACGACAGCCAGCAGCCCAGGCTTCCGAAGCCGCACATGCCGACGATGATCTGCCTGACGGTGCGGCCTTTGGAGATCTTGGCGCAGAACATGCCGACGAACGGTCCGTAGGAGATCCACCAGCCCCAGTAGAAGACGGTCCAGACCTCCTGGAAGCCGGACCCGCCGACGGGATCGGTGTAGGTGCTCATCCGGACGATGTTCTGGGCGAGCAGGCCGAGGCTGTTGGTGAAGGTGTCGATCACGAAGACCGTCGGTCCCACCGCCAGGACCAGGAGACCCAGGGCGGCGGCCAGGTAGAGGTTGAGGTTCGCGAGCCGCTTCAGGCCGCGGTGCAGGCCCAGAGCGACACTGCCCGCGAACAGCAGGGTCCACAGGCCGATGACGACGGTGTTGAGGGCGGCGCCCGGCTCGACCCCCAGCATGCGGGAGGCGCCCTCCGCGATGGTGGGCACGGCCAGGGCCAGGGAGGTCCCCGCCGCTCCGATCATCCCGAGGATGAAGAGGACGTCGATGAGCCTTCCGGGCCAGCGGTCGACCCGGTCGCCGAGTACTCCCCGGCAGGCCTCGCTGAGGCGCAGGTGGCGGATCCTGCGCACGTGGTACGCGTAGGCGAGGGCGAGGGTCGGAACGCAGAAGACCGCCCAGGCGGTGGGGCCCCAGTGGAACAGGGGGTAGGTGGCCGACCACTCGGCGGCCTCGGTGCCGTGCGGTTCCAGTTGGAACGGGGGAGCCGCGTGGTAGTGGGCCCACTCGATGATGCCCCAGTACATGAGGCCGCCGCCGATCGCGGCGGTGAAGATCATCGCGAGCCAGGTGGGGGTGGAGAACTCGGGCCGGTCGTCGGGACCGCCCATCCTGATGCGGCCGTATCGGCTGAAGACGAGCCAGACGAGCAGCACCGCGAGTCCGGCGACGAACCACATGTACACCCAGCCCAGGTCGGACTGGAGCCAGGCCAGGACGTCGCCGAGCAGGCGTTCTCCCGTTCTCGGCGCGATCACGAACGGTGCGCTGAAGCCGACCACCATGATCAGCGCGGGCCAGAAGACTTTGTTGTCGATGTTCCAGCGGATGACTCGGGTCACCTCCGGGTTCGAGGGCACGGGCCATCCAGTTACTACTGTGTTGCGCTTGACTAATCAACCAGTCAGAATCGCATCACGACGGTGGTCTTCTTGTCACGGGTCAGCGAAAGTCCTTGTCTGGCAAGGCTTTTCATCTCGCCGTAGGCAGTCTCGGAGTGCACTGTAACGAAGTGACAACCCTCGTCTTCGTTGCGAAAATCGCCACCTCTGCACGGCTGGAGGCGACCGGCCACGTGTCGGAGTCCCGGGCCTCTGAGACGTGGACACGTGGGCTGTGCGAAGTGGCCCGGGGATTTCCTCCACGCCTATCCCGTGAGTGCGGTGATGGTTCTGCGGAGTCCTTCGGTGAGGGTGGTGCGGGGGCGCCAGCCGGTGATTCTTCGGAAGGGTGTGGGGTCGATGACCATGCTGTGGAAGTCGGTGGTCTCGGATTCGGTGGGGGGTGGGACGGAGGTGACGGGGACGGGTGGTTGGCCTGTGGTGTGGGCGGTGATGTGGGCGATGTGGGTGAAGGCTTCGCGTAGGGGGGTGCCGTGGCCGGTGCCGATGAGCCAGTGGTGTCCGGCGAGGGGGTCGGGGTGGTTGAGGGCGGTGGTGAAGGCGTGGGCGATGTCGTCGACGTAGACGAGGTCGCGTAGGACGGTGCCGTCGTGCCACATGGTCAGGGGTTGGCCGTTCAGGGCGCGGCGGATCATGGTGGAGATGACGCCGCGGTCGCCGGTGGTGGGGTCTGGGGCGGGGCCGTAGACGGTGGGCAGGCGCAGGGTGGTGGCGCGGATGATGCCTTGGGTGGTGGCGTCCTTGAGGGCGTTCTCGGCGGTGAGTTTGTGGCGGTCGTAGGTGCTGTGGGGATGGTCGGGTTCGGTGCCGTCCAGGTGGGTGCGGGTGGTGGGTCCGACTTGGGTGGTGGTTCCGGCAAAGAGCACCTGGGGTGGTGGTCCGGGGCGTGAGTGGGCGCTTAGCGCGTGGATGAGGCCCAGGGTGAGGCCGACGTTGACGCGTTCGGCGGTGTTGTCGCTGTGGGTGGCGCGCCAGCTGGTGCCGGTGTCCAGGTGGGCGACGAGGTGGACGATGGCGTCGGCGTCGGTGACGCAGCGGGTGAGTGTGTCGGACTGGGTGAGGTCGGCCTGGATGGTTTCTATGTGGGCGGTGGGGTTGTGGGGTAGGGGGGTGGGTCCTCGGGCGATGAGTCTGAGGCGGAGGGGTTGTCGGGCGAGTTGGCGGGTGATGGCGGAGCCGATGAATCCGGAGGCTCCGAGCACCACGACCAGGGGGCGTTCATTCAGCGGCACGTGGCTTCCTGGGTTTGCGGGCGTGGGGTGTCGGAGGGGCGGGGCGCGTGCTGGCACCGGGGGTCTGCGGTGCTGCATCTCGTGAGCTTGCGGGCACTGGGCGTGGGACCGGGGCGGTGTAGTGGGTTCAGTGGTGCGTTGTTTCCTGGGCTCTGAGGCACTCGGTGTACGAGGGCAGGAGTCCTTGTTCGTGGGCTTGGGCGAGGGTGGGGGCTGCCTGGTCGCGGGCGGAGAGGATCGCTTCGCCGTTCTGGGGCAGGGGCAGGCCCAGTTCGGGGTCCAGGGGGGACAGGGAGAGTTCGTTGTGGGCGATGTAGGAGTCCGAGAGCAGGTAGGACATCACGGTGTCCTCTTCCAGGGCGATGAAGGCGTGGCCCACGCCCACGGGCAGGTAGACGGCCCGGTAGTGCTCCTGGTCCAGCAGCACGCTGTCCCATTGGCCGAAGGTGGGTGAGCCCACGCGGATGTCCACCGCGATGTCGATGGCGCGTCCGATGGGGCAGTAGACGTATTTGGCGGTGCCCGGGGGTGTGCGGGTGTAGTGGATGCCGCGGACGACACCGCGTTTGGAACGGCTGTGGTTGGACTGGGCGACGGGGAAGAGGGGGTGTCCGAGGGCTTGGGTGAAGGCGGGTTCCTGGAAGGGGGCGAGGAAGAGCCCGCGTTCGTCGGGGAAGACGGTGGGGGTGAATTCGTGGGCTCCGGTGATGGCCAGGGGCCGTGAGGTCATCGTCCTGGTTTCTTCAAGGGGCGATGTTGTGGGCTGGGTGGTTTCGCTCAACCGCTCGGTCCTTTCGTCAGGGGTGGGGGTCAGCGGCGTGTGGCCAGGAAAAGGCCGCGCCCTCGGTGCAGGTGGGGGAGGTAGTCCAGGTCGAACCCAGCGGTTTCGAACGCGGTTTCGTATTGCTGTCGGGTGAACAGACTGGCGACGTAGGTCTCGCTGAAGTGGCGGATGCCGGTGGTGGGGTCGGCGATGGTGTAGTGCACCTGCATGCGTGAGGTGTTGTTCTCGCGTACGGAGTGGGAGACGCGGGCGATGGTGCGGTCTTGGTGGTGGATGACGTCGCCGGAGACGAATCCGTCCAGGAAGGTGTCGGGGAACCACCAGGGGTCGACGGCGGCCAGTCCGCCAGGTGTGAGGTGGTGGGCGAAGCAGCGAAGGGTGTTGGTGAGTGCTTGGACGCTGGTGGGGTGGCCGATGGATCCGAACATGCAGGTGATGACGTCGAAGGTGCGGCCCAGGGAGAAGTCGCTCATGTCTGCCAGGTGCAGGGCGACCGGCAGGTTCTTGGTGCGTGCGGTCGCGATCATGCTTTCGGACAGGTCGAGTCCGGCGAGGTCGTCGAACCATTGGGTGAAGGCGGCCAGGTGGGCGGCGGTGCCGCAGCCGACGTCGAGCAGGGAGCGCGCGTGGGGCAGGCGGGCGCGGATCAGGGTTTCGAGGTGTTGGGCTTCTGCCCGGTAGTCCTTGCCGCGTCCTTGGTAGATGAGGTCGGAGATGTCGGTGAAGTCCTGGCCGTACATGGTTCTGCTTTCGTTGGCGCGGTCGGAGGGTTGTCGGGTGGTGCGGTGGTGCGCCCTGACCCGACACCACTCGACCGAGGTCTGCGGTGCGACTGTTGGGGGTGGTCGGTGCTCCGCGCTCCTAGAGGCGGGCCAGGACCTCGCGCAGGGCGGTGATCACCCGGTCCTGGGTGTCCCTGGGCAGGGACGGATACATCGGCAGGGAGAAGATCCGGTCCGCGAGCCGCTCGGTGACGGGAAGGGAACCCGCGGGCACGTTCAGGTGCGCGAAGCCCTTCATGGTGTGCACGGGCCAGGGGTAGCTGATGTTCAGGGCGATGTCGTGGCGTTCGCGCAGCAGACGCAGGATGTGGTCGCGGCGGGGGTGGCGGACCACGTAGACGTAGTACACGTGGTCGTTGCCCGGGGTGACCGAGGGGAGTTCGAGCCCGCCCGGAGCGCAGAGGTCGCTCAGGCCCTGCTCGTAGCGTCGGGCCACCTCCTGGCGCCCCTGCACGTAGCTGTCCAGGCGGGTGAGCTTGCGGCGCAGGATCTCGGCCTGGACCTCGTCGAGTCTGCTGTTGTGCCCGGGCAGGGACTGCACGTAGTAGGTCTGTTCCATGCCGTAGTAGCGCAGACGGCGCAGGTTCGCGGCGACGGTGTCATCCCCGGTGAGCACGGCGCCGCCGTCGCCGTAGGCGCCCAGGACCTTGGTCGGGTAGAAGGAGTAGGCGGCGGCGTGGCTTCGGGTTCCGGCCAGGATCCCGTTCCTGCGTGCTCCGTGGGCTTGGGCGCAGTCCTCGATCACTTTCAGGCCGTGGGTGTGGGCCAGGGCCTGCAGGGTGTCCATGTCGGCGCACTGGCCGTAGAGGTGCACGGGCAGGATCGCCTTGGTGCGGGGGGTGATGGCGGCCTCGACCAGGGCGGGGTTGATGAGGTGGTCCTGTTCGCGGACGTCCACGAACACGGGTGTGGCTCCGGTCCCGTGGATCGCTACCACGGTGGGCGCGGCGGTGTTGGAGACGGTGATGACCTCGTCCCCGGGCCCGATCCCGCATGCTTCCAGAGCCAGTTTCACCGCGTTGGTGCCGTTGTCGACGCCCACGCAGTGTGTGACGCCGTGGTAGGCCGCGAACTCCGCCTCGAACCCCCGGACGCTCTCTCCGAGTACCAGGCGTCCGCTGGAGAAGACCGTGCTGACCGCGTCGAGGAGGTCGTCACGCTCCGCCTCGTACTCCGGGAGGTAGTCCCATACGTGGGTGGCCATCTTCCTATGCCTCCTCGTAGAAGCCGAAGAACGTCAGCAGGCTCCTGGCCTCGACGTTCAGGTGGTTGCCGTACCGCACGAGCTCGGTGAGCTGGCGCAGTGTGACCCAGGTGTAGTCCTGGGGCACGTCCAGGTCGAAGTCGTCCTCGACCTCGACCATGAGGTAGCGGTTCCGTGCGTGGTAGAAGCGTCCGCCCTCTTCGGAGTGGACGCTGTCGAACCGGACGCGGTCCTCCGGAGCCGCCAGCACCTCGTCCAGGAACAGGGGGCGGCGGGCCTCGGGGAGCCACTTGTAGTTCTCGGGTTGGCATTGGACCGTGGGTGCCATCTCGACTCCGTCGAGGGCGCCGGTCTCGATGCGTGCCTGGACGAGCAGGTGCAGAACTCCCCGGATGTTCTTGACCAGGAAGGCGATGATGCCCTGGCCGCGGGGTTCGAACATGGGTTGGTGCCAGCCTGTGACTTCGCGGCTGTTGCTCTGCACGGCAACTCCGATAACGGAGAAGTGCAGGTCGAGGTCGTGTTTGATGGCGCCGTCGCGGTGGGACCAGCCGCTGACCTTGTTGAGTGGGATGGTGTGCCGGGTCAGGGTGCATCGTCCTTTGGCTTCGGTGAACCAGCTCAGGACCTCGACCATCGAGTGGAGTGATTCCTCGGCCCGGCGGGAGCGGGTCAGGGCTCCGCGGAAGGTGTCTTCGGTAGTGTCGCCGTCGCTGAGGCTGATCCCGGCGGCCCCGGCGAGCACGGTGCGGGTGTCCATGTTCATCAGGTTGGGCAGACGTAGGAGGGCGCTGATCTGGGGGAAGCTGAGCCAGCAGAACTCGTCCAGGATGGGGACGTGTTCGTCCACCCGGACGATCATGTTGCGGTTGCGTTTGGCGAGGAACCACGAGGCCTGTTCCGACTGCAGGACGTCGGAGAGCACCAGCCCCTTTCTCGGGGCGGTGAAGTACTGGAGGTAGGGGACGCTGCGGCCCCCGTGGATCTTGGCGATGTTGCTCTGGGTGGCCTGCACGGTGGGGGAGAGCTGGAGGCCGTTGACGTTGCCCGGCTCCATCTTGGCCTGGAGCAGGCAGTGGGGGACGCCGTTGAACTCCTTGACCAGGATTCCCAGGACGCCCTGTTCGGGCTGGACCATGATCGGCTGCTGCCAGGCCTCGACGCCGCGTCCCGAGCGGGTCAGGTCCAGGCCCTGGATGGTGAAGAAGCCGCCGGTGTGGTGGTGGAGGTCGCCGGTTTCGGGGTGGGTGGTCCAGCCGTGGAGGTCCTGGAGAGGGACGCGGGTGACATGGTGGTGTTGTTCCTGGGCTCGGTGGGCGAACCATGTGTGGAATTGGTTCAGGTCGGTGAACAATGGACCACTTCCCGGCTCGTTGAGGGTGTCAACGGTGCCTTCCGTTCGAGGAGTTCGTGTCGACCGTCTGGTTGCCCTGGGCTGAGCCTCTCGTGGATCAGGCTCGCTTCGGCGCCGCGGTCGGCCCGCGGTCACCGCATGACCCAGACCCTTCCCGACACCTTGATGTCGGCGGTGCCGTCGACGATCGTGCCCACACAGGTGAAGACGGATTCCGTGCCTCGCGCGGTCGACTGGTTCACGGTCACGGGCACACCCTGTGACGTGGGATCGAGGCTCAACGCGGCGACTCCGAGGGCACTGGCGGCGGGTAGGCAGCCAGCGTCCTCGGGGAAGCCGAACCCGGGGGCGAAGACCCGCGCCGCCATGTGTCGGCGCTCGGGGTCCCACTGGAAGAGCGTGAGGTCGCTGAGGCCCGACTTCCGCATCAGTACTGGGTCCGGCGCCGGGAGACTTCGAGGGTCCTCGTCGACGTGGACGAGTGTGAACCGGCGTCCGACCCCGGCGCCGAAGGCGCGACCTGTGTACGGGGAGACGAGGTCGGGGTCGATCGGGACGGCGTGGTGGACCGCAGGCCCGTGGAACGGCACCCGGACGTGGTGTCCGTCGGTCCAGAGCCGCTGGGCACCGTTGGGGGTGATGTGCTCGACCAGGTCGGAACCGGGGGTCAGCCGTCCGCGCGCGACCAGGCAGGCGGCCACTCCGGCCATGGAGTGTGTGCCGAAGGGGCTCTCCCCGTCCGCATGGAAGATCCTGGTCGTGAAGGCGCCGTCCGCACACGAGACCACCAGGGCTGTCTCGTGCGCGTCAGTGTCGCGCACGTGGGAGGAAACCGCGGCCGCGTCCCATGACTGGTCCGCGTCCGGTACGAGGACGTCCAGCACGCTCCCCCTGCCAGCGGAGAGACCGAACATGTCCACTCTGATGCGGGACATCACGGCCTCCCGCCCAGGTTGTTGCGGGCGAAGTCGAGGACGACCCGTTCGTCGCCCTGATAGGGATGGTCTGGCCGGGGCCAGTGGACGACGAGGTCGGTGAACCCCAGGCCTTCGAGCTCGCTCGTGGCGTCCTCGTACGCCGTCACGGAGGCGGTGATTCCGCCCGCCGACGCGTCCGCCACGAACAGGCGGCGTACGTCGGCGGGATCGCGCCCCGCGCGTTCGCAGGCCGAGTCGAGGCGGCTCATCTGCTCACGCAGGACCGGCACGACCTCGCGCAGGGGCCGCGAGCGGAAGTCGTTGGGCGGCCCGCTGGTGATCCAGTACTGCCCGAACCCGGCAGCGAGCCCCAGCCCTCGCGGGCCGGCGGCCGCGACGGCGAAGGGCAGGCGGGGTCCCTGCTCCGCCCGCGGGTGGAAGGTCGCCCCGGCCACCGTGTACCAGCGCGAGGACCGGTGCAGGTCTCCCGTGGTGAGCAGCGTGTCGAGCAGGCCGACGAACTCCTCGAACCGCTCCGCCCGCTCGCGCGGGGAGATCTCGGGCTGGCCCAGGAGGGTCGTGTCGAACCCGGGGGCGCCGGCCCCCAGCCCGCAGATGACGCGGCCCCCGGAGATGTCGTCGAGCGTGGCGAGGTCCTTGGCGAGGACGGCGGGGTGCCGGAAGTTCGGCGTGGCCACCAGAGTCCCCAGCCCGATCGTCTCGGTGACCGTGGCCGCAGCGGTGAGGGTCGGGATCAAGCCGTACCACGGGCGGTCCGCGAACCAGCGCCACATCAGGTGGTCGTAGGTCCATGCGTGGTGGTATCCGAGTTCCTCGGCCGTGCGCCATCGCTCGGCGGCGACCTTCCACTCGTGCTCGGGCAGCAACACGACGCCGTGCTTCATGGGTGGGCTTCCTCAAGTGAGTTCTCCGCGTCCGCCGAGAGCTGCGCGGCGCGATGCGCGAGCAGGAGCACGTTCGGGGCCAGGCGCTCCAGCGCGTTGTCCGACGGATCCGGGGCGAGGGTGTGGTGCTTGCCGTCGACCTCGGGATACAGGCCGTTGCGGTCCAGGTCCGCGGTGACCCCCGCGATCCGGGAGTTCAGCTGGTCGCAGAGGGAGGAGCGGCTGACGGGGCCCCGGACGGTCATGAAGAAGCCGTCGAAAAGCTCCTCCTTCTCCTGTGAGACGCCCGCCCTGCCGGAGTGCTTCTGGAGCAGCGACTCCCCGTCCGGGACGAGATGGTCCGCGATCCGGGCGTGCGTCAGGTGGTTGAGCTCGAGCGCTTCGCGCAGGGGCCCGCACGAGGGGTCCGCTTGCCAGGGGAACCGTGCCCGGAAGAGCGGACGGAGCGGACGGTAGTCGGGTGCCCAGGCTCCGCTGAAGGCGGGATGCTGGAGCGACATACGTTCGCGAATGTCCGTGTGGTACAGCTCGCGGGGAACGGTGGCGGAGTAGAGCAGCATCGTGCTGTACCCGTCCACGCACGCCGCCATCGCCTCCCGTTCCCCCCGCGTGGGCGCCCGGTGAGCGCTGCGTTCGAGGGCGTCGCCCAGCAGCCGCCAGAGGAGGAAGGAGATCTGGTGCCCTGTCACCCATCGGTACCAGAAGAGAGCGAACGCGTCCGCGCACGCGGGGCCGTACAGTTCGTACTTCTCCTGACTGAGTGGATGGACGAGGGAGGGGGCGCCGTCGTCCGCGCCGTACCCGTGCCCGGTCGGCGGAAGGCGGAGCGTCCGCGGTAGGAAGGCTGCGTGCTCGTCCGGTGCGATCATGCCTTCGCCTTCGGAAAGTAGATGAACTCGATCTCCAACCCGTTGGGGTCGAGGACGTAGAGGCTCTGCATTCCGTCCGGGTCGACCACGATCTCCGACGGGGGCTCCTCCCGGTTCCAGCGGATCCCCTCGTTGGACTCCCGCACTCGTAGCCAGCGCTCCCGCAGCTCCACGAGGTGCGACGCCTCGCCCACCTCGAGCCCCAGATGCTGGAACTGGTAGTCGAGGGGAGTCGGGCCGGACCGAGAGTGGTCGATCCGGTCGAAGACGTGGAACCGGACTTCCCCCGCCTTCAGCTCCACGAGTTCCCTGATGCCCGGGAGTCGTTCGAGGGTGAGCGGGGAGAACGTGTCGAGTTTCCATTCGACGGTGGCACCGAGGAAATCCCTGTACCAGCGGATCGTTGAGTCCACGTCATCGGTCTGGATGGCTATGTGGTTGAACTTCGGTGCGATTTCGATTCTGTTCATGAGGCCCCCATGGCTGGTGATACTCCTGACTTATGCTCGGCGAGCCCGGCCCGGCCGGCAATCAGAAGATATTCAGAGGACTTAAAATTTTCCCAGGAAGGGCTGAAATCACCAGGTCGCGCCGGTGGCCCGAGGAGGGGTCGGTGTTCGTGCGTCCGGAATGGCCTTCGGAAGAGGTCCCGAGCCGCCGTAACGGGTCGCAGCCGCCGACGATCAGAGACCTGTCGGCCGACTTCCCGGCCCCTGTCTTCAGAGGATTTCTGACAATGGGCTGAGCATTCTTTGATGGTGCGGGGTCCTCTCGATCGGCTAGGTTCGTACGGCGGGGCGAAGGAGTCGTCGCCGGTTCGGAGCCTGAAAGGGGGCACATGCGCGAAACGCTCGATGAGGCCAGGCGACTGGATGCCGAGGATCCGATTTCTCGGCGAGTGGGAGAATTCTCCGTGGGTGATTACGTGCACCTGAATGGGAATTCACTGGGGCCTCCGCACACGGGTCTGCTGCGCGAACTCGAACGGGTGGTGGACCGCCAGTGGGCGCCCCGACAGGTGCAGGCGTGGTTCGCCGAGGGCTGGCTCGACCTGCCGCGTACTGTCGGCGACGCGATCGGAGAGCTGTTGGGGGCCGGGCCGGGTCAGGTCGTCGTCGCGGGGGAGACCACGTCGACCACGCTCTTCAACGCAGTGGTGGCCGCCTGCCGTCTGCGCGGGGACCGGCCGCTCCTGTTGATCGAGGCGGACGCGTTCCCTACGGACCTGTACATCGCGCAGTCGGTGGCACGCCTGCTCGGCCGCCGTGTGCTTGTCGAGTCCTCGGCTGGATTCGACTCGGCCCTGGAGACCCACGGGTCGCGGATCGCCGCGGCGATCGTCGCCCCAGTGGACTTCCGCACCGGTGAACTCCGCGAGATCGGACCGACGACCGATCGCTGCCACGCCGCGGGAGTGGTCTCGGTATGGGACCTCAGCCATGCCGCGGGAGTCCTGCGGATCGACCTCGACGACAACCGCGTCGACCTGGCCGTCGGATGTGGATACAAGTACCTGGGAGGAGGCCCCGGGGCGCCGGCCTATCTCTACGTCGCGGAGCGGTTGCAGGCCACCGTGGATCTGCCCCTGTCCGGATGGCACGGCCACGCGAAGCCGTTCGACATGTCTCCCGACTTCGTTCCGGCCGCCGGCGTCGACCGCGCCCGGACCGGGACTCCGCCGCTTCTCAGCCTCGTCGCGCTGCACCATGCCCTGGGCCCGCTGACCCGGGCGGGGATCGAGACGCTGAGCCGACGCAACCGATCGCTGTCGGACTTCTTCCTCGCGTGCGTCGAGGAACACTCCCCCCACCTCATCGGGCGGCTCGCCTCACCTGGAGACGTCGACCGTCGGGGCGGGCACGTGGCGTTCGACGTTCCCGACGCGGCGAAGGTCGAGCACGAGCTGGCCGAGCGCGGCGTCCTCATCGACTCCCGCCCGCCCGACCTGATCCGGATCGCCTTCGCCCCGTTGTACGTGAGCCACGTGCAGGTGTGGCACGCGGCGCGGGAATTCGCCCACGTCCTGGAGAGGTCACGATGACCGGGGTACCCGAGTACGTCTCGTACGCACGCATGGACGAGCTGCACGAACTACAGCGCCCCCGAAGCGATGTCCGGGGAGAACTGGGCTTCCTCCTGATCAGTCAGGTCAAGGAGCTGCTCTTCCGGATGGTGACCGACGACCTCGACTCGGCCAGGACCGAGCTCGGTCACGACGACCTCGACGGCGCCTGCCTGGCCCTGGCCAGGGCTGTCCGCAGCCAGGGCGTCCTCGCGGCCTGTTGGGAGGCCATGAACGGGATGTCCGCCGACGAGTTCGTCGCGTTCCGCCACGTCCTCGATGACGCGTCGGGCGTGCAGTCCTTCGCCTATCGCACGCTGGAGTTCTCCCTGGGGAACCGACCCGCGCGGCACGTTCGGGCCGCGTTGCGTGAGGGGCCCGAGCGGGTGCGGGATGAACTCGCGAAGCCGTCGCTGTATGACGCCGCGCTGCACCACCTGGGCCGGCGGGGCTTCGCGGTCCCGGAGTCCTGCCTGCGGCGGCCGCAGACCGAACAGCACGAACCGAACGCCGGAGTCGAGGATGTCTGGCTGGAGATCTATGGCGACCCGAGGACCCACCGGGGTCCGCACCGGCTCGCGGAGTGCCTGTTGGAGGTCGCGTACCAGTTCTCCCGATGGCGCGCCACGCACCTGCTGGTGGTCGAGCGGATGCTCGGCGGGAAGGGCGGGACCGGCGGAACGGACGGGGCCTCCTGGTTGCGGGAGATCAACGAACACCGGTTCTTCCCCGAGCTGTGGACGTTCCGGACCCGTCTGGAGAGCCCGGCACAGGGAGGGACGCCATGACTCGCGACGCGTCCGCAGCCGGACGCGTCGTCGCCGCTGAGCAAGAGTTTGTCGAACTGATCGGAGCTAGGACATGACGGGAAAAGCCGACCTGGAGTCACTTGTTCCACTGATATTCGGGTTCTCCGCGTTCCAGCAGTTGCGGGCGGCCTCCGAACTTCAGCTGTTCGAGTACCTCACCCAGAATGGCCCGTCGACCTGCGAGCAGGTGGCCGAGGGGCTGCGCCTGCCCGCGAAGTCGGCGCGCAAGCTGATGTTCGGCACGACCTCGCTCGGGCTCACCGACCATGCGGACGGAACGTACGTGCCGAGCGCCCCGCTGCGCGAAGCGATCAAGGACGGCACGTGGCCGCTGATCCGCAACATCATCGACTTCCAGCAGAGACTCTCCTACCTTCCGGCGACGGAGTACGCGCAGTCGCTGCGCACCGGGGAGAACGAGGGGCTCAGACACCTCCCCGGACGGGGAAACGACCTGTACACCCGGCTGGAGCAGGCGCCCGAACTCGAGAGCCTGTTCTTCCGTGGCATGCACGCGTGGTCCGAGCTTTCCAATCCCGTGCTGCTCGGTCAGGTCGACTTCCACGACACCGCGACCGTCCTCGACGTCGGCGGCGGTGACGCGGTCAACGCCATCGCGCTGGCACGCTCCCACCCCCATCTGAAGGTGACGGTCTTCGACCTCGAGGGTGCCATCGAGGTGGCGAGGGACAACATCCGCGCGGCCGGGCTCTCCGACCGCGTCGACGTCGTGGTCGGGGACATGTTCTCCGACGCTTGGCCGACCGGTGCGGACCTCGTCCTCTTCGCGCACCAGTTCGTCATCTGGTCACCGGAGCAGAACCGGGAACTCCTCAAGAAGGCGCACGACGCGCTGCGGCCCGGCGGGAGGGTCGCGGTCTTCAACGCGTTCGCTGACGACGACGGGCGCGGACCGCTCTACGCCGCCCTGGACAACGTCTACTTCGCGACGCTCCCCGCCGAGGAGGCGACCATCTACCAGTGGTGTGAGCACGAGACCTGGCTGGAGGAGACGGGGTTCGTGGACATCACGCGCATCCGGGGCAACGGTTGGACGCCGCACGGCGTCATCGAGGGAAGCAAACCCGATGCCGTCTGACCTCGACACCGAGTACTCCCCGAGCTCCGTCGCGCGCCACCCCCGACGCTCGTTGCGCCTGTACCGGGAGCGCGGGGCCGCGGCCCGGGGCCGACTCCGGGTCGAGGAGTCCGTGCCGTACGGGGACGAACCCGGCGAGAGGTGTCACCTGTTCCCGGCCGGTGCGTCCGGGTCTCCCGCCCTCGTCTTCGTGCACGGTGGGCACTGGCAGGAGTCTGGCATCGACGACGCCTGCTTCGCCGCCGAGAACGCC
Source organism: Nocardiopsis sp. L17-MgMaSL7 (assembly GCF_003182025.1). Taxonomy (NCBI): domain Bacteria; kingdom Bacillati; phylum Actinomycetota; class Actinomycetes; order Streptosporangiales; family Nocardiopsidaceae; genus Nocardiopsis; species Nocardiopsis sp. L17-MgMaSL7. The sequence continues at coordinate 267,726 of NZ_QGTF01000002.1, read as the reverse complement.
GTGCGCCACGGCCTCGCCTACGTCGCCGTCGGCTACGGCCTGGCGCCGGAGCGGACGCTGCCCGACATGATCGCCTCGGTCGAACGCGCCCTGGTGTGGATCGCCGACAGGGGACCGTCCTTCGGCATCGACCCGGACCGGATGTACGTCGCGGGCAGCAGCGCGGGCGCCCACCTGCTCGCGTGCGCGCTGGCCGACCCGGCGACGCCCCGCGTGAGGGGAGCCCTCCTGCTCAGCGGCCTGTACGACCTGACCGAGATCCCCGAGACCTACGTCAACGACGCCCTCGGCCTGACCCGCGAGACCGCACGGGACCACAGCCCCCTGTGGATGCCCGCTCCGCGGTGCGACGCGGTTCTCCTCGCCGCGGGCCGGTACGAGACCCACACCTATCTGCGTCAGCAGCGCGCGTACGAGGCCCGTCTCGCGGGCTCCGACCTCCCGGTCGTCTCCCAAGTCGTTCCCGACCGGGATCACTTCGACCTGCCGTTGGACCTGGCCGACTCCGAGACCGGATTCGGTCGACTCAGCCTGGATCGTTTGGGAAGGGTGACCCCCACTTCATGAAGTACCTGTTCACATCGATGCCGGTCGTCTCCCACGTCCTGCCGTTGGTACCGCTGGCCCAACAGCTCACCCTGGACGGCCACGACGTCCTGGTGGCCACCACGGGCCCCGCGGCGGACACCGCGCGCCGAGCCGGTCTCACCACCGTCGACGCGGGTGGTCGGCTCGACGCGCGAGAACCCTATGACCAGTTGCTCGAAGTCATCGCGCGCGGGGAGTCCGGGCACGCGGCGGACGACGCGGAGGCTTTGCGGGTGCACGGTGCCTACTTCGGCGAGGTCGGGCTGCGCATGCTCGACGACCTGCTCGGGATCGGTCGGCAGTGGGGTGCGGAGGCCGTCGTGTACCCGGGCATCCACGCCTGTGGTCTGGTCGTGGCCCACGCGCTCGGAGCCGTAGGGGTGCTGCACGGGTACGGGATCCCGCTCCCCACGTTCGCCCCTGCACTGGAACACATGCTCACTAGTCGGGACGACCTGCCCGACTGTGTCCCCGAGGCCGATGTCGAGCTGGACGTGTTGCCGCCGTCCCTACCGAACTTCGCCGAGCTGCCCTGGACCAATGGGAAACCTCGACACCGACTGGGCATGAGGTACGGGTCCTTCAACGGCGCGGGCGACGTGCCCCCGTGGCTCCTTCACGAGCGTGACGTGCCACGCGTGATCCTGACCTGCGGGACCACTGAGGCCCAGGCCCAGCGGGGGGACACCTACCGTCGCATTGTCGAGGCTCTGGAGGGGACGGAGTGCGAAGCGGTCATCCTCTCCGGCGGGGCGGTCCTGGACCGCCTTCCGGTCCCGCTGCCCCCATGGGTGCGGCTGGAGCGGTGGCTGCCGTTGAAGTTCGCCCTCGACCAGGCGGACGCGATCGTGCACCACGGCGGCTCCGGAAGCCTGCTGACGTCGTTTGCCGCGGGCCTGCCGCAGGTGGTGATCCCCATCGCCGGAACGGTCAGCATGAGCAACGGCCAGGCGGTGGAGGCGTGCGGTGCGGGCACGATGGTCGACCCCAACGGGCTGAACTCCGCCGAACTCGCCAAGGCCGCCGTCGATGTGCTCACCTCCTCCGCCAAGCGCGGGGCCGCGGCCGCGGTTCAGCGGGAGATGGAGGAGATGCCATCGGTTCGCACCGTGGCCACACGGCTCTCGTCCATCGTCGGTGAGCGGGCCGAGGTGAGGTCGTGAGAGTCGCGGTCATCGGCGGAGGCCCGGCGGGCCTCCTCACCGCGTTGCTGGTCAAGCAGCGCGGGGTGGCAGACCACGTCGTCGTGTGGGAACGGAGCCGGGGAGAGGACACCGGCTTCGGCGTGATCCTCCCCTCGGAGTCACTCGACCTCCTCCGCCGTGCCGCGCCTGACCTGGCGGACGCCGTGGCCCGGCACCTGGCTCGCTGGGAGCGGACCGGTGTCAGCCGGAACGGGGAGTTGTGGACGACGAAGGCGACCCCGCCGATGGCGGCGATCGCGCGTTCCACGCTGAAGCGGTTGCTGTGGGAGGCCTGCGGCGCGCAGGGCGTGGTCCTCCGAGAGCGCGAGGCGCCGAAGCTTTCCGCCCTCGCGAGCTCGTACGACCTCGTGGTCTGCGCGGACGGCGCGGGCTCGATGGCGGATCGGGCCGGTTTCACCACGACTGTCGAGGAGGTCGGCCCGCCCTATGCCTGGCTCGGTCTCGACCAGGCGCTCGGTGAACTGAACTTCCTCGGGGTGTCGGCGGTCGACGGCTGTTACATGGCGCACGCCTACCCGTTCAGCGACTCCGCCAGTACCTTTCTGGTGGAAGGGGCCAGGGCGCTCGGACCGGCCGATCTCTCCGTCCTTTTCGGTCTCCCCGTTCGCCCTGATCCGGTTCGGGATAACCTGATATGGCGTAGATTCCGAGAACGGACGGTGCGCCCGTGGTCCCGCAGTAACATCGTACTTGTCGGTGACGCCGCGCACACCGTGCATTACTCGATCGGTAGCGGTACGCACCTGGCTTTCGAAGACGCTTTCGTGCTGGTGGAAAGCATGGCCGTCGCTGACTACCTTCCCCGCGCGCTGTCCGTGTATGAGGAGACCCGTCGACCCGTCGTCGAGCGGTTCCAGGAACAGGGCAGAACGAGCGCCGCATGGTTTTCCCAGGTGGAAGACGTGTTCGATCTTCCCTTGAGCCGGTTCGCGGCCAGCCTCCTGACCAGAGGGGGGAGCTTCGGGCGTGACGTCGGAACGTGACCCCCGCCGTGATCTCGGTACTCGGATCCCAGGGATTCGCCGGAGGCACCGATCTCGTGAATGACCAGCAATAATCCATGAAAGAAGGTAGAACACGGTGAACAGTACGAGGCCGGCACTCATCATCCACGGGGCCCGTGCGAACAACCTGAACGGTGTCACCGTGCGAGTCCCCTCACCCGCACTGACCGTGGTAACCGGAGTATCCGGATCAGGGAAGTCGTCACTGATATTCGAGACGATCGCCAAAGAATCACAACGGCAGCTCAACGAGGTCTTCCCGCTTTTCATTCGGAACCGGCTCCCGAAGTTCGAACGCCCCGATTTCGAATACATCGAGAACCTCTCCCCGGCCATCGTCGTCGACCAGCGCGCTCTGGGGCGCAACGCGCGCTCCACGGTCGGCACCCTCACCGAGGTCCAGCCGATGCTGCGCGTCCTGTTCTCCCGGCACGGAAGTCCGAGCGCTGGCGAGTCGACCGCCTACTCGTTCAACGCGCCCGAGGGGATGTGCCCGGAGTGCGAGGGGCTGGGCCAAGTGCTGAGCCTGGACGTCGACCGGTTGCTGGACCGGTCCAAGTCGCTGAACGAAGGCGCCATCCAGCACCCCAACTTCGCCGTCGGCACGAACTACTGGAAGCGCTACGCGACGGCCCACTTCCACGGCGACCAGTCCGGTTCCCGCCTCGGCGAGCCACTGTTCGACTCCGACCTCCCGCTGAGGGACTACTCCGAGGACAAGCTCGAACTCCTGCTGCACGGCGGCGGCTTCCAGACCGCCCGGCCCGACGAGTTCGGCAACGTCTCGGTGAACGACTACGAAGGCCTCGTGGAGCGGTTCACCCGGCGGTACGTCAAGCCGGGCCTGGACTCGCTGAAGGCCAAGGAGCGCAAGTACGTCGAGAAGGTCGTCGACATGGCGGCCTGTTCCTCCTGCGGCGGCACTCGGCTCTCCAGAGCCGTCCTCGACTCGCGCATCGACGGACGCAACATCGCGGACCTGTCGGCGATGCAGGTGACCGAGCTCTTGGACACGCTCGTCGCGATGGAGGCCACGATCGGCGACGCCTCGCTCCTCGCGCAGCCGATCGCCGCGTTGCGGCGCATGGAGACGGTCGGGCTCGGCTACCTCTCCCTCGACCGTTCCTCCCTGACCCTCAGCGGCGGCGAGGGGCAGCGCCTGAAGACCGTGCGCCACCTCGGATCGAGCCTGACCGGCATGATCTACGTGTTCGACGAGCCCAGCACCGGCCTGCACCCCCGTGACGTCGAGCGGCTGATCGCGCTGCTATACCAGCTGCGGGACAAGGGAAACATCGTCCTCGTCGTCGAGCACAACCGAGCGGTCATCGAGGCCGCCGACCACGTGATCGACATCGGTCCCGGCGCTGGCAAGCACGGCGGAACGGTCGTCTTCGAGGGCACCCCGGCCGAACTCGCCGCGAGCGACACCGCCACCGGCACGGGGCTGCGCGAACCGCTCCCGGCCTCCAGGGCGCGCCGCTTCGACGCCCACCTCCAGGTCCGGTCCGCCAACCTGCACAACCTGCGCGACGTCGACGTCGACTTCCCCCTGGGCGTCCTCACGGCCGTGACCGGAGTCGCCGGTTCGGGGAAGAGCTCGCTGACCACCCAGGTGCTGCCCAAGCAGAACCCCGGCGTCGTCGTCATCGACCAGAGCGCGGTCGGCATCAACCCCCGGTCGACCCCCGCGACCTACGCCAAGATCTGGGACCACATCCGCCAGGAGTTCGCGCGTGTGCACGGGGTCAAACCCGGTCTGTTCAGCTTCAACGCCGAGGGCGCCTGCCCGACCTGCAAGGGGCGCGGGAGCGTGACCAGTGACATGGCCTACCTCGACCCCGTCACGGTCACGTGCGAGACGTGCGGTGGCGGGCGTTTCCACCCTGACGTGCTGCAGTACCGGTTGTACGGCCGTACGGTCACCGAGTTGCTGGAGACGACCGTGGAGGAGGCCGTCGAGCAGATCGGAGGAACGGTCAGGGAGCGGCTGAAGGCCTTCGTGGACGTGGGGTTGGGCTACCTCACCCTCGGTCGTTCGCTGTCCGAACTCTCCGGTGGCGAGCGGCAGCGCGTGAAGCTCGCGAGCCGGCTCACCGACAACGGGCGGATCTTCGTCTTCGACGAACCGACCTCAGGGCTGCACATGGCCGACGTGCGCAACCTGGTCGCCCTGTTCCACCGCATCATCGACGCGGGCAACACGGTGATCGTCATCGAACACGACCTCGACGTGGTGCGGCTTTCCGACTGGGTGATCGATCTCGGGCCGGGCGCGGGACACGAGGGGGGCAGGGTCGTCTTCACCGGTCGGCCGGAGGACCTGGCCACTGATGAGGACAGTCTGACCGGAAGGTACTTGGCCAAGGAGCTGGTCTAACCCCATGAGCGATCCCGAGCAGAGCTGTGATGGAGGAGTGGGAATGCTGTCGACGACCACACTCGGACGACCGGAGGCCGTCATCTCGGAGACGATCACCGGCGCGTTCGCGAGGACGGCACGGGACCAGGCGCACTGTGAGGCGATCACGGACGGCCTGCGGACCCTGACGTACGGGGAGCTTGACGCGGGCACCGACCGGATCGCCCTGGCTCTCTCCGCCCGGGGGCTGCGGCCGGGGCAGCACGTGGGCGTCCACCTCGACCGAAGCCTTGCCACCTACCAGCTCTTCCTCGGCATACTCAAGGCCGGGCTCGTCGTCGTCCCGTTCAACCCCGCCCATCCGCCCGACTACAAGGCGCGGATGTACGAGGCCGCCGAGCCCGCTCTCATGGTGGTCGGCGACCGCCCGGCCGAAGCGCCTTGGGAGGAGGACCTGCCGGTCGCAGACCTGCTGGCCGAGGCGGCCGCGGTCCCGGCCGGGCCGCCCTCGGCCGAGCCGAGCCCGGACGCCCCGGCCTTCGTCCTGTTCACCTCCGGATCGACCGGGGTGCCCAAGGGGGTCGTGATCGCGCACCGCGGCATCGCCAGGGTCTCCCGGCACCTGACCGACTACACCCCCGGGCCGGGCGACAGGTTCCTGCAACTCGCACAGCCGAGTTTCGCGGCGTCGACCACCGACATCTGGACCTGCCTGCTGCGCGGCGGAAGGCTCATGGTCGCCCCGCAGGAGGTCCCCGCACTTCGGGACCTCGCCGAGCTGATCATCCGTGACCGGACCACGGTACTGAACCTGCCCGTCGGACTCTTCAACCTCCTGGTCGAGCACCATCCGGAGACCGTCGCCCGGGCCAGGTGGGTGATCGTCAGCGGGGACTTCCCGTCCACCACGCACCTGGAACGGGCCCTCGGCGTCATGGAGGGCGCGTTGTTCAACGCCTTCGGCTGTACGGAGAACTCCGCGCTCACCGCGGTCCACCGGGTCACCGCCGCGGACCTGTCCACGGGGGAGGTCCCCGTCGGCCGCCCGATGCCCACGGTGGAGTTGTCCGTGCGGGACGAGCACTTCGAGGAGTGCCCGCCGGGTCGGATCGGTGAGTTCTGCATCGCCGGGGAGGGACTGGCCCTGGGCTACCTCAACGACCGGGAGCTCACCGGGGAGAAGTTCGTGAGGCACGGCGGCCGACGGCTGCTGCGCACCGGAGACCTGGCCAAATGGACCGAGGACGGCGAGATCGTGCTCGGCGGGCGCGGCGACCAGATGCTGAAGGTCCGGGGGTACCGGGTGGAGCCCCGCCACGTGGAGGTGACCGCCGAGGCCTTCCCGGGTGTGGCCCGGGCCGTAGTCCAGGCGCCCGTCGGCGACGGGGCCTCGGAACGACTCGTGCTGTGGTGCACGGCCGAGCCCGGGGCCGAGGGGAGCCGGGTCAGTGAGCACGCTCTCATGACCCACCTGCGCGAGAGGCTGCCGGACTACATGGTTCCGACGACCGTGACGCTCCTCGACTCGTTCCCCCTGAACGCCAACGGCAAGGTCGACCGGGGGGAGCTGCGCACTCGGCTCGCTTCGGTCGAGCAGGGGACCGAGCGAAACGGGGAACGGCCTCCGAAGGACCGACTCGCCGAGACCGTCCGGTCGACGCTTGCCGCCGTGATGGACCGCCAGGGCCTGGGCGCCGACGAAGCGCTCCTGGAGGCCGGGGTCACGTCGCTGCACCTGATCGACCTTGGATCCCGGCTCGACGACGTGGTGGGCGTCTCGTTGTCCCCCAGTGACATCCTCGACGCGGGCACGGTGACCGGTGTCGCCGCTCTGGTCCGGGCCCGGCGCCGTGGAGGTGATTCCAGATGACGAGCCTCGGAGGACAGGCGTTCCCGCCGTCACCGGTCCAGGCCGGGTTGTGGTTCGCGAGCACGTACGGCACCGAGGATCCCACGGCGTACAACCAGCCGCTGGTTCTCAGGCTCCCCGTCCTGCTGGACGACGACCGCTTCGTGGCAGCGGTACGCACGGTCCACCAGGAGCAGGCCGCCCTGCGCACGACGTTCGAGATGGGCTCGGATGGTGACCTGCGGCAGATCGTGCACGACCGCCTGGACCCGGTCGTCGAACTGCGGGACTCCGGCGGGCGGGATCCGCGAACGTGGATCGGCGAGCAGGTGGACGAGGTCGCCCGGACCGTGTTCGACCTGGGCACGGGACCGCTCGCGCGCGTCCGTCACCTGCGCCTCCTGTCCGAGGACACGAGTCTGCTGGTCTTCAACATCCACCACACCGTCTTCGACGGCATGTCCTGGAAGCCCTACCTGCGTCGCGTCGAGGCGGCCTACACGGCCCTGGCACGCGGCGACGCGCCCGAGCGGCCCGTCCCTCGGCAGTCGTTCGAGGCCTACGCCCGGTGGCGTGAGCGTGTGGCGGACACGGGAGAGCCAGGGGCGGTTTCGAGGACGCTCGGCTACTGGCGGGAGAAGCTCGTCGGCGCGCCCGCGGTCGTGCCCGTCTCGTTGACGGGGGATCGAGCGCCCCGCGGCACCTCCGCCCAGACGGTCCTCGACGCGGAGCTGAACGCACGGGTGCAGGAGTTCTGCGCCGCTCAGGGCATCACCACCAGCATGTTCTTCATCGCCGTGTACATCGTGCTGCTGCACCGACAGACCCGTCACGACGACGTCCTGCTGGGCATGCCGCTCTCGGTGCGCGAGGGCGGGGAGGACGCCGAGGTCGTCGGACACCTGACCAACACCGTCGTGCTACGCCACCGCCTGGCGGACCGGGCCTCCGCCCACGACGTGCTCCAGGACGTCAGACGCGAGGTGCTCGACGTGCTCCGGCACCGGCACGCCCCGCTGGAGACCGTGGTCGCCGACCTCCGCGAGAGCGGTGACCACCGCGACGGCACCGGCGAGCTGTTCAACGCGATGATCACCGTGATGCCGTCCCACGCACGGGGCCTCGATCTTCACGACTGGGGGGTGGCCACCTGGGAGTACACCTCGGGCGGCGCCAAGTACGATCTGGCCCTCATCGTCGACGAGGCCCAGAACCACAGGACGCTCATCGTCGAGCACACCTCGACAACCGATGACGGCGCCGTCATCGCGGAACACCTCGTCCAACGGCTCCGGAAGCTCATCGAGAGCGTGCTCGCCGAACCGGACACACCGGTCCGCGAGCTGCCCTGGACGGGTGCGCGCGAGGAGGCCGCGATCATCGAGTCCTGCTCGCGGCAGGAGGACGCCCGTGAGCTGGGCACCGAACTGACCGACGACCTCTTCACGGCCGCCGTCAAGGCGGCCCCCGACCATCCCGCCCTGGTCACTGGCAGCGCCGAGTCCACGTATGCCGAACTCGACGCGCGGGTCCGTTCCGTGGCGGTGGACCTGGCCGCGCGTGGGGTACGGTCGGGCACGCCGGTCGCCGTCCTGCTGCACCCCGGCCCCGACCTCGTCGCCACGGTTCTCGGAATCCTGAGGGCCGGCGGGAGCTACGTCGCCCTTGATCCCGGCAACCCGGTGGAACGGCTCGGCTTCGCCATCGGCGATAGCGGATCCACCATCCTCGTCCGTGACCCCGACGTCGACCTGTCCGGCGCGGACCTGCCTCCGGGGCTGGAGGTCCTCGCCCCCGACGACCTGGGCGGCGATCCGGCCGATCCTGTCGAGCCCGGACGCAAGGGGCCCGGCGACACCGCCTACGTCGTCTACACCTCGGGCTCCACCGGCCGGCCCAAGGGTGTGGTGATCACCGAGGCCACGCTGGCCAACCTCGCGCACTGCCAGGAGTGGATCTCGTCCGGACGCCGGATGCGCACGCTCCAGTACATGTCCCCCGCCTTCGACGTCTTCGCGCTGGAACTCGTCGGCTCCCTGTGCACGGGCGGCACACTGGTCATCCCTCCCGCGCACGCTCGAACGGATTTCGAGGCCCTCGCCGCACAGCTCGCCGAACAGCGCATCGAGCGGGCGTTCTTCCCGTATGTGGCGCTCCGCGAACTCGCCGCGGTCCTGCGGACCTCCGCCGTGCGGCTGCCGGACCTGCGCGAGGTGTACGTCACCGGAGAACGACTGGTCGTCACCGAGGACCTGCGCGCCATGTTCCGTGCACTGCCCGACGCTCGTCTGATCAACGCCTACGGACCCTCCGAAGCGCACTGGTGCACGGCGGAGACCCTGGCCGCCGATCCCGACACGTGGCCCGCGATGCCGCCGATCGGCGCGCTCGTCCCGGGCGTGGACGCCCGCGTCCTCATCGACGACGACCGCCTGGCGCCCTTCGGGGTGGAGGGGGAACTCTGCATCGCGGGGCCGGTGATCTCTCCGGGCTACCTGAACCTGCCCGAGAGGACCGCAAGGGCGATGCGGCCCGATCCCTTCGGACCGCCCGGGCAGCGGATGTATCGGACCGGAGACGTGGTCGTCCTGGCGCCGGATGGACGCCTGCACTACCGCGGCCGGATCGACGACCAGATCAAGATCCGGGGCTACCGCGTCGAGCCGGGCGAGGTGGAGTCCGCGCTCGAACGTGCGCTGGGCGTGGAGATGGCCGCGGTGATCGCCCAGGCCTCGGGGAGCGAACTGCGGTTGCACGCGTTCGTGCAGTCCGGTGCCGAACCACGGCCCGAATGGCGGGCGCGTCTCGCGGACCTGCTCCCCGACTACATGATCCCGGCGACGCTGACCCGTGTAGACAGCATTCCTCTGACCGCGACCGGGAAGATGGACCGCCGCGCGCTTGAGTGTCGGCATGTCGGGCGGGCCGGGGATGCCACCGTCGACGGCTCCGGCGTCGATCGCCCGCACCAGTCCCTGGCGGAGGCGGTCGGACAGGACGAGCCCGGAGCCCGGTACGTGCTGGCCATGGCCGAAGTGTGGGCGGAGCTGCTCGGGTCCTCCCCCCAGAGCCCCGACGACGATTTCTTCCTCCTCGGCGGCCACTCGATGCTCGCCGCCCGCCTGCACCGACTCGTCCGGCAGCGCTTCGACACCGATGTAGCTCTGTCGGCCCTGCTCAACACCCCCACCCTGAGGGGGATGGCCGGGTGCCTGGCGGGCGGAGAGGGCGCAGAGGAGGGGACGACGGCGCAGGTGCTGCGCGACGACGCACGGCTACGCGACTTCTCCGTCTCTCCCAGGCGGGAACCGGGAGACGGAACGGTCCTGCTGACCGGCGCGACCGGCTTCCTGGGCAGCCATCTGCTCGACGAGCTCCGGCGGGCCGGGCGACGGATCCGCTGCCTCGTCCGCGCGGACACCGAACACCAGGCCCGGCGGCGCCTCGCGGGAGCGTTCGAGAAGTTCGCCCTGGACCCCTCCGTGCTCGACGAGGTCGAGGTCGTCCTGGGCGACCTCTCCCAGCCCGAACTCGGGCTGGGAGAGGAGTACAGGCGACTGGCGAGGTCCGTGGCCGAGGTCTACCACGCCGCCGCCCACATCAACTTCGTCGTTCCTTATCACACGGTCCGGCGCGCCAACGTCGACGGCCTGCGGGTGCTGCTCGACGTCTGCGCGGCCAACCGGACACCGCTGCGTCTGGTCTCGACGATGGGGGTCTTTCCTCCTGACTCGACCGGGGACCGCGTGACCGAGGACGCGGTTCCGGGCGACCCCGCGTCCCTGGGCATCGGATACTCACAGAGCAAGTGGGTGGCCGAACACCTCGCCCTTCAGGCCAGGCAGGCCGGACTGCCGGTCACGCTGCACCGGGTCGGCCGGATCGGCGGCCATGACGGCACCGGGGCCTCCAGGCACGACGACTTCTTCTGGCTCCAGATGAAGAGTTTCACGCTCCTGGGCCGCTACCCGGATGACATTACGGACGCACCGCCCGTCGACCTGCTGCCCGTGGACTACGTGGCCAGGGCCATCGTGCGCCTCTCGGCAGCTGGGCCCGACGACGCGAACTGGCACCTGTTCCACGACCGTGGGCTGTCGTGGCCCGCGATCATCGAGGCCATCCGCGAGCGCGGGTACGAAGTCGAACCGGCCTCCCGCGCCCAGTGGATGGCCGCTCTGGAGAAGCGAGCCGAATCCGACGCCCAGGGGGAGGGCCTTGGCCCCCTGGTTCCGTTCATGCGCGAGGGCGTGATGCGGCTCGGCGACCACGCCTTCGACAACGAGAGGACACGGTGGTCCCTCGCCGGACTAGGGTGCCCGCTGCCACCCGCGGACACGCGGTGGATCGACCGGATGTTCGAGTACTTCCGCTCCCACGGAGCGGTCCCCTTGCCGGAGAAGGAGCGACGGAAGGCGAGCCATGACTGAAGAACACAGGTACTCAGCGGTGATCGTCGGCGCGGGGCCGGTCGGGTGCGCCCTGGCCACCCTGCTCCGGGGCCAGGGGATCGAGGTCGATCTCCTGGAACGGACCTCCGCGTCCGGTCCGGTCGGCAGCGGCCACTCCTTCAACCTCACGCTCACCTCGCGCGGGCTCTCCGCCCTCCCCCACGAGGTCAGGCGCCGCCTCTACCACCAGGGAGCGGTACTGACCAAACGGATCATCCACCACCGGGACGGCGCGGTCTCCACACAGCCGTACGGGACCGCGGACACCCACCATCTGCTGTCCATCCCCCGCAACGTCCTCCAGGACCTGCTGCGCGACCAGGCGGTCCGCGCCGGGGCGCGGATCCACTACGAGCGCGAGTGCGTCGAAGTGGACGCGGCCCGGGCCGCGGTGACGGTGCGTTCCGGAGACGGCCACAGGGCCCGGTTCCAGGGGGACCTGCTCATCGGCTGCGACGGCGCCAACAGCGCGGTCCGCGACGCCATCGCCGCCTCCGCTCCGACGCACATGCGGGTCACCCGCAGGTCCATCGCGCACGGGCACGCGGAGATCACCATGGACTACGCGGACGCCGATCCGAGCGGTCTGCACCTGTGGCCGCGGGGCGACCACTTCCTCCAGGCACAGCCCAACCGCGAACAGACGTTCACCACGAGCCTGTTCAAGCCGATGGCCGGGCGCGACCGAAGGTCCCACTTCCGCGGACTCGACTCGGCCGACGCGGTCCGCGACTACTGCTCGACCGAGTTCCCGGACGTGTTCGACCGGATGACCCAGGTCGGAAGCGGTCTCATGGCCCGCCTGCCGACGCGGCTCCGGACGGTCGACTGCGCTCCCTACCACCACGCCCGCGTGGTGCTCGTGGGGGACGCCGCGCACACGGTCGTCCCCTTCTACGGCCAGGGGGTCAACTGCAGTTTCGAGGACGCCGCCACCCTGGCCGCCCTCCTTGAGAAGTTTCGCCTCACCGACGAGAGCGAGGTCGGCGCGGTCACGGAGCTCGTCGCCAGGGAGTACAGCGACGTGCGGGTCAGGGCCGGGCACGCGCTCGCCGAACTGTCCCTGGACAACCTGAGGGAGCTGTCGGCCCACGTCGACGACTCGGCCTTCCTGGCCCGTAGGTCGTTGGAGCGGCGGCTCCACCAAGAGCACCCGGAGTTGTACACACCGCTCTACCAGCTGGTGGCGTTCACCTCCGTCCCCTACAACGAGGCCCGGCACATGTACCGCGAGACGAACGCAGTGCTGGACAAGCTGTGCGCGGGGCGGGATCTCCACCGGGAAAGGGAGCAGATCATCGGCGAGTTCGCCCGGGCCCGTGAGGGCTGGCTGAGCCTGTCCGGCACCGCGACCTGACAGCCGCGAGGCAGCCATGTGCCCGGCCCGTCTTCGACCGGCGCTCCGAAGCCGTCGTTGTATGCGCGGAGGGCCTACGACGCCGCCATGGCCGACCGCAGCGGTTCCCACCACGAGGGGTGGGCGCCGTACCAGTCGATCACCTCGGTCAGCCCCCGCTCGAAGTCGACCCTCGGTGTGTAGCCGAGCGCACGCAGCTTGTCGTCCGCGAGGGAGTAGCGTTGGTCGTGGCCCTTGCGGTCGGCGACCCACTCCACTCGGTCCCACCCCACACCGAAGGCGGAGAGCAGTCTCTGGGTGAGTTCGAGGTTGGTGAGCTCGGCGGTGCCGCCGATGTGGTACACCTCGCCCGGCGCACCATGCTCCATCACGACGCGAACGCCCTGGCAGTGGTCGTCCACGTGGACCCAGTCGCGAACGTTGCGTCCGTCCCCGTACACCGGGACGCACCGTCCCTGGAGCAGGTTGGTGACGAAGAGCGGGACGACCTTCTCCGGATACTGGCGGGGGCCGTAGTTGTTGCCGCAGCGAGTGACGCACACCGGCAGCCCGTGGGTGCGGGCGTAGGCCAAGGCGATGAGATCACCTCCGGCCTTCGCCGCCGAGTAGGGGGAGCGCGGGTCCAGCGGGGCGTCCTCGCTCCAGCTCCCCGTCGCGATGCTCCCGTACACCTCGTCCGTGGAGACCTGGACCACTCTGCGGACCCCGGATTCGAGGCAGGCCTGCATCAGGGTCTGGACGCCGAGCACGTTCGTGCGGGCGAACGCCGTGCCGTCCGTGATGGAGCGGTCCACATGCGACTCGGCGGCGAAGTTGACCACCACGTCGTGGTCCGGAAGGAGCCGCGCGAGCAGGTCGGCGTCGCAGACGTCGCCGCGAACGAAGTCGATCCGATCGGCGACCTCATCCAGGTTCGACTTCCTGCCCGCGTAGGTCAGCTTGTCGAGAACCGTGACCCGGTCCCGAGTACGGGACGCGGAGTGCTCGCCGAGCAGCTTGCGCACGAAGTGCGAGCCGATGAAGCCCGCACCGCCCGTGACCAGAGTTCTCATCGCTTGTTCCGAGCCTTTCCATGCTTGCGCAACCCCGCCGGGCGGCGTGGGACGCGGCGGGTGAGGGGGTCAGGTGCTGATCCGCACCTGGCTGTGGTCACCGAGCACGAGTCGGTGCGCCCGCGGTGTGGGAGGGGCGGGGACGATCTGCGACTCCCGACCGATGAGGGAGCGCTCGATACGGCGCATCCCCTCGATCGAGGCGCCGCGGAGCACGATGGAGTACTCGATCTCGCTCGCGTTGATCCGGCAGCCGCCCTCGATGGACGTGAACGGTCCGATGTAGGAATCGTGGATGACCGCGTCCGGTCCCACGGTCACGGGGCCGACGATGCGCGAGCGGACCACCTGGGCGCCCTCGGCCACGGCCACGCGCCCGACCAGGTCGCTCTCGGTGACGGAGCCCGCGATCTGCGGCTCCAACGTCTCCAGGACGTTCCGGTTCACCTCCAACATGTCGTCCACGTTCCCGGTGTCCTTCCAGTAGCCGGTGATGGTGGTGGAGTCCACCCGCTCGCCCGCGTCGATCAGCCCCTGGATGGCGTCGGTGATCTCCAGTTCGCCGCGAACGGAGGGTTTGAGGTGCGCGACGATCCCGTGGACGGCGGGCGTGAACATGTACACTCCGGCCAGCGCGAGGTCGCTCTTGGGGTGGGTCGGTTTCTCCTCCAGTCCCACCACCTGGCCGGCGGCGTCCAGTTCGGCCACGCCGAACGCCTGGGGCGTGCTGGTGTGGGTCAGCATGAGTTGGGCGGCGGGGCGGAGCCGGCGGAAGCGGGCGGCCAGGTCGGCGAAGCCGCCGACGATGAAGTTGTCGCCCAGGTACATGACGAAGTCGTCGTCGCCCAGGTACTCGCGAGCGATGAGGACACCGTGCGCCAGCCCCAGCGGGGCCTCCTGTCGCAGGTAGGTTACTTCGAGGCCGAAACGGCTGCCGTCTCCGACGGCCTCCTCGATCTCGGCGGCGGTATCCCCGGTCACGATTCCGATTTCACGCACTCCGGCTGCGGAGATCGACTCTAAGCCGTAGAACAGTACAGGTTTGTTGGCGACGGGGACGAGTTGTTTCGCGGAGGTGTGGGTGATAGGGCGCAGCCGCGACCCGGACCCGCCAGCCAGTACCAGAGCCTTCATGGGCTGAGGGCCTCCTCAGGAGTCGAAGGGGTGGTCTAAGGGTTATCCTTTCCCTCCTGTTCGGGGAGATTCCATCAAGGAAACTGAAGATATTCTCAAGACTTTCTTCTGCCGTGATTCGGCCAGGTCCCTCGTGATGTCGCCTGGTGGCGGCCTCGCGTGCTGCTAAGGTGCGACGGCGGCGGGCTCGGTTCCCTGAAAGAGTCTCTTACGGTCCGATGAGTTTTATTTGTCGGTCAGCTGCTTGTTCCCCTTTGTGTTGAAAGTTACCCTGGGTGCCAATGGTTGTTGGCGAAAGGGGGAGTGCTCGGTTTGCGTTCCCTGGAGACCCCGAGGAGTTTCGAATTGGATATGCCGGATCTCATGGAAGTCTGGAATGACGAGCAGATCGGCCCATGGCATTCCTATCACATTTCCGGTATGCCGGAACTGATCAGCTCGATGCATCTGTGCATGTCGATCTATGCTTTCGTCGAGTCCGGATGCCTCGAACGGTTGCGCGCCAGGGAATGGGCGTCTCCGGTGGAGATCCTCGGCGAGGGGGACACTGACACCGGCCGGGGGTTTCTTCGGTACCTGCGGGTGTGCGGCGTCCTGGACCGGAGGGAGGGGTGCTACCGGCTGTCTCCGAAGGGGACCCTCCTCACCAGTGAGATCTCGCTGGCCCGGCTCGGCTTCTATCTTGAGGCGTACGCACCCGTCACCGCCAGGATGACCGACCTGATCACGAACAAGGTCGAGTACGGGCGCGACGTGACCCGGGCGGGCGGAGCGCTCAGCCGTCACTCCGGAACCGTCGCCACGGTGTCCTACGTGGGACTCGTCGCGGAGGCCCTCTCGGATCGGCAGCCGCGTCGGATCCTGGACATCGGGTGTGGGGACGGGTCTCTGATCCTCCAGCTGTGCGCACGGCTTCCCGAGCTGTCGGGCGCGGGAATCGACATCTCCCGCGCCGCCGTCGACAACGCCAGGGCGGACAGCGAACGGGGCGGGCTCGCCGACCGTACGAATTTCGAGGTCGCCGACGCCTTCGCACCGGACACCTGGTCCGAGAAGGCGGCGGAGGCCGATGTTCTCGTCGGGGTCGGTGTGATGCACGAGCTCTTCCGGGACGGTGAGGACGCGGTGATCGCGGTCCTCGACCGCCTCGCCGACGTCCTGACCGAGGGGAAGGTGTTCCTGCTCGGGGAGCCGGAGCTGCGCTACGACAACCGGGAAAACGACTCCGACTTCTTTCTCGTGCACGTCCTGACCGGCCAGGGCATACCGCGGGACCGGACGGCGTGGCTGGACGTGTTCCGGAGGTCGCGGCTGCGATGCGAACGCGTCATCACCAATGCCGCCGCGGGGCCGCGCACCTGCTTCTACGAGCTGACCGCGCGCTAGCCGCAGACCCAGGGGAGCCGACTCACGGGAGAAGTGGGTTTCGCCCGTATGGAGGGGCGGTGGTGGACGGACGACACCGTCCACCACCGCCCCTCGTGCGCTCGTCCGGGGATCAGACCGGGGGCCTCATCGGCATACCGCGTAGGCCTGGCGGCCGCGCGGACCCGCGCCCGCGCGCAGGAACCCGTCCCGGCCCACGCCCACGATGCAGGCCTTGGCACCCATGGACATCTCGGGAACCACGTCGACCACGTGCCCCCTGCGTCGGAGTTCGGCCACGGTCGCGGAGCCGACCCCGGCCTCTGCCACCATCGTTCGGTGCCGGCGTCCACGAGGGGTGAACGACGACGGGAAGTGGTCGGTGTGGAACAGGGGAACCTCGGTGCTGCGCTGGAGGTCCATGTCGAACTCGACCGCGGCCAGGAAGGTCGCCAGCGTCCACTGGTCCTGCCGATCGCCCCCCGGGGTGCCGAAGGCCAGGCGGGGCCGTCCGTCCTGGGAGACCAGCGTCGGGCTGAGCGTCGTGCGGGGACGTTTGCCCCCGGCTACTGAGTTCGGGTGCCCTTCGACCAACCACATGGTCTGACCCCGTGTGCCGAGTGGGAAGCCCAGCCCGGGGACGACCGGGGAGCTCTTGAGCCAGCCTCCGCTGGGAACCGCGGCCACCAGGTTCCCGTACCGGTCGGCCACCACGAGCGCACAGGTGTCGCTGGGCTCCAGCGTGGCCCGCAGGACGACAGTGGGCATCCCGCTCTGCAGCTGTCCCATCCAGTCCCCGCCCCAGTCGGGAACCGGGTCCGGGTCGATCACGGGCACCTCGGAGGTTCGACCGCCCAGAATCCCCGGAGCGGGGTCCGGGTTGGCCCGATCCTCGATGAGCCGTCTCCGGGCCGTGTTGTACTCCGTGGAGAGCAGAGTCGTGAGCGGTGAGTCGGGACGGGTGGCGGGGTCCCCGTACCACGCCTCCCTGTCCGCGAAGGCGAGTTTGGCCGCCTCCGTGAGCAGGTGGACGTACTCGGGGCTGTCCGGGGCCAGCGAACGCAGGTCGTAACCCTCGAGGAGGGCCAGTTGTTGGAGGAAGACCGGCCCCTGGGACCAGGGGCCCGGCTTGTTGACGGTCAGTCCGCGGTAGTCGCCGCGGAGCGCCGGCTCGACGTCGGCCCGCCACGTCGCGAGGTCGTCGCCGGTGAGCAGCCCCCGGTGCCGGCGCCCGGAGGCGTCGAGAACCGCGGTCGAGGCGACGAACCCGTCGATGGCGTCCGCCACGAAGCCTTCGTAGAACGCGCGTCTGGCGTTTTCGATCTGCGTCTTCCGGTCCGTGCTCCCCGCCCGCCCCTCGGCGACGAGCCGACTCAGCACGGCGGCCAGGTCGGGGTTGGTCAGCCGGTCCCCGGCCACAGGGGCGCTGCCCCCGACCAGGTACGTCTTGCCGGAGGAGGCCCACTCGTCCTCGAACAGCGGGACGAGCGCGCCGATCGCCTTCGCGGTGTCGGGCATGACCGGATAGCCGTTCGTGGCGTATCCGATCGCCGGGTCGGCCACCGTCTCCAGGGGGAGCCGACCGAAGTCGGCGAGCAACCGCAGCCAGGCGCCCATGGCTCCGGGGACGGCGGCGGGAAGGAGGCCGGACCCGGGGATCTGGCGTAGGCCCAGGCCGGTGAAGTGCGTGATGTCCGCGCCGCTGGGCATCGGCCCCTGCCCGCAGATGACGGAGGCGTCCTCCTCTCCGGAGCGCTGGGCGATGATGGCGACGTCGCCGCCGGGGCCGTTGGAGTGCGGCTCGACCACCTGTAGTACCAGCCCACCCGCGACGGCGGCGTCGAAGGCGTTGCCGCCCTGCTCCAGGACGGCCATCGCGGCGCCCGACGCCAGGGGTGAGGTGCTGGAGACCGCTCCGATGTCTCCGATGAGTTCCGGTCGGGAGACCATGGCTCACGCCTCCCCGACGGTTCCGGGGGCCCCGAAGACACCGGGGCCGGGCGTGAGGACGTGGTCGGGGTCGTAACGTTCCTTCGCGGAGCGGAAGTCGTCCCAGGCCTCGCCGTAGTGCTCGCGCCACTCCGGTTCCGTCATCCGTACCGAACCGATGGGGTAGAGCACGCCGCCGTGCCGCTCCCGGGTCAGGGACATCAGGCGCTCGTTGCGCGCGAGCATGGAGTCGGCGAAGCCCGGTTCCGGGTCCGGGGTCTCCGACACGGTGTTGATGTCCACGACGAACATCCACTCCGATCCGTGCGGTTCGGGGACGCGTGGCAGCGGGCGCGTGGCGTGTGAGCGTCGCTGCGGGTAGATCAGCCCGGCTCCGTAGGGGCCGATGTCCTGGGGGGTCAGTGTCGGGTGGATGTCGGTGAAGAAGTCCTCCAGCCTCGAACCCGGGAGCCAGGTGTCGAACCACGGTTTGACGAGCCGGTCCCATCCCTCGGTCTCGCACAACGGATCGATGAGGTTGTCGATCGAGAGCACGTGGTCCATGTATCCCCGGTCCTCGATCTCAGGCGAGGCTCCCAGGCCGTCCAGGATCGCCTGGTCGTCCGGAGCGCTGGGGGAGTCGTAGAACGACGTCGCGAGCAGCGTGAACGTCGGGTTCGCGCCGGGTGCGACGAACTCGGCGTAGACATGGTCGACGCCGACGCGGTCGATGACCGTGCGCAGGTCGCGGAAGAAGGTCCCGCTGTCGGTGTAGCCGAGGACGTAGGTGCGTGCCCGTTCGGCGGCGGGGACGAGGTCGATGGTCGCCTTCGTGATGATGCCGCACTGGCCGAGCCCACCGAGCATGGCGTGGAAGAGGTCGCTCCTGTGCGTGGGGGAGCAGCGCTCGATGGCCCCGGTTCCGGTGACGACCTCCAGTTCGCGTACGTGGTCCACCTGGAGTCCGGTGCGCAGGCCGCCGACGATTCCGCCGACGCCGCCCACGGACAGGGTTCCGCCCACGGTGAGCCCGGTGTAGCCGGTGAGGACCGGAGGTGTCAGCCGCGGCGACTGGTCGTAGGCGGCTCTGGTCAGGTCCCTCCACAGGACACCGGCGTCGACCTCTGCGAAGTCCGGGCCAAGGGAATGGATACGGGCGAGGTGCCGGTTCTCGATCAGCAACCCCCGCGAGAGCCCCTGGCCGAAGGTGGTGTGCGCCTGGCCGCGGCTGGACACCGGAATTCCCTGCTCCCGGCAGAAGGCGACCATCGCGGCGACGTCGCGCGCCGACCCGGGGCGCAGGACCGCACTCGGCTTCTCGGAGGAGAGGTTTCCCAGATCCACGGCTGCCGCGTCACGGGACTCGTCGTCGACCGCCAGAACGCCGTCCAGCGGAGGGATCGGGGCGAGCGCTGAGCGCGGTTCTCCGGATTCGACAGTTATCCATTGTTTAGCGAATGGATCGAACCCGATGACCTTATCGATCGACTCGATGTTTCTTTCGGGCATGTAATCCCCTCCGAGAAATTCTTGATTCCCTGATCCCGGTGTAGCGTATCCAGGTGCGTCGATTAAGTGCACTCAGGTATTCTCAAATTGTTTATAAAGTCTCTTGTCGCTGCCTCTCGTCGCTCGCTCGAACCCTCACTCGGCCGACTTGGCGCGGGCCCGACGGAGCCCCTCGGGCCGGTGTTGACGACGGCCCGGTCCGGCCCTGGCCCGGGGCACCCCGACTTCGTCGATATCCCAGCGAAGCAGCAGGTCAGTCGGTAAGGTCCTGATCGGCCCCGTCCCCCCTGTCGGCCACGTCTCCGCGCCGCCGACGGGTTCGTCCGGCGGATACGAGGACGCCTCTCGGTCCGTTTCCGGCAGTCGCGAGGGCGGATCCCCCGCTGACTCTCAAAGGAAGTTCACTGGTATGACGATCGTTGTGACGACGCCGACCGGGCATGTCGGCTCGCGCGTGGTGCGGCTGCTGATACAGGCCGGGGTCCGGCCCACCTTGCTGGTCCGCGACGAGGGGCGGCTCGGGGAGGAGACCCGTCGGCGGGTCGACGCCAAGCAGGGGGACCTCACCGACGGCGCCTTCGTCCGTACCGCGGTGGCCGGTGCCCGGACTGTCTTGTGGGTCGATCCCACGCCGCACACGTGCCCCGATCCGGTCACGGTCTCGCTGCGGACCGCCGAGGCGCTCGCGCGGGCCGCGGAGGCGGGAGACGTCGACCGCATCGTGCTGCTGAGTAGCGTGGGGGCCGAGAAGAGGGGCGGCGCCGGCCATATCGACGGACTCGCTCGGATCGAGGAACTCTTCGAGGCCACCGGGGCCGACGTGTTCCATCTACGCTGTGGGTACTTCTTCACCAATCTGCTGGCGGCCGCCGACTCGCTCGCGTGTGGTGTGCTCACCACAACGGTCGATCCGGACCGGCCCATGCCGTGGGTCGATCCCCGCGACATCGGGGACGTCGCCGCCGCGCGTCTGCTGAACGACGGGTGGTCGGGCCTCGGGGTCCAGGCCGTCCACGGCCCGGAGGATCTGAGTTACCGGCGTGTCGCCGCGATCCTCAGCGAGGTGCTCGGCCGGAACATCGGGGTGCGCCACATGAGCGATGACGACCTGCGCGGAGTGCTGCGCTCGGCCGGACTGCGCGACGGTGCGGTCGAGGGCATCGTCGGCATGGCGGCGGGTACCCGTGACCTGGTCCCCGAACAGTCACGGGACGTGGTCACCACGACGCCAGGATCGTTGGCGGCATGGGCCTACGAGTACCTGCGTCCGGCCCTTCCGTAATTCATCCGGCAAAAGCCGAGGACGAGCGGATCTGCGCACCCTTTGAGCTGGGGTATTGTCGCGATGTCCTGGTAACGGGCCGACCGAAAACAGCCTCTTTACAGACAACCTCATGCATGATAGAAATGTGAGACTTGGCCTTTTTGTAGCTTATTGTGAAGAATCTTCCGTTAATAATCGCTCTAGGTCGTCAGTTCATCCTTTGTCCTATCGGTTTAGTTGAACTGAGTGGTCGTTTCTCATGACAGGAAATTTCAGCATGACCTGGGGAGGCCCTCCTGTTCTGGTGGTCGCGGACTGTGAGGGCTCCGACGAAATACTCAGGGACCTGCGAAGGCATGGCCTATTGGGGGAATTAGTTTCGACCGGCGCCGAGGCGATGTCCAGATACGAGGAGTTCCAGCTCGTTCTCGTGGACCTCGACCTGGAGGACTTCGACGGCCTGACCCTGTGTCGGGAGATGCGCAAGGTGAGCGACATCCCCATGATCGGGTTCACGTCGTCAGAGATGAACCGGATCCTCGCGCTGGAGGGAGGGTGCGACGACTGCATCGACAAGCCTTATTCCAGCCGGGAGTTCATGGCACGCATCAGTGCCCTGCTCAGACGCTCTCGGGTCTCCTCGTCGTCGGCGCTCGCCTTCGGTGAGCTGTCGATACATCCCACGACACGAGAGGTGCGGGTGGGCGACCGGTCGGTCAAGGCGACCCGCAAGGAGTTCGAACTGCTCCACCTGCTGGCGTCCCACTCGGACTCTCTCTTCTCCCGCGCGGAGCTCCTCCGCAGGGTGTGGCAGTTCAACGTCGTGCAGGACGAGGTCACTCCCCTGGCCAGCCGAACGATCGACACCCACGTGAGCAGCCTCCGCAAGAAGCTCGGCGCACCGGACTGGATCGTCACCGTTCGCGGTGTGGGATTCCGCTTCAACGACCCCGACGCTTCACACGAATCACACTGAGCCCCGTCTGTCGCACCTGGGGGACCTTCGTCCACTCGGAGCACGGGGCCCGTGACTCACGCTCCGGACGGAGTGTGGGGCGCGTCTGCCGCCCACCGGACGACCCGCTCACGAGACCGTCCTGTCTCCGGGACACAGGACGGCGTCGCGGCCAGCCGGAACAGTGTGCCGCCGCTCTCTCACCCTCACGCTGACGGCGTTCGTGGTCCGGTCCCGACGTCGACCACGCCTCGTCGAGCTCGGCGTCACCCTCTCGGTCCGGGAGGTGACGCCCATGTGCCTGCTCGCGCAGGGGAGTTCCTGGTGCAGATCGGGGGTCCCGTACCGGGTCTCAACCGCTGATCTACGTCCAGTAGATTCGGGCGGAGTCCGCTGAAGCCTGAGGTGCGTCTGGCCTGGTGCCGGACGCGAACGGTCGGGGCCGTCTGGTGGCGTCCGCTGCCACGGTCAAGCGACGGTCAGACACAGCGAAGGGCATGTGCCGGATCTCTCCGGAACATGCCCTTCGCTGGTCATACTCTGTGGGCGATACAGGACTCGAACCTGTGACCCCTACCGTGTCGAGGTAGTGCTCTAGCCAACTGAGCTAATCGCCCCAGTGAGACTGGGAGGTGGAGACGGGATTTGAACCCGTGTAGACGGCTTTGCAGGCCGCTGCCTCGCCTCTCGGCCACTCCACCGAGTACACGTGGAGCGATCTCTCGCCCCGCGCCTCCTCCGAGCGGACGACGGGATTCGAACCCGCGACCCTCACCTTGGCAAGGTGATGCTCTACCAGCTGAGCCACGTCCGCTTGCTGCCCGGTCCGGCCCTCGTCTCCGTTGGCCTCGCCTTGCTGCTGGTACAGACTTTAGCGGAGATTCGACAGACGGCAAATCGGAGCCCGGCGGGGTGGTGCGGCGCTCCCCTGGGTGGGTGCGCGGGGGCGGTAGCGTCCGCGTCAGGTGTCCCGGGCAGACTCGGGGCACACCAGCAGTGAAGTGGACGGAGCGGCATGGACATCCCCGTGGCGGACGGTGCGGCGTGTGGAGGGCACGGAGGTGCCGTCTCCTGGGCGCGGGCGCGTGAGCGGGCCCGCGAGCTCGGGGCGCGCCTGCGCACGCCCGCTCGTGAACTTCCTCTGGGCCGGGCGCTGGGTGGTGTGCTCGCTGACGAGCTGAGGGCCCTGGTGGGCCTGCCCGCCTTCGACGCGTCGGCGATGGACGGGTTCGCCGTGGCGGGGGAGGGGCCGTGGCTCCTGGTGGGCTCCCAGCTGGCCGGGGCACCGGTCGCCGGGCTCTCCCTGGGCCGAGGTGAGGCTGTGGAGATCGCCACCGGCGCCCGGGTGCCGAAGGGCACGGAGTCGGTCCTGCCCTACGAGCACGCCGAAGTGGTGGACGGCCGGGTGCACGGCGAGGCCCAGCGCGGGCGG
This sequence comes from Nocardiopsis sp. L17-MgMaSL7, assembly GCF_003182025.1. Classification (NCBI taxonomy): domain Bacteria; kingdom Bacillati; phylum Actinomycetota; class Actinomycetes; order Streptosporangiales; family Nocardiopsidaceae; genus Nocardiopsis; species Nocardiopsis sp. L17-MgMaSL7. Next base: position 244,270 of record NZ_QGTF01000002.1, on the reverse strand, counting down.
CACGTGCGCTGGTCGGGGGAGGAGACCGCGCCGGGGGAGCGGGTGCTGGAGGCGGGCACCGAGGTCACCCCGGCGGTGCTGGGGCTGTCGGCGAGCCTGGGCCACGACGGTCTGGAAGTGCGTCTTCCCACGGTGTCCGTACTGGTCACCGGGGACGAGATCGCCGCCAACGGCCTCCCCGGCGAGGGCTTGGTGCGGGACGCGCTCGGCCCGTTGCTGCCCGGGGTCCTCACCTGGGCCGGCGCGCACCTGGAGCGGGTGCGGATGCTGGGGGACGGCTTCGGGGACCTGGGTGAGGCGTTGGCCACGGCCGGGACCGACGTGGTGGTGGTCTGCGGCTCCTCCTCGAAGGGACCCGCCGACCACCTGCGCGGGGTGCTCCGGGAGCTGGACGCCGAGGTGGTCGTGGACGGGGTGGCCTGCCGCCCCGGACACCCCCAGTTGCTCGCGCACACGGGCGGAACCGTGTTCGTGGGCCTGCCCGGCAACCCGAACGCCGCGCTCGTGGCGTCACTCACCCTCCTGGTCCCGCTGCTGAGCGCGATGTCCGGCCGCCCTGACCCGTCTGGTGGCCTCCCCGGGGCGACCATGGTCGGCGAGGTGGCCTCCCGGCCCGACGACACGCGTCTGGTCGCGGTGCGGGTGGGGGAGGGGCACGTCGAACCGGTGGGCCACGACCGCCCCGGCAGTCTGCGTGGTGCCGCTCTGGCCGATGCCTACGCGGTGGTGCCCCCGGGCTGGGCGGGTGGCGCGGTGGAACTCCTGCGACTGCCCTGACCCCGGACCCACGCCCCCGGGCACACGTCGGCCCCCGAGGGAACTCCCTCGGGGGCCGAACTGCGATCCCTGTTACTTCGCGGGCTCGTTGGTCTCGACGGCCACGGGCGCCTCTGAGGCACCGGTCGTCGCAGGGGCCTCAGACGCCTCCTGGTGGAACGCCTCGGGCTCCGGGGTGTCCACGGCCGGGTTGCCGTGTCCGCGCAGCAGGAACCAGGCCTGCGCCGCCGCGGCGAGCACGATCACCACGGCGATGGCCGAGGTGAGGTGCATGCCGTCGGTGAACGCCAACCGAGCCGAGTCCATCAGCGCCTCACCGGCGGGCCCGCCCAGGTCGGCGGCCGTGTTGGCGGCACCGCCCAGGGTCTCCCGGGCGGCCTCGGTCGCGGAGTCGGACACCCCGTCCACCTCGGTGAGGTGCCCTCGGTAGAAGGCGGTCAGCACGCTGCCCAGCACCGCGACGCCCAGCGCACCGCCCATCTCGTAGGCGGTCTCGGAGATCGCGGACGCGGCGCCCGCGCGCTTGGGCGGCGCGGCCGACATGATCGCGCCGTTGGTGAGCGTCTCGGCGAAACCGGTGCCCAGCGAGATCAGCACGAAGGCGGTGATCACGAGACCGACGCCACGAGTGACGTCGTCGGCCGGGGTCAACACCAGCGCGCCGAATCCGGCCGCCGTCACGATCAGGGACACCCCGATCACGGTGGACAGGCTCAGGTGGCGGGCCACCCGCGCGGCCACGAGACCGGCGACGATCGACAGGACCAGCCCGGGCAGCAGCACCATGCCGGCGCGCATCGGCGAGACGCCGAGCACCAGCTGGAGGTACTGGGTGAGGAAGAACAACGACCCCACCAGGGAGAACACGATCATCAGGTTGGTGACCACCGCCACGCTGAACACGCGCGAACGGAACAGGTGCACGTCGATCAGCGGGTCCTTGAGCGCCCGCTGACGGCGGACGAACAGGTAGCCGAGGGTCAGACCGAACACCAGCGAGACGACCGGCAGGAGGTCGAGCCCGCCGGTGGCCAGCTTCTTGATCCCGAAGACGACGGGCAGCATGGCACCCAGCGACAGCACGACGCTGAGCATGTCGATCCGTCCGGAGTCCGGGTTGCGGGACTCACGGACCAGCAGCGGCACCAGGATGAGGATCAGCGCCATCACGGGCAGGTTGATCAGGAAGACCGAGCCCCAGAAGAATTGCTCCAGGAGCCAGCCGCCCAGGATCGGGCCGAGGGCCGCGCCGCCGGAGAAGCCCGACGCCCAGATCGCGATGGCGAGCAGGCGCTGGCGCGGGTCCAGGAAGATGTTGCGCAGCAGGGACAGGGTCGAGGGCATCAGCGAGGCCCCCGCCACTCCCAGCAGGGCGCGGGCGAGGATCAGTGTCTCGGCGTTGGGTGCGAAGGCGGCCAGCAGGGAGGCCGCGCCGAAGGCCGCCGAACCGATCATGAGCAGGCGTCGCCGACCGATCCGGTCACCGAGCGAACCCATGGTGATCAGCAGTCCGGCCAGGATGAAGCCGTAGATGTCGATGATCCACAGCAGCTGCCCGGAGGAGGGGCTCAGTGCCTCGCTCAGGGCGGGGACCGCGAAACCGAGCACGGTCATGTCGACCGAGATCAGTACCACGGGCAGGACCAGGACGGCGAGTGCGGCCCACTCGCGCGGGCCCGCGAGTGCGGGTGGGGACCCGGTGCCCCCGTGCGTGTGGGTGGCGCCGTTTCCGGCCTTGGCGGAACTCATCTTTCCCTCGTCATCGCTTGTGGGTTGCGCGCCCTTCGGAGTGAGGGCGCGGGCCCGGCGGGTGGCTGGCGCCGTCCGGGCTGGTGGGACGGGAAGTCTGGTCGACCGGGGTGCGGCACGGTGGTGCGGGCACGATCCGGGACTCTTCAACCGTCCAGCCGGTACAGTACCGTCCAGCCGGTACAGTGTCAATCGTGAGTACATCGAACACGCGGGACAGAATCCTCGACGCTTTACAAGACATCCTGATCGCCGAAGGTTATTCCTCGGTGACCCTGGAAGCGGTCGCACGCGCCGCCGAGGTCTCCAAGGGCGGGCTGCTGTACCACTTCCCCTCCAAGTCGGCCATGATGGTCGGCCTCATGGAGCGCGTCCGCGCCCTGGCGGAGGAGGAGTTCCGCGAGGCGGTCGAGAGTGACGAGGGCGTGGTTCGCTACTTCCTGCGTACGTCGCTGCCGCAGACCACGGTGGAGGGCGAGCTCTACTGGGCGGTCATCGCGGCGCTGCGCAGCAAGGAGGACATCCCCCCGGAGGCGGGCGTCCTGGTGAAGGAGTTGTTCACCCGCTGGGGCGAACTCCTGCACGCCGAGCTCACTGACCCGGTGCTGGCCGAGACCATCCGCCTCGCCGGGGACGGCATGTACATGTCCTCGATCGCCGGTCTGGGGAGCCCCGACCCCGAGCTGACCCAGCAGGTGATCGACCGCCTGGCCGAGGCCTCGGACCAGGTGCGCCGGGATCGCTGAGGCCCGGCCGTCCGTGCGGTTCGGCGAGCCTGGTCAGAGGCGGTCCTCGAACACCTGGACCTCCTTGTCCCTCACCGGCACGCGCACGGTCGGGGTGAACCCCTGGCGCTCGTAGTAGCGGATGAGTGAGCCGTCCCCGCCCGACCAGCAGTCCACCCGGACCAGGGAGATCCCGCGTTCGCGGGCCTGGGTGCGGGCGTGGTCGAGGAGCCTGCCGCCGACACCGCGACCCGCGTGTCTCCGGTCGGTCAGCAGCAGGCGCACGTAGATCTCCCGCTCGTCGACCGGCGGCGCGTAGTCAAGGGCGGACTCGCTGATGACCAGGGCGCCCGCTGTGATCCCGTCGCTCTCGGCGACCCACAGACCTTCCGAGGCCAGCCCGCGGACCATCTCGACCCTCTCGGGGATCTCCGACCAGGGGCGGGTGCCCCACTGCTCGGCGGAGCCGCGTTCGGTGAGCCACACGACCGCTTCGTCGAAGAGCCGCAGGAGTTCGGCGGTGTCGTCCGCGCCGCCTTGACGCAGTCGCATGGGCTGGCTCCTTGGTGCTCGCTTGTCCCGGGTCGGGGAACCCTACTGGTCGGGATCCCCGGACGGCATCTGCTTTTCCGGTGCCCCCACGTGCCCGAGTCCTCGGGGACACCCTCACCGGAGGGGTGGTGTGCGGCGTGCTGGTGGGTCGGGGTGATCGGTGGGTGTCGGATTTCACGATCCAGCGCGGGGGCGGGGCCGTGCGAAGCGGGCCTCTTCGTCATGTGGATGGCATCATGAATCACCCTGGAGGGCACCGTTGGTCGTCTTCTCGAAGGTGACAGTGTGGTGCTGTTCACGTGTCCTCGAACGTGGTTTACTTCCCAGTAACTTCGTTGCCGTCACCGGGCGCCGGGTCCACCGGGTGCCTGCCCAACTGGCGAGGTGAAGTGTGCACTACCGCGAGATGTGGGGCGTGCCGTGTCGACCGGGAGGCTTCTCTTGGCAAGACTGTTCCCACCTCACCGGAGCGTCCTCGGGGTGAGAACACGCCGACGGGAAAGCGGGGAGCGGATGCACAGGCTCACCAACCGGGTACGACCGTACGCCTGGGGAGCACGCGCTGCCATTCCTCGTCTGCTGGGTACCGAGCCGGACGGAAGTCCCCAGGCCGAGCTCTGGCTGGGCGCCCACCACGGCGCCCCCAGCACCGCGCACTGCGACGGCGGCGACAGGCTCCTCCCCGATCTGATCTCCGCGGACCCGCACCGCGTCCTCGGCCACGGGACCGCCGAACGCTTCGGCTCGCGCCTGCCCTACCTCCTCAAGTACCTCGCCGCCGAGGCGCCGCTCTCCCTCCAGGTCCACCCCGACGCCGAGCGGGCCCGCGCCGGGTTCGAGGCCGAGGAGCGCGCGGGCATCCCGCTCGACGCCCCTCACCGCAACTACCGCGACCCCCACCACAAACCGGAACTCCTGCTCGCCCTGGAGCCCTTCGAGGCCCTGTGCGGGTTCCGTGAACCCGCCGCCACCGTCGCCGACCTCATCGGGCTCGACAACGACCTGGCCACCGCGCTCCGCGATGACCTGTCCGACTCCGACACCCACGCGGCGCTCCGTGCGGCCCTCACCCGCCTGCTGACCCTCCCGGCCTCGGACCGGTGCCGGATGATCGAGGAGTTCGTCCGGGAGTGGTCCGGTGGAGGCGGACGCGGGCCCCACGCGGAGATCGTCACCGACCTGGCCGCCCGTTACCCCGGGGACCCGGGCGCCGTCGCCGCCCTGCTACTCAACAGGGTCACGCTCTGGCCGGGTCAGGCCCTCTTCCTCCCGGCGGGCAACATGCACGCCTACCTCCAGGGCACCGCCGTGGAGGTGATGGCCAGCTCCGACAACGTGCTCCGGGCGGGTCTGACCGCCAAGCACGTGGACGCGCCCGAACTCCTCGACGTGGTGGACTTCTCGGTGCTCCCCATCCCGTACGCCCAACCGGGATTCCTCGACGGCCGCCGGGAGTTCCGCCCGGCGGCGCCGGAGTTCGCTCTGCACGAGATCGGCCCGGGCCGGATCACCGCGCACCTGCCGGGCGACGGCCCCACGGTGGTCCTGGCGCTGCACGGGACCGTGGACCTGGTCGCCGAGGTCGGCGAGGGGGTCACCCTGGGCCGGGGCGAGTCCGTGTTCGTCCAGGCCGACAGCGGCCCGATCAAGGTCGAGGGCCACGGCCACGTCATCGCCGCCACGGTCGGGGACCACGAGCGCGCGCGGGTGTGACCTCGGGCCTCCCGACGCGGAGCCGAAATCCGCTGGCGCGCCGGGCGGTGGCCGACCATGCTGGCGTCCATGACTTCCTCGGTGCTGAACATCGCGATCGACTGTGCGGACGCCTACGAGCTGGCCCGGTTCTGGAGCGGGGTGACCGGGCGCCCCCTGCATCCGGAGGACCGGCCGGGTGAGCCGGAGACCCAGGTGATGTTGGCGGAGGGGCCGGTGCTGCACTTCAACCAGGTACCCGACGCGAAGACGGTCAAGAACCGCCTGCACCTGTGCCTGCGCCCGGAGACCTCCCGGGAACAGGAGGTGGAGCGGCTGCTGGGGATCGGCGCCGCGTTCGTCGGTGACCACCGCAACGCGGACGGCTCCGGCTGGGTGGTCCTCGCTGACCCCGAGGGCAACGAGTTCTGTGTGCTCCGCAGCGCATCCGACCGGGCCGCGACGGGTTCCTGAACCCCGGGCCTCCGGTCCCCTGTGCCCCCGGGACTCGGACCCCTGCGCCCCCGGGCCTCCGGGCCTCCGGGACCCGGACCCCCGGGCCCGACCCCCGGGTGCTCCGGGCCTTCCGCCCTGGGACGGGCCCGTCGTGGACGGCCGGTGCCCCGAGTCCCCGGATTCCCGGATCGTGAACCCCGACTTCCGGCCCTTTTGCGAACTCTGTCCGGCACCATCGGTCACCACCGATAGCCTGGGCCTCTCTGTTCACGTCTTCAACCGAGGGGACCCACCATGGCGCTTGAGCGTCCTGAGATCGACTTCATCGAAGGCCCGCCGCCCGCGGACCTCCAGATCACCGACATCACCGTCGGCGAGGGCGACCAGGCCGGGCACGGCAGCACCGTCAGCGTGCAGTACGTCGGTGTCTCGCACTCCACCGGTGAGGAGTTCGACGCCAGCTGGAACCGCGGCGAGCCCCTGCGTTTCAAGCTGGGCGCCCGTCAGGTCATCCCCGGCTGGGACCAGGGTGTCCTGGGCATGCGCGTCGGCGGCCGCCGTCAGCTGGTCATCCCGCCGGGCCTCGCCTACGGCGACCGCGGCGCCGGTGGCCTCATCAAGCCGGGGGAGACCCTGGTGTTCGTCGTCGACCTGGTCGACGTCAACTAGGACACTCCGCGCCGCCGCCCGGCCAGGGGTCCCCGAGGCCGAGCGGTGGGCGGACGAACCGGGGTCCGTGAGGCGTCTTCGAGCGCGGAGCGGGCCCCGGCTCGGTCGCGAGGCCCACCTTGGTGCGAGGAACGGGCCCCGTCCGGCGTGAGCCCTACCTGAGGGTCGCGCCCACCTTCACGTGGCCCTTGAGCAGGTCGCGGGCGATGGTGCGGCGCTGGATCTCGTCGGTTCCCTCGAAGATGCGCAGGAGCCGCAGGTCACGGTAGAAGCGTTCGACGGGCAGTTCCCGCGTGTAGCCCATACCGCCGTGGATCTGCATGACGCGGTCGACGATCTCGTTGGCCTTCACGCCGCCGAACAGCTTGGCGATCGACTGCGCGTGCCGTGAGTCCACGCCCTGCGAGACCTGCCAGGCGGCGTGCAGCACCAGCAGCCGCAGAGCCTCGATCTCGGTCTGGGAGTCGGCGATCATCCACTGGATGGCCTGCCGGTCCGCGATGGGCGCCCCGAAGGTCTCCCGGGTCTTCGCGTACACGATGCCCATGTCGAGCAGGCGTTCGCAGCCGCCGAGGGCGCGGGCGGGCAGCAGGTAGCGGCCCCGGCCGATCCACTTCATGGCCAGGGCGAAGCCCTTCCCCTCCTCACCGAGGATGTTCTCGTGGGGGACGCGCACGTCCTGGAAGACCAGGGACGCCGGGCGGCGCTCGCCCATGGTGTCGATGGGCTCGGAGGTCCAGCCCATGTCGCGGTCGACAAGGAAGCAGGTCACGCCGCCGTTGGCGCCCCTCTCGGGGTCGGTGACCGCGAAGACCAGGGCGAAGTCGGCCTCCTCACCGCCGGTGATGAAGGTCTTCTCGCCGTTGATCACCCACTCGTCACCGTCGCGGACGGCCCGTGTGCGGATGGCCTTGGCGTCGGACCCGGCTCCGGGTTCGGTGATGGCGAAGCAGGACCTGCGCTCGCCCTCGATGGTGGGGAGCAGGTAGGCGCGCTTCTGCTCCTCGTTGGCATGGAACAGGATGTTGTCGGCCTCGCCGCCGAACTTGAACGTGAGGAAGGTGCGGCCGAGTTCGGTCTCGATGAGAGCCTCCGTGACGGCGTCCAGGCCCATGCCGCCGTACTCCTCCGGCGTGCCCACACCCCAGAAGTCGGACCTGCGGGCCAGCGCGCGCAGCCGGGCCTTCTCCTCGTGGGTCAGCCCGGGCGGGTGGCCCTCACGTTCGCGGCGCAGCGCTTCGTTCTCCAGAGGCATGAGCTCCCGCTCGACGAAGGTCCGCACCCAGCTCTGGATGGCGCGCTGCTCTTCGCTCAGTGAGAAATCAATCACGGCTGCTCCCAAATAACCTAACGCTGTTCGGTTATTCGAGAGTACGTCGCGCCCGTCAACTCACGCAAGGGGTCGGCCGTACGGTCGGGGACGCGACCGAACCAGGGGCGTTCGACGGGAGTCGGGGCGCCACCGTGCGATGATCAGCGCTGACGCCGGACAGCCCGGCGCTCAAGAGCAGCGCGGAAGGGGAGCCCCGCCGTGGCCCGACCCAAGACACCGATCCTGAGCAAACCGGCCATCCGTGAAGCCGCGCTCGCGCTCATCGACCGGGACGGGCTGGAGAAGCTCTCCATGCGCAAGCTCGCCCAGGAGCTCGCCGTGCAGGCCGCCTCGCTGTACAGCCACTACCGGACCAAGGAGGAGCTGCTCAGCGAGGTCGCGGAGGAGGCCACCAGACACATCGACGTCTCGGCCTTCGGAAACCGCGACTGGCGCCGGGGCCTGGCCGTGTGGGCGCGCTCCTACCGCGCCGCCCTGGCCCAACACCGCAACCTGCTGCCGGTGATCGCGGCCGGTCCGGGCCGTCGTGAGGAGGCGCTGCGCCGGGCCGACGCCGTGCACGGAGGGCTCGTGGGCGCGGGCTGGCCGCCCCGGTACGCGACCATGATCGGTGCCTCCACCAAGTACCTGGTGGTGGGTGCGGCGACCCACTCCTTCGCGGGCGGCTTCGACGACGACGTGTGGGTCTACCAGGACCGCTACCCGAACCTGTCGCAGGCCCACCGGCTGGCGGAGGTCGCGGCCGAGATCGACGAGGACAGCTTCGAGCTGGCGTTGACGGCCTTCCTCGACGGCCTGGTGCCGGTCTACGAGAGGGTGCGCGTGCGGACCGGCGAGTAGACCCGAGTCAGCGCGGTGGCGTGGTGGCGTCGATCCACTCGCACAGGAGGTCCAGCCCGGCCTCGGCGCGGCCCAGGTCGCCGGTGGACAGGTAGTCGGCCTCCAGGCCGGAGAAGGCCGCGTTGAGCAGCGTGGCCTGGCTGAGGGCGCGGTCTGGCGAGGCGCCGCGCAGGGTCAGGCAGGAGGCGACGAACTCCGCCCGCCCGCGCAGGAACCCGGCGCTGGACGCGGGTAAGCGTCCCGCCGAGGCCAGACCCTCGATCTCGCGGATGAGCCGGGTCATGGGGAGTTCCGGGCCGAGGTTGCGCTCCCAGGAGTCGCGGACGATGTCGCTGACCGGGACCGCCGGGTCCTCCCACCCCTTGGTGGCCAGCAGCGACCGGTGCTGACGCTCGTCCAGGCGGGACAGGACCGCCGAGAGCAGGTCCTCGCGGTCGGCGAAGTGATGGGTGAACACGCGGGTGCTCTGCCCCAGTCCCTGGGCGAGGCCGCGCAGCGTGAACCCGCTGATCCCGGTTTCCGCGAGCTGTTCGATCACGGCGTCCAGGACCTCGCGTCGCCTCGCGGGGTCGGCCTTCCGAGCCATCTGTACCTCCTGCTGGTCCTCCCGGATCCAACTCTGGCACAGGCGGCGGGGTGGCCGACGCCGCTTGCGGGGCGCCCTCGTCGGACGGGGCGCCCCGCGCGGGTTCACGGGGTCAGGAGCGGGCGAGCGCGTCCACGCCGGTGAGCTCGGCCGACCACGCCCAGAGCCGTTCGGCCTGCTCGGGATCACGGGCGTGGGCGGCCACCCCGGCCTCTCCCTGCTTGGTGTCGGCGGACTCGGGAGGTTCGGCGATGTCGCAGTTCTCGCAGTACACCCCGCCCAGGTCCGTGAGCCGCGGGGAGGTGGCCGCCCACACCTGGGTGGCGGCGCCCTGCTCGGGAGACTTGAAGACGGGGTCGACGATGTTGCCCTCCTCGTCGATCCACCCCCGGTCCACCTGCTCCTGGGCGGTCATGTGCCGCTGGAGCGGGGTGAGGATGGCGCCCGGGTGCAGGGAGAAGGCCCGCACCCCATGCGCACTGCCGAGCCGGTCCAGGTGCATGGCGAAGAGGGCGTTGGCGGTCTTGGCCTGCCCATAGGCCAGCCAGCGGTCGTAGCCCCGCTCGAACCACGGATCGTCCCAGCGGATGCCGGAGGCGTGGTGTGCGGCGGAGGACACCGAGACCACCCGGGTTCCGTCGGTGAGCCGGTCCCACAGATGGTTGACCAGGGCGAAGTGCCCCAGGTGGTTGACGGCGAACTGGGCCTCCCAGCCGGGCCCGACCACAGTGTGCGGGCTGGCCATGATTCCGGCGCTGTTGATCACCAGGTCGATCCGGTCGTGCGGGAAGGAGGCGGCGAAGGCCCGCACGCTGTCCAGGTCGGCCAGGTCCAGCGCGGAGGTCTCGGCGCCGGGGATCGTCGCCAGGGCCTCCTGGGAGAGTTCGGGCCTGCGGGCCGGGACGACCACGCGGGCGCCCGCCCCCGCGAGGGCCCGCGTGGTCTCCAGGCCGATTCCCGAGTAGCCACCGGTCACCAGTGCGACCCGTCCGGTGAGGTCGATGCCGTCGAGGACGTCGGCCGCGGTGCTTCGCATGCCGAACCCGGACCCGATCCTGCTCTGTTTCGTGGTCATGCGGCCCACGCTAGGACCTGGAGCGCGCTCCAGGTCAAATCTCACGCGCCGACACCCGCTCCGGGCCGCCACCCGCTCCGGGCCGCCACCCCGATGCGCTTGGGAGCCGCGCCCGGGAGGAGCCCTGCCCGGTGCGCGTGCGGTTCCCGGGGAGCCGGAAGGGCCCAGCGGGGCCGGAGGTTGTCCACAGGCCCGGACCCAGGGCTTGTGGCGGGTCGCGGGCTCCCGGAGGATCGAAGGTGGAGGGCGATCCAGGGGGTGGTGCGGGGTGTGGCAGGCGGTGCGGTGGACGTGGGAACAGCTCTGGCGGTGGATACGGGGGCGGGCCCGGAAGCCGGGATGGGCGGGTGCGGTGGAGCGGGGCCCCGACGGAAGTACGCCGGTGGTGACCTGGGGCCACCACCGGCGCCGCTCTTCCATGAGTAGTCCTGTGAACCTCCGCCCGGTCGGGAGGTCGGTCTCAGGCCCCTGGCCGGAGTCGCGGCCGATCGCGCCCCTTCGGCAGTGGTCCTCCCGAAGAGGGAGAGCGGGAGCCACCTGCTGAGGGGGACGGCCCGATGTGTGGTCGGCCTGAAGCGATGGGGGAAGGGTTTCCCTTGGGAGTGGACAGCCCGTCCTGACCAGTGGCCTTCTTGGGTGGGCCGTCCTCGGGCCGTCCGGTCGGCCGGGTCAGGAGCCGGTGGGTTTGATGTCCACGTTGGTGGACAGCGCCCCGCGCTCCAGTTGGTCCAGCAGGCCTCCGCCGGACCCGGCAGCGGCCTGAGCCGCGACTGCCTTGCCGTAGCGGATGCGGGTGAAGGTCTCGGGCAGCCGCTTCTCCAGACGTTGGTGGGCGGACCTGCCCAGCAGCCAGGCGGCCAGAGCCCCGTTGGCCAGCGCCACCGGAACGGCCAGCCAGGGCACGCCCTGGACACCCGCCCACACGAGGGTTCCGAGGGCGGGGGCCGACAGCAACGGCAGGGCGACCAGGCTGATCCACACCTGGATCTGGTTGTCACCGGCGTCGTTGGCGTCCACTCGCAGGTGCGGGTCCACCCCCGGGGTGACAGCCACCACCGACAGCAGGAGCGTCAGCCCGGCGGTCACCCCCAGGAACACCACCAGGCCCGACACCACGTACGGAACTGCCCAGTACGCTCCGGAGGCGACCACGGCCACCAGGCTCAACGCCGCCGATGACGGGCCCGCGAGCAGGGCGAACGCGATCTGTCTGCCCCGCACGTCGGCGCGGAGGGTGTCGCGTCCCTGGCCGACCACGGTCAGCCACAGGGCGGTGCCGTCGTGCCCGTACATGTTGGCGCCTCCCAAGCCGATCACGAGGAGGGCCACCACACCCGCGAAGGGAGCGATCTGTGGCAGGTGACCGATCAGCCCGAACACCCCGATGATCAGACCCGTCCACAGGGCGGCGCGAAGTTCCAGGCCGCGCCACGGGTCCCGCCACCACTGACGCAGCTCCTTGCCGACCACCGCGCCCAGCGGGGTGTCCGGCAGGAACGAACGACCGCCGAGCAGTACCCGCGAGCCCAGCGGCCGCGACCGTCTCCGCACACCGCGGGGGGCCACGCTCGGAGCCAGCAAGCGCACGGTGACCAGCACCGTCACCAGGGTCAGCGCGCCGAGTGCGCCCAGCCAACCGAAGGCCGCCCCCCACGACCCCGCGGCGGCCGCGTCCACAGCCAGCACCGGCCAGGAGGTCGGCACCACGGACAGCACGGTCAGGACCGTGCCCTGGAGCCCTTCCCGGGACAGGCTCGACACGGCCGAGAACGCTGGCTGGACCACCATCCACCCGAAGAAGAGTCCGGCCAGGATCAGGCCCCATTGCAGGGAGGCGATCTCCATCCCGATCCGGCTGTGCATGGCCGCGCCCAACGCCCGGAACACCAGGCGCGACAGCGACACCATGAGCACCAGCAGCGCCAGCATGCCGAGCAGTCCCAGGAACAGCGCGGCCGGATCCGAGGCCCACGCGTGCCAGGCGACCGTCGCCGTGGCCACCAGGGTGAGCAGCGGGCCCGTGCCGACGAACGCCGTCGCCAGCAGCCCGGCACCCACCCGGTTCCGGTCCAGAGGCAGCAGGGTGAAGTATTGCGCCCGCAGCACCCCCACCCCGTTGGTGATCGTGGGGCCCAGCAGCCATCCGCAGGCCCAGACCGCGAGGGCCAGCATGAGCAGGCCCGACCGGACCTGGTCGGAGGTGGCCGCCACCGCCAGGTACCAGGTCAGCGCGACCCCCAGGGCGATCATCACCAGGGAGAAGAACCTCGTGCCGACGGAGCTGTGCCGTCCCAGGGTGATCTTGAGGCGAATCAGGAGTTCAACCACGCCAGATCCCCCTCCCCGACCTCGCGGGCCCCGACCAGACGGACGAAGGTGTCCTCCAGGGTCGCGTCCGCGCCCCGGACCTCACCGAGCGTGCCGTCCGCCAGCACGCGCCCCTCCGCGATGATCGCCACCCGGTCGGTGAGCTGCTCCACCAGGGCCATCACGTGGCTGGAGATCACCACGGTGCCGCCACCGTCGGTGAACCGGCGCAGGATCGCCGTCAGCACCCGCGCCGAGACCGGGTCCACCGCCTCGTACGGCTCGTCCAGGACCAGCACGTCCGGGGCGTGCAGCAGCGCGGTGGCCAGGCCGATCTTCTTGCGCATACCGGTGGAGAACTCAGCGACCAGCACGCCGTCGCGCTCCGCGCCGTCCAGTTCGAGGACCTGGAGCAGTTCCTCCGCGCGGGTCCGGGTGACGTCGCGGGGCAGGCCGCGCAGCCGCCCCCAGTAGTCGAGCAGTTCGCCTCCGGTGAGCCGTTCCGGCAGGGAGAGGCCGTCCGGAAGCACGCCCATCCGTTGCTTGGCCTCGACCGGGTCCCGCCACACGTCCACGCCGAGGACCCTGGCGGTGCCGGAGTCCGGGCGCAGCAGACCTACGGCCATCGACAACGAGGTGGTCTTGCCCGCGCCGTTGGGGCCGACCAGGCCCAGCGTGGCGCCGCGCGGGACGGCGATGCTGACGTCGTCAGCCGCCCGCGTCTCGTTGAAGGTCTTGGTGAGTCCGTCCAGTTCGAGGGCTGGAACGTCGTCGCTAGTCATGCTGCCCATACTCCGGGAACGCCGTCCGGTTCGCATCGGTCAACCGGACAGACCCGCTGGCCGGGTGGCCAGCATGAGCACGCCACACCTGGCCTGGTGATCGAGGTGCCCGGCGGACACGTCGTTCTAGGCTGGAATCCGGCCAGGACGTGACAGTGGGGAGGGGTGCATGGAGCCGAGTCGCCGCAGCCGCCGCGACCTCGTGGTGGACATCCTCCTCGTGGTGTTCGCGGGCGTGTTCGGGCTGGTGTCCTACGCGGGCTACGCGGCGGACCTGCACCCGACCGACCGGGTACCCGCGTGGGTCCTCTGGCTGGACCTGGCCTGCCTCCCGCTGGGCTGCCTGGCCCTGTGGTGGCGGCGGGACCGCCCGCTGGCCGTGGCGCTGGTCATCGTCCTGCTCTCCTCGTTCTCCACCTCGGTGATCGGGGCGCTCACGGTGGCCGTCATCGGGCTGGCCGTCTACCGGCCACTGCCGCAAGCGGCTCTGGGAGCGGCCCTGGCCGTGGTGCTGGGGCTGCCCTGGGTCGCCCTGGTGCCCGACTCCACCGGCGACTCCATCATCACCGCGATCGTCATCCTGGTGTTGATGAGCGCCTACGTGGCGTGGGGTGCGGCCATCCGCTCCCGCAGGCGACTGGTCGAGCGGTTGCGGGAGGACGTGCGCCGCGAACGCGAACTGAGGGAGGAACGGTTGGCCGCCGCGCGGGTGGACGAACGTCGCAGGATCGCCCGCGAGATGCACGACGTGGTCGCCCACCGCATGTCCCTGCTGTCCGTGCACGCCGGGGCGCTGGCCTTCCGCACCGAACGGGCGGAGACCGGGGAGGCGGAGCCGCTCAAGGCCGCGGAGGTGGGCTCCGCGGTCCGGGTCATCCGCGACAACGCGCACCGGGTCCTGGACGAACTCGGCGACATCCTCACCGTGCTGCGCTCGGGTGACCTGTCCGGGGAGGACGAGGGCACCCACCAGCCCCGGCTCACGGACGTCGCACGGTTGGTGGCGGAGGCCGTCGACGCGGGGGAGAAGGTCTCCTACACCTCTGACCTGCCCGAGGGCGTCGAACCCCGGGACCAGGTCAGGCGCACCGCCTACCGGGTGGTGCAGGAGGGGCTGACCAACACCCGCAAACACGCCCCGGGGGCGAAGGTCTCGGTCACGGTGACCGGCGCCCCGGGCCGTGAACTGGTGATCGTGGTCAGCAACGTGCTGCCGATCGGCAGGGCCGAGAGCGAGATCCCCGGCGCCGGGGCCGGACTGGCGGGGCTGGCCGAACGGGTGCACCTGGACGGAGGGCGCTTGAGACACGGTCCCTCCCGTGGCCGGTTCCGGTTGGCCGCCGTCCTGCCCTGGCACGTGGACCAGCCCACGAGGCCCGCCGATGACCGTGGCCGGAAGGTGTCATAGTGGAGCCCGTGAACGCTCCGGTCCGGGTCCTGCTCGTGGACGACGACGCCCTGGTACGCGCCGGTCTGCGCCTGATGCTCTCCGGAGGCGGCGACATCGAGGTCGTGGGCGAGGCCGACGACGGCTCCCAGGTGGCGGCAGCCGTGGCCGAGCACCGTCCGGACGTGGTCCTCATGGACGTGCGCATGCCGGGGGTCGACGGTATCGCCGCCACCGAGCAGCTGAGAACGGGGCTGTCGGATGGAACGCCCCGGTTCCCGGGACCGCAGGTGCTGGTGCTGACCACCTTCGACGCCGACGCCACCGTCGTGCGGGCCCTGCGCGCGGGCGCCGCCGGATACCTGCTCAAGCACACGGACCCGGCGCGGATCGTCGAGGCCGTGCGCCGCGCCGCGCTGGGCGAGCCGGTGCTGTCACCGAGCGTGGCCCGCGCGCTGATGGACCGGGTGGCCGGGATCGACCAGGTGGAGCGTTCCGAGGCTCCCACGCGCCGCGATCGCGCCCGGGCCCGGTTGGCGCTGCTCACCGAGAGGGAACGGGATGTGGCCGAGGCAGTGACCGAGGGGCTCTCCAACGCGGAGATCGCGGATCGCCTGTTCATGTCCATGGGCACCGTCAAGGCACACGTGTCCAGTGCGCTGACCAAGCTGGACCTGTCGGGCCGCATCCAGTTGGCCCTGCTCACTCATGACGCTCGGGACCTCGAGGGCTGAGCGGCCGGTTCTCTCGGCGCCTTCAGGCCGCGGCGGCGGTGGCCATCGCGGCGGCCAGGGCGGCGGACTCCTCCTCGCCGGGCAGCGGAAGGTCGGTGGCCAGACGCGCCATGATCATTCCGGAGAGCAGGTCGGCGACGAGCCGGGCCCGCTCCGTTCCGGGGATCTCACCGCGCTCCACCGCGCGCTCCAGCAGCGCGGTGACCAGCTCCAGACGTCGGTTGAGGAGCCCGCGGATGATCACCGCGCCCGGTTGTTCCCGCAGCGCCGCCACGAGGGCGTGTCTGGCCAGCGTCTGCGTGGCCTGCTCCTCGAACACCCGGTACACGGCGCGGACGGCGGCGGTCAGGTCGCCGGTGAGGGAGCCGGTGTCGGGGACCTCGATCCGGTCGATCGTGATCTGCTCGGCGGCGGCCAGGAGAAGTTCCTCCTTGGTGGCGTATCGGCGGAACACGCTGGTCCGGCCGACCCCCGCGCGTTCGGCGACCTCGTCGAAGGTCAGCTCGAACCCGCGTTCCCGGAGCAGCCCCACCGTGGCCCGCCGGATGGCCTCGTCCACGGCGGGATCGGGGCGGCGGCCACCGCGTCCCTTGCGCATTACCTCTCCCGGATCCTTGACAGTGGTTCTGGTACTCGTAGTATCGGTACTAGGAGTACCGGTATTGAGAGTACCGTTGAATCTCCGTAAGGAGAAACGGCATGAGCGTCATCATCGTCGGGGCCGGGCCCACCGGTCTCATGCTCGCGGGGGACCTCGCGGAGGCCGGGGCGGACGTCACCCTCCTGGAGAAGCGGGCCGAGGAATCCAACCTGACCCGTGCCTTCGCCCTGCACGCCCGCACCCTCGAACTCTTCGACATGCGCGGTATCGCCGACGAGATCGTCGACCAGGGCTTCGAGGTGTCCGGGGTCCGCGTGGACCTGGGAGGTGGGGAGACGGCCCTGGACCTGGACCACCCCGAGAGCCGGTTCAAGTACGTGCTGACCGTCGCGCAGGCGCGCACCGAGACACTCCTCCAACGCCGGGCCGAGGACCTGGGCGTGCGGATCCGCAGGGGAGCCGAGGTGGTGGGGCTCGAACAGGACGGTGACGGCGTCACCCTCAGCGTCCGAACCCGGGACGGAGCGCACACCGAACGCGCCTCCTACGTGGTGGGTGCGGACGGGGCGCACAGCGTCGTCCGCAGGTTGCTGGGAGTGGGGTTCAGCGGACGCAGCTACGACACCCACATCATCCTCGCCGACGTGCGCCCGGACCAGGAACTGCCTCCCGCGATCAACCCGTACATGGGAGCGGACGGTGTCGCCCTGCTGCCGCCCTACGGGGACGGCTGGTTCCGCGCCATCGTCTGGGACCGCAGCCGACAGGACGTACCCCTCGACCACCCGGTCAGCCTGGACGAGCTCAACGACTCCCTGCGGCGGATCACCGGCGGACGGATCAGCGTCGCCGAGATGAGCTGGTCCACCCGCTTCCTCAGCGAACGCCGTCAGGCCGACCGCTACCGGGTCGGACGGGTCCTGCTCGCCGGTGACGCCGCCCACGTGCACTCGCCGATGGGCGCCATGGGTATGAACACCGGCATCCAGGACGCCGCCAACCTGGCCTGGAAGCTGGCCGCGCAGGAACGGGGCCGGGCCCCGACCTGGCTGCTCGACACCTACGAGGGGGAACGCCACCCGGTGGGCCGTCAGGCCCTGCGTGTCACCGACTTCGTCCAGCGCATGGCGGTGGCGCCCGCGCCGGTCCGTGCCATCCGAGCCCACGTGGTCCCGAGGCTCCTCCGCGTCCGCAGGTTCACCGCTGCGATGCGCAGGCTGATCTCCGGTCTGGGTGTGCGCTACGACCGGCCCCGCGAGGTGGAGGACTCCCCGTCGGTGGGCCGCCGCGTGGACGATCTGCCGTTGGTCCGCGCGGGGGAGCCGACCCGGCTGTACGAGCTGGTGGACCCCACCCGGTTCACCCTGCTCGACACCACCGCGCAGGGGAGCGCCGCCGAGGCCGCGCAGCCCTGGGAGGACCGTGTCCTGTCCGTGCGTGTCCGGGGCGACCTCCCCGAAGGCGCGGACGTGCTCCTCGTCCGGCCCGACGGGCACGTCGCCTGGAGCGGCGAACACCCCGCCCCCGGCCAGGTCCGCCAGGTCCTCGCCGAGTGGACCGGCGCCCCCTGACCCTCAGATTGAGGGCGCCGGGGGTGTCTCCCGCACGACGCGGCGGGACATCCGGAGGAACGAGAACCACTGCGCCACCACCAGGAACGCCGTGGCGGCGGCGTAGGCCGACCACAGGTCGGCCAGTCCTCCCCGTTCCACGAGCGGCACCGAGGACAGCACGAGGACCCCGTACCCGAGAGCGAACGCGTACATGGCGGGCCGGGTGTCCTTGAGCCCGAGCAACCCCGAGTTGGGTGCCGACTGGAGGGCGTCGAACGCGCCCACCAGGCACAGCAGCGGGACGAGCGCGACCACCCCCGCGCGCACGCCGGCGTCGTCGGTGAACAGCCCCACCACGGGGTCCGCCGCCCACCACAACAGCGCGCCGCTGACCAGCACCACCGGGATCGACACCAGGTAGCTCGCCACCACCGTGCGCACCACCAGCGCCCGGTCCCGGACCCGGGCCGCGCGCACGGTGAACGGGACGGTGGCCTGTCCCACGCTGACGAAGGAGATGAAGGCCATCCCCACGAGCACCACGGCGACCTGGTGCATGGCGGCCTCCTCCGGGCCGATCCGGGCCACCACCACGGCCAGGACGCTCAACGACCCCGACTTGATCAACAGCGTGGAACCCGTGGGCAGCCCCACCTTCGCCATCCTGCCGATCCCCGCCCACCGGGGCGCCCCGAACCCGATCCGGTGCCCGCGCAGGATCGTGCCGCGTCGGACCACCGCGAAGTTCAGGCCCACGGTGATCACGTTCATCGCGAGCATGGAGACCCCCGCGCCGAGCAGCCCCAGAGCCGGGAAGGGGCCGAGCCCGAGCACCAGGGTCGGGGTCGAAACCAGAGAGAAGGCCACGGCGGCCAGGGACAACGCCAGCACCGCCCGGGTGTGGCCCAACCCGACCAGCAGCACGGTGGTCGCGTTCTTGACCGCCGCCAGCACCACGTACCCGGCCATGAACAGGGGGTAGAGCCCGAGGGCGGCCACCGTGGGTTCGGCCACACCGATCCACCGCGCACCCGGGGGAACGGCGAGGATCATCAGCCCGCCCACGATCCCCAGGAGCAGGCCGAGCCACAGTCCGTCACGCAGGACCGGCGCCAGTGCACGGGGTGACCCCTCGTTCTCCGTGAAGAAGGGCAGGGAGCCGCGCAGAGTGCCGTGCACGACCATGATCATCGGGTTGAACACGGCGATCACCAGCGCGTACGCGGCCAGCTGCACGGTGCCGGAGTTGCCCAGGACCGCCGCTGTGACCGCGCTCCCGATGAGGGTGGACAGCATGGACAGGTAGAGCGGCAGGGCCTGGCCCGCGATCCTCCAGGCGATCACTCCCGAGCGCTCGGGCAGGTCGGCGGTGGACGGGGGTTCGGACACGGGGGTCCGGTCGGTGCGTGTTGACATGCTCGGGGATGACTCCTCGGGGGGTTGGGCGTTTCCCGGAAGGACGGGGCCGTAGCATCTGGCTCGACAGGGTCTTCGACGAGAGGGGACGGTTCTCATGGCCGAGAAGCGCGTGGTGTGGGCGAAGAAGCTGCCGGAGGTCTACAAGAAGCTCGACGAGATCGACGTGGTCATCGCCGACCACCTGGACGTCAAGCTGCTCGAACTGATCAAACTCCGGGCCTCCGTCCTCAACGGCTGCGCCTTCTGCGTGGACCTTCATACCCAGAAGGCGCTCAAGGAGGGCGAGTCCCAGCAGCGACTCTTCCTGGTCTCCACCTGGTACGAGGCCGGTGAGCGGTTCACCGAGCGCGAGCGCGCCGCCCTCGCCCTCACCGACGAGATGACCGAGCTCGGCGGCACCGGGGTCTCCGATGAGGCCTACGAGTCGGCGGCCGAGTTCTTCGACGAGACCGAACTCGCGGCCCTGATGTCCGCCATCGCGATGATCAACCTCTACAACAGGCTCGCGGTCACCAGCCAGCTGCACCCCAAGGAGCGCTAGGGCGCTCCGCCGTTCCCGCGCCGGGGGTACGCCCCCGGCGCGGAATGGTCTGCGGGTGCCGGTGGGAGTCTCCGTCCAGCGCTCCCGGGGGCGGTGTCAGCCCCGGGCGCGGGTGCGTGTTCGCGGTGCGGTGGGCGGCCACTCCCGAGCCGCCCTGGGTCATCCCCGGTGTGGCGCCCCGCCACATCGGGGCGTGGAGGCGGCGACCAGCGTCGACAGCGCCTCGTGCAGGCCCGGTCGGGCGGCGTCGTCCTGGAGGACCAGGTGCTGGGCGGCCCGGCCGGGCATGGTGGACCAGGCTCGGGTGAGGTGCGCAGGGTGGACGGCGGCCCTTCGGATGCGGGGTTCGTGACCACGGTGTGCGCGAGCCCGGGCAGGGCTCGTGCCAGCGCGCGGGCGGCCCCGGCTTGGCGCCGGTGCGTCATCACCGCGCAGGAGACGCGCACGTCGCCGGTCACAGGGCCTCCTTGGGGGCGGGGCAGTGCTCCGCGCCGAACTCCAGGGCGTCCAGGGTCAGCGAGACCACCGCCGACCGGTGCTCCTCCAGGACGTCGACGTCGACCACGGTGCGCAGGGCCCCCGGCACCAGCGTGGCCAGCGCCCCTTCCACCGCCCTCTCCCCGCGCCGGTTCCGTAGCCCGCCGACCACCCCCGGCCAGCGGCCCTCCAACACGGCGCCGTTGGCCACCGCCGTGTGCCAGACCGCAGACAGATGTGGAGGGGGAACCAGCCCGGCCACCGGACCAGCTCCGGCACTGGCGGCGAGTGCGGCCGACATGCGTGCCCCGTCGGCTCCCCAGGCGGACAGGGCGCGGGCGAGCGGCACGTGGGACTCCGGTACGTCGTGGTCGAGGTCCACGAGTACGGCCTCCCCGGTGGTCCAGTTCAGGTGGGGGAGCGGGCGCGGCGGTTCCAGGACCGAGGTGTCGGGGTCCGCCACGGGCGCCGCTGCGAAGCACACCGAACGCCGCGCCCCGTGACCGGAGTTGCCGACCAGGCTGGGCAGCTCCTCGTGTTCCACCGGGGTCGGCACCGCGACCAGCGCGCGGGTCCCGGTGCGCCGGACGAACCGCAGCACCTCCCGGTCGTCGGGCTCCTCCTCCCTGCCCTCGGCCGCCAGGAACCCGGCCAGGTCGGCGGAGAGCCACGAGGGCAGCGCCAGGGCGACCGTGGGCACGTAGGGGTTGACCACCGGAACCGCTCCGGCTCCGGTGAACACCGCCCACCGGGCCAGGGTCGCGGTACGCGACCCCCACTCGACGAAGAACGAGACCGCGGCCCCCGGGTGAGCGTCCAGGTACCGTTCCACGGTTCCCGCGAAGCCCTCCGCGAGCCGCACGTCGTCCTGGAGGACCAGGTGGTGGGTGGTGTCGTACCGCTCGGCGGCGCCGAAGGCCACTGTGGCGCTGCGCAGGGCGGTGGGCGGGCCGGCCGGGTCGGGGTCCAGGGCCAGCCCGGTGAGGGGCAGGCCGGTGTGTGCGGCGACCCTCCTCGCGGACTCGGCTCGGCGGGGATGGGACATCACGGAGGCGGACACACGGATTCGCGGCAGACGCGGACGGGGGGTACGCATGCCTTCCATCCTAGGTTCCGAAAGCCCGGGAATCCGGTTGTCCACAGGCCTCCCGGTCGGTGGAGAGTCCTTCCGCACCCGTTCGCGTCTTCCGAACGGGCGCGGGTTCGGGGACCCTCCGGCCTTAACTTCTGATTTCCTACCTGTATAGTCAGGTTTGTTCTTCGGCTCCTCCGCGAAAGACGCCCCCACATGTGCCTCCACCAGCCCCCGTCCCCCGACCTCGGCCCCTCCGCCTCCCGCGCCCGAACGGTGCCGGGCCATGCGGGGATCCTCGAATGAGCGTCCTCGCGCCGGACCGTCAGGCACGCGAGACACCCGCGCCGGAGCGTCGGGGCCTTCCCCCGGTGGTGCGCTCGTTCGGGCTCCGGGCGCTCTCAGTGGGCGGCTTCCTGCTGGTGTGGTGGGCCGCGGCCCGGGCCGAGCTCTGGCCGCCGGTCATCCTGCCCGGGCCCGGAGCGGTCTGGGACCAGGCCGTGGCCACCAGCACCCAGGGCTACAGCGGGCACACCCTCCAGGAACACCTCGGGGTGAGCCTGCGCCGCATCCTCGTGGGCAGCGCCCTCGGAACGGTCGGCGGGGTCCTCCTCGGACTGCTCATCGGGCTGGTCCCGGTGGCCCGCGCCGTGCTCGGCCCCTTCGTCACCTTCGTGCGCACCCTGCCGCCACTGGCCTACCTCAGCCTGCTTGTCATCTGGTTCGGGATCGGCGAGGAACCCAAGATCTGGCTCCTCGTCATCGCCTCCCTGCCCCCGGTCGCCGTGGCCACCGCGGACGCCGTGCGCGGGGTGGCGCCGGACTACCTGAACGCCGCCCGGTCGCTGGGCGCGCGCCCCTGGCACCTGCCGGTGTGGGTGGTCCTGCCCCACTCGTTGCCGGAGATCATGACCGGCGTGCGGATCGCGGTGGGCGTGGCCTACACCTCGGTTGTGGCGGCCGAGACGGTCAACGGCGTCCCCGGGATCGGCGGGATGATCCGCGAGGCCCAGCGCTACAACCAGACCGACGTGGTGATCCTCGGCCTGGTCGTCATCGGCCTGTCCGGGCTCCTCCTCGACTGGCTCCTCCAGACCCTGGACCGCACCGTCGCACCCTGGCGGGGCAGGGAGTGAGTCCCCGCCTCCGGTCCCCGACCCCCATCACCTCTCCCACGGAGCACCCATGACCCCGAGAGACACCGCCCGCACCGCCTCGGCCGCGGCGGCCCTGGCCCTGATCCTCGCTGGCTGCTCCGGCGCGGCCGAGGACCCGGCCGACGGGGCCCCGGGCCAGTTGCGCATCGGCTACCAGTCGATCCCCAACGGCGACCTCGTCGTCAAGCACAACGGTTGGCTGGAGGAGGCCCTGCCCGGCACCGAGATCGTCTGGAACCGGTTTGACTCCGGGGGAGACGTCAACACCGCCTTCCTGGCCGGGGAACTCGACATCGCCCTCGCGGGCAGCGCCCCCGTCACCCGGGGCCTGTCCCAGCCGCTCGACATCGACTACCAGGTGCCGTGGATCCACGACGTCATCGGTGACAACGAGGCCCTGGCCGCGACGGAGGGCATCGACGAGGTCTCCGATCTGGAGGGGCGCACCGTAGCGGTCCCCTTCGCCAGCACCACGCACTACCACCTGATCGCCGCCCTGGACGAGGCGGGCCTGGGCACCGACGACGTCGAACTGCTCGACCTCGAACCCCAGGACATCCAGGCAGCCTGGCAGCGCGGGGACCTCGACGCGGCCTTCGTCTGGTACCCGGTCCTGGGCCAGCTCTACGAGCAGGGCGCCCAACCTCTGGTGACCAGCGGGGAACTGGCCGAGCGCGGCTGGGTCACCGCCGACCTCGCCGTGGTCGGCACCGGTTTCGCCGAGGACTACCCCGACGCCCTGGCCACCTGGGTGGAGCAGCAGGACCGTGCCGTCTCCCTCCTCCGAGAGGATCGGGACAGCGCGGTGGAGGCCATCGCGGCCGAACTCAACCTGGAGCCCGGGGAGGCGGCCGAGCAGGTCGACCAGCTCGTCTTCCTGAGCGCGGAGGAACAGGCCTCCGCCGACTACCTGGGGACCGCCGACACACCCGGGGCCCTGGCCGGGTACCTGCGGCTCACCGCCGAGTTCCTGGCGGACCAGGGGGAGATCGACACCGCACCCGACAGTGCGGACTTCGAGAACGCGCTCGCCCCCGCTGGAGCCGAACGTGTCGCACGCTCCTGAGCACCCGGCCGCCCTGGAACTGGTCGGGGTGGGACACGACTACCGGAGGGGCGGACACCGGGGGCGCGGCGGTACCGTGCCCGCGCTGGACGGCGTCGACCTGACCCTGGGCACGGGTGAGCACCTGGTGGTCGTGGGTCCCTCCGGCTCAGGCAAAAGCACACTGTTGCGGCTGGTCGCCGGGTTCCACGCGCCCACCCGGGGCACGGTCACCGTCAACGGGCGGCCGGTCCGGGGCCCCGGACCCGACCGGGGCGTGGTCTTCCAGCGGCCCACCCTGTTCCCATGGATGACCGTGCGCGGAAACGTCGAGTTCGGGCTGCGCATGGCGGGAACGGGCAGAGCGCGGCGGCGGGCCCTCGCCGAACGCCAGCTCGCTTTGGTGGGGCTGGCCGACGCCGGGCACCTGCGCAGCTACGAGCTGTCCGGCGGCATGCGGCAGCGGGCGGCCATCGCCCGCGCCCTGGCCCCGGACCCCGGCATCGTGCTCATGGACGAGCCGTTCGGAGCCCTGGACGCCCTGACCCGCGAGCGCATGCAGGAGGAGGTGCGCTCCCTGTGGCGGCTGACCGGCAAGACACTGCTGTCCATCACCCACGACGTGGGTGAGGCGGTCCGTCTGGGCACCCGGATCGTGGTGCTGAGCGCGCGGCCGGGGCGGATCGTGCTCGACGAGGTGTCGGACCTCCCCCGGGCCGGGGAGCCGAGCGCGCATCCGGACTTCGCGGCGACCCGGGACCGGATCGCGGACGCTGTGCGCGCCGCGGCCCGGTGACACGCGCGCGCCCCCGCCCCGAGCGTTCGGAGCGGGGGCGGCGCAAGGGGTCGCAGACTCAGTTGGTCGACTGCTGGTGGCCGTGTTCCGGGGACGAGGTCGGCCGGGGCGCGGCACGCGGCCGATCGTGGGCCGCCCGATAGCCGGCCTGGTAGCTGGCCTCGCGGGAGCGCTCGGAGTCACCGACCGCGATGGGCCAGCCGGCGGTCAGACCGTAGATGACCAGGATGTCGATGGCGATGACCACCACCGACCACAGCGGCATCGCGATCAGGAAGGCCAGTTGGGCGACGGCGTTCAGCGCGGACAGGACGATGGCGAAGACCCGAGCCCAGGCGCTGCCGGACAGGACCGCCAGACCGGCGGCGACCAGCACCACACCCCAGAGGCCGAGCAGGACGCCCCAGGCGCCGTACTCCAGGATGAGCATCTGGGTCTCCGTGGCGACGAAGAAGCCCGGGGTGAAGATCGCCGCGAGGCCCTGGATCACGTTGATGACTCCGGTGACGATGAGCAGCGTGGCGACGAAGTACTGCCAACCGTTGGCCTGTGTCCGCATGGGTGCTCCTCTGCCGGTCGCCCAGGAGTACTGACGGGGGCGACCTCTCTGGTGTCACGAGCAGGCGGATACCGACTCCGCCCCCTCATCATCGACCACGGTGCGTAAGTGGCACGGAACCTGTTCCCCCGGATCGGGCAAAGCCGGGCGGGGGTCCTCGCCGGGCCCTCGACACATCCAGGGAAGTTCTGCTTTTACGTAACAACGTAGAATCGTGTACCGTGGGCACGTGGCAGAACCAACCGCGGAACCCGCCCCCCACGCCAGCACGGAGCAACGCCTCGCCGACCTGGAGGCCCGGGTCGCCGAGCTGGAGCGACCGGATCCCGCGAAGGCCGGGCCCGCCGAGAACACCTACGCCGGACACTTCTTCGTCCTGGAGGCCCTCAAGGAGCGCGCCCCCGACGACGGCTCGGTCGTCTTCGCGGGCGTCGTCCCGGTCGAGGGCGCACCGGAGCCGGTCCAGTGGCAGTACGGCAGATCCGTCGAGGACATCGAGAACCTCGACTGGTCCGCGCTGGCCGGGAACCTGGACGCCCTCGGCCACCCGGTCCGGCTCAGCATCCTGCACGCGGTCCACTCCGGAGTCTCCACCGTCGCCGAGCTGAAGGAACGCGCGGAGTTCGGCACCAGCGGCCAGATCTACCACCACGTCAACCTGCTGGTCGCGGCGGGCTGGCTGGTCACCCGCAAACGCGGCCGTTACGTCATCCCGCCGGAGCGACTGGTCCCGCTGTTGGTGATCCTCACCGCCGCACGGGGCTGAGCAACGAAACGAGGAACGAGGGGGCTCGCATGCGGAGAGACACGCGGGCCGGGGTGACGGCGGTGGTCGTGGCCGTCGCCGTCCTGGCCGCCGGGTTCGTCGTGCGGCCCGCGCCCCCCGGACCTGTCGGCGGAGGTCACCGGCGACACCGGTCTGGCCGAACGCGCCCTCCCCCTGCTGGAGGAGGGCCCCCGCGCGACGGCGGCCGTCGTGGAGGTCGACGGCGACAGCGTCCGGGAGGCCTACTTCGGCGCGGACGAGACGACCCTCTACGAGATCGGTTCCGTCTCCAAGTCCCTGACCGGGCTCCTGCTGGCCGAGGCGATCGAGCGCGGCGAGGTGGAGGAGGTCACCGAACTCGGTGCCCTGCTCGACCTGAAGGGCGCCCCCGCCTCGACGGTCACGCTCGCCGAGCTCTCCTCCCACCGGTCCGGGCTCCCCAGGAACCCGCCGGGCGCGGCGAGCTCGGTCACCATGCTCCTGGACAACCTGCGCAACCGCGACCCCTACACCGGCGACCTCGACACCCTGCTCGACAGTGCCGCCGGGGCCGACCTCACGGACCGGGGTGAGTTTGCCTACTCCAACCTCGGCGCCGCCCTGCTGGGCCAGGCCCTGGCGGCGTCGGCCGGAACCGACTACGAGACGCTCCTCCGCCAGCGCGTGCTCGTCCCGCTCGGGATGGAGAGCACGGTCGTCCCAGCCGCTCCCGACGACGTACCCGCTGAGGCGGCCGTGGGGTACGGCACCAACGGTCGCCCCTTCTCGCCCTCGGCCAACGCCGCCTGGGCACCCATGGGCGGGGTGTACTCCACCGGCGGCGACATGGGACTCCTCGTCCGCGCCCTGCTGGAGGGGGAGGTACCCGGCGTGGAGGCCCTGGAGCCGCGCTGGGACGACGGGCGGGGGAGCGGGATCGGCCTGGGCTGGTTCGTCACCGACCACGACGGCACCGAGGTGACCTGGCACAACGGCATGACCGGTGGATTCGCGGCCATGGTCGCCCTGGACCGCGAGGGCGGGCGCGCGGTCCTCGTGCTGGCGGACAGCGCCGTCGCCGTGGACTCCGTCGCCCTCGACCTGCTGCTGGAGAAGGCGTGAACGACACCCTGGTCAACCTCACCGTGTGGGCGGTGCTGACGGTCTGCGCCACCACCCTGACCTGGGAGATGGTGCGGTCCGCGCGAAGCCGGGAGGGCGACCACGCCTTCCCTGACCGCTGGACCGTGGTCCGGAGGTCCGCGTTCGTGGTCCTGGCCACGGCGTACACCCTGCTCGCCGTGGGATGGCTGTACGTTCCGGCGGCCCTGTGGTGGGTCAACGCCGTCCTGACCGCGACGGCCCTGGGCGCGGGAGCCGTCCGCTGGCGGGTCCTGCCCTGGAGGTCGGAGGGCGGCGGAGGCCGCGGGCGCTGGATCGGGGCCCTGCTCGTCGTGGGCCTGACCGTCGCCCTGGTCCTCTTCCTGACCCTCTGAGGGGCCAGAACCCTTCTTCGGCGGTCGCCCTCCTCGGTTTCCGAGACGAGGAATCGATAAAAGCCGTGAAAGCCCCCTTTTCGGAAAACACCGGCAATGCCGAAATGTCCATCAAAGTGACATTGTCCGGCGGGCGCGCCGCCGGTCTTCTCCCTGCCAGGGGGCCCGCTTGTGGAAAACTCCCCGCACTCCCCAGGGGGTGGTCTAACGTGAAATCCATCCGCCCCCGAGCCCACGCTTCGGGTCTTTCGGGGTGTAATCCAGACCGCACGTGACACGGGCGGGTGCAACGGCAACGAATCCGCCATCCGCACGGAAAGCCGCGAGGAACCCCTACATGGCAGTACACCTGTCCGACCGGAAACGCCCGCACCCGCGCCCCGGCCAACAGGCACTCGTCGCCCTCCTGGTTGCCTCCGCCGTGGCCGCTCCGGCATGGTCGTGGGCGGTGATCGAGACCCCCGAACCGGCCCGACCGGTCATCGCCCTCCTCGGCGGCGTGGTCGCACTGCTGCTGTGCGCCGCCGTGGCGACCGCCGCCCACCACGCGGCCGTCGCGCGCATCACCCGAGCCCACGGCACCAGGGTCAGCGCGGGGGCGCGCACCCTGGAGGAGGAGACGGGGTGGGTCGTCGACGCCCTCCTGCCAGCCCTCTCCCACGCCGCCCGTGAGGGGCGGCCCCTCCAGCGCGTGCTCGCCGACCACCCCCGGCCCACCCACCCCACGGTCGACCGGCTCGCGCACGCCCTCACGACCCAGCTCGCCGACGCCGAGCGCCGGGCCACCGAGGCCCGTACGGCGCGCACGGAGATCGAGAACGAGGTCACCGACCTGGCCGACACCACCCTGCCGTTCATCGTGCACCGCGTCCGCCAGGACCGCACCATCGCCGAGGAGGTCCTCGCCCAGGAGCTCCGGGAGGTCCACCCGGCCGTGGCCCACCTGCGCACCCGCGTGATCGAGGAGCTGGTGACCGCCGAACGCCGCAGCGCCACCGCGCTGATCTCGGCAGCCAACATCGGCGGGCGCGTCCAGGCGCACCTCACCACCCTGCTCGCCCAGCTCCGCGACCTGGAGTTCCGCTACGGCGACCGCTCGGACGTCTTCAACGACCTCCTGCTGGTCGACCACAACGTCTCCCGCACCGGCCGCCTCGCGGACGCGTTCGTCACCCTCGCCCGAGGCCGCTCCGGGCGACGCTGGAACCGCCCCATCGGCATGGAGAGCATCCTGCGCGGCGCCCAGGGCCGCATCACCGCCTACCGCCGGGTCCGCCTGCACTACACGCACCGTTCGGCGGTGGTCGGCTACGCGGCGGAGGGGGTCATCCAGGTGCTCGCCGAACTCATGGACAACGCGGCCAACTTCTCCGCGAACGGCACCGACGTCAACGTCTACGCCCAGGAGGAGGACAGCGGGGTCACCGTCACCGTCGAGGACAGCGGCCGGGGCCTGCGCCAGCGGGAGCGCCGGGCGGCGGAGAACTACATCGAGGAGCCCCGCACCCTGGCCACGCTCCCGGGCCTGCGCATGGGGCTGGCCGTGGTGGGAGCCCTGGCGGACAAGTACGACCTCCAGGTGAGCTTCCGGCCCTCGGCGCGGGGCGGCACCGGGGTGGTCGTGCTCATCCCGCCCAACCTCATCACCGCGTACGAGATGCCGCTGCCTCCCCGACTCCAGAAGGAGAGGGACGAGGAGCTCGCGAGGGAGGCAGAGCTGGCGGAGCGGGCCGCCGCGACCCGGACTCCCGGCCCCGGCGCCCCCGCCGTCGACGCGTCCGCACTCGACCAGGAGCCCCAGCCCCCGGCACCGCCCGCGTTCACCGCTGGGGACCCCGCCCCGAGTGACCCGGGCGTCGACGTCCTGGCCGGGGACACCCCGGCCACCGGCACTCCCTCGTCCGGAATCCCGGTGGCCGGTGCGCCCTCCGCCTCCTCCAGGCCGTGGACCCGGGCCGAACCCACCCCCTCCCGCCCGCCGTTGGCCAGGCGGGACGGCGGCCGCCGAGCCGCGGCCAAGGCCGATCCCCTCGCAGACGTCGCCGACGAGCCCGTCACCGGGTCCGCGCGGGGCACCGGGCCCGCGACCCGATCCGACGGGGACGCCGGGCCCGAGCCGGTCTTCGACCTGCCGCAGCGGTTCCGGGGCCTCACCCTGGCCCAGGCGGTGCGGGAGAACCCGGAACAGCTCTTTCCCTCCATGCGCCGTGACTTCGACCCCGACACGCGCAGGGAACTCCCCAGCCGGCTCGCCGCCTTTCGCGACGACGACGAGGACGACGACCAGGTGAACGGACCGGGCACCCTCTGGGAGGACGGTCGGTGAACACCGCCTCCGCCCCGCACCACGACACACCCGACGAAGAGGAACGGAGGGAGGGGCACCCGGCGCCGCGGCCGGACGACCGCCCCACTACCCCCATGACGACCACGGACGCCAGTCTCGACTGGCTGCTGGAGGACCTGCGACACAGGACACCGGGCATCCGCCACGTCCTGGTGCTGTCCAGGGACGGCCTCAAGATGTGCCACACCCGGGAACTGGACGTGGACCGCGCCGACCAGCTCGCCGCCATCTCCGCCGGCGTCCAGAGCCTGTCCCTGAGCGCCTCGGCCGAGTTCGGCGACGGCACCGGGTCGGGTCAGGCCATGCTGGAGTACGGCGGGGGGCTCCTGCTCATCATGGGCGCGGGCGAGGGCGCCCACCTGGCCGTCATCGCGGGATTCGAGGCGAAGGTGGGGGTGGTCGCCCGCCACATGAACCAGCTCGTCGACCAGATCGGAGGGCACCTCACCGCCGGGCCCCGCCGCAGGCCCCACGAGGTGGACCCGTCCCGATGAACACGGACCCCCGTCGCGGTACCGCCGCCCAGGGCGCCCCCTCCGGATCCGAGGTACCGGACCGGTTCTACACGGTCACCTCGGGGCGTGGCGACGCCGACGATCCCGCCATGGACGCCGTCACCCTCGTCGTCGCGGAGTCCGGCCCCGCCCCCGACATGCAGTCAGAACACGCCAGCATCCTCCGGCTGTGCGCCCGGCCCACCGCCGTGGTGGAGCTCTCCGCTGAACTCAGGGCCCCGGTGAGCGTCGTCAAGGTGCTGCTCACCGACCTGCTCGACACGGGAGCGGTGGCCGCCCGGCACCCCGTGCCCGTTCGGTCCTTCCCCGCGCGAGGAGGACCCCGGCACGATCCCGAGACCCTGAAGCAGGTGCTCATTGCCCTTCAACGACTCTGACGCACACGTACCGACGGTCTCCACACCCCCGGCGCCGGTGGACGCGACCACCGCGCCGGCCCCGGGACGCCCCCCGCTGGCCAGCACCGCGAGCCAGGCGCTGAAGATCGTCATCGTCGGCGGCTTCGGCGTGGGGAAGACGACCCTGGTCGGATCGGTGAGCGAGATGCGCCCCCTGAGCACCGAGGAGGTCATGACCCAGGCCAGCGACGGGGTCGACGACCTCAGCGGGGTCCGGGACAAGCGCACCACGACGGCCGCCTTCGACTTCGGCCGGATCACCATCGACGCCACCCGGGTCCTGTACCTCTTCGGAGCCCCGGGCCAGAAGCGCTTCTGGTTCCTCTGGGAGCAGATCTTCACCGGCAGCCTCGGCGCGGTCGTCCTCGTCGACACTGCCCGGGTGGAGGACTCCTGGTACGCCATCGACCGGCTCGAACACCACCACACCCCGTTCGTCGTCGCGGTCAACCGGTTCGCCCCGGGGCCGAGCCTGCACGACGTGCGCAACGCCCTGGACCTGTCCAACGACGTCCCCCTGCTGGAGTGCGACGCCCGCAGCCGCGAGTCCAGCCGCGACGTCCTCATCTCCCTCGTCCGCCATCTGTCCCGGTACCGCCCGCCCGAGTCCGCACCGGAGAGGTCATCGTGAACAACAACGTCGGAGCCCCGGGGACCGTCGTCCCCAGGAGGCCCGCACCCCTGTCGCCCGACCACGAGCACGCCATGCGCTTCTACGGGCCCGACATCGCCTGCGACCCGGTGCCCCTCTACGAGGAGATGCGCCGTCACTACGGCCCCGTCGCCCCCATCCTCCTCGACGGTGACATCCCCGCGTGGTTCGTCCTCGGCTACCGGGAGCTGCACCACGTCTCCGACCGGCCCGAGTGGTTCGCCCGGGACTGCCGGCGCTGGAACATGTGGGACCACATCGACGACGCCTGGCCGCTGATGCCGTACGTGATGTGGACCCCCTCGGTGATGTTCGCCGAGGGTGCCGAGCACCAGCGGCGCGCGGGGGCCATCGGTGACGCCCTGGACGCCACGGACCGCGCCGACCTGCGCACCCTGTGCGAGCAGGTCTCGGACGACCTGATCGACCACTTCGCCGGGGACGGTGAGGCCGACCTCGTCAGCCAGTACGCCCACCACATCCCGGCGGGGGTGATCGCCCGGCTGTACGGCCTGCCCCAGCAGGAGGTCCCCGACCTGGTGCGCGACATCCTCGTCTCCCTCGACGTCACCGCCGACGCGGGGCAGGCCCACCACCGGGTCCAGGAGCGCATGCGGCGCATCGTCAGCGAACGCAGGGCCCACCCGCGTGACGACATCCCCTCGCGGCTGCTCCTGCACCCGGCCGGGCTCACCGACGACGAGGTGGTCATCGACCTGTTGGTGATCATGTCGGCGGCCCAGGCCCCCACCGGCAACTGGATCGGGAACACGCTGCGGCTCATGCTGCTGGACGACCACTTCTCACTCACGCTCCAGGGCGGTCGCAGCAGTTCCGGTGAGGCGCTCAACGAGGTGCTGTGGAAGAACACCCCCACGCAGAACTTCATCGGGCGGTGGGCGGTGCAGGCCTGTGAGCTGGGCGGGCGCCGGATCAGGCGCGGCGACCTCCTGGTGCTGGGGATGGCCGCGGCCAACGCTGATCCCCGGCTCAACACCGGTGACCTGGGAATCTTCGGCAGCAACCGGGCGCAGATGTCGTTCGGGCACGGGGAACACGGCTGCCCGTTCCCCGCGCCCGAGGTGGCGGAGGTGATCGCCCGCGCCGCCGTGGAGACCCTCCTGGACCGGCTGCCGGACGTGCGGATGGGCGTGTCACCGGACCAGTTGCGGTGGCGGCCCTCGGTGTGGATGCGCGGACTCTACGAACTCCCCGCCCTGTACAGCCCGATCGTCGGCCGGTGTCGGCGCCAGGTGGTGTAGCCCGCCAGTCGACACCGGTGGACACGGTCGGCGGCTGTCGTGCGCGGGTCGGGGCCGGGAGTCAGGGGACGGTCCGGGGGCCGGGGGCCGGTGAGAACTCCAGGGGCAGTTCTCTCAGGCCCCTGGTGAACAGGCCCTGTTCCACCAGAGTGGCTCCTGTTGCCAGTCGCACGTTCGGCATGGCGTCGAGCAGGTCGTTGACCGCCACCCGCACCTCGGCCTCGGCCAGCAGCGCCCCCACACAGAAGTGGCGGCCGAGCGCGAAGGCCAGGTGGTCGGCGGCGGCCGAGAAGGACGTGGCCCCGGACAGCTCCGGGCGGGAGATGTCGAAACGGTCCGGGTCGGCGTACCGGTCGGGGTCGCGGTTGGCCGCCCCGATCAGGCAGGTGACCGTGGCTCCCGCGGGCACCGTTCCACCGCCGACCTCCACGTCACGGCTGGCCTGGCGCATGATCATCTGCACGGGCGGGGTGAGGCGCAGCGACTCCACGAAGGCGCGCGGGATCAGGGAACGGTCCGCGCGGACCGCCTCCAGCTGCTCCGGGTGGGTGATCAGGTTGGCGAACAGGCTGGCCAGCGCCTTGTCCGTGGTCTCCCCGCCCGCCGCCAGGAGGAGGCTGCAAAAGGCCTTGACCTCCTCGTCGGTCATCCGGGTGCCGTCGACCTCGGCCTGGCACAGGCGGGAGAGCAGGTCGTCTCCGGGCCGTTCCCTGCGTTCGGCGATGATCGGGAGCATGTACTCCGCGAACTCGTCCCTCGTGCGGAGCCCGTCCTCGGTGACCCGCGGGTCCTGGGCGAGGTTGCCGAGGAAGGCGATGATCGCCGAGTACCAGTCGTGGAAGCGGTCGTGGTGGCCCTGGTCCAGGCCGAGCATGTCCACGATGACGTTGATCGGGAACCGGGTCGCGTACTGGGAGACGAGGTCGACCCGGCCCTCGTCCCGGAACGCGTCGATGAGGGCGCGGCTGTTGCGCTCGATCACCGGCAGGAAGCGGTCCTGGAGTTCGCGGCCCCGGAACGCGGGCGCGACGAGGGCCCGACGGGTCGCGTGTTCGCGCCCGTCCAGCTGGAGGATGGTCCGGCCGTGCACCGGCTCCAGCTGCCAGCCGTAGTTGTCCGTGGAGAAGGCGCGCTCGCGGTCCTGGAAGACCCGCCGCACGTCCTCGTATCGGGAGAGGACGTAGCTGGAGGTGGGTTCGTGCCACAGCAGGGGCTCGTGATCACGCAACAGGGAGTAGGCGCTGTAGGGGTCGTCGGCGAACGCGGGGGAGAGGAGGTCGGGGATGCCGTGTGCGTTGGACAAGTGGTCACGCTCCCAGCGGTGGCGGAGGCCAGAGGAATCCTCACA
Source organism: Nocardiopsis sp. L17-MgMaSL7 (assembly GCF_003182025.1). Taxonomy (NCBI): domain Bacteria; kingdom Bacillati; phylum Actinomycetota; class Actinomycetes; order Streptosporangiales; family Nocardiopsidaceae; genus Nocardiopsis; species Nocardiopsis sp. L17-MgMaSL7. The sequence continues at coordinate 210,623 of NZ_QGTF01000002.1, read as the reverse complement.
GTAGGTAGGGGTTCCGGCACGAATCCACCCCCTGACCTGGCCGAGACACGATTTCCAGGCGAAAGGAGAGAGAGGTCCGCTTTTCTGATGTCCGAAACGCGTCCGAAGAGCGGAGATTCGGTTGTCCGTGTCGGGCGTGGGGCGTGCCCGTACGAGATTCCGTGTTGGTGGGGACCCGGCCGTGCCGCCGCCTCCACGTCGGTTTTGGGGTCAGGGTGCTAATTTGTCCCAATGGCATTGGGAGAGGCGGTCCTGGCGGCGCTGCTGGAGGGGGAAGCCTCCGGCTACGACCTGGCCAAACGGTTCGACGCGGGGGTCGCGAACTTCTGGTCGGCCACCCCGCAGCAGCTCTACCGCGAACTCGAACGCCTGGAGGGGGAGGGCCTGCTCAGTGCCCGGGTCGTGCGGCAGGACCGCAGGCCCGACAAGCGGCTGTTCACCGTCACCGAGGCCGGACGCGAGGCGCTGCGCTCCTTCAGCCAGCGGCCCGCCCGGCCGACCGCGATCCGTGACGACCTGCTCGTCCGGCTCCAGGCCGTGGACGAGACCGACATGGACGCGGTGATCGGCGCCGTCGAGGAGCGCATGGAGCTCAGCCGCGCCAAGCTCGAACGCTACGACCGCATCGCGGCCCGCATGCTCGACGGTCGCGACGAGGAGCGCTTCCTGCGCGGGGCCGACCGGGTCGGCCCCTACCTCACCCTCCAGCGCGGACGCTCACACGAACAGGAGAACCTGCGCTGGGGCGCCGCCACCCTGGCCATCCTCGAACGCCGCCGCGACGACAGGGTCCGGGTGCGCAACGATCGGGTCGAGGACGACGGGGGCCGGGACGACGGCGGCCGGTCCGCACGGGCACCGGGCGCCGGGGTCGGCCCCTCGTCATGACCACCGAGGTCCCCTCGCCGCCGTCGGACCGCACCCGGTCGCCCGTGGTCGCGCCCGGCTAGTTGACGTGCCTCTGCCAGTCGGACGGCAACCGGTCGGCCGGGCCGGGCACCGTCTGGTCCAGGGGGTGCGAGGTCGGCGCCGTCAGCTCCGGGCCCTCGCTGACCTGCTGGGTGCGGAAGTCGTAGAACCAGTCCTCACCCGGCTCGAAGCTCTGCATGATCGGGTGGCCGGTGGCCTCGAAGTGACGAGTGCCGTGCTGGGACGGAGAGCTGTCGCAGCAGCCCACGTGTCCGCAGGCCGCGCACCTGCGCAGGTGCACCCACCAGCCACCCCCGGCGAGACACTCCTGGCAGCCGGTGCCGCTGGGCGGCGCGGTCGGGTCGATCTCGTTGCTCATGACGTCACGCTAACCACTGGAACCGTCCCGGACGGTGAACAACGCGCGGCGACGACCCACTCCGGAGACGGGGACAGCGGTCAGCGTGCCCTCCCGCCGCCGGTGACGCGCACTCCCGATACCCTCGTCGCCGGTCGCCCCGAACAACGGACCCGAAGCCCGGGCCCGCACTACCTGGAAGGCACTCCATGAGCGAGGAGCTGTCCGTCGGCGTCGACGGTCACGTCGGTGTCCTGGAGATCCACCGCCCACCGAACAACCACTTCGACCTCGACGTCCTCACCGCACTGGCCGACGCCGCGGAGGAGCTGGCCGCCGGGGGATGCCGGGCGCTCGTGCTCTGCTCGGAGGGCAGGAACTTCTGCGCCGGGGTGGACTTCGCCTCCGGCGGGGTCGGCGACTCCCCGGTCCGCACGCTCAGCGCCATCTACGGCCAGGGGCTGCGCCTGTACTCACTGCCGGTCCCCGTGATCGCCGCCGTCCAGGGCGCGGCGGTGGGCGGCGGGCTCGGTCTGGCGTGCGCGGCCGACTTCCGCGTGGCCGCGGCCTCCTCCCGGTTCCATGCCAACTTCGGCCTGTTGGGCCTGCACCAGGGGTTCGGCCTGAGCGTCTCCCTGCCCCGCATCGTGGGTCGGCAGAAGGCCGCCGACATGCTCTACACGGCGCGCCGGATCACCGGTACCGAGGCCCACGCCATCGGCCTGGCCGACCATCTCGTGGACGAGGAGCACCTGCGAGAGGAGGCCGTGCGCCAGGCGCGACGGATCGCCGAGTCCGCCCCGCTCGCGGTGCGCTCCATGAAGGCCACCCTCCGCGCGGGCCTGCTCAGCGAACTCCCCTCCGCTCTGGAACGGGAGATCATCGAACAGACGAGGCTGCTCGAGACCAGGGACAACGCGGTCGGGATCACCGCCTCCCTCGACCGCACGCGTCCGGTCTTCACAGGGGAGTGAACCGGGCCGGGCCCCGCCCGGCTCAGGGAACTATGGAGTCGACGTAGCCGCCGTCCACCCGGACGGCGGCGCCGGTCGTCGCCGAGGCCAGCGGGGAGCTCAGGTAGGCCACCATGTTGGCGATCTCCTCGGGCTCGATCAGGCGTTGGAGCAGCGACATCGGACGGTGCCGGATCATGAACTCGTGCTGGGCCTCGTCCCACGGCAGGTCACGGTCGACCAGTTCGTACACGAAGTCCTCCACCCCGCGGGTGTGGGTGGGTCCGGCGACCACCGAGTTGACGGTCACCCCGGACCCGGCCGCCTCCTTGGCGAAACCCCGTGTGACGGCGAGCAGCGCCGTCTTCGAGGCGCCGTAGTGGATCATCTCGGCGGGGATCGCCAGTGCCGAGTCACTGGCGATGTTGAGCACGCGTCCCCAACCGCGACGGATCATGCCGGGCAGGGTGGCGCGGATCAGCCGTACGGCGGAGAGCACGTTGGTGTCGAAGTAGCGCCGCCACTCCTCGTCGCTGATCTCCAGCGCCGGGGCGCTTCCGAACAGGCCCAGGCTGTTGACCAGGACGTCCACCTCGGCGGCGGCGGAGAGCACGGCCGCCGCGCCGCGCTCGGTGGTGACGTCGCCCGGGGCGGCGACCAGCTCTCGCCCCGGAACGCGGTCCCTCAGAGAGCCGATCGCCTCGGCCACCCTCTCCGGGCGGCGACCGTTGATCGCGACGCGGGCCCCCGCGTCCGCGAGCGCGGCGGCGACGGCCATCCCGATCCCCTGGGTCGACCCGGTGACCAGTGCGGTACTCCCAGACAGATCGATGCGCATGGGACCCACACTAGAAGGACGGGGCGGACCTGGTCCGCCCCGTCCGGGGTGTGTCGTCAGGGTCGGCCCCCACCGCGGGCGCCGGGCGCAGGGGTCAGCCGAGCACCAGCCACAGCAGGCTGACGAACAGGAAGCCCGACACGCCCAACACCGTGGTCAGGACGGTCCACGTCCGCAGGCCGTCGGAGACCGACAACCCCAGGTAGCGGGTCACGACCCAGAAACCGGAGTCGTTGACGTGCGACAGCCCGAGCGCGCCGAAGGCGATGGCCAGCGCGATGAGCGCCACCTGGATCGAGGAGAAGTCCCCGCCCAGCGTCATGTCGGCGAGCAGACCGGAGGTGGTCAGGATCGCGACCGTCGCCGACCCCTGTGAGGCGCGCAGTGCCAGCGAGAGCACGAAGCCGAGCAGCAGGATGGGCAGGCCGGTCCCGGCGAGGGTGTCGGCGAGCGCCTCGCCCACACCGCTCTCGGTGAGCACGCTGGCGAACACCCCGCCCGCCCCGGTGACCAGGACGACGATGGCCACGGGAGGCAGCGCCGCCTCCATGACCTCACCGATGTGGGAGGTCGACCACCCGCGCCGTACCCCGAGCAGGAAGTAGGCGAGCACCAGCGCGACGAGCAGCGCGAAGACGGGGGCGCCCACGAACGACAGCACGGGCAGCAGCGGGTGGTCCTCGGGAAGGACCGTCGCCGAGGTCGTGCCGACCATGATGAACGCCAGCGGCGTGAGGATGAGCCCGAGGATGGTCCACACGCTGGGCGGCGTCTCGGTCCGGTCCAACGTGCCGGTGGAACCGCCGGACGCGCCGCCCCCGGTGCCGCCGGAGCCCTCCGGCCCCGAACCGCCCTCTCCTGCGCCGCCGAACGCCTCGAACTGCGCGCGGGTCGCGGCCAGCATGGGGATCTCGCGGCGGGTGAGCCGCTTGGACACGTAGTGCGCGATCACGGCCAGCGGCGCGCACACGATCAGGCCCAGGATCAGGATCCAACCGATGTCGCCCTCAAGCAGCGCGGCCCCGCCGACGACGCCCGGGTGGGGCGGCACGGAGACATGGACCGCGAGCATGATCCCGGCCACCGGCAGGCCGAACCTCACCGGATCGACCCCGGCGGCCTTCGCGAACCCGTAGATGATCGGCACGAGGATGATGAAGCCGACGTCGAAGAACACGGGGACGGCGAGGATCAGCGCGGCCCCGGTGAGGGCCGCCGAGACCCGTTTGGGTCCCAGCCAGCCGGTGAAGCGCCCGGCCAGGCTCTCGGCGCCGCCGGACACCTCGATCATGCGGCCGAGCATGGCGCCCAGGGCGACGAGCAGCGCCACCGACCCCAGGGTCCCGCCCATGCCGGCGGTGATCGTGGCGATGATGCCGAGCTGTTCGGGTGCGTCGCCGGTGGCCGGAACGGTGACCAGCGGCATGCCCGAGACCAGGCCGACGAGGATGCTCACCAGGAGCAGGGCCACGAAGGCGTGGACCTTGAAGCGGATGATCAGCACCAGCAGCAGGGCGATGCCGCCCGCCGCGATGCCCAGAAGGGTGAGGGCGCCCATGCGACTACTCCTTGCCGGTGGGTTCGGGTGCCACGACACGGATCACGGCGGAGTCGTCGGCGGCGCCCAGGCCCTGTCCCTGTCCCAGCAGGTACAGCTGCTCGGCGGTGGCCGCCAGCGGCGTCGCCAGTCCGGCGGAGCGGCTCGCGGAGGTCACGATGCCCATGTCCTTGACGAAGATGTCGAGTCGGCTGAGCACCTCGGCGCCCTCCTCCTCGTAGGCCTGGAGCATGCGCGGCCCGCGGTTGCCCAGCATGAACGAGCCGGCCGCGCCCGCGCCCAGCGTCTCCAGGGTGGCCTGGGGGTCCAGTCCCAGCGACCGGGCCAGGGCCAGCGCCTCGGCGGCCGCGACGATGTGCACCCCGCACAGCAGCTGGTTGACGGTCTTGAACGCCTGGCCGTCGCCGGGACGGTCACCGATGACGCTCAGGGTGGAGGCGAGCCGCCGCAGCACCGGATCGGCGGCCTCCCGCGCCTCGGGGGTGGCGCCGACCACGATCAGCAGGTCACCCTCTCCGGCGCGGACCGGACCACCGCTGAGCGGGGCGTCCACGAGGAACAGGCCGCGCGGGGCCAGTTCCTCGGCGGTCGCGGTGACCGTCTCGACCCCGACCGTACTGGTCAGGACCAGAACGGTGCCCGGAGCCAGGGACTCGACGATGCCGTGTTCACCGAAGAGCACGTCGCGCAGCTGGGCGCCGTCGCGCACCACCAGCACCACGGAGTCGACCCCGGCGACGGCGTCGGCGGCGTGCTCGAAGGGCACCACACCGGCCTCGGCGGCGAGGTCGCGGCGAACGGCGGCGATGTCACAGCCGTGGACGGTCATCGTCCCGGCCAGGCGTGTGGCCATCGGCAGACCCATGGCGCCGAGGCCGATGACGGCGACGCTCGAGACGGGGCTGGTGGTCATGGGTGGACTCCTGTGTTCGGGGCGCCGGTGACGGGGGCGCCGTCTCCGGGGCGGGTGGTCAGGGAGCTCAGGCGGTCGACGACCTCCGCGAGGGAGTCGTCGGCGCCGACGTTGCCCGCGAAGACGACGTAGGGGATGCCGGTGGCCGGACCGCCGACCGGTTCCCACAGGGAGACCAGGCCGGGCAGCATCGGCCCGCGCACCAGGGCGCGGTGGATGCCCAGGCCCAGCGAGGCGACGTCGCTGGAGGTGATCCCGCCCTTGGCGACCACGAAGCGCGGCGCGCGGCGGCCGAGGGTGTCGGACACGCACCGGACGAGGGCGGCCGAGACCTCGCGGGCGATGGCCAGGCTGGTGGCCGGGTCGTCGCTCAGGCGCAGCAGGCGCGAGGTGTGCAGGACGACGTCGTGGTCGGCCAGGCCCTCGACGATCGTGTCCACGGTGCGGGCGACGGCGGCGTCGCGAGCGGACGGGTCGAGGACCTCGTCCACATCGAGCTCGATCACACGGGCGCCGGGGTGCCGGTCCACCAGGGCGGCGAGCTGGCGGGTGGTGAGTGCGACGTGGGAGCCGACCACCACGAGTCCGCCGGGGGCGTCCGTGCCGGTTCTGATCTCGTCCTCGTCGAGGGGGACGCGGGCCTCCATGCCGATGCGGGCGCGCACGAACGGCGGGCCGACCCGGTAGACGAAACGGCGGCCCCGTCGCTCGGCGGCGATGAGGGCCAGGGAGAGGACGCGCAGGTCGTCCTCGGACTCGGCGTCCACCACGACCGGCGCGGCGTCGTGGAGTTCCAGCAGTCGGGCGGTGACGGCGTCGGTGTCGCCTCCGCGCAGCAGGGCGAGGTCGATGAGGGTGACGTCGCTCGCGGGGACCTGTCCTTCGGTCTTCTCCTCGACCCAGGCCCGGAGGTCGGAGTTGCGGTAGCCGAAGGTGGCGTCGCGGGCGAACTCGGTCTCCGCGACGGGGGTGAACTCCGTGCCGGAGCGCATGTAGTGGACGCCGCCGACGGTGACGCGTCCGGCGTCGGGGAAGGCGGGGACGATGACGACCCCGTCGACGCCGGGGTCGCCGAGTTCCTGGAGGGTGGCGTCGAGGACCCGGGGTTCGAGCGGGTAGTGCCCGCGCAGGGTGGAGTCTCCCCGGCTGGCGAAGACCAGCGGCCGGTCCCCGGCGGCGGTGCGGGCGTTGCGCACCACCTCGGCGTTGCGGGCTTCGGCCTCGGCCGGGTCGAGGCTGCGGGTGTTGGTGAGGACGTAGACGGCGAGCGTGTCCTGCTCGAACGCCCACCGCAGGTCGTCGACGGACCAGCGGGTGAGCACGGGCAGGCCGTGCACCGACTGGGTGCCGGTCGGGTCGTCGTCGAGGACGACGATGACGGAACCGGCGGCGGTGGCCTCCCGCGCCACGGCGGACGCGGTGACGGGGCTCGGTGCCCCGGCAAGGGTGAGGACTTCGTGGGGATCGACCATGGAAACTCCCTTGTAAGACATCAGACATCTTATGTTAAACGGCGTGGTCGTCAAGCGTCATGTCACAGGGATTACCAGGTGAGGGCGGTCAAAAGCCCGAGCGCGGACCTGGGGCGCTCGGGCCGGGATACGTGAGGGCGGGGGTTACGGGCCCTCCATGGGGTGGTGTGAGACCGGTGCGGGGTGGCCGGTCAGTCCGGCAGGCCGAAGACGTGCTCGCGCAGATCGCGCGCGGTCTGCGCCATGTGGCTCTCCATGGCGAGCCGGGCCGTCTCCGCGTCGCCCGAGCGGATCGCCTCCAGTACCCGGCCGTGCTCGTCGATCGCGTGGGCCTGGATGGCGGGGATCGAGGAGGTCTGCCGGCGCTTCTCGCGCATCACCCGCGACAACGGCTCGAACAGCACGGCGACGAACACGTTCCCGGTCGCCGACAGGATCACGTCGTGGAAGTGGATGTCGTGCTCCACGAACGCCGCGAGATCGCCGCGCTCGTGCGCGTCGCGCATCCCCTGGAGGTCCTGCTCCAGGGCGGCGAGGTCGGAGGCGTCCCGGTGCTCGGCGGCCAGCGCGGCCGCCCCCGTCTCGATCATCCGCCGCACCTGGATGAGCTGAAGCGAAGCGGTGAGGTCGTCACCGCCGCGCACCGTGGCGCGCAGCACCGCCTCCAGGCCGGTCCACTCGTCCACGGGGCGCACGAGGGTGCCCCGCCCCCGTACCACCTCGACCACGTTCTGGGCCTGGAGCGTCCGGATCGCCTCGCGCACGGTCAGGCGGCTGACGTCGAACTCCTGGCCCAGCTCGTTCTCGGAGGGCAGTCTGCCTCCTGAGGGCAGGTCACCGTCGACGATGCGGTCCAGGAGGTTCTGGGCGATCTCGTCGGCGAGCAGCGGCCTCGGCACGACACTTCCTCTCGGGCGGGGGAGACGGCAGGGTCGCGCGCAGCCCCCGGCGGTGCCTCGTCGACCCCCGGACACCTCACGGGAGTGCGCGGCAAGGGCAACCCTATCGCTGCGGCCCGACCCCGGCTCCCGGCCTGGCGCGAGGTCACGGGAGCCGGGGCGTTCTCAGGAGAGGGCGGTGCCGCCGAGGGCGGCGGAGAGGAATCTGTGCGTTCTCATGGAATGCCTTTCGGGTCGAAGCGCGAAGGGGTGGCGGCCGGGGAGGGAATTCCCGATCCTTTCCCGTGGCCCGACGGTCGGGTGTCATCGCTGGTGAGGGCCGCTGTCCTGCGGGTCGTTGTCCCGGCTCGTCGGTATCCAACAGAGTGCGCCACGGGAAATCAGAATGGCAAGTGAATTCGTCGAACTCCTCGGGGTCCAGGGCCATTCCTGGGGGAGAATGTCAGGAGTTCTCCACATAGGGAAGCGAAGAACCGCGGGACGGCCCCGGGTTTCGGACAGGTCGGCGGGGTCGCAACGGTCACGCTGTACGCGGCGGCGCCAGCGAGTCGGTGAGCCGCACGGTCGTGGGCAGCCGCCGTCCCCTCGGCCGGTCGTCCCGGTCCCCGTCCACCATCGCGGACAGGGCGGTCACCGCCGCGCGCCCCAGTTCGTCGGCGGGGGTGCGTACGGCGGTGATCGGTGGTCCGGGCAGGTCGGCCAGGGCGATGTCGTCGGCGGCGGCGACACTGATGTCCTCGGGCACCCGTACACCGAGACGTCCGAACTCGAACATCACCCCCAGCAGCAGCAGGCTGTTGTAGACCAGCACCGCCGTGCAGCCGGAGTCGACGATCCCGCGGGCCGCGGCCACCCCCTCGGCGAACGCCGGGCGTACCGGGCCGTGGACCCGCACCCGCAGCCCGGTCCGGGCCGCGTGCTCGACCAGCTCCGCGCGCCGGTGCCGGTCCATCCACGAACTCGGCGGCCCCGCGAGGTAGGCGACCTCGCGGTGCCCGAGCTCCACGAGGCGGTCGTAGACCACGCCCAGGCCCCCGGGGGTGTCCACGGTGAACGAGGCCAGCCCCGGCACCCGGCGGTTGATCGCCACCACCGGTTTGCGCGCGTGCGCCTCCTTCAGCTCGGCCGCCGAACTCACCGGGGACTGCACGGCGAACCCGTCCACCTGGTCCTCCAGGTCGTGCAGCGCCGCCGCCTCACGAACGGGGTCGCCGCCGGTGACGGCGATGATCACGCGGCGGCCGGTCTCGCCCGCCAGGTCCTGGGCGGCGGTGGCGGTGGTGGAGTAGAAGGGGTTGTCCAGGTCGGGGACGAGCATGGCGAAGAAGCCGCTGCGCCCGGTGGTCAGGGCCCGGGCGGCCGGGTTGGCGCGAAAGCCCAGCCGCTCGGCGGCGGCGCGCACCCGCAGCAGGGTGGACTCGGCGACCATGGTCGGCCGCGACATCGCCCGCGACACGGTGGACGCCGAGACGCCGGCCTCCCTGGCCACGTCGTCCAAGCTCGCCATTCCGACTCCTCGCAGGTCACGGTGCCCCCGGTCACATTCGCGGCCGTGGGCTTGGCTCGGTGCCCACCTGAAGGTTACGGTGTTGCAAGCGCTTGCAGAAGCGCTTGCAGGTGTCATCGCAGATGAGACACCACACAAACTCCGAACACCCGCCGACAGCGACCGGGAGTGGAATTGTCCCGCCCGTCACCCACCGCAGAGGCCGCCCGAGTCGCTTCGCGCCGCCGTCTCCTCCCACGCCCACCCGTCACGGTGCTGCTCGTCCCCGGGCTCGCCGTGATGCTCTTCGCCTTCTGCTACCCGGTCGTGGCCACCCTGGCCTGGCCGCCCGACGGCGACCCCGCCACGGTCGCGCGGGAGACGGGGAGCCTCCTCACCGACCCCTACCTGCTCCCGGTGATCGCGCGCACCGTCCGCGTCGCCGTCCTGACCACCGCCCTCTGCCTGCTCATGGGCTTCCCGGTGGCCTACCTCATCTCACGGGCACCGGGTCCCTGGCCCGGCCGCCTCCTGGCCCTGGCGATCTTCCCGCTCCTGCTCAACACCGTCGTGCGGACCTACGGCTGGATCGTGGTGCTCGGCGGCAACGGGCTGATCAGCAAGGTCAGCGAGGCCCTGGGCCTGGGCCGCGTCCAGCTGCTCTACACCGAGACGGCGATCGTGCTCGGCCTGGTCCAGCTCTTCCTGCCCCTGATGATCCTGTCGGCCTACTCCAGCCTCTCCCAGCAGGACCACCGCCTGGAGGAGGCGGCCCGCGGACTCGGCGCCTCGCCCGGCCGCGCGTTCCGCGACGTCGTCTTCCCGCTGGCCCTGCCCGGCGCCCTGGTGGGATGCACCCTGGTCTTCGCCGGGGCGGTCACCGCCTTCACCACGCCCCAGCTGCTCGGCGGGCCCCGCGAGCGACTCCTGTCCACCCTGCTCTACAGCCGGGTCAACGTCAGCCTCGACTGGCCCTCGGCCAGCGCCATCGCCCTGGTGATGACCGCCCTGGTGCTGGTGGTCGGCGCGCTGTCCGGTCGGCTCGGCAAGATCGGGAGCACCACCTCATGATCCTGAGACGCCCGTTCCTCTCCCTGCTCGCGGCGGCCGCCTTCGTGCTGATGCTCGGCCCCGTGGTGATCCTGGTGGGGGTCGCCTTCACCGCCGGAAGCACGCTCGCCTTCCCGCCGGAGGGCCTGTCCCTGCGCTGGTTCTCCGCCGCCCTGGCCTACGGCCCGTTCATCGACTCCTTCGGCACCAGCATGCTGGTCGCGGCGGTCTCGACTGTGATCGCGCTGGCCCTGGGCGTCCCCGCGACCCTGGCGCTGCACCGGGGCAACCCGCGCGGGCGCAGGATCATGGAGAACCTGTTCTTCGCCCCGATTGTGGTCCCCGAGCTGGTCCTGGGCCTGGCCCTGTTCCAGCAGCTCATGGTCGGCATGCGGGTGACCGCGGTCGGCGCGCTGATCGTCGGCCACGCCGTCCTGCTGCTCCCGTACACCGTCCGGGTGGTCGGGGCCTCGCTGGCCCTGGCCGACGCCCGGCTGGAGGAGGCGGCCCGGGGGCTGGGCGCCGGACCGGTGCGCACCTTCCTCACGGTGACCCTTCCGGTGATGGCTCCGGGCATCCTCTCGGCCACCATCCTCGCCTTCATCACCTCGCTGAACAACGTTCCGCTGTCCCTGCTGCTCACCGGCCCCGGCGTGGCCACCCTGCCGGTGGAGATGCTCAACTACGTCCAGTCCTCGTTCGACCCCGTCGTCGCCGCGGTCAGCGTGCTGCTCCTGGCGCTCAGCGTCGCGGTCGCCCTCGCCACCGAACGCCTGGTCGGTTTCACGAAGGTCTTCGGCCGATGACCGGGAAGCCCGCCCGCCGGGAAGAAGGAGACACACAGATGACACCCGTCGTCGAACTCGACCGCGTCAGCCACATCTTCGGGGACCGGGGCGGCAAGGGCGGCACCACCGCCGTCGCCGAACTGGACCTGACCGTGCGCCAGGGGGAGTTCACCACCCTGCTCGGCCCGAGCGGCTGCGGCAAGACCACCACCCTGCGGATGATCGCCGGGTTCCTCCAGCCCACCTCCGGGCGCATCCTCCTGGAGGGCGTGGACGCCACCCGCACGCCGCCCGAGAAGCGCAACATCGGCATGGTCTTCCAGTCCTACGCGCTCTTCCCGCACATGACGCTGCGCGACAACGTCGGCTACGGCCTGCGCACCCGCAAGGTGGCCTCGGACGAGGTCAGGCGTCGCGCGGAGGAGGCGCTCGACCTGGTCGGTCTCGCCCACCTAGCCGACCGCAAGCCCGCCGAGCTCTCCGGCGGCCAGCAGCAGCGCGTGGCCCTGGCCCGCGCCGTGGCCATCCGCCCCTCCGTGCTGCTCCTGGACGAACCCCTGTCCAACCTCGACGCCCAGCTCCGGGTGCAGATGCGGCGCGAACTCCTGCGCGTGCAGCGCGAGACCGGCCTCACCGCCGTCCTGGTCACCCACGACCAGGACGAGGCGCTGGAGCTGTCCGACACGATGGTCATCCTCAACGAGGGCCGACTGGAACAGCAGGGCTCGCCCCGGGACGTGTTCCCGCGTCCCGCCAACCGGTTCGTAGCCGAGTTCCTGGGATACGACAACTTCCCCGAGGTGCCGGGGCACGGGCCCGTCACCGTCCGGCCCGAACACGTGCGGCTGCTCTCCGGCGAGGCCCGCGAGGAGTCCGGTGAGACCGGCCTGGACGGCACCGTCGGCGAGGTCACCTTCCAGGGCAGCAACTGCCTGGTCGAGGCGGCCATCAACGGGGCCGAGGGACCGGGTTCGGTGCTGCGCGTGCTGCACCCCAGCGACGACCTGCGCCCCGGCGACCCCGTCCGCATCGCCCTGCCCCACCGCCACCTGGTGGAACTGCCCGCCCGTGAGGTGACGACCGGATGAACCGACCCGCACGCAGGGCGCGGATGACCGCCGTCCTCGCCGGGGCGCTGGCCCTGGCCACCGTGACCGCCTCCTGCGCACCCGTCCGCGAGGACGACCCCGACACCCTGGTGGTGAGCACCTTCGCGTTCGCCACCGAGGAGTTCACCCAGGTCGTCGCCGAACCCTTCGAGGCCGAGACCGGTATCCGGGTGGTCCTGGACACCGGGAACAACGCGGGGCGGCTCACCAAGCTGAGGATCAACTCCGAGCGGCCCGACACCGACGTCGTCCTGATCTCCGACTACTACGCGCAGATCGGCAAGGACATGGGGCTGTTCGCCCCGGTCAGCAGCGAGGACGTGCCCAACCTCGACGCCATCCAGCCCTGGGCCGTGGACCCCGACGGGTACGGCCCCGCCTACACCTTCCAGCTCCTCGGCCTGATGTACCGGACCGACATGGTGGACGAGGCGCCCGAGTCCTGGGACGACCTCTGGGCGGAGCCCGAGGGCGGCTACGCGCTTCCCGACATCTCCGTGTCGGCGGGCCCGATGTTCGTCCTCGCCGCCGGGGAGCACTTCGGGTCCGGGCCCTCCGACGCCGGCGCCGGGTTCGAGGCGCTGGCCGAGATCGGCCCCGACGCGCTCCAGTTCTACACCGGCTCCACCGAGCTCACCAGCCTGCTGGAACGCGGTGAGATCGCGATGGCGCCCGGCCTCGACAACTTCGCCATGGGGTCCGTGGAGGCCGGCCAGCCCGTCGGCTTCGCCGCCCCCGACGAGGGAAGGGTGATGACCGCCAACACCGTGCAGGTGGTGGAGGGAGCCCCCAACCCGGCCGGGGCACGGGCCTTCACCGACTTCCTGCTGCGCCCCGAGATCCAGGAGGGCATGGCCGAGGCGCTCTACGACAAGCCCGTGGCGCTGGGGGCCGAACCCACCACGCTCATGGAACAGGTCTCCCGGGAGGCGGCCTCGGACCCGGTCGCCAGCGGTTACCACCAGGGCGACCTCGAACTGCTCGCGAACGAGCGCTCCGCCTGGCTGGACCGCTTCACCGAGGAGGTCGCCAAGTGAGCGACGACCCCGTCAACGGAGGAGGACCGGTGCCCGCGCCCATCGTGATCGACTGCGACCCGGGGGTCGACGACGCCGTCGCCCTCCTGCTGGCCCTGGCCTCACCGCTCCTGGACGTGCGCGGAGTGACCACCGTCGCGGGCAACGTCTCGCTCGCCGACGTGAACCGCAACGCCGCCCACGTGCTCGACCTCGCCGGGGCGCCGACCGAACTCCCGCTGGTCTCCGGGCTGGCAGGACCGATCGCCCGCGCCTCACGCATCCGGGACGAACCCATGCACGGAGCCGGGGGACTGGGCGGACTGGTGCCGGACTCCCCGCCCCGGCCCCTGACCCCCGGCCACGCCGTGGACTGGCTCGCGGAAAAGGCCCTGGAGTCCCCGGGCGAACTGACCCTCGTGGCGATCGGCCCGCTGTCCAACGTCGCGGCCATGCTCGCCCGCCACCCCGAGGCCGGTCCGGCCTTCAGGGAGATCGTCATCATGGGCGGGGCCGCCTTCGCCCAGGGCAACGTCACCCCGGCGGCGGAGTTCAACTTCCACGCCGACCCCGAGGCGGCCCGCTACGTCCTGGAGTCCGGCCTGCCGGTGCGGATCGTGGGGCTGGACGTCACCCGCGCCGCGCTGTACCCGCTCTCCGAGGCCGAACACCTGGCCGCCCTGCCCGGTACCGCAGGGATCGCCGGAGAACTCCTGCGCGCCTACGCCGTGCGCTACCTGGAACGGTTCGGTGTCCCGGCCGTCCCCGTGCACGACGCCCTGGCCGTCGCGGCCGTCAGCCACCCCGACCTCATCGGCTGGGAGGAGGGCAGCGCGTCCGTGGAGTGCTCCGGTGAACTCACCCGGGGAGCCCTCGTCGCCGACGTGCGCACACCCGACCGCACCCGCAACGTACGCGTGGGCCGTACCGTCGACGCCGACGCGTTCTCCGCCCTGCTCACCGAGGGCATCGCCCGCCACCGCACGCGCCCCACCGCCTGAACCAGGCACGCACCAGCCCCCTGAACCAGGCACCCGCCCACCCGAAGGGAACCCGACACCGATGTCCCACGCCCAGCTCAGCGCAGACCTGCTCATCCAAGGCGGGGAGGTCGTCTCCGTGCACACCGGCCAGGTGTGGCGGGCCGACGTCGCCGTGAGCGGTGACCGCGTCCGCGCGGTGCTGCCCCCGGGGACGCCGGTGCGGGCCGAACGGACCCTCGACGCCACCGGGCTCGTCGTCGCGCCCGGCTACGTGGACGCCCACATGCACATCGAGAGCTCGCTGCTGGCACCGGCCGAGTTCGCCCGGGTCACGCTGGCGCGCGGCACCACGACCGTGCTCGCCGACGCCCACGAGATCGTCAACGTCGCCGGACGCGACGGGCAGGCCTGGATGATCGAACAGGGCGGCGACACGGCGCAGTCCATGCGCTGGGCGGTGCCCTCGTGTGTGCCCGCGCTGGACGGGTTCGAGACCGCCGGGGCGCGGCTCGACCACACCGACATCGCGGAGATGCTGGAGTGGGAGGGCGTCACCACGCTCGGCGAGGTGATGGACTACCGGGCGGTGGTCAACGGCGACCCCCGCATGCACGCCATCATCGACGCGGCCCGGCGCCGGGGCGTGCGCCTGGACGGGCACTGCCCCAACCTCTCCGGCGCGGAACTGGGCGAGTACCTGTGGGCCGGGATCGACTCCGACCACTGCAAGAACACCGCCGAGGTCGCCGTGGAGAAGGCCCGCCTGGGCATGCTGCTCATGCTCCAGGAGAAGTGCCTGACACCGGAGGTCGTCCGCGCCCTCCTGGACCTGCCCCACCTGCCCGTCTTCTGCCTGGTCACCGACGACATCGTCGTGGACGCCATCGTGACCACCGGCCACCTGGACCGGGTGGGTTCGGTGGCTCTGGAACGCGGTCTGCCCCCGCTGGCGGTGCTGCGCGCGCTCACCCTCCAGCCCGCCCGCAGGCTCGGCCTGGACGACCGGGGGACCGTCACCCCCGGCAAGCGCGCCGACCTCGTGCTCCTGCGCTCGCTCACCGAGCTCACCCCCGTCGTGACCATCGCGGGAGGGGAGGTGGTGGGCCGCGACGGCGCCCCGGTCGACGGCCCCGGCCCCGCGCCGGAGCACGGGTTCGGCGCGACCGTCCGGATCGACGCCCCCCGCGCCGAGACCGCGCGCTGGCGGGTCGACCTGCCCGACGGTGAGCACGCCTTCCGCGCGATGCGGGTGAACGGCGTGGACACCTACACCGAACCCGACGAGGTGGTGCTCCCGGTCCGCGACGGGGTGGTCGACTGGCAGGGCCGCACCGCCGTGGTGGCCGTGTTCGAACGCCACACCGGGCACGGCGGGGTGGCCTTCGCCCCGGTCGTCGGCCAGGACCTCGGTGCGGGCGCCTTCGCCACGACCTACGCCCACGACAGCCACAACCTCACCGTGGTCGCCACCACCGAGGACGCCCTGCTCACCGCCACCGCCGACGTGGTGTCCTGGGGCGGTGGCATGCGGCTGGTCCGCGAGGACGGACCGGGTGCCGGGCTGCCCCTGCCCATCGGCGGGGTGATGTCGGAGCGGCCCGCGGACGAGGTGGCCGAGGCCTCCCGCCGGCTCCGCGCCGAGCTGGCCGCCTGGGGATGGGACAACCGCAACGCCTTCATGAGTCTGTCGACCCTCACCCTGGCGGTGTCCCCGAGCGTGAAGATCACCGACCGCGGGCTGGTGCGCGTGGTGGACCGTGCCTGGGAACCGGCCACTGTTGTCAGGGCGACCCCGGCGACGTAGAACGAGGGTGTGGGACCGGCCGCGCCCAGCGGCCGGACCGCCACCCTCACCACAGGAGGCCGCCATCACACCCCCCGAATCCGGCTGTCCGTACCGTTTACGCCCCGACGGCACCGCCTTCCACGAAGAGGTCGCCGAACTGCGCCAACGTGAGCCCGCCGTCCGTGTGGAGCTCCCCGGAAACCTGGTCGCCTGGGCGATCACCCGACACGACCTCCTCCGGGAACTGCTGAGCGACCCGAGGGTCTCCCGGGACTTCCGTGCGCACTGGCCCGACCACGACCAGGTCGGACACGACTGGCCACTGGCCGCCCTGGTCTTCCTGGAGAGCTTCATCAACCGCTACGGGGAGGAACACCGAAGGCTGCGCCGCAAGGTCACCCCCGCCTTCACCCCCGGCCGTATCCGCCGGATGGAGGACACCGTCCGCGATCGGGCCCGCTCGCTGGTCGCGGACATCGCCGCCACCGAACCCGGCCAGGAGGTGGACCTGCGCGCGGCCCTGGCCCGCCCGCTCACCATGTGGGTGATCAGCGAACTCTTCGGTGTCCCCGAGGAGCTGCGGGATCGGCTCGGCACGGCGATGGACGCGGGCGTCGACACCACGGCCGAGCCTGAAGCGGTCCTGGCCCAGCAGCTGGAACTGCTGACCTGCCTGGAGCTGCTCGCCGAGCACAAGCGCGCCCATCCTGCCGCGGACCTCACCGGGGACCTGGTGGCTCCACCCGAGGGCGAGCCGCTGCCCCACGCGGACCTGATCGGCACGCTCCTGCTCATGATCGGAGCCGGGTACGAGACCACCGTCAACCTCATCGCCAACTCGGTGTACTCGCTGCTGGCGCACCCCGAGTACCGCGACCGCCTGGTCGACGGCTCGCTGGCGGCCGACGAGGTGGTGGAGGAATCGTTGCGCCTCGACCCGCCCGCCAAGTACGTGCCGCTGCGCTACGCGGTGGAGGACATCGACGTCGGCGGTGTGCTGATCCGCAAGGGCGAACCCATCCTGGTCGCCTTCGGCGCCCCCGGCCGGGACCCGGAGCTGAACCCGGACCGCCCGGAGGTCTTCGACCCGGACCGCGCGTCCAAGGAGCACCTGTCCTTCGGACACGGAGCGCACTTCTGCGTGGGCGCCCACCTGGGCCGGATGGAGGCCCGGGTCGCCCTGGAGGAGCTGTTCACGGCCCTGCCGGGGATCGCCCTCACGGAGGAGGGGCGGGACCGGGCCCCGATCCCGTCGCTGCTGATCAACGGCCCGCTCCACGTCCCGGCGGTTCCCCACCCGACCTCCTGACCCGGGCCGCGTGCGTGTTCCGGTGGCGACCGCAGTACGGAGAAGTGCGGTCGCCGCCGGGTGCGCCAGCCTCCCGGATACCGGACCTCCCGGACCAGCCCACGTGGCGCGCACCGGGATCATCTACGAGGGCTACGGGGTCGACCACCGGTTCGGTGCGATCACATCCCTTCGCACCCACGCTCGCCGGTCATCGGCTTGTCCTGCATGTACACGCGTTCCGCTTTCGTCCGCTCCCGCTGCTCCCTAGTCTGACTCTGCCGACATAAGCGATAACCCCCCACATCTGGAGCAGCCCGTGTTCATCACCGCCGTGCGCGGCAAGCACGACGACAACCCCACCTCCGATGGGCACAAGCCGCCGATCCCTTCGCTCACCCCCGATGACGGGGGCTTTGGCTGCGGCAAGCACGAGAGGGGCGACAAGTAGTGCTTCCTGAACACGAAAAGCTGGTCGCCCGCCTCGTACAGGCGGGCGACCTGTCCCCGCACTGGCGCACCGCGTTCGAGAAAGTCGAGCGACACCGTTTCCTCCCGGACCGGATCACCAGTCTGAACGGCGCCACCGTGGACCGGCTCCGGGACGAGGCCCGGTGGTTCGAGCTGGCCTATGACGACATCCCGGTCGTCACCCAGACCGACGACGGCGCCGAGGGCGGCTCCGGGTGTCCGAGCAGCTCCGCCTCGCAACCGTCGATCGTCGCCGACATGCTTCGCCGACTGGACGTGTTCCCGGGTATGCGCGCACTGGAGATCGGAACCGGCACCGGGTACAACGCGGCCCTCCTGTCGCACCTGCTCGGTGACGGCGAGGTGACCAGCATCGAGGTGGACGCGGAGCTGGCCGAGCTGGCCCGGATCCGCTTGATGTCGGCCGGGTTCACCCCGCTGGTGGTCACCGGTGACGGAACCCAGGGCTGGCCTGCCCGCGCCCCCTATGACCGGGTGATCTGCACCGCCGCCGTGCAACGGGTCCCCTACCACTGGGTCGCCCAGACCTGTCCTGGCGGGAGGATACTCACCCCTTGGGGCAACGCCTTCCACAACGGGGTCCTCGCGGAACTCCGGGTCGGATCACATGGCACGGCGCACGGGCGCTTCGGGGGTGGCGTGGTGTTCATGTGGGTGCGTGACCAGCGCGTGCCGAGGAACGTCGTCGAGACCTACGTCCACCCCGAGGAACAGGGGTTCGAGACCAGCCGAACGGAACTGCACCCGTACGAGCCGATCAACGACTTCGACGCGAGGTTCGCCATCGGGCTGCGCATGCCCACCGTGCTGAACCGGGTCGAGTTCGCGGAGGCAGGGGATGGACGGTTCACGGTCTACCTGGTCGACCCCGACACCGCCTCCTGGGCGTCCTGGCACATCGACCCGGAACAGCGGGGGACCGGCTATGAGGTCCGTCAGCACGGTTCACGGGAGCTGTTCGCCGAGCTGGAGTCCGCCTACCGGTGGTGGCGACGGGAGGGTCGCCCCGGTCACGCGCGGTTCGGTCTCACGGTGTCCGCCCAGCACCAACGGATCTGGCTGGACGAAGAATCCAACCTGGTCGCCTCCGCAGCCTGACGCTGATGCCTGAGACACGGTGGTGGCCGTCCCGGGCTGGGGCGGCCACCACCGTGCTTGATCGACGGAGTCACCAGAGTTCGAGGAGCGGGGGTAGGAGGCGGGCGAGGGTCTGGGTGTCTGGGACCTCGGTGAGGCCGGTGGGATTGGCGATCTTGATTGCCATCGGCGCCGGCCGAGACCCGAATCCGAACCCGGACCGCCCGGTGGTTTTCCGGCCTCGTGGCCTCGCGGAAGTTGTTCGGGAGGGTGCCGGTCCTCGCCCTCTCCGACGAGGCACGCGCCCTGAGCCAGCGTGCGACGGACTCCCAGGGCGGACAGCAGACAGAGACAGATTCGGCTTCGCGCCGCTCTAGATGCTCCCAGGCCTCGGAGCCCTGGAGGACTGGGCCAGGCGGTCGTCGATCTTCTCGACCAGATCCCGGAAGTCCCGGTAGCAGGTCTGGACGAAGGCCTGGGTACTGCCGAGGGCGCCGTCTCCGGCTCGCAGGTCGAACATGGGTTTGCGGGCATCGTGTGACAAGGGCATGAGACTGCGGTAGTTGCGGATGGTGGCGATCTCGTGCTCGGTGTTCCTCGATCGGACGGAACTGTCCAGGACGAAGCGGTCGTAGACGACCGGGATCCGGTCGAGCCAACGCTGGTAGGCCTGTACCGGGCGGTCCAGGCGCATGCCCGGCTGCATGATCACGTAACCGAGCGGTGCCATGTGCCCGGGTGGAAGGTCGAGTCCGTCGGGTGCCCAGGGCAGGACGGTTTTCTGCCACTTCTCGCGCCATTCGCGAAGCGTGGGACCGAGGTTGCGAAGACCCCGCAGGGAGAACAGGTCGGCTGCCAGGGGCATCAGGACGGTGTCCGAGGACAGCAGCGCCGCCCGGTTGATAGCGCCCAGGTTCGGACCGATATCGATCAGGGTGATGTCAGGATCGATCCTCCGTTGCGCCTTCTGGATGATGCGGTGGAAGGCCGAGGTGGTGCGCAGTGCCTTCTCGTCTCCGCCGAATCCCCTGGTCCAGTTGGCGGACAGCTCGTCCTCGAATCGGCTGAGCTCCAGGTCTCCGGGGATCAGCCACAGGTTCTCGACCACCTCGATGGGATCGACCGCCTTGATGTCTCCCGTGCCCTTGACGATCGGGTCGACCGCCTGGGCGATGGTCCAGACGCCGCCGAGATCGAACCGGGAGAAGAGTCTTCCCTGATGGCCGGGAATGGTCGGTTCGGATTCGTCCCACAGAAATGACAGGTCATCCTCGTCGAGGAAGAACGAGGTCAGGTTGGACTGTGGGTCCAGGTCGACGGCCAGGACTCGTTTGCCCTGCCTCTGGTACATGTGCGCGAGGTGGTAGACCAGCGTCGTCTTGCCGACACCGCCCTTGTTGTTGAACAGCGCGACCGACGTCATCGGGCTCTCCTCACCACGACGGACCAGTGGGACTCACCAACCGTGAACTCCGGAGGCGGGTTCCCGTTGCTCTCCAAGGCAGTCATGATGCGGCCGATGCCACGGCCGAAACGGTTGACGTAGCCGAGGTTCTTCATCGCTCCTGCCAGTGAGGGGTTCCGGTAGTCGTTGACGTGCTCGTAGTTGTCCTCACGGACGGCACCGTAGGGGCCACCCGGGTTGCTGATCTCCACTCGGTCCACGAACCAGAGAATGCGGATGGGGGCGTTGGACGACTCGTAGTTGCGGTGCATCACGGCGTTCATGACAGCCTCGCGCAGCGCTGGGAGCGGATAGTCGGGGCGGCTCTCCTCACGGAACCCACCGGTTTCGACGAGCCGCGTGTGCAGGTGTCCGCGAAGTACCGCGTCCAGCCGTTCGGCCGTGTCGACCACGTTGGAACGGATCTCCTGGTCGTCGACCACCGCGGAGTCCATGTTGTCGCCGTCGTAGCGCACGAACTGGGTGTAGGCACCGGGCAGCCAAGCGGTCGGATCCAGACCGATGAGGAGGAGTCCCAGAACAGTCGCCCTCTGTGAGCCCGGGTCGAGTAGACGCAGTGAGGCGAGCTGTTGCTCCTCTGGGCGGTGGTTCTCTTCCAGGACCTCGTCCGAGACCGCGGAGCGCAGATAGGTGCCGCGGAAGAGCTGGATGTCCAAGTCGGAGACGGAGCTTCCCGGCCAGGCGTGACTGTCGAAAGGGAGTGTCTTGTGACGCCTGCGCTCGGTGAGGATGCGCTCATCGTCCGCCGTGGCCTTCCGCGTGGTGGGACCCGGGCGCACCCAGGCCACACCGTTGAGTCGGACCGGCGGGGCGGGTGAGGCCTCGACATGGATGTGGATGATCGACTCGCCATTGAAGAGCGCGCGCTCTACGGTGAAGGACGGACGGTCCAGGATCTTGCCGTCATCGCGAAGGTTCGCCAGGTTGAGCAGTGCCCTGTCGGAGGTGTCCAGCTCCGGATCGACCGTCCCGTCATCCCGGACCCCGACCAGAACGTCACCACCACCCTTGTTGGTGAGGTCGTTGGCCATCGCGCACACGGCCTTGCGAACGATATCGAGGCTTCTGATCTCTCGCTTGAACTCCAGGGTGCACGTTTCCTCTGTGCCCAGCTCAGCGGCGAGTTCGCGTTCCATGTCTTCCGTTTCCGTTTCGCACCGCGCCCAGCGGCCGAACCATAGTGTCATGTCGGTGCTGAGGGGCCGCACAGTACGCACAGAGCAGTCAGAACGAGCCTTCTGAGGGCCGCATGTCGCAGTGGGCGGTCTCCCCGATGACACTCAGGGGACATCAGAGGGCGGTCCAGGGGCTGGGCGTCGGGGACCTTGGTGAGGCCGGCGGGGCTGGCGACCCAGTAGGAGCCGGTCCGCTCTCCGTACCAGATGATCAGGTGCGGGTTGCGGGCCTGGAGCGAGGCGGCGAGGGCGTGCTCGGAGGATCGTGATGAAGGGCCCGGGGCGCATGCCCCGGGCCCTCCCTCATGCCGTCACGCAGCAGTGCTCACCTGGTCAGGAGAAGTCCTCGACGTTCTCCTCGGTGACGACCTCGACGGGGACCATCACGGTCTTCTCCAAGGCCTCACCGTTGGCGGCGGCGATGGCGTTGCGCACCGCCGTCCTGCCCAGTTCGGCGGGCTGCTGGGCGATCGAGGCGTGCAGCACGCCGTCCGCCACCGCCTCCAGACCCTCGGGGGTGCCGTCGAAGCCGATCACCACGGCCTCCTCGCCACGCGAGGACAGCGCGGCAGCCGCGCCCAGGGCCATCTCGTCGTTCTCCGCGAACACACCGTCGATGTCGCCGTTGCCCTGCAACATGTTGGTCATCACGTCGAGCCCCTTGGAGCGGTCGAAGTCGGCGGTCTGCTCCGCCACCACCTCGATGTCCGGGAACTCCGCGATGCCCTCCTCGAATCCGGCTCCGCGCTCACGGCTGGCGGAGGTGCCAGGGGTGCCCTGGAGGACCACGATCCGGCCCTCCTCACCGAGCGCCTCGGCCATGGCCTGCGCAGCCAAACGCCCACCTTCGACGTTGTCGGAGGCCACCAGGGTCGCGACCTCGGCGTCGGTCACCCCACGGTCGGCCGCGATCACGGGGATGTCGGCGTTGTTGGCGCCTCCCACCGGGGGACCGGCGGCGTCGGAGTCCACCGGGTTGACCACCATGGCGTCCACACCGGTGCTGATGAAGTTCTGGATCTGGTCCGCCTGCTGGGAGGCGTCATCCTGGGCGTCGGTGACCACCAGGTTCACCCCGGCCTCGTCGGCCTCGGCCTGGGCGCCGTCCCGCATCTGGATGAAGAACGGGTTGTTGAGCGTGGACACCGACATTCCCACGCGGGGACCGTCGGAGGAGGAGTTGGGGACGAGGAAGGACAGCGCGCCCACCACCACGGCGGTGACCGCGGCCGCGATCGCGAGCTGGATCCCGCGTCGGCCCCTGCTCACCGAAGCTCCGGCCCCGGTGCCGCCGCCAGCACCACCGGAGCGTCGGCGCAGGGTGTCGAACAGGACCGCCAGGGCGATGACCACACCGATCACGACCTGCTGCCAGAACGCGGAGACCGACAGGAGGTTCAGCCCGTTGCGCAGCACCGCGAGGATGAGCGCACCGATCAGCGTGCCGAAGGCCGTCCCGACGCCACCGGCCAGGCTGGCACCGCCGATGACCACGGCGGCGATGGCGTCCAGCTCGTACCCCTGCGCGGCCTGCGGCTGCGCGGAGGCCAGACGGGAGGCCAGGATGACACCGGCCACCGCGGCGAACAGGCCCGACAGCGCGTAGATGCCCAGCTTCTGGCGCTTGACCCGGATACCGGACAGGCGCGCCGCCTCCTCGTTGCCGCCGATCGCGTACATCGCGCGGCCCGTGAACGTGCGGCGCAGGATGACGGCGGTGACCAGGCCCATCACGACCATGATCAGCACCGGCACGGGCAGCCAACCACCGATCGAACCCCCCAGGGCGGCCACGGAGTCCGGCAGCGCGATGGGGCTGCCTTCGGAGATCACCAGGGACAGACCGCGCCCCACGGAGAGCATCGCCAGGGTGGCGATGAACGGCGGGAGCTTGCCGTAGGCGATCAACGCACCGTTGACCAGACCGCACGCGGTACCCGTGGCGGCTGCCAACGGCAGCGCCAACCAGACCGGGACCCCCTCGACCGTCGCCAGGAACGCCAGCACCGTCGCGGACAGCGCCGCGACCGAACCCACGGACAGGTCGATCCCGCCCGCGATGATCACGAAGGTCACACCGAACGCCAGGACCGCGATCACGGCCGCCTGGACACCCACGTTGAGCAGGTTCTGCGCGGTGAGGAAGTCGCCGGACAGCAGCGACATGACCACGACCAGGACGGCCAGGGCGGTCAGTGCGCCGTTCTCCAACAGGAAACGCCGCAGGGCGGGCCAGACGCCGCCGGTCTTCTCTGTGTCAGTGGCCATGGGGGCCCTCCACTCCGTTCTCTTCTGTGCGGGGCGCGGCGGCCAGAGCCAGGGACATCACGGCGTCCTGCGTGGCGTCCTCGGCGGTCAGCTCCCCGGTGATGCGGCCCTGGGCCATGACAAGGACGCGGTCGCTCATGCCCAGCACCTCGGGGAGGTCACTGGAGATCATCAGCACCGCGTGCCCGGAGGCGGTCAGTTCGTTGACCAGGCGGTAGATCTCGACCTTGGCGCCGGCGTCCACGCCGCGTGTGGGCTCGTCGAGGATCAGCACCTTGGAGTCGGCCAGCAGCCACTTGCCGATGACGACCTTCTGCTGGTTGCCGCCGGACAGGGTGCGCACGTGCTGGTCGATGCCGGACATGCGGACCCCGAGTTCACCGGCGATCCGCCGGGCGGAGGCCCGCTGCCCCGAGCGGTCCACGAACCCCGCCCGGCTGGTCGGGCCGAGGGTGACCAGGCCGAGGTTCTCCTCCACGGAGGCGTCCAGAACCAGGCCCTGACCCTTGCGGTCCTCGGGGACCAGGCCGAGCCCGGCCCGCATGGCGGCGTTGACGTCCCCGCCGGACAGCGAGCGGCCGAGCACCTCGACCACGCCCGCGTCGTAGGGGTCGGCCCCGAACACCGAGCGCGCGACCTCCGTGCGGCCCGCGCCCACGAGCCCGGCGAGCCCGACGACCTCGCCCGCGTGCACGTCGAGGTCCACGTCCTGGAAGTGACCGGTCCGGGTCAGGCCGCGCACCCGGAGCAGCGACTCACCGGGCTCG
Source organism: Nocardiopsis sp. L17-MgMaSL7 (assembly GCF_003182025.1). Classification (NCBI taxonomy): domain Bacteria; kingdom Bacillati; phylum Actinomycetota; class Actinomycetes; order Streptosporangiales; family Nocardiopsidaceae; genus Nocardiopsis; species Nocardiopsis sp. L17-MgMaSL7. Next base: position 185,973 of record NZ_QGTF01000002.1, on the reverse strand, counting down.
GGGCGCTCGCGCGGGTACTGTTCCTCGATGCTGCGCCCCACCATCAGGCGCACCAGCTCGTCCTCGGGGGTGTCGGCGCCCACGTGGGCCACCGAACGGCCGTCGCGCAGGACCGTCACGCGGTCGGCGAGCGCGGCGATCTCCTCCAGGTGGTGCGTGATGAAGACGATTCCCACGCCCTCGTCACGCAGGCGCCCGGCGATCTCGAAGAGCCGCTCGACCTCCCCCGTGGTGAGCACGGCGGTGGGCTCGTCCATGATGAGGACCCGCGCGTCCAGGCTCAGCGCCTTGGCGATCTCCACCATCTGGAGTTGGGCGATGCCCAGTCCGCGTACCTTGGCGCGCGGGGAGACGTTCACGCCCACCCGGTCCAGCAGCAGCGCCGCCTCGGCCTCCATCCGCCTGTGGTCGATGAGCCCGAACCGGCGGGGCTGACGCCCCAGGAAGATGTTCTCGGCCACCGTGACGTCGGGGACCAGGTTGAACTCCTGGTAGATGGTGGCGATACCCAGGCGCGCGGCGTCCTGGGCGTCGCGGATGACGACCTCCTCGCCGTCCACGAGGAGGCGGCCCCGGTCGGGGCGGTGCGCACCGGAGAGCACCTTGATGAGGGTGCTCTTCCCGGCTCCGTTCTCGCCGAGCAGGGCGTGGACCTCGCCTCGGCGGAGGTCGAAGCCGACGTCGTCGAGGGCCACCACCCCCGGAAAGGCCTTGCGTACGCCCTCGATGCGCAGCAGTTCGTGCGGGCTACTCACGTGCGGCTCCTCCTCGGGGTGGAGTGGCGGGCTCGCCGCAGGAGCGGCGGACGACCAGATGGGCGGGCAGGACGGTCGAGGTGGCCGGTTCGCCCGCGATGAGCGCGGCCAGGGCCCGTACCGCGACCCGCCCGAGTTCGGCGGTGGGCTGGGAGATCGTGGTGATCGGCGGGTCGGTGTGGGAGAACCACGGGATGTCGTCGAAGGCGGCCAGCCCGATGTCGTCCGGCACGCGCAGGCCCCGCGCGGAGATCGCGTCGAGGGCGCCCAGCGCCATGAGGTTGTCGGTGGCGAAGACGACGTCCGGGGGTTCGGGCAGGTCGAGGAAGCGTTCGGTGGCCAGGCGGCCGCTCTCGGCCTGGAAGTCGCCCCGTCCCACGTAGGCCTCCGGGAGCGGGAGGCCGTGTCCGGCCAGGGCCTCGCGGAAGGCGTCGAGGCGTTCGCGGCCGGTGGTTGTGGCGGCCGGGCCCGTGATGACGGCGATCCTGCGGCGGCCCAGTGCGAACAGGTGGTCGACCAGGTTGCGGATGGCGTCCCTGCCGTCCGCGCGCACCACGGGGGCGTCGGCACCGGCGATCCAGCGGTCCACGAAGACCACGGGGGTGGGTCCGGCGGCGGCTTCGAGCGTGGTGGGGGAGCGGCCGTCCGCGGGGGAGACCAGCAGACCGTCGATGCGCCGCTCCAGCAGACCCCGGACGTGGTGGTCCTCCAGGTCGGCCCGCTCGTCGGCGTTGCCGATGATCACGCTGTACCCCAGGGCGCGGGCCTCCTCCTCCACGGCCCGGGCGAGCTCGGTGAAGTAGGGGTTGAGGACGTCGCTGATGACCAGGCCGATGGTGCCGGTCCGGTCGGTGCGCAGGGAGCGCGCCACGACGTTGGGCCGGTAACCCAGGGCGTCGACGGCCGCGAGGACCTTCTGACGGGCGCCGTCACTGACGGACGGGTGCCCGTTCAGGGCCCGGGAGACGGTGGCCACGGACAGCCCCGATGTGGCGGCGACGTCCTTGATGCTCACCACCCGGGACCACCGCCCCTGCCGTGTTCCGGGGTGTGGCCACCGGGGCTGACGACCCGAATGGAAACGATTACATGTGCGATCACGAAGACATGATGCGTCATGAGCACAGGAATTCACAAGTCAGGGTCGGCGGGTACCAGTGCGTACCGGCTCGCAACGCCCGTGAGCGGCGCCGGGGCTGACCCTTGATCGTCGTCCCGCCGTGGACGGCCCAGTGGCTCGCGGCGGCGGATCCGCCATCGGCGCGAGCCTGGGAAGAGTTCTCCCTAGCGGGCCCCGTCCTCTCCGGGGGAGGCCAGGATGTGCTCGGCCATGAGGCGTTCGGCCTCGGCCCCGTCGCCCTGCGCGAAGGCCTTGAGCATCCGCGCGTGCGCGTCGAGGTACAGGCTGGCCTTGACCGGGTCCTTCCAGCGCGAGACGGTCTCCAGGATGGGGTTGTTGCGCCGGAGCGAGCGGACGTGACCGCTCAGGAAGGCGGGGCCGCCGACGTCGGCGACCATCTGGTGGAACAGGCGGCTGTCCCGGGCCAGGTCCTGCGAGTCGGCCGTGTCGCGTGCGGCGACCATGCGGTCGTGGACCTCGGTGAGCTCGGCGAGCTGGGCGGCGGTGACGCGCTGGGCCGCCAGCCGCGCGCTCAGACCCTCCACCGACGCGCGCAGGAGCCGGAGTTCCTCGGCGGCCTCGACGCCGAGCCCGGAGACGGTCGCGCCGTGGTGCGCGCGGTAGGTCACCAGGCCGTCGCTCTCCAGGCGGCGCAGTGCCTCGCGCACGGGGGTGATGGAGACCCCGAGGCGGGTGGCGACCTCGTCCTGGTTGACGGAGGCCCCGGGGGGATGGACCCCGTTCACGATCTCGTGCCGCAGCGTCTCGTGTACGTATTCGGCCTTGCTCGTCGGGGGACGCCCGGTACGCGGGAGCCCCGCTGTCTCCCCGCTACCAGAGGCGGACAAGAGCGGACCTCCCCGTCGACACGATGTTCATGGAACCAAGCTTAGAGGTCCGGTGTCGCTGTCCCGCCGGGGCTGGCGGGGTCTCGTGGGGTGGGATTCCTCGCCCACCCCCTTGCGTGTGTTCATATATCTTATAAGTTGTTTGCTATGAGATCACTGGGCAACTTGAAGGTCGTCGACGCGGCCACGCTCTTCGCCGGTCCGATGGCCGCGACCTACCTGGGCGACTTCGGGGCCGACGTCGTCAAGGTCGAGCACCCCCGGCGGGGCGATCCCGCCCGGGGACACGGGCCCACCAAGGACGGGGTCGGGCTCTGGTGGAAGATGCTGGCCCGCAACAAGCGCACGACCACCCTCGACCTCTCCCAGCCCGAGGGGCAGGAGGTCGCGCTCCGCCTGCTGGACGAGGCCGACGTCCTCATCGAGAACTTCCGGCCCGGCACCCTCGAACGCTGGAACCTGTCCCCCGAGAAACTCCTTGAACGCAACCCCCGGCTCATCATCGCCCGCGTCACCGGGTTCGGGCAGAAGGGGCCGATGGCCCACCGCCCCGGCTTCGGGACGCTCGCCGAGGCCATGAGCGGCTTCGCCTCCATGACGGGGCAGCCGGACGGCCCGCCCACGCTCCCGCCCCTGGCCCTGGCCGACGGGATCGCGGCGCTCGCCGTGGCCTACGCCGTCATGGTCGCCGTGCACAACCGTGAGGAGACCGGCAAGGGCCAGGTGATCGACCTGGCCATCATCGAGCCGATCCTCACGGTCCTGGGCCCCCAGCTCACGGCCTACCACGCGACCGGGGCGATCCCGGAGCGGACCGGCAACCGGTCCACCAGCAACGCCCCCCGCAACACCTACCGCACCCGGGACGGCCGCTGGCTGGCGATCTCGACCAGCGCCCAGTCCATCGCCGAGCGCGTGATGCGCCTGGTCGGTCGGGAGGACCTGGTGGACGAGCCCTGGTTCGCGTCCGGCCGCACCCGCTACGAGCACGCCGACGAACTCGACGAGGCCGTCGGCTCGTGGATCGCCGAGCGCGACGCGGACGAGGTGATCGAGGAGTTCGACCGTGCCCAGGCGGCCATCGCGCCCATCTACGACGCGTCCGACATCGCCACCGACCCGCAGTACCAGGCCCTGGAGACGATCGTGCACGTCCCGGACGACGAACTCGGGAGCGTGGCGATCCAGAACGTGCCCTTCCGCCTGTCCGAGAGCCCCGGCGAGATCCGGTGGGTGGGCCCGCCCAAGGGCCGCCACACCGACGAGGTCCTGGCCGAGCTCGGCTACTCCGAGGAGGCCCGGACCGGGCTGCGTGAAGCGGGGGTCATCTGATGAACGGCACCCAGGCGCCACTGGTCACGTGGCTCTACGTACCGGGTGACCGGCCCGAACGCTTCGCCAAGGCGGTCGCCTCCGGAGCCGACGCCGTCATCCTCGACCTGGAGGACGCGGTCCTGCCCTCGGCGAAGGAAGCGGCCCGGCGCAACGTGCGGGCCTTCCTGGAAGAGCGCGGGGCGGCCGACGACGGGGTGCGGGTGCACGTGCGGATCAACGCGCCGCACAGCGAGTGGTTCGCGCTCGACGCCGCCGCGGTGGCAGCCGGGGGAGCGGAGGGGGTGCGCGTGCCCAAGATCGAGTCGGCGGGGGACGTCGACCTCGTCGTGGAGGCGGCCGGAGACGGCGTACCCGTGGACTGCCTCCTGGAGTCGGCGCGGGGCGTGGAGAACGCTCCGGAGATCGCGGCGCACCCCGCCGTGCGCTCGTTGGCCCTGGGCGAGGCGGACCTGACCGCTGAGCTTGGTCTTCGCGGAGACGAGGCCTTCTCCTGGCTGCGGACCCGCATCGTCGTCGCCTCGGCCGCCGCCGGACTGGCCGCCCCGGGGATGGCCGCCTACATCGACGTCCAGGACACCGAGGGCCTGTACCGCTCCTGCCTGCGCGGGCGCGACGGCGGACTCTTCGGCCGCTCGGCGATCCACCCGCGGCAGGTCCCGGTGATCCGGCGTGCCTTCACCCCCTCCGAGGAGGAGGTGTCCCGCGCCCGCCAGATCGCGGAGGCGGCAGAGGGCGCTTCCGCGGAGTCGGTCCGGGGCGGCGGCGCGATCGCCCTGCCCGACGGCCGCTTCATCGACGCCCCGGTGGTGGCCGCGGCCCAGCGCACGCTGGCCCTGGCCGAGAGCATCGCCGAACGGGGGTCGGACTGAGGTCCGCCCCCGCTCCCTGAGGCGGGAGGGCGGTTCCCCGTCCCGCCTCAGGGCCCGAGCGACCCCGCGCCGACGAACGGAGCGCCGCGGGGCGCCCGCCACGCGTGCCTTGGGCGATCCCTCGGCCGTGTGCGCGGTGTGACCGCTCCATCGCAGGTCAGAAGATTTCTGGCGAACGGTTGACGTCCGACGTAACCTGGGACACACTTCACACAGCGAACTTACACTTCACTGTTTGAAACGTTGTTTCGTGCAGGTGAAAAGTGTCGACTATGTGGGCGAGGACGACCTCCCCACCGGGCCGACCGTCCGACTCCACCGAACGGTCACGCGCCACCCGCGGCGTACTCCGCGCCGCCGTTCCCTGATCACCGAGCCCGGGAGTCTCCCATGCCCTCCGCACTCTTGGCCCTGGCCGCCTTCATCGCGGTCATCATCGTCTGGAGCGCCGTCTTCAAGAGGAACATGGGCGAGGCCATGTTCCTCGGCTTCATCGCCACCTGCCTGTTCGCGGGCAGGGACTTCTTCGGTGCGATGGTCTCCGGCCTCGTGAACACCACCTCGAATGAGGTCATCTACGCCGCGCTGGCCTTCGTGTTCATGGCCTACATGATCGAGCGCACCGGCCTCATCAACAAGATCCTCGACATCCTCAACGCCGCTTTGGGGCGCCTGCGCGGCGGTCCCGCCTACGTGGACATCGTCGCCTCCGGTGTGATGGGGGCGCTCTCAGGCTCCAACTCGGGCAACGTCGCCTCCACCGGTTCGGTCACCGGACCCTGGATGGTGCGCAACGGCTTCAGTCGTGCGCGCGCGGCCACAGTCCTCGCGGGCAACGGGGGCATGGGCGCCGCCCTGCCGCCCAGTTCGTCCATGGTGATCATGCTCGGCTTCGCGGGTGCGGCGGTCTCGACCGGGGACATCTACCTCGCGCTGCTGGTCACGGGCCTCTATCAGGTCCTGCACCGCCTCGTCGTGGCGTTCGCCTTCATCCGGGTGGACGGTGTGCGGGCCGCCGAGGACGAGGCCCGCCTGCCGTTCGCCAGGGTGTGGCGCACCGGATGGCCCGCCACCCTCATCTACCTCGGCGCCCTCATCCCGATCGCCGTGACCACCGGCCCGCTCTCGGACTACCTCGGCTCGCCGGACCGGCTCGGGGACGCGCTCGGCGACATCTCGCTGATCACGTGGATCCCGATCCTGATCATCCTCATCGCCGCCATCGTCGGCCGACGCGAGCTGCCGGGAAACGCGCGCCAGTGGTACGACTTCGTGCTCGCCGCGATGCCGCGTCTGGGCACCATCGGCGCGCTGCTGATCTTCGCGATGGCCGCGAGCGGTGTGCTCGCGGACCTCGGCCTGGCCGAGGACGTCGAGCAGGTGCTGGGCTACTTCAACGCCGGACCCGTCCTCATGGTGGCGCTGACCGTCTTGCTGGTCGCGATCGTCTCCATCCCGCTGACCTCGACCGCCGCCCTCACCGCCGTGGGCCAGGTGTCCTTCCTCAGTCTCGTCGCCGTCGGCGTGGACCCGGTGATCGCGCTGGTCGTGCCGCTGGTGGCCGCCTCCACCGAGGGCTCCTCCCCGCCCTCCGCTCCGATCTTCATCGCTTCGGGGATCGTGCAGGTCAAGGCGGAGAAGACCTTCGTGCCGCTGATCCTGTTCTACCTCGTGCCGATCATCCTCCTGGCCTGTTTCGTGGGCTGGGGGATCCTGCCCATCTTCGTCGTCTGACCCACCGCGGTCCGGGGCGGGCGGCACCGCGCCGCCCGCCCGAACAGAAAGGGACACCTGATGTCCGAACGCACACAGTCGGCGCGCCACATCGCACTGAGCGTCCTCCGGGTCCTCTTCGTCGCGACGTTCGCCGGGTTCTTCCTCGTCGCGATCCTCATGGTGCTGGGGCAGCTGCTGGGCACCATCCTGTCGCTGCCCGGGCTCGTCAGCGCGGCTTCCGAGTACCTGCTGGTCCCCTCGGTGACCCTCGCCTCCACCTTCGGTGTCGTCGCGTTCCTGGCCTCCTACCTCCAGAAGGACGACCAGGAGACCGCGGCCTGAGGCCACGGTTGCCGTCCGTCGTCGAGGTGGCACCGGCCGCCGCAGATAATTTCATGCATTGACAAGTTACTTCGCTAGGTGAAATGTTGGCTGTGTCGCCGAGCGAACACGGCGGCCGCGCCCTCGAAAGGAACCCCATGACGGGACAGACGACACCCCTCCCCGAAGACCTCCACCGACGCCTGGGCTCGCTGCCCGCGGCCAATGTCGGTGACGTGCTCGACCGCCTGTACGTGGCCGAGTCCGCCATCTCCTCCGTCTGGAAGGGCGCGAAGGTGGTGGGACCGGCCTTCACCGTGATGACCGCCGGGGGCGACAACAAGCACATCCACGAGGCCATCGACGCCGCGGCACCCGGCGACGTCCTCGTGATCGACGGCCAGGCGGCCACGCACCGGGCCCTGCTCGGCGACCTCATGGGCAGGCGCGCCAAGGCACGCGGCCTCGCCGGGTTCGTGGTGGACGGCGCCATCCGCGACGCCGACGACCTCGGCGCCATCGGCTTCCCCACCTGGGCGCGCGCCGTCACCCCGGCCGGTCCCTACCGCAACGGCCCCGGCCTGCTCCAGGTCCCGGTCTCCGTGGGCCGTGTCGTGGTCAACCCCGGCGACGTGATCGTGGGTGACGACGACGGCGTCACCGTCATCCCCAGGAACCGTCTGGAGGAGATCGTGGCCGCCGCCGAGAACAAGCGGGCCAGCGAGGAGGAGGCCCGGGCCAGGATCGCCGCCCTGTAGCATTTGCGGGACATCCAGCTCCCTAGTCTGAGGGGTTCCGCAGTGGCCGCAGAGTCGTCGGGCCAGCCCACGGTGCGCAGTGTGGAGCGTGCCCTGGACGTCCTGGAAGCCCTGGAACGCAGCGACACCCCGCTGCGCCTGGTGGACCTGTGCCGTCTGGTGGACCTCCACCCGGCCACCGTGCTCCGGTCGCTGGCGGTACTCCAGCGCAGGGGCCTCGTGGTCACGGAGAACCAGACCTACCGCCTGGGTGTGGCCGTGCTGCGCATGGCCCACGGGTTCCTGGTCAACGACCAGCTCACTCAGCGGGCCCGTCCCGTCATGCAGAGCCTGACCTCGGTCACCGGACTGACCTCCTCCCTGTACGTGCGCAGCGGATTCGAGCGTGTGCTCGCCGTGCGGGTCGACGGCAGTCCCCAGCTCCACTACCAGGTTCCGATCGGCCGCTGGTTCCCCCTCTACGTGGGATCCGGCAAGGTCATCGCGGCCCACCTGCCCAAGGACGAGCGGGAGGCCGTGGTGGCGATGTCGGAGGGGTGCGTCAACGCCTCCGGGGAGCCGCTCGACCCCGAACGCGTGCGCCGGGAACTGGACGACATCGACAGGGACGGCCACAGCCTGACCATCGGGGAGCGCGACGTCGCCGTCGCCGCCGCGGCGGTGGCCGTTACCGGCCCGACCGGTGAGGTGCTCGCCGCCCTCTCCCTGTCCGGCCCCTCCGAACACACCTCACAGGACCGCCTGCGCCAGGCCGTCCCCGAACTCCGAAGAGCAGCCTCCGCCCTCAGCGGGAGGCACCCGCACTCGTGATCCGGCCCAGCGCCTGACCCCTCACCGGGAACGCCGCCCGCCGGACCACGGCGGAGCGGCGACCGGACGGAGCGGGCACCCGTGTGCCGCACCGGACCGTCGTCGGCTCCCACACGACGAAAGGTCACCATGCGCATCACAGTCATCGGTCTCGGTGAGGCCGGGAACATCTACGCCACCGCGCTCACCGGGGCGGGCCACGAGGTCACCGGCTTCGACCCCGGCCCGGCGGCCACCCCCGAGGGCGTCCGCCGCGCCGACTCCGCCCACACGGCCGTGGCCGGAGCTGAGATGGTGCTGGTGCTCACCTCCGCCTCCGTCGCCCCCGCCGTCGCGGACAGTGTGCTCGGGGCGCTCACCCCGGACACGGTCTACGCCGACCTCACCTCCGCCACCCCCGATGTCATGAGGTCGCTCAGCGAGAGGGTCCACGCCACCGGGGCCCGGTTCGCCGACGTGGCCATCCTCGGCCCGATGACCATCGGGGGAGCTGCCACCGACCTGATCGCCAGCGGCCCGGGTGCCCCCGAGGTCGCGCGGGTGTGCCAGGCCCTGGGCGCCGACGTCGAGGCCCTGCCCGGGGAACCGGGCGAGGCCACGGCACGCAAGCTCCTGCGCAGCTCCCTGATGAAGCCCCTCGCGTCGGTGGTGTGCGAGGCCGTGGTCGCAGGCCGGGCCGCCGGGGCGGAGGAGTGGGTGCGCGAGCAGATCGCCTCCCAGCTCACCGGAGGAGCGGAGCTGGTCGACCGCTTCCTCAGCGGGACGGTCAAGCACGCCGGGCGGCGCAGCGAGGAGGTGCGGGCCACCGCTGACTTCCTCGACTCCCTTGGTGTCCCGAACGAGATGACGACCGCCTCGGAGCAGACCCTGCGCAGGCTCGCCGCGAACGGTCGTCAGGGCTGACGGCTGCCCGTGGTGCCCTGCCCGTCCGGCTCACGGGCAGGGCGGTGTCAACCGGCGGGCGCGGCGCTCACGCGGGTGGGGCCCCGACACGCACGCGGTCGCTCTCCTGGTCGGAAAGGAACAGGGCCAGCAGCCGACCCTGCTCGGCGACCTCGTCGCGGTCGGCTCCGGACAGGGTCCGCAGCGGGGTGACCGCCACGGTGCCGTCCTCGGATCGCCAGGTCGCCGAGACCCGGCCGTCCACCAGCACCACGCGTTCGCCCGCCACTGACAGCCCGCGGTGCTCGTCGTCGATGATCCGGTTCCGGTACTGGTAGCCGAGGACGGCGTTGTCGAAGGCGGGCAGGAACCGGGCCGGGGCCGCGGTGTCGGGGTCCGGGCGCGGCGCGTCCGGCAGGTCCAGCAGCTCACGGCCGCGTTCGTCCCGGAAGGACACCAGTTCGTCGCGGACCGCGGCCAGCGCCGAGGGCAGCCCGGCCAGACCGCACCAGGAGCGCAGGTCGGTGGAGGTCGCGGGGCCGTAGGCGGCGAGGTAGCGACGGACCAGGGCCCGCCCGACAGGGTCGGAGCCGTCCGCGGCGAGCGGGTCGACCTCCCGGCCGAGCCACGAGGACAACAGCACGTTGCGCACCCCGCCCCCGGTCCGCCACAGTCCGCGCGGCGGGGCCTGCGCCACCGGGACCAGGGCCGAGACCAGCATCTCGCCCAGCGGGCGCCGACCCGGGTCCGGCCAGCGGTGGGAGAGCTCCGCGACCAGCTCGGTCATGGAACGGGGCCGGCCGTCGGACATCACCTCCCGTCCCGCCTCCGCGAGTTCGTCCAGGTCCACCCCGCGCAGGTCGTCCCGGTAGACCCCCATGACCTTCTGGCGCAGCATGGCGGCGAACCGGGACCGCCAGGCGAGGGCGTCCTCGGCGGTGACCAGGTGCACAGTGCGCCGCATGAGGTGGACTCGCACCACCCGCCGTTCGGCCAGGAGGTCGGACAGCGTCGCGGCCTCGAAGGAGCGCATCCGGGTCCAGAGCCCGACGAACGGCTCCTGGGGTTCCTGCGCCTGGAGTCCGCCCAGGTGGGACACGGTCTCCAGCGCCGACCGCCCGGTGGGTTCGAGCAGAGCCTGCCGGGCGAGGGTGGCGCGGTTGAGCGCCCGGTCGTCCAGCACGGTCGCGTTCCTGGTGGACATGGTCTGTTCCCCCTGCTTTCTGTCGTACCGGGGGAACCCTCGCAGAGGTGGAGGTCAGATTCTGTCCTCCATTGACCGGCGCGGCGCCGGTACCCGCGTTGGGGCCGGTCCCCGGCGGCTCGCACACGGAACGGAGGTCACCTCGGGACCGCGCTCACGGGGCGCCGGAGCGGCCATAGCGGTCCAGGAGCAGGCGGGAACGGCCCACGATCCCCTCCTCCGGGACCGGCACCTGGGGCGCCCCCTCGGCCAGGAAGCGCTCCGCGATCCCGGTCAGCTTCCGGTCGAGCTCCGCCGAGGCCGCCGACCGGTCGGAGAGGGCCAGGGGCAGGCCCTCCGCCCACGCCTTCCACCGCGGCCGGTAGTAACCGCCGACCAGACCCGCCCACAGGCGTGCGGCGTAGTCGTCGAGCACGGTGTCCCCGGACGTGGTCCAGACAGTGAGGATACGGCGGGCGTTGTCCCGCAGGGCACGGAGCTCGGTCTCGTCGGTGGCCCACGTCCGCGCGCTGGCCTCCCAGGTCGAGTACCGGTACTCGGGTCGGGTGGCCAGGAGCGCGTCGAGGTCGTCGAACACGCGCAGGAACCGCTCCACGCCCTCCGGCGGGACCTCGCTGCGCCCGGCCGCCGCCTCCACCAGGTTCGCGTAGCGGTGGTCGGCGACCCTGGCCAGGACCGCCATGGCGACGTCGGCCAGGTCGCCGCCGAGGGGACCGTCCGCGAGTCCCGGGCTCCGTTCGGCCGCGCCCACCAGTGACTCCCAGGCCCCGACGAGGTCCGACCACTCGTACCAGACCAGCCCGGCGGCCTCCGAACGGACGCGGCCGGGGGAGCCGAGATCCGCGTAGCCCGGTCGCGCCGTCATGACCCCGTTGAACTGCTCGGGGAAGATCCGCAGCTCCGCCGCGCCGTAGACGGTGGCGTTCAGCGCCCGCCAGGCCGCCAGGAGGGCTGGGTCGGCGTCCGCGCCGTAGCGCCCCCGGACGAACCCGGGCAGCCAGTCCCGGGACACGTCCCCGGTCCGGGTCCACGCCTGGTCCGCCACGAGCTCGAAGAAGGCCGGGTTGTTCCGGGTGGCCTCCATGGCCAGCCCCAGGCCCACGGGGCGGTTCCCGGCGGCCTTGGCCGCGTTGATCCCGTCCACGGCGCCCTGGAGGTCGCCGATGGGGTCGGTGCGTCCGCCGAAGTTGAGGAGGGCGCACCAGACCCACGTCTTGGAGCCGAACGAGTCCAGGCGGGACCACTGGGGGTCCTCCTCCGCCCAGAGGTCGAGGACCAGCAGGCGCTCGTCGGGGACCGCGTCCAGGAAGGCGTTCACCCGGGAGTCGGACCAGAAGTCCCGCTGGTAGGAGAAGGGCCAGGCCTGGAGTGCCCACACAGCGTTCGGGTCGACCCTGGTGAGGCCGTCCAGGGTGGCCCGTGCCACAGCTCCGGGGAAGGCCGGGTCGGCGTCCACCGGGACCATCTCGATGAAGGGGTCGATGGCGTACAGGTGGTCGGTGCCCAGCAGGCGGGTCTGGCTGCGGGTGATCTCCTCGGCCACGCGCGCGTACAGGGGGTCGGCGGGGTCCAGGACGTGGGTCCGGAAGCCCTGCCAGGTGCGGGTCCTGGTCCGGCCGGGCGCCAGTTCGGCGGGGACGTGCCCGGTGAAGCCGGGGAGCGCCGGGGTCATGCCGAAGGAGCGCTGGCGTTCGAGGACCCGCCGGGCCAGGGCCAGGTGGCCGTCGACCCACGAGGAGGGCATCGGGCCGGGGAACCCGTCCAGGTTGCCCATGTACTGCCAGGGCAGGTAGCCGGGGCCGCCGAGGAACCGCAGGAGCGTCGACTCGTCCAGCCCGAGTCCGGTGTACGCGTCCAGCAGGACCGCCTCGTGGCCCAGCAGGGTGAGGGGCATGGTGACGCCGTGCAGTGCCATCCAGTCGGTCTCGTGCTCCCAGTCCTCCCAGTCCCAGTAGGCGGACGTGTACCCCTGAGTGCAGAAGTTCAGGTAGTAGAGGTGGTCGGTCTCGGCGGTCCCCTCGGTGGTCGGGGCGTCGGGGAACGCGGTGACCGGCAGGGGGCGGGGGGTGTCCCAGCCGACCGCGACCGCGCAGACGCGCCGCAGATAGGTGTGCAGGCCCACGGCGGCGGCGAGCGCGTCGGTGGCGGCGACCGTGAGGACTCCCGCCTCGGCGCGGTACTCGAAGGACCGTTTCCGCGCGTCGAGCGATCCGAAGTGGACTTCCGGATGGGCGGGACCGAGAATCCTGGTGACCAAGCCGGTCACTACTGAATCCCAAATTGGAGGATTTGTTGCAAGAGCGGACATTTAGGTTATCCAAGTTGCGTCGTGAGAATTCAGTTACGTACAGTACATAATCGATCTGAGGCCGGACAAGCCTTGGGGTGCCAGGCCTCGCCATATCGCGCCGGGGCGGGTACGTGGTGGTGAAATGCCCCCCGACCTGCGAACTCCCCCGCCGCTGTTCCCCTTTTTCGTGCGTCGGGGGTTCGGTGGGCGGTTTCCCCCAGGAGGTTCGGCACCCCCCGCGAAAAAGGATCACGGAGATTCAGGATGCCCCCCAAGGAAAAGGTTCTGCGCCCCGCCGCGTTCTCGCTGGCGAGCGCGTCGGCCGTGCTCGCACTCACGGCCTGCGCCGCCCTCTCCGGCGGTTCCGCCCAGGACAACACACCCGACAACGTCTCCACCGACATCAGCGACGTGGAGGCCACCCTGACCCTGGCCTTCGCGGACGACCCGCCCACCCATGAACTGGTGGAGGGCTTCACGTCCCTGTACCCCAACGTGAACATCGAGCTCCAGCAGACCCAGTTCACGGACTACGTCAAGACCATCAGCCTGTCGATGACCTCGGACGACGCCCCCGACATCGCGCAGTACAACCCCGGGGCGATGCGGTCGCTCATCCCGGGAGGCCACATCCTCAACCTCGACCCCTACGCCGAGGCCTACGGCTGGGACGAGTCATTCCCCGAGGCGAGCCTGGAACCCCTCCAGTCCAACGACGAGGCCTCCGAGTTCGCCACCGGCAGTCTCTACGCCGCCCCCGGAGCCCTCTCCGTCCTCGGTGTCTTCTACAACACCGAGGTCCTGGAGGAGGCCGGGGTCCCCGAACCGCCCGCCACCCTGGACGACTTCGAGGCCGCCCTCGAACTCGCCCACGAGGCCGACATCGCCCCCATGAGCGTGGGCGGCCTCGAAGTGGGCGGCTTCCAGATCTGGAACGCCCTGCTCAACGGGCTGGGAGACCACAACGAGTACAAGGACTGGGTGTACGGGGCCGAGGGCGCCACGATCGAGACCGAGGCGGCCGCCGAGGCCACCGAGACCTTCCACCGCTGGGTCCGGGCCGGGTACGTCACCGAGAGCGCCAACGCCACCTCGGACAACGACGCCCGCGCCGAGTTCGTCGACGGGGAGAGCATGTTCCTCGTGACCGGCAACTGGGCCGCTTTCGAACTGGAGGCGGAGATGGGCGACGACGTCGGCTTCCTGCTCATGCCCGGCACCACCGTGGATCGGGCACCGGTGGCCTCCGGCGCCAGTGTCGCCTACGCCGTGTCCTCCCACACCGAGCACCCGGACGTGGCCGCCGCCTTCCTCGACTACCTCAGCAGCGTCGAGGCGGCCGAGATCCAGCTGGCCACCGGCTTCATGCCCGTGGACACGCAGGCGCCGATCGAGAGCTACGGCCTGTTGAACGAGGTCAACTTCGGCTTCTCGACGGTCGCGGACAACGAGGGGATCGTCCCCTTCCCGGACTACGCCACGCCGGGCATGATCGACCAGCTCACACCCGGAATCCAGGGGCTCATCTCCGGCAGCGCCACTCCGGAGGAGTTCCTCGCCTCGTTGCAGGCCGAATGGGAAAGCCACCATGAGTGACGGCGCCCCAGCGCACCCGCCCGCCACGCCCGCCCCCGCGCCGAGCCACGGCGCCGGGGGCGGGCGCCCGCGTCGGCGGAGGCGGCTCCGGTCCGGCCTCAAGGGCTGGCTCTACCTGCTGCCCGCCCTGGCCGTCTACGGCGGCTTCGCGATCTACCCCGCGCTGAGCACGTTCTCCTTCTCCTTCCTGGACTGGGACGGGGTCCAACCCCCGGCCTGGGCCGGGCTGGAGAACTACGGGCGGGTCGTCACGGACCCGCTCCTGGCCGGGGCGATCGGCAACGGGCTCGTGCTCATCCTCTTCTTCTCCATCGTCCCCATCGCGGTGGGGCTGCTGATGACGGGGCTGCTGACCGCCCGCGGCGGCCGGGGAACCACCTTCTACCGGACCGTCTTCTTCCTTCCGCAGGTGCTGCCGCTGGTGGCGGTGGGCACCACCTGGCGCTGGCTCTACAGCGGCGACGGCGCGGTCAACGAGTTCCTGGGCGCAGTGGGGCTGGGCGGGCTGGCCCGCTCCTGGCTCGCCGACTACCACGTCGCGCTGGTCGCCCTCGGACTGATCGGCACCTGGTGCATGAGCGGCCTGTGCATGGTCCTGTTCATGAGCGGCGCCCAGAAGATCGACCCGGCGCTGCACGAGGCCGCCGCGCTCGACGGGGCCGGACGGCTGCGCCGGTTCCTCCACGTCACGCTGCCCGGGCTCCGCAAGGAGATCAGCATCGCGGGCGTCATCACCACCATCGCGGCGCTGGCCAGCTTCGACCTCGTGTACGTCACCACCAACGGCGGCCCCGCCGGGCAGACCAACGTCCCGGCCCTGCTCGTCTACCGGCTCGCCTTCAACGAGGGCGACATCGGAGCGGCCAGCGCCCTCGCTGTGGTCCTGACCCTGCTGGTCATCGCCCTGGTCAGCGTCATCCGACTGCTCGCGAGGGAGAAGTGATGCGTCGAGGAGTACCGCTGTCGGTCCTGCGCCACGGCGTGCTGACCCTGATCGCCGTGCTGATCCTGTTTCCCTTCCTCGGGATCGTCCTGGCCGCGCTGCATCCCACCAACACCCAGGTCGGCGGCCTGAGCGTGCCGGACCAGTGGTCGTGGGAGAACTTCCGGCTCGCCTGGGAGGCCGGACGCTTCGAGCAGCTGACCAGGTCGGGCTTCGTCATCGCCGCGTTCGTCGTGCCGCTGACGGTCTGCTTCGCGACCCTGGCCGGGTACGCGCTCGCCATCCTCGGTGTGTGGGGCGGCCGCGCGCTCTCCCTCGCCTTCGTCCTGGGCCTCACTCTCCCGGTCGAACTGCTGGTCATCGCCCTGTACCTCAACCTGCGCGAGGTGGGCCTGACCAACACCTACACCGGGGTGGTCCTCGCCGAGGTCGCCCTGTTCCTGCCCTTCGGCGTCTACTGGATGCAGTCGCACTTCGCCGGGGTCCCCAGGGAACTGGTGGAGGCCGCACGGGTGGACGGCGCCCGCGACAGCGCCGTGCTGGCCCGGGTGCTGCTCCCGATCTCCTGGCCCGCGATCACCACGCTGTCGGTCCTGGTGTTCATGTGGTCGTGGAACCAGTTCCTGCTCATCCTCGTGATGATGCAGACCCCGGCCCTGCGCACCGCGCCCACCGGCCTGGGGCTGTTCGTCGGCCAGTACGGCACCGACATCCCGCTGCTCTCGGCGGCCAGCCTGATCGTGATCGCCCCCATCGTGGTCGTCTACCTGGCCTTCCAGCGCAGCTTCGTCAACGGCATCACCCGGGGCGCCGTGAAGGGGTGACAGCGGGAGAGGGTGACTGCGGGAGAAGGGGACGGCGGGGGTGGGGATCGGTTCGCGGGGCCCGACCGCCGTGACGGGGGCCGCCGGGACTTGCCCCGGCGGCCCTCTCCGCTAGGAGTCCCCGGTGCGCTGGGCTCGCCGGACGCGCCCGGGCTCCTGGTCGGAGGCTCGGACGGCCAGCCCGACCGCGCCCATGACGGTCAGCAGGACGGCGAGGCCGCCCCACACCATCGGCTGTGTGACCAGCATGTCCCCGGACGGTTGCCCGGGCGTTCGCCCTCCGTCGCGGCCGGTCACTGTCACGAGCAGCAGGACGACCACGGCGGCGGCCGCGAGGAGGCGGCCGCAGAGCCGGGCCAGAGCCGGGAGCACCGGGCCCCGTTGGAGTTCGGACCGGGTGAGGCGCTCCTCCGGTCGCAGCGGTGTGAGCAGCCTGGCCAGGAACAGCAGGGCCACGGGCAGCTGGAGCGCCCACACGAAGGTGCGGAACGCGCCGTCGAACCACACGTTGGTGCCGTACAGCAGGGTGTGCCACACGCTCAGGACGTAGACGACGATGACGAACCGGTGCAGGACCCGCCACAGCCGCGACCCGGTCCAGGCCCGCACGTAGAACGACAGGCTGAGCGGAATCGCCAGGTAGAGGGAGATCAGCCCCAACAGGACGGCCACCTGGCCGGTCCCCGAGGAGTACCCGCCGGGAACGAACACGTCGACGAACGCCGAGAACAGCAGCGGCAGCGTGCCGAGGCCGTCCTCGTTCTGCCTGAGGAGTTCGAGGAAGAACGCGAGGGCGTGCCCGAACATCAGCGCGATGGTGGTGACGCTGGTGACCCGGTGCCAGCGCTCGAGCCGGGAATGCTTCACAGGGGACGACGGGATCGGCATGGTCGCTCGCAGCAGGCCGAGCATGACGGTGATCCACGCCCACAGCAGCGCGGACCAGCCGAAGGCCTGGCAGGCCCAGTACAGCCAGTACCGCTGGGCGTCCGCGAGGTGGGGCATCACCTCCAGGGTCTGGGAGGTTCCGCCCTCGACGCGCAGGTACAGGACCACGAACATCACGAAGGTGACAGCCAGGGCGGCGGTGGCGTCGAAGAGGAGGTGGCGCAGGTCGGATCGGAGCGTGCGGCGGTCGAGGAGGGGCTTCCTGGCGGCGCCGGGGGTGCGGTCGGGGGAGGGGGTCATGGAGGCTCCCAGGGGGTGGGGAGTGATCGGATCGGGCGGCCGTGGAGCGCGGGGAGGTTCCCCGTGGCGCTCACAGTGAACCGGAGCGGCACCCCGCCGTCCAGAAGGGCAGGCGGGCACGGGCGCGCCCCCGCGCCACGGGTGGTCCCGTGGCGGCCGGGGCGTTGTCGCGAGGTGCCGGTGCCCGGCCGGCCGTCAGCCCGTCCGGGCGGGCTCGTCCGCCTGCGCGGCCGTGCCGTGGTCGTGGTGCGGGCAGGGAGCCGTGGCGGGTTCGGTGCGCAGGTCGCGCAGGAAACTGACCACCACACCCACGATGACCACGAGGAAGGGCGCCGAGGCCACGATCACGGTCTGTTGCAGGGCGTTGAGACCCCCCGAGATCAACAGGATGATCGCCAGGGCGCCGGTCACCGCCCCCCACAGCAGCAGGATCGGCGTCCGGGGCTGGATCGACCCGTGCGTGGTGAGCATGCCCAGCACGTAGGTGTTGGCGTCGGCCCCGGAGACGAAGAAGAGCACCGCCAGGATCACCACCAGCGTCGCCGTCACCATGGGCAGCGGGAACTCCGCCAGCGTCACGAAGAAGGCGCTGTTCAGGTCCGCGGCGGTGGCACCCGCGATGTCCGTGCCCCCGTTCAGGTCGAGGTCGATGGCCGAGCCGCCGAACACGGAGAACCAGGCGAAGAAGGCCAGGCTGGGCATCCCGAGGACGACCAGGATGAACTGGCGGATCGTGCGGCCGCGCGAGATGCGGGCCAGGAACACGCCGACGAAGGCGCCCCAGGACACCCACCAGGCCATCATGAAGTAGGTCCACCCCTGGAGCCACTCGGTGTCACCGAAGGC
Source organism: Nocardiopsis sp. L17-MgMaSL7 (assembly GCF_003182025.1). Classification (NCBI taxonomy): domain Bacteria; kingdom Bacillati; phylum Actinomycetota; class Actinomycetes; order Streptosporangiales; family Nocardiopsidaceae; genus Nocardiopsis; species Nocardiopsis sp. L17-MgMaSL7. Next base: position 167,668 of record NZ_QGTF01000002.1, on the reverse strand, counting down.
CGGACCCCGCAGGCTCATCAGCAGGAACTCGCTGCCGTACTGGCCCAGGGACTCCAGGAAGAGCGAGACCAGGAACGCCGTCGGGCCCAGGAACAGCACGAACAGGAAGAGCACCGAGGCCACTGACAGGTTGATCTCACTGGTGTAGCGGATTCCCCGCTTGACCCCGGAGGCCGCCGACAGGCTGAACAGCACCGTCACCACGACCACGATGACGACCTGCGTGGTGGCGCCGGTGGGCGTGCCCAGGATGCGGTTCAGGCCGTTGTCGATCTGGAGCGCGCCCAGCCCGAGCGAGGTGGTGGTGCCGAACAGGGTCGCGAACACCGTGAAGACGTCGATGGCCTTGCCGGCGGGGCCGTCGGCGTGCCGTCCCAGCAGCGGCCGGAACAGCGCGCTGACCAGGCCGGGGCGCTGCTTGCGGTACATCGAGTACCCGAGGGCCAGGCCGAAGACCGCGAAGATCGCCCAGGCGTGCAGGCCCCAGTCGTAGAAGGAGTACTGGAGCGCGAGGACGGCGGCCCCGGGGGTCCCCGGCTCGGCCAGGGCGTGCGGAGGCGCCGCGAAGTGCGAGATCGGCTCGGCGATGCCGTAGGAGACCAGACCGATGCCCATCACCGCGCAGAGGATCATGGCGATCCAGGTGTGCGTGGCGAACTCGGGGCGGTCCTCGTCTGCGCCCAGGCGGACGCGTCCGTAACGGCTGAAGGCCAGCCAGACCAGCAGTGCGATCAGGAGGAGGGGGAGGAGCAGGTAAGCCCAGCCGAAACTGGAGGTGATCCCGTTCAGGGCGGTGTTCATCGTGGACATCTGGTGTTCCGGAGCGACCACGCCCCAGACCACGAACAGGGCGGAGATAGCGAGGGAGGCCCAGAAGACCACCCCGACGGTTCTTCGCCCGGCCGGAGCGTCATTCATGTGTGGACACCTTTCGGGCGATACGCGCCGCGGTCACGGGGGACACGCGGGGCGCGTCGCACGGCGGTGGGCAGTGGAGCACGACCGTTCTGGGGTCGGGTGAGCGTCGCACGGGAGTGAACCGCCTGTTCGTCTGTGGAAGATCGGGACCCGGAGAACCGTCCCGGAGCGCGCATGGCGACGGGCACCCTTCATGCCGAACGGAGAAGCGGGACGGTCGGCGTCGAGGTGAGCGTGACGGATTCCGGGAGAACGAGAACAGCGCCGCGGAAGGAGTCCGCGACGCGGGTGTCGGTGGCGGCCACGGCTGGGACGGCCCCGGACCGAGTCGGCGCCCGGCGAGGTCGACAGCACGGCTGCGCACTGACTCAGGAGGCCTTCGCGCAGTTCCGGACCGGAGTGCGGACCGGGCACCGCTCGTGGTTCGACCTTTCGCGTACCGACCTTCGGAGGTCGGAGTGAGAGCGGTCGAGCCCCATGGGGCCGAAGAGCTGGCAAGGGCCTCCGGAAGAGCGTACTCGCATGTGGGAGCGGGGGCGCCACTCCGACCACCGGTCGTCGGGTCATAGGGCCGGGTCGGTGGGGAGGCGGGGAGCGCCATTACGGGAGTCCCGTCCCGCGTCCGCACCGAGGCGGGCGCGACCTCCTTCGCTCGCGGCCGACCGAGGGAACGAGCGTGTCCGACCCACCCATGGTGGGCCCGGTCGGGCGGCGTGGTCGACGGCGTCTCGGTGGCGCCAAGCACTGACTGTCGGGCGTTCGGGGGCGGAGGCGGACCCACGCCCTGCCGGTCGGTTCACGCGCCGAGCTCCGTCGGGCCGTGTTCGTCGGCGCCGTCAACGGAAGGGGTGGACTCCGGGGCCGAGGCGGCTCACGCCACGGCCCCGGCGGCGGGCAGCGTGTGCCCGCCACGGCCCCGGCGGGGGCCGGGACCGTTACGAATTGGTGCGCCGTGTCACACCGTCACGCAGCACCGCGCGCACGCCCCGCTCGGGCTCGGCCAACAGGGAGAGGTCGGAGAGCGGGTCCCCGTCGACGACGATCAGGTCGGCCCGCGCCCCCGTGCGCAGCGTGCCGACCTCACCCTCGAGACCGAGCAGCGCCGCGGCCTCGCTGGTGGCCGAACGCACCACGTCCGCCGCGGGCTGGACCTCGCCGCGAATGGAGAACTCGGCGCTCTGGTGCGACTGCATGCCCCCGAGCAGGTCCGTGCCGAACACCAGGCGCACTCCGCCCTCGTGCGCCATCCGCAGCGCCTCCAGCCCCCGGTGCAGCACCGTGTCCACCTTGGCCTGGCTCTCAGGGGGCAGTCCGTTGCGCGCCCCCTGACGCGACAGCTCGCGGTAGGTGACCAGCGTCGGGACCAGGAACGCCCCGTGCTCCACGAACAGCTCGACGCTGCTCTCGTCGATCAGGTTGCCGTGCTCGATGCAGCGCACACCCAGGCGCAGCCCGCGGTTGACCGCGCGTGCGGTGTAGGCGTGCCCGGTGACGTACCGGTTCGCGGCCTCGGCCTCCTCGACGACCGCGCGCAGTTCGTCCTCCGACGACTGGGTGGAGTCGATCCGGTCGGTGGGTGAGGCCACCCCGCCCGAGAGCATCACCTTGACGTGGTGCGCGCCGGTACGGAGCTGTTCGCGGGCGGCCCTGCGGAACTCGACGGGACCGTCGCAGACCAGACCCGCGCCCGGGCAGCACCCGTGCTGGTCCGTGCCGTGGCGACCGCGCGGACGGAAGTCACCGTGCCCGCCGGTCTGCGAGAGGGCCTTGCCGCCGAAGACCAGGCGGGGGCCGTCCACGAGACCGTCGTCCACGGCCTCGGCGAGCCCCCAGTCGGCCCCGCCGACGTCGCGCACCGTGGTGAAGCCGCGGCCGAGCATGTCGGACAGCGACCTGGCGGCGAAGGCGGCGACGTAGGAGGGGGAGTGGTCGCCGACCGCGCCGAGGTCGGCGCTCAGCGCGGTGACGTGCACGTGGGCGTCGATGAGGCCGGGCATGAGGGTGGCTCCGCCGAGGTCGGTGGTCTCCGCCCGTTCGGTCACGGAGACCGGTACCTCGCCCGTGCCGCGTGCCGCGATGACGCCGTCCTCGACCAGCAGCCAGGACCCGGGGGTGCGGGAACCGGTCTCGGGGTCGAGCAGGGCTGTGTTCGTGTAGGCGGTGGGCCGGGGGCCGTCGGACACGGGGAACCTCCAGGGGTCGGGTGCGCGGTCTGGTGCGGGGCGATCCGCAGCGATGCAATGCAATATACGTTGCATTTGGCCTCGGTTGTCGAACGGGGGTGGTATCGCTGGGTTGGCGCGACCCGGGTGTTCCGGACCGCTCGAACGGAGGGAAGACCGATGGCGGACTGGATCGAGGAGACGCTGGAGCGAGGGCGCCTGGGCAGGGCCAGCGAGAGGGTGCTGCACGTCCTGCGTGACGAACCCCGTTTCGCCTCCTACGCGACCACGGCCGAGGTGGCGGCCAGAGCCGAGGTCAACGTCGCCACCGTGGTGCGCGCGGCCCAGCAGCTGGGGTTCACGGGATGGCCCGCCCTGCGGGTGGAGCTGCGCTCGCGCTACCTGGCCTCGCTCAGTGCGGGCGAGGTGCTGGCCGAGCACGCGGGCTCCGACACCGACCCCGTGCGCGCGGCGGTGCGCTCGGACCGGGAGAACCTGAGGCTGCTGGAGCGGACGCTCGAACCCGAGCGGGTGCGTGCCGTCGCCGCGGCCATCCACGGTGCGCGGAGCACTCTCGTCCTGGGCTCGGGCACCTTCGCCGCCCCCGGCGTCCAGCTCTCCCACGCCGCCGGGATCATGGGCTACGACGTGCGGCTGCACGACTCCGGCGGGACCGCCCTGACCAACGCGCTGGCCAGGATGGGGGAGGGCGACCTGCTCGTGGTCTGCGACCTGTGGATGCTGCCACTGGCCCTGCGTCGCGCGGTGGAGATCGCCGCTGAGGAGTCCGTGTCGATCGCCCTCATCACGGACCGGCGCGACTCGCCCCTGGGCGTGCTGGCCGACCACGTCGTGGCCGTGCCCAGTGAGGGGGTGGGGATGTTCCCGTCCCTGACCGCGGCGATGACGGTCGTGCACGCGGTGCTGGCGGAACTGGCGCGAGCCGGGGGAGAGGCGGCGCTGGAGTCGGTCAGGCGGGCTGAGGAGCTCTGGCGACGAGCCGAGCTCTTCTAGGTGATCTGAGCCACACCAGATGCAACAAGCATTGCATAATTGACATCGTTGCTGGTTACATCGGGCTTCACCCGCTGTTCACCCCACCGTGTCCCCTCCTGAGGCAGCTCATGCAAACGACCCACCTGGTCCTCATCACCGCCTACCTGCTGGTGATGGTCGGGATCGGCCTGTACTTCTCCCGATCCTCCAAGCTCCGCACCGGCGAGGACTTCCTCTTCGCCGGACGGAGCCTGTCCACACCCGTCATGGTCGCGACCCTCGTTGTGACCTGGGTCGGATCGGGCACGATCATCGGTGGCGCGAACTTCGCCTACAACCACGGCCCCATGGCCGGCATGATCTTCTTCGCCGGTACGCCCCTGGGCATCCTCGTCCTGCTGCTGGCCGCGCGCCGCATCCGCAGGGCGGCCCGGCACACCGTGCCCGAACTGCTGGAGGCTCGCTTCGGCAGCGGGGTGCGCACCGTCGCGGCGGTGGTCACCACCATCGCCTATGTCGGTCTGGTCGCCTCGCAGTTCGTCGGCGGCGGCTACGTCCTCTCCCTGATCACCCCGCTCACCACGACCCAGGGCGCGTTGGTCGTCGCCGCCGTCGTGACGATCCTGACGGTCACCGGCGGCCTGTTCTCCGTGGCCTACACCGACTTCGTATCGGCCATCCTCGTCTTCGGCGCGCTGATCGTGGCGGTACCGCTGATCCTGGTCGCGGTCGGCGGCCTGCCGGTGTACTGGGAAGGGCTGCCCGAGGCCTCCCGCACCCCCAACGGCGGCCTCAGCCCGCTCCAGCTGCTCGGCTACTTCCTCCCGCTGTTCCTGCTCCTGCTGGCTGACCAGAACCTCTACCAGCGGCTGGCCGCCGCCAAGGACGAGCGCTCCGCCCGCAACTCCACGCTGGGCATGCTCATCGCCAGCTTCTTCGTGTTCGTCCCCGTGATCATCCTGGCCACCTCGGCGTCCGTGCTCATGCCCGGGATCAACGGCGACGAGTCCGTCCTGCGCCTGGCCACCGACGGCCACCTGCCCACGCTGATCGGCGGACTGCTGCTGGCCGGTGCCGTCGCGTTCGTCGTCACCACGGGTTCGTCGTTCATGCTCTCGGGCGCCTCCAACATCGCCTTCGACCTGTTCGCCAGGTTCGGCGGGAACAAGGTGGGCGAGCGGGGCACCTTGGTCGTGCAGCGCCTGTCCGTCGTCGGTATCGCCCTGATCGCGGTCGCCCTGGGCCTGTACTTCCCAACCGTCCTCGACCTCCAGATGTACTCGTACACGGTCTACGGCGCTGCGATCACCCCGGCCGTGCTCGCGGTCCTGTTCTGGAAGCGCGCCACCACGACCGGTGCCGTGGCCGCGCTGATCACGGGCACGGCCGTCACCATCGGCTGGGAGGTGGCCGGAGCCCCGGGCGGGTTCAACGGCGTGATCATCGCGCTGCCCGCCGCCGTCCTCGCCCTGTTCGTCGGAAGCATGCTCACCAAGGCGCCCGACGCCCGGACCCTGGAGGCCGCGGGCGTGGACTGACCGGGACACGCACCGCTCGTCGCGGTGCCGGGCCCTGCAGCGGGCCCGGACCCCACACCCTCGGGGCGTGGGCCGACCTCAGGGGGTCGGTCCACGCCCCGATCCGGTTCCCAAGAATCGGCCGCCGCTCCCCACAGGTTGGGCAAAGGGCCGTGTCCGGCCGGGAGTCCCTGGAAAGGGTGGGGAGGACGTCGTGTGACGGACGCGGGGGAGGACACCGATGAGCGGGTGGACCGAGGAGCAGCTCGACGGGATCGGCGGCACGGGGGAGATACGGATCACCTCCCGAGGCGATGACGGGGAGCTGCGGCGTTCCCGGATCATCTGGGTGGTGCGTGAGGGCGACGAGCTCTACGTCCGTTCCGTCAACGGGTCGGGAGCCGCCTGGTACCGGGGAACCCGTGACCACCTCGCCGGGCACGTCAGCGCGGACGGCGTGGAGGCCGACGTGGCCTTCGAGGACGCCGACGACTCCCTGGACGACCGGATCGACGCCGCCTACCGGGCCAAGTACGGGGCGGGGTCCGCCGCGGTCGACCAGATCACGAGCCCGGACGCCCGTGCCACCACGATGAGGCTGGTACCGGACCCGGCCTGAGCGGGGCGCCGCCCACACGGGCCGCTCGCGCCTCCTCCCGTGGAGCGCCCGCTCCATGGCGCTATTGCCAGGACATGATGGTCGCGCCCCCGTGCTCGTCGGGCACGTCGGAGACCGGCTTCGCGCGTGATTCCGCACACATCAGCGTAAAAGGGGCGCACGCCACTTGCTGTGGCACAGGCGGAGCACTACTTTCCGACCTGCGCCGACAGGTCTTCTCACCACGGCCGCGCCCTCTGAGTGAGCCGACTGTTTCCCGCGTGTTACTGCTGGACACCCCCAGGCAACGCGGCCTTCCTACCTTCGGACTCGTCGACAGCCGTCAAGCAGGAAGGCACCCCCGTGACCCCCGGAACAGGCCGACGCGCTCCGCGCACCGGCAGGAGCTGGATCTCCCGCTGGGACCCCGAGGACGAGGGCTTCTGGAACGACGGGGGGCGCCGCGTGGCCCGCCGCAACCTCTGGGCCTCCATCGCCTCCGAACACATCGGGTTCTCCGTGTGGAGCATCTGGTCGGTGCTCGTGCTGTTCATGACCCCCGAACACGGCTTCTCCACCACCCCCGAGCAGAAGTTCCTCCTGCTGTCGGTGGTCACCCTGGTCGGCGCCGTCCTGCGCGTCCCCTACACCCTGGCCGTGCCCGTCTTCGGCGGACGCAACTGGACCGTCATCGCCACCCTGATGCTCATCGTCCCCACCGTCGCCGCCTTCTTCCTCGTCCGCGACCCCGACACCCCCTTCTGGCTGCTGCTGGTCCTGGCCGCCACCGCGGGCGTGGGCGGCGGCAACTTCTCCTCCTCCATGGCCAACATCAACTCCTACTTCCCCGAGCGGGAGAAGGGGTGGGCCCTGGGCCTCAACGCGGGCGGCGGCAACATCGGGGTCGCCACCGTCCAACTGGTCGGGCTGGCCGTCATCGCCCTGTTCACCACCTCCGCCGGGTACCTGGTCCCGCTGTTCTACGCGCCGCTGATCCTGCTGTCGGCCTGGTGGGCCCACCGGTCCATGAACAACCTCGTCCACGTGCGCGGTGACGTGGCCGGGCAGCTGTCGGCCACCCGCGACCGCCACTTCTGGATCATGTCGCTGCTCTACGTGGGCACCTTCGGCTCCTTCATCGGCACCGGGTTCGCCTTCGGGCTGCTGCTCCAGGCCCAGTTCGGCCTGGAACCCGTGCAGTCGGCGGGGATCGCCGTCCTGGGACCGGTCGTGGGTTCCCTCATCCGCCCCGTCGGCGGCAGGCTGGCCGACTCCCTGGGCGGGGCCCGCGTCACCCTGTGGGTGTTCACCGCCATGGCCGCCTGCGCGGCCGTGCTCGTCCTGGCCGTCCAGGCCGGTCACCTGGTCCTGTTCGTCGGTGCGTTCGCGGTGATGTTCGTCCTCACCGGACTGGGCAACGGCTCCACCTACAAGATGATCCCCTCCATCTACGCCGCCCGTGCCGAGGACGCCATCGCCGCAGGGGAACCCCGCGAACAGGCCCTGGCGCGCACCAAGCGCGTGGCCTCCTCCATGCTCGGTCTCATCGGCGCGGTCGGTGCTCTGGGCGGGGTGGCCATCAACGTCGGTTTCCGCGAGGCCTTCGCCGCGACCGGCTCCAGCGCCCCGGCCTTCGTCGCCTTCGGTGCCTTCTACCTGCTCTGCGCCGTGGTGACCTGGACCGTGTACCTGCGGCGTCCCTCCCGCTCCGCCTCCGCTGACGAGCCCGTCCGGGCCACGGCCCGATGACCACCACCCACTGCCCCTACTGCGCGCTCCAGTGCGCCATGCGCCTGGAACCGGGGACGGACGGGCGTCTGACCGTCCGTCCCGCCCCCTTCCCCACCAACCGAGGGGGACTGTGCCGTAAGGGGTGGACCTCCGCCGAGGTCCTCACCGTCCCCGACCGGCTCACCCGCCCCCTGCTGCGCAAGGACCGCGGCTCCGACCTGGTCGAGACCGACTGGGACACCGCCCTGGACCACATCGCCGAACGCCTGTTGTCCCTGCGAGCCGAATCCGGCCCCGACTCCGTCGCGGTCTTCGGGGGCGGCGGTCTGACGAACGAGAAGTCCTACACCCTGGGCAAGTTCGCGCGCCTGGCCCTGGCCACCTCGCAGATCGACTACAACGGCCGCTTCTGTATGTCCTCGGCCGCCGCCGCGGGAACGCGCGCCTTCGGCCTGGACCGGGGCATGCCCTTTCCGCTGACCGACGTGGCCGAGGCCGAGGTGGTCGTGCTCGCGGGGGCCAACCCCGCCGAGACCATGCCGCCGATGATGGGCCATCTGTCCGCGCCCGCCCTCATCGTCATCGACCCCCGCCGCTCGGCCACCGCGCAGGTCGCCCTCGACCAGGGCGGTCTCCACCTGGCTCCCCGGCCCGGAACCGACCTGGCCCTGGCACTGGGACTGCTGCACGCCGCGCGTGTGGGCGGTTGGTGCGACGACGAGTTCGTCGGCGAACGCACCACCGGGTTCGACGCCGCCTGGGAGCACGCCGCCGCCTGGTGGCCCGAACGCACCGAACAGGTCACCGGCGTGCCCGCCTCGGGCATTCGCGCCGCCGCGGACCTCCTCGGCCGGGCCGCCCGCAACCGCTCCGCCTACGTGCTCACCGGACGCGGCACCGAACAGCACGCCAAGGGCACCGACACGGTCTCGGCCTGGATCAACCTCGCGCTGGCCCTGGGCCTGCCCGGCCGCCGGGGCTCGGGGTACGGGTGCATCACGGGGCAGGGCAACGGTCAGGGCGGGCGCGAGCACGGCCAGAAGGCCGACCAGCTGCCGGGTTACCGCCGCATCGACGACCCCCGCGCCCGCGACCACGTGGCCGGTGTGTGGGGAGTGGACCCGGGTGCCCTGCCCGGTCCCGGCCGTTCGGCCTTCGAACTCCTCGACGCCCTGGGCACCCCCGACGGACCGCGCGCCCTGCTGCTGTTCGGCTCCAACCCCGTGGTCTCCGCCCCCCACACCGCACGCGTACGCGCCCGCCTGGACTCCCTGGACCTGCTGGTGGCGGCCGACTTCGTGCTCTCGGAGACCGCCGCCACGGCCGACGTGGTCCTGCCCGTGGCCCAGTGGGCCGAGGAGACCGGCACCATGACCAACCTGGAGGGCCGCGTACTGCGCCGCGCCCGGGCCACCGCTCCGCCCGACGGCGTGTGGACCGACCTGGAGGTCCTCTCCGCCCTTGCCGTGAGGTTGGGACAACCCGCCCAGCGCTTCCCCACCGACCCCGACACCGTCCTGTCCGAACTCGGCCGCGCCTCCGCCGGAGGAGCCGCCGACTACTCCGGGGTCACCCCCCAACGCCTGGACGACGGCCAGGCGCTGTACTGGCCGGTGCGCACCCCCACCGAGTCCACCCCCCGCCTGTTCCTGGACTCCTTCGCCCACCCGGACGGGCGGGCCCGCCTCGTCCCGGTCGCCCACCGGCCCCCCGCCGAGACCACCGACCCCGACTACCCCCTGGTGGCCACCACCGGCAGGCTCATGGGCCACTACCAGTCCGGGGCCCAGACCCGCCGCGTGGCCGAACTCGACGGCGCCGAACCCGAGGCGTACGTGGAGGTGCACCCCGACACGGCCGCCCGCGCCGGACTCGCGGCCGGGGCCCGGGCCCGCGTCACCTCCCGCCGCGGCCACACCGACGCCAGGGTGCGTCTGGTGCCCACCGCCCGCCTGGACACGGTGTTCCTGCCCTTCCACTTCGCCGGGGAACAGTCCGCGAACAACCTCACCCACCCGGCACTGGACCCCACCAGCCGTATGCCGGAGTTCAAGGTCAGCGCGGTGCGCCTGGAACCCGCCCCGCCCGTTCTGAGCAGCAGGGGAACCCCCGACCCGGCCGACACCCCCACACCAGGAGGCAGCAGTTGAACACCGTGCAGGGCGCGCCCCCGCGCCGGGTCGTGGTCGTCGGCAACGGGATGGTCGGTGCCCGCTTCGCGGAGGAGGCGGCCCGCCTGGACCCGGACGGAGAACGCGTGCGCGTGAGCGTGGTCGGCACCGAACACCACCCCGCCTACAACCGCGTCCTGCTCTCGGGCGTGCTCGCCGGGGACTACACCCCGGAGCAGATCCGCCTGCCCGCCCTTGGCGGCCCCGGTGTCACCGTGCGCACCGGCGTGGCCGCCACCGCACTGGACACACGACGCCGGACCGTCACCCTGGACGACGGCTCCCGACTGCCCTACGACGAACTCGTCCTGGCCACCGGGGCACGCGCCGCACTCCCTCCGATCCCGGGCGTGCGTGCCCCGGACGAGGGTCCGGGGGAGGGGGTGAGCGCCCTGCGCGACCTGGAGGACTGCCAGCGTCTGCTCGCGCTGGCCCGCCCCGGCGCCCCCGTGGTGGTCCTGGGCGGCGGCGTCCTGGGACTGGAGGCGGCACGCGGCCTCGTGGGCCGGGGCATGCGGGTGTCGCTCGTGGAGTCCTCCCCCTGGATCATGCGCCGACAGATCGACCAGGGGGCCGCGCGCGTCCTGGCCGCCAGCTACGCCGCCTTGGGCGTGGACGTGCACTCCTGGCGGGTCGCCGCGCGCTGGATCCCCGGCACCGGCCTGGAACTGGACGACGGCCGGGTCCTGCCCGGCGACGCCCTGGTGGTCACCGCCGGGGTGCGTGCCAACACCGAACTGGCCTCCGAGGCCGGGATCGTGGTCGACCGCGGTGTCGTCGTGGACGACCGCCTGGCCACCTCCGACGCCCGCGTGCACGCCATCGGTGACTGCGCCCAGCACCCCGGCGGCGGTGCCGGGCTCGTCCAGCCCGGATGGGAACAGGCCGCGGTCCTGGCCGGACGGCTGACCGGTACCGCTCCCCACGCGACCTACACCGGGGCCCGGCCGCTGACCCGCCTCAAGGCCGAGGGCATCGAGCTGACCGCGTTCGGGCGGGTCCATGAGGACGAGGACGCCCAGGACCTGGAGACGGTGACCATCAGCGACCCCCACGGCGGTCGTTACGCCAAGCTGTCGGTGTGTGAGGAGAAGGTGGTGGGCGCGGTGCTGCTGGGTTTCCCCGAGGCCGCCGCCACCCTGTCCCAGCTCTACGACACCGGCGCCCCGGTGCCCTCCGACCGCCTGGCCCTGCTCCAGGGGCTGCCCACCGCGTCCCCCGAGCCCCAGGAGGCGGGGGAGGCGCTGGTGTGCCGGTGCAACGCCGTGAGTCGCAACGACATCGAGCAGGCGTGGCTGGACGGCGCCCGTACCCGTGAGGCCATCGCCGATCGCACGCGCGCCACCACCGGCTGCGGAGGGTGCGTGCGCGACGTGCGGGCCCTGCTGTCGGGGATGCAGGGCTCGCCGGTGGGATGACCCCGTACCCGCGAAGAGGTGGGAGGGTTCGGCGCCGCCACCGGTCCGTCCCACCGGGGGTGCGGGCCGGACCCCCGCCCCGCTGGGGCGTCAGCGCCGCACCGCTCCACGCCCCTCCCCACTGGGGCGCCAGAGCCGTACCGCCCAATGCCCCCGCCCCGCTGGGGCGTCAGGGCCGTATCGGATCCTCCCGCTGGAGTGCCAGTGCCGCACCGCTCCACGCCCCTCCGAATCACGCGCCCCTGACCTGTGGTGGCAGCACAACGAAACAGTCGCGACACACCTGACTGATGCGGGGGAAACACCCGGGAGGTTGCCTGGGGACAGTCCGCCCCCGCAGCAGGAGGAGCCGCGCACACCATGGAAGAACTCGTCGTCATCGGCAACGGCATGGTCGGCCACCGGCTGGTCGAGGCCCTCCGTGACCGCGACACCGCCCGACGGTGGCACGTCACCGTCGTGGGCGAGGAGCCCCGCACCGCCTACGACCGGGTGGCCCTGTCCTCCTACTTCGACGGCGCCAGTGCCCACGACCTGTCCCTGGGCGACCTCTCCGGCCCCGCCGTCGACGTGCACGTCAACGAACGCGCCACCGCCGTCGACCGTGCCGACCGCACCGTGACCACCGCCTCCGGACGCGTACTGCCCTACGACCGGCTGGTCCTGGCCACGGGCTCCACCCCGTTCGTGCCGCCCGTCCCCGGCCACGACCTGCCCGGCTGCCACGTGTACCGGACCATCGAGGACCTGGACGCCATCACCGCCTCCGCCCGGGGCGCCAGCACCGGAGTGGTCGTCGGCGGCGGACTGCTGGGCCTGGAGGCCGCCAACGCCCTGCGTCTGCTGGGCCTGGAGGCGCATGTGGTCGAACTCGCCCCCCACCTCATGCCCGCCCAGATCGACCAGGGCGCCGCCGCGCTCCTGCGCACGCTGGTCGCCGACATGGGTGTGCGGGTCCACACCGGCACCGCCTCGACGGCCGTCGAGGCCTCACCCCTGGGCCGCGCCGCCCGGCTGGTTCTGGACGGGGGCGCCCACCTGGACGCCGACCTGGTCGTGTTCTCCGTGGGTATCCGCCCCCGCGACGAGCTCGCCCGCTCCGCCGGGCTCGAGGTCGGCGAACGCGGCGGCATCGTCATCGACGACACCTGCACCACCAGCGATCCCCGCGTCCACGCCATCGGCGAGGCAGCCAACCACCAGGGCACCGTCTACGGCCTCATCGCCCCCGGCAACGCCATGGCCGAGGTCGTCGCCGACCGCCTCCTGGGCGGACAGGCCACCTTCACCGGCGCCGACACCTCCACCAAACTCAAACTCCTCGGCGTGGACGTGGCCAGCTTCGGCGACGCCCACGGGCGCACACCCGGAGCCCTGGACGTGGTCGTCAACGACGCCGCGGGCGGCCGTTACGCCAAGCTCGTGGTCTCCGACGACGCCACCACGCTCCTCGGCGGTGTCCTGGTCGGCGACGCCTCCGCCTACGCCACCCTGCGCCCCCTGGTCGGATCCCCCCTGCCCGGGGACCCGCTCACCCTGATCACCCCCGAGGGCACCGCCGACCTGGGCACGGACTCCCTGCCCGACTCCGCCCAGATCTGCTCGTGCAACGCCGTCACCAAGGGCGACCTCACCCGGGCCGTCGCCTGCGGCAACCACGACGTCCCCTCCCTCAAGGCCTGCACCCGGGCGGGCACCAGCTGCGGCTCCTGCGTACCCGTGCTCAAGCAGATCCTCGCCCAGTCCGGCATCGAGCAGTCCAGGGCCCTGTGCGAGCACTTCCCCCAGTCGCGCGCCGAACTCGTCGAGATCGTCCGGGCCACCGGCACCTCCACCTTCTCCGCGCTGATCGCCGCCCACGGCACCGGACACGGCTGCGACATCTGCAAACCCGCCGTCGCCTCCATCCTGGCCTCCCTGGGCAACGGGCACATCCTGGAGGGTGAACAGGCCACCCTCCAGGACACCAACGACCGCTACCTGGCCAACATCCAGCGCAACGGCACCTACTCCGTGGTGCCGCGCATCCCCGGCGGCGAGATCACCCCCGACAAGCTCATCGTCATCGGCGAGGTCGCACGCGACTTCGACCTCTACACCAAGATCACCGGGGGCCAGCGCATCGACCTGTTCGGCGCCCGCCTCGAACAGCTGCCCGCCATCTGGGCACGCCTGGTGGAGGCCGGGTTCGAGTCCGGGCACGCCTACGGCAAGTCGCTGCGCACCGTCAAGTCCTGCGTGGGCACCACCTGGTGCCGCTACGGCGTCCAGGACTCGGTGGGCCTGGCCATCCGGCTGGAGGAGCGCTACCGGGGTCTGCGCTCACCCCACAAACTCAAGTCCGCCGTCTCCGGATGCGCCCGCGAGTGCGCCGAGGCCCGGGGCAAGGACTTCGGAGTCATCGCCACCGACCAGGGCTGGAACCTGTACGTGGGCGGCAACGGCGGCTTCACCCCCCGTCACGCCGAACTCCTGGCCGCGGACCTGGACGAGCCGACCCTCATCCGCTACATCGACCGGTTCCTGATGTTCTACGTGCGCACCGCCGACCGACTCCAGCGCACTGCTCCGTGGATCGAGTCCCTCGAAGGCGGCCTGGACCACCTGCGCGACGTCGTGGTCCACGACACACTGGGTATCGCCGCCGAACTGGAGGAGGCCATGGACCGCCACGTGGCCTCCTACGCCGACGAGTGGGCGGCGGTCCTGGCCGACCCGGACAAGCTCTCCCGGTTCGTCTCCTTCGCCAACGCCCCCCACACCCCCGACCCCACCATCAGCTTCACCACCACCCGTGACCAGCGCGTACCCGACACCTCGTCCGTGAACCTGGGCATGCCCGCCCGCCGACCCCAGGAGGCCACCCGATGACCGTCACCACCGCCCCGGCCAGGACCTGGACCGACGTCTGCCCCGCTCACCTGCTGCGCGTCGAGGACGGCGTGGCCGTACTGCTGCCCGACGGCAGACAGGCCGCCCTGTTCCGCACCCGCGACCACCACCTGTACGCGGTGGACAACATCGACCCCCGCACCGGAGCCGCCGTCATCTCACGCGGGATCGTCGGCGACAGGGCCGGAGAACCCACCGTCGCCTCACCCATGCTCAAGAACGTCTTCTCGCTGCGCACCGGGCTCGGCCTGGACGACGAAGACACCCACCTGACCACCTGGCCCGTTCGCCAGCGCGGCACCACCGTGCAGATCGCCACGGAGGAGGGAACGCCGTGAACCCCGTCCCCGCCGTTCCCGAGGACACCATCCCGGCCCAGGCCGCCGCACCCGCCACCACCGCCCCACTGGCCGGTTTCACCGTGGCGGTGACCGCGGCCCGCCGAGCCGAGGAGCTCAGCGCCCTCCTGCGCCGCAAGGGCGCCGAGGTGGTGGCCGCGCCCGCCCTGCGCATCGTGCCGCTCAGCGACGACCAGCGCCTGGCCTCGGTCTCCGAGGAACTCGCCCGACGCCCCGCCGACGTCGTCGTGGCCACGACCGGCATCGGCTTCCGGGGCTGGGTCGAGGCATGCGAGACGTGGGGCACCGCCGAACGGCTCCTGGCCAGCCTGCGCGCCTCACGCCTGCTGGCCCGCGGCCCCAAGGCCCGCGGCGCCATCCGCGCGGCCGGACTCACCGAGGAGTGGTCACCGCCCTCGGAGTCCTCCGCCGAGGTGCTGGACCACCTGCTCGACCAGGGTGTTCAGGGCCTGCGCGTGGCCATCCAGCTGCACGGTGAGCCGCTGCCCGACTTCACCGCCGCGCTCCGCATGGCCGGAGCCGAGGTGGTCGAGGTGCCCGTCTACCGCTGGACCCAACCCGAGGACACCGCCGCCCTGGACCGGCTCATCGAGGCCGTCACCAGCGGGGGAGTGGACGCGGTCACCTTCACCAGCGCGCCCGCCGCCGCCGGACTGCTCGCCCGCGCCCACACCACCGGTCACCAGGGCGGCCTCGTCCGCGCCCTGCGCGGCGACGTCCTGGCCATGTGCGTGGGGCCGGTCACCGCCCGGCCGCTCATGGCCCACGACATCCCCACGGTGTGGCCCGAGCGGGCACGCATCGGCTCCCAGGTCCGCAAGCTCTCCGAGGAACTGCCCGGCCGCTTCCCCGCCCTGACCGTGGCCGGACACCGCCTGCGCCTGCGCGGCCACGCTGTCCTGATCGACGGCACCGTCCGCACGCTCTCACCCACACTGATGCGGCTCGTGCGCGCCCTGGCCCACCGCCCCGGACAGGTCCTCGACCGGGCCCGCCTGCTCACCTGCCTCGGAGAGGACGCCGACGCCCACGCCGTGGAGACGGCCGTGGCCCGACTGCGCACCGCCCTGGGCGACCCCCGGATCGTCCAGACCGTGGTCAAGCGCGGCTACCGGCTGGCACTGGACACACCCGACTGCACCGCCTGACCCGCACCAGGAAGGACGGGGCGGGCGCGCCCGCCACGCGATGAACCGAGACACCCTGATCCTGGCCGTCCACGGCACCCGCGACCCCCACGGCACCGCCGTCGCCCGAACCCTGGCCCGCGACGTGGCCAACCTGGTCAGCCAGCCCACCAGGCTGGCCTTCGCCGACGTGCGCACACCGACCGTCGGCCAGGTCGCGGCCCGGACCCCCGGCCCCCTCGTGGTCGTGCCCGCGTTCCTCGCCTCGGGCTACCACGTGCGCACCGACATCCCGCACCAGCTCGCCCGGGCCGGGCGCGCGGACGCCGTCGTCACCCCGGCGCTGGGCGACCATCCCGCGGTCCTGGACACCGCCGTGCGACGTCTGGACGCCGCCGGATACCGCCCCGGAGACGCCGTCGTGCTGGCCTGCGCCGGCACCTCCGACCCCCACGCGGGCGACGAGCTGCGTCAGGCCGCCTGCCGCCTGTCGCGACGCCTGGCGGCCCCGGTGGAGGCGGGCTTCATCGCCACCGGAAGGCCCACCGTCACCGAGAGGGTCGCCCAGCTGCGCGAGCGGGGCCACCGGCGGGTGGCCGTGGCGACCTGGTTGCTGGCTCCGGGCCTGTTCCATGACCGGCTGGCCCACACGGGCGCCGACGTGGTGGCCGACCCCCTGTGCCCGGCCCCGGCCATCGCCCGCGCCGTGGTGGCCCGCTACCACCGGGCCGCGATCGGCCAGCCCGCCTGAGCGACCGCTCGTGCAGCGCGGCTCGGGACTCCCGGGCGATCCCCGTCCGGCGCCGCGTCCTTCCCCACCGGGCCGGAGGCCGCGCTCAGCTCACCCCTCGGTGAAGCGCAGCTGGTACAGAACCGAGTCGGAACTCGCGATCGCCTGGCAGGCAGCGAAGTGCGGCTTGGAGTCCGGGTGGGCGATGGCCGCCCGGAAGGCCTCCTCACTGCTCCACTGGGCGTAGTTGCAGACCCGGGTGCCGTCGAGGCTGGCGTGCACGCTCGCCGAGACGAACCCGGGGAGGTGGCGCATGACGTCGTCCGTCGCCTCACGCAGGATCTCCAGCAGCCGCTCGTGGTTCTCGGGCTCGACGGTGAAGGTGTTGACGAGGGCGACGCCGTCGCGGTCGGTGCTGATCACGGGCATGGCTGGGATACCTCACTTGGGCGGCTCGGGCGGCGGACACCACGACCCCGCGGATCGAACTCCTGGCGTCGACGCGGGGCTTCGCACCGTGGCCCGCCTCACAGTAATCGCAGCGTAGGGCGTGTGTAAGGCAAACGGCGGGTCCGGAAACGGTGTGTCGTACGCGTGCCGCGAGGCACTACGGAGCAAAGCCGGTCGAACCGGTTGTCCGTCTCAGGGTTGTCCGTCCAGAGGCACCGGGCAACACCGGATCGCCGTTTGCGTGGGGGCTGACCAGGATGCGCACTCCGTCGATGACCCGGCGTCTGTTTCCCGGAAGTGGGGGTGCGGCGGAACCCTGCCTGGCATCCTGGTTGTCGTGCCTGGCCGTCATGAACACACCGATGCCGCGTGGGCCCTGCTCGCCCCGCTCCCGCCCACCGACGCACTCAAGGGCGAGAAGTGGGCGGCCGATCAGCGCGAGGTCATCGACGCGACCCTGTTCCCGGCCCGGCGGCGCACCGCCGGTGCCACCCCACAAGCGGTACCGTCCGGGACGCACCGTACGGGTGCGCCGCAATCGGACGCTCCGGCCGCGGGCAGACCACCAAGGTCCACCTGCCCGTTGACCAGCACCCGCGCCCACTGGTCCTGACCACCGGCCCCGGCCCGCGCGGGGACCCTCTCATCCTCGCCCGTCCGGGAACGGGGCGGTCGCCCGAGGTCTCAGGACACCGGTCCGTGTCTCACAGCGCGACCTTTGCACGGAGAGAGGACGGCGGATGGAACACGACTCTTCGGACGCGGTGCCGCGAGGCCGCGCGGGAACAGGCAGAACGTGTTTCCGGACCTTCGGTTGGAGCGTGGACGACCGGTGAGCGTCGAACCCGTGGAGTTCGGCCCCGCGTTGAGGACGCTGAGGAGCAGTCAGGGTCTGTCCCTCGGAGACCTCGCACGCCTGGTCAACTACAGCAAGAGCCACCTCAGCCGGGTGGAGAACGGCAAGAAGCAGCCGACCTCGGATCTGGCCCGGCACTGTGACGTCGCGCTGGGTGGCGAGGGCAGTCTCGTCCGTATCGCCATGAGCGTTCCGCGTCGCGTGCGACAGGCCATGGCGGCTCCCACAGTGCGGCAGCTCCCGCGTTCCGTCACCGACTTCGTCGGGCGGGTCGACCTCCTTCGACAACTCGACGGAATGTGCCCGGAAACCTCCGACGGGCGGTATCGGGGCTCCCCGCTCGTCCTGGTCGACGGACCCGCCGGGATCGGCAAGACCGAGACGGTCCTGCGCTGGGGGCACGTCGCAGCGGAGAGGTTTCGCGATGGCACGCTCTTCGCGGACCTGAACGGATTCCGGCAGGGTGGTTCGGCCCTCACCGCCGAGCAGGTGCTCCGCCGCTTCCTCCACGACCTCGGCGAGTCGGGCGCGGCTCTGAACGGGAGGGACGCACAGCAACTGGGCGTTCGCTTCCGCAGTCTGCTCACCGGGAAGCGCATGCTGATCGTCCTGGACAACACCACCGGGCCCGAACAGGTGCGCCCCCTCCTGCCCGCCAGTCCCGGCTGCATGACCGTTGTCACCAGCCGTAGCCGGATGCCGGGCCTGCTGGCCAGAGACGGCGCTCTGCGTGTCCAGGTCCCGCCCATGGACCCCGAGGAGAGCCTGGAGCTCCTGGCCACCCTCGACCCCGAAGGCCGACTGGCCCGCAGGCCCGAGTACCTCGACGCGTGCGGGCACGTACCCCTGCTCATCCGCATCGCCTCCCGGCGGAACATGAACCCGGAGTTCTACGACAGCCCCTGCCGGTGGGAGAGCGCCGCGATGCTGCGGCTCTTCTCCATGGGCGGTGACGACTCCACGTCCCTGCGGTCCCTGCTGTCGGGGTCGTACGAGGTGCTGACCGACGAGGCCACACGTGCCTTCAGGCTGCTGGGTACCCGCACAGAGGGGTGGTGCACGGCCCGCGACGCCGCCCGGCATCTGGACACCGGACAGTCGGCGGCCGAGGAGTTGTTGTCCGAACTGGCCGACCTGCACCTGATCCAGTACCGGGACGGGTGGTTCTCCTTCGATCCCCTGCACCGCGCCTTCGCTATCGAAAGGGCGGGCGCGGTGCGGCCGGAACGGGGCGTCGGACCGGTGTAGCCGCTCGGAGGTGTGGCGCCTCAGCACCAGCAGCCGCCGGGGGCACGGGAGCGGCCCGCGGCGGTGGTCCGCCGTTCCGGGAACGACCGCCCCGAAGGGCGCCGTCCGCATTGCAGAGGTCCTCACTCGTGATGGAATGCCCCGTCATCACATTTATCGACGACTTCGTGGTTCTTGTGCAAACAAGAGGCGTTGTCTGGGATCTCCGAAGAACAGACAACGGGCAACGCCTCCCCAACGGTGTCGAAACGAATGCAGACTTGTCGTCCATCGGTGATTGAGGACGGACACGTGCAACTTCCCTCCGATTCCATCCGCGTCGACGACAGGAACAAGGGTCCGCGCCATGGGCGATCGCGCCTTCGCCATCCGGCCGCGTACCGCCACCGGGCGACGTCTCCCGGCGGGTCCGCCTGGAACCGAACCCCAATACCAGAGGCGGGTCGCCCGACCGTTCGGCGAGAGTGATTCCCTCTCCTCCCTTTCCGTGGATCCCTCGACGCGTGTCCACGTCGAGGGCCGTCCCGGACGAACAACGGTCGCTGTCACAACAGACCCGCCGTGATCCACATCAGTGCCGTGCTCATGAGCGCACCGAACCAGAATGGGCTAGTTGATGCGCGATGTCAGGCTCGACAGATACCAGGAATACATCAAGCGGCACGGGCTCACGGAACAACAGGTACTGGACCAGGTCGACGAGACGTTCGGAGAGCCGCTCCTCGTCGTCGCCGCGGGATCGGTCATCTCCGGATTCGGCAACGACACCAGCGACCTGGACCTGTACACCGTCGTGGAAGACGACGTGGCCAGCCTGCTTCCGCTGATGTCGTATCCCAACGGCGCACGGATCGACGCGGTCCTGTGCGGAGCCCGACAACTCCTGGACAGCCACCGGGAACTCGGTTCGGACACGTGGCCCCCGCGGCAGGTGAAACCGGGGGACATCTGGGCCAAACGCAAGGCGATCGACGCCATCACCAGGTACGGCCTGGGCCTTCCGCTCTTCGGCACAGAGCGGTGGACCGCCTGGCAGCGGCGTTTGCAGGCCGAAGCGCACGGGTGGATGAGTGACTGGCACGCGGTGGACGCGTACCGCATGCGGGCGGCGGCGAGGGCCCTGCTCACCCACAAGCCCCTGGTGGCCGGCATCCGAGCGGGCGACGCGCTCATGGCGGCGCTCGAACGCCACGCGCTCGCGCGGGGAGAACCGTACTTCAAATGGAAATGGCTGGGGGAGAAGCTGGAACGCCTGGGCGACTCACAGGCGCTCTCGGCCTACGAACAGGCACTGAGCCCTCCGCTCTCCGAACGCGACGTTCCGCGCTACGTCGAGAGCACCGAAGACCTGCTCCACTCCTACCTGGGCGATGTCGACACCGGCTCCTGGCGCCTGAGTCTGCAACCGGCGGTCGGTACCTCCTGGGAGTCGTTCGGGGAGGAACACCTGGTCTCCCGGTGGGGACTGCGGGCGGCGGCGGTCTCAGCGGGAAGCAGCGTCGGTGAGCCCGGTACCTGGACCTATCGCCTCTCTGAGACGTGGGATCCGGATGTCGAGGCGCTCTTCAGTGAGGACATGCTCTGGCTCGGCGTGCAGCAGGCGGGGCCGCTCCCAGGCCAACCGGAATGAGGAGGACGCATGAACGTGCGGCGCAGCATGTTGGTCACCGGTGCCACCGGAGTGGTCGGCTGGGAACTGGTACAACAGGCACGCGCGGCGGGGTGGGACGTCGTCGGCTGCTCGGCGCGGGGGAGCGACACCAGCACCGCCTGGCGCATGGGCAAGGAGCCGCCTCCCGCGGAACTGGACAGGGAATGGCACGTCATCGTGCACGCCGCCGCCCGGCCGCGTTGGAACCTTCCCCGGGACGAGGCGGTCAGCGGCAACCTGGCGCCCGTGGCGGCACTGGCCCCGTTGGTGGGCCGGGGAACGCACGTCATCCACATCTCCACCGCGTATTCGATCGGCCTGCGAGGGGACACACGCTCCGACTCCCTCCACGACTACCGCAACACGTACGAATGGTCGAAGGCCGCGGCGGAGCGAGAAGCACGGGAACGCTACTCGGCGAGCATCGTCCGCCCGCCTCTGATCCTCGGACGCCGTTCGGACGGAGCCGTCAGGAGACGGAGCGGGCTCTACTCCCTGCTCCAGGCATCAGTGACCGGAGCCCTCCCCGTGCTCGTGGGAGAGCCGGACGCCGGCTTCGAGGCCGTCACCACCTGCGACGTCGCCACGTGTGTGCTGGCGATCGCCGACGGCGGGCCCGCCGCACGGCCCGTCGTTCTCGGCCGTGCGGAACACGCGGCGACCGCGGGGGAGATCTGGGATCTCGCCTTCGCCTCGCTGAACGAATGGAGAGTCGAGCGCGGAGCGGGCGAACTGGAGGCGCCCACCTTCATCACGCCCGACCAGTGGAACCGCTTCTACTTTCCCTTCGCCCGGCCGCACCTCTCGGACCTCCAACTGCACACCATCGACCTGCTCAGCGAATTCATCCCCTACCTCTCCCGGGTCGATCCGATCGGCGTGAACTGGTGCGTCGATCCCGTTGAAGCCGCCCTGCCCACCATCGTGCGGGGCTGGGCCGAGCGGTTGCCCGGCCTGGCGATGCGAAGCCCACAGCCCTGGACGGTCAAGGAGCAGGTATGACGGATGCGTACGCCTTCGAAGCCGCGAGAGTCTCCGCCTGGTCCGACACGTCGCGTCTCATCTCGCAGGGCGGCATCGACGAACTCGCCGCCCACGCCGAGGAGAACGACAGGTCCGGCAGACTGTCGGATCGCAGTATCGATGTCCTGCGTGAGGCCGGATACTTCGGCCTGCCCGTCCCCCGGGACTTCGAGGGCCAGGGGGCGTCAGTCGAGGAGTGCTGCGCGGTACAGCGTCGGATCGGGGCGGCGGACCCCGCGCTGGCGATCGCCACCAGCATGCACCTCTTCTCGGTCGGGGTCGTCGTCGAGCACTGGAACCGCAACCACGACGAGTCGTGGATGCTGTTGGAGGCGATCGCCAGCCAGCAGCGGATCGTGAGCAACGCGTTCGCGGAGCCCGGACTCGCCGGAGCGCTCACGAGGTCGAACTGCGTCGCCCGCAGGTCCGGTGAGGACTGGATCCTCGACGGCCTCAAGGTGCCCTGCTCGCTGGCGGAGCGCAGTGATCTGCTCTGTCTGCAGATGATGGACGAGCAGGACGGGGAAGACGCCCTGATGGTCGCTCTGCTCGCGACCAGGAGTCCCGGAATCAGGACCGAACGCACCTGGAACACCCTCGGGATGAGAGCGACGGAGTCGGACTCCGTGCGGTTCGAACAATGCAGGTTCTCCGATGACCTGGTCTTCCACCGGACGGAACCGGGATCCCAGAGCGATGAGGTCTTCGCCGCCGGCATCGCCTGGTTCTGTGTCGCCTCGACCGCGTCCTACCTGGGCGTCATCTCGGCGGCGGTCGACGAGTCCCGCGTCGCTCTCCAGAAGTCCCGGATCACGCACCTCGACGCGTCGCGGTCGCAGCTGCCCTCCTTCCAGGGAGCACTCGGCGACATCATGTCCCTGGTCCTGCCGATGGAATGGTCCTGTGCGGGGCTCGCGCGTCAACTGGGCGAGAAGGGTACCGATCCGCGTGCCCTGATCCCCTCGGCGCTGGCCCTCAAACAGCAGACGGCCCAGCTGGCGACCACCGCCGTGGCGATGGCGGCCGAACTCGTCGGAGTGGGCTCGTACTCGGCGAACGGCAAGGTGGCGCGGCTCCTGCGAGACGCCCAGGCGGCCCGCTACCATCCGCCCACCCGGTTCGCCACACGGCAGCTCCTGGGGCGTTGGGCACTCGGACTTCCGTTCGGTTTCGAGCTGGACGAGAATCCGGTTGGAGACCACTGAGATGCTCGAACCCGTCGATCTCATCCGTACCCACCAGTCCTCCGGCCGGTCGTTCCTTCACAACATCATGGGTGCCGTCGACCCGGAGGTCTCGGGGAAGGGGCAGTGGATAACGAGCCGGGACGGCAGCCGCTATCTCGACGTCGGTTCCTTCGGGGTGTTCCTCCTCGGACACGGGCACCCCGGGCCGGTGGGCGCGGTCGCTCGGCAGCTCGACCTCATGGCGGGCTCCAGCAGGACCCTTCCCAACCCGGTCAACGCCCGCGCGGCGGCCGCGCTGGCGGGGGCAGCACCACCGGGCCTGTCCAAGGTGCTCCTTCTGAACTCCGGGTCCGAAGCGGTGGAGGCCGCACTGAAACTCGCCAGGGCCCGCACGGGGCGGACAGCCCTGGCACACCTCTCCGGCTCCTTCCACGGCAAGAGCACCGGCGCGCTGAGTCTCACCGACGCACGCGCGTTCCGCCAGGGAATCGGCCCGTTGCTGCCGGACGTGGTGAGGCTTCCACGCGACGACGCCGCCGCGGCCGCCGATCTGATCGAACGCCACCGGCCAGCCGCCGTGTTCGCCGAACCCGTGCAAGGCGAGGGCGGTATGTATCCGATCGGGCGGGACTACGCCGCGGTCCTGCGGGAGGCGTGCACTCGGACGGGCAGCCTGCTGGTCTTCGACGAGATCCAGTCCGGTCTCGGGCGGTGCGGAACGCTGTGGGCCCATGAGGGTCTCGGCGTGCTCCCCGACGTCCTGCTCAGCGGGAAGGCGCTGGGAGGCGGTGTCATGCCGGCTTCGGCGGTGATCGCCACCGAGGACGCGTTCCGTCCGTATGACGTCGATCCACTGCTGCACACCTCCACGTTCGGCGGGAACCCCCTGGCGTCGGCTGCCGTTCTCGGTGCGCTGGACGTCATCGCCGAGCTGGACGTGCCGGCAAGGGCCAGCCGTGCGGGTGAATCGCTGAAGGGGGTCCTGAACGGACTCGTCTCGAACCGGCCCTCGTTGTTCTCCGCCGTGACCGGACGCGGCCTCATGCTGGGCCTGCACTGCCGCAAGGCGGACGTCACGGCTGAACTGATGCGGGAGTCCCTGACCGAGGGTGTGCTGCTGACGATGTGTCTCACCACTCCGACCGTGCTGCGATTGACGCCGTCCGCCTTCATCGACGCCGAGGAAATGGATTTCCTGGGGCGGAGGCTGGACATCGCGGCCGCGCGAGTGGAAAGAGATCTTGCCTGACTCCTTCGCGGTCCACCTCGCCGTCGGCCCGACCGGAACGGGGACGCCCCGGACCGGAGGAAGCAGTCCCCGCCGGGGCCCCGGCGTTCTCGGCCCCGGCCGTCATGCCGTCGCCCAGTTTTCCGAACAGGAGTTGTATGAGTGTTCGAAGCACGAACGGACTGCGGTCCCACGTTTGTCGAACCAGTCACGGTGCCGTGATCACGCTGGTGATCATCCAGGGATCCCTGGAGGACATCGCCGGTGGAGTACGCGCCGGCCAGTGGCGGATGGTGGCGGCGCAGACCCGACAGCTGGTTCTGGCGAGTCTCCAGGTGAGCGGGCTCGAGTTCGGCGGTGAGCCCTACTGGCAGGAGAACGGCGGCGCCCTCGACCAGATCACCCGTGCGCCGGAGTCGCTCCGCGTCCAGGGGTTCACACTCGTCCACGAGGCGAACGCACTCGCCACCGACCCCTCAGGGGCCGATTCCTGGCTGGCTCGACTCGAGGGGTGGGCGGGTCTGGTGCAGAAGGGGCTCGGCCTCGACGAGAACCTGCCCGAACTCCGATCGCCCCAAGGAATGTTCGGAGGGCTCAGGTTGGTCAGGGGGTGGACCGAGACCGTCGACTCCCTCGGTCTTCCGCCCCTGCTTCCCAGCGACTGGACCAAGCCGCTCTAGACAGCGTTCCCGCCTGCGCCCGGACCCCGGAATCCCGCCGGTTCGAGCGGCTCCATCCCCCGTTCCCCCTCAAGTGAGCCGATCTCCACGAAAAGGAAGCATCCATGCCGATTGTGACAGTGACCGAGCGTTTGCAGGTGTCGGCGGAAAAGGTCTGGGACCTGGTGTGTGACGTCGCGTCGTATCCCAGGTTCATGGAATCGGTGATCAGTACCAGCGTGCTGTCCGAGGCCACACTGGAGAACGGCCATGTCGAGGTCGTGACCGAGTGGGAAGTGCAGATCAAGGGGTCCGTACTCAAGTGGGTCGAGAGGGAGATCCGCTACCCGGAGCGCTGGCGCATCGACTACACCCAGCAATCCGGTGACCTGGAGGTGTTCCAGGGGTTCTGGCAGGTGGCCCGGGTCGACGACGAAGTGACCGAGGCCACGCTCGAGGTCGAGTTCGAGATCGGCGTGGCGATGCTCAAGCCCATGCTGGAGCCCGTGGCCGCTCGGGCGATCGAACGCAACTCATCGGACATGCTGCTTTCGCTGGGCCGACGGGTCGGCGTATGACGCTGAGCCTACGGGTGGAGGGACTCACCAAGTCCTACGGTGAGCGGCAGGTGTTGAGGGGCGTCGACCTCGCCGTCGGGCGCGGTGAGATCCTGGCGATACTGGGTGCCAACGGAGCCGGGAAGACGACCCTGCTCTCCGTCATCGCCGGAGTCACCTCCCCCGGCGCCGGTCGGGTACGCGTCCTCGGTGTCGACGTGGGGGCGCATCCGAAGGCCGTGCGTGGTCGGATCGGCCTGGCGGCCCAGGACACGGCCGTCTATCCGACCCACACCGTCGTCGAGAACCTTCGGTACTTCGGAACTCTGGGTGGGGTCCGCCGTGGTGAGTTACGCGCGTCGGTCGAAGCCGTCATGGAGGCCCTCGGCCTCACCGGGCTTCGTCGCACCCTGGTTCGGAACCTGTCGGGAGGACAGCGACGCAGGTTGCATGCGGGATGCGCGCTCGTGCACAAGCCGGAGATCGTCCTGCTCGACGAACCCACCGTCGGAGCCGACCCCGAAACCCGACGCGATCTGCTGCGCCTGGTGACCTCGATCGCCCGGGACGGGGCCACCGTGATCTACACGTCCCACTACCTCGGAGAGATCGAGGAGCTCGACGCTCGTGTCGCCGTGCTCTGCGGGGGCAGGTTCCTCGACGAGGGTCACGTGGGTGACCTGGTCTCTCGGCACGCCAGAAGTGAACTCGTTCTCCAGTTCGACGGATCACCGCCAACGATGAGTTGGCCCGGGGCGAGGGTGGAGGACGACCTCCTCCGCCTTCCCACGTCGGATCCCGCCATCGACATCATGAAGGCCGTCGGGTTGGTGGGCGTCGAGCGCGGTCGACTGCGCTCCGTGGACATCTCCAGGGCCAATCTGGAGTCCGCCTACTTCAACATCCTGAAGTCGGAGCCAGGTCCGTGACCAACGCGCTGTCCGTTCTTCGCCACGACCTGATCTGGTTGCGCCGGGACCCGGTGCCGTTCGTGACCCTGCTCCTGACACCCTGTCTGCTGATGTCCTTCACGGCACCGCTGTACGCCGTCGTCACCTCCCAGTTCGGCTACGACGACGCGAGCGGTGCGGATCTGTCGGTTCCCGGCATGGCTCTGATGTTCTCCTTCTTCATGGGTGGGGTCATCAAGGAGTCCATCTTCCGTGAGTTCGAGCTGCACACCTGGAAGCGGGTGCGGGTCTCCGGTCTTTCCGCCAGGGATCTCCTCTGCGGAAAGGTGCTTCTGGGGGGAACGCTGGTCCTCATGCAGTCCTCGGTGCTGTTCCTGGTGGGGTGGCTGCTGCTCGGCCTGAACGTGAGGGGGAGTGTGGCGGCCCTGGTCGTGCTCCTCGTCGCGGTCGCGGCGTGCGTCGTCTCCTTCTCCCTGGCGCTGTGCGCACTCGCACGCTCCCGCAGCCAGGCGTTCGCCTACGACCGGGTGGTCACTCTCCTGTGGACCGTCGTCGGGGGTGCTCTGGTCCCCATCGACCTCATGCCCTCCTGGGTGCGGGCCCTCGCCACGGTCACCCCCGTGTACTGGGCCATCTCGGGGTTGCGCGAGGTCATCGTCGGCGGCGGCGACCTGCGCCAGGTCGTGGCGCCGGTGGCCTGCCTTCTCGCCTTCTCCTCCGTGTTCGCCGTGATCGCCTTCTGGCGCGTGTCCACGAAGGTCGACAAGGTGTTCAGGTCGTGAGCGTTCCGAGTCCCCCGGACCCTGGGCCCCGAACAGCGGGACCGCGCCGGCCCCTGCTCCAACAGCTGCCACGGGAGCTATTCGCTCTGTAGGAGCTCCCGCACGGCCGTGTACGAGGTGTGGGCCCGCAGCTTCTCGCGCAGCCCCCCGAGCTCGGAGGCTGATCGAACCGAGTCGACCGAACTCAGGCACCGGGACGCGTGGCGTACGGTGGCGACCGCCGCGTCGAGGTCCCCCAGGGCCAGATGCGCCTCCGCGGCCCGCACCAGGTAGATCGCGTGGCTGCGTGGGAACTCCGTGTCCCCGGGGTAGGCCGCGGCCCTGGCGGCCTCGAAACGGCGCAGGGCCTCGGACGGGTCGCCCAGACTCAGGGCGGCCGACCCCGCGATCATCTCGATCTCGCCGTGGTCCACCCAGTACAGGACCTCGGGATCGTCCTCACACGGGCCCTGGTCCAACGCCGTACGCGCCAGGTGGAGCTGGCGCGCGCACTCCTGCTTCGCCCCTGTCGTGGACAGCGCACGCGCGGTGCGGGCCGCGAGCATGGCCCGCATACGCGGGGTGGTCTTCCCCCGCACCTGCGCGTGCGCGACCTCCAGCAGGTTCACCGCCCGGTCGCCCGGTCCCGTGGAGTAGCACTGGATCGCGGCGAACGACGCGGCGTAGGCACCGCCCACGGGGTCGTTGGCCTCGGCCGAGGCGCGCAGCGCGCCGTCGAAGTACCGGCCCGCCAACCCCGGTTTGCCCTGGTCGAACGCGGCCCATCCCACCTGTCGCGAGGCTTCGGAGGCCATCGCGTACAGGCGGGTCACGGTGGCTCCGTTGTAACGCCCCGAACGGATCAGCTTGATGATGAGCGCGAGTTCGCCGCGGGCCAGGTGCAGGACGTCGCCGCTGCCGAGTTTGTCGTCGAGGTGGCGCAGGTGGTCGAGTCGGTCTCCGATGTGTGCCAGGAGGCCCGGGCCGCCGGGGACGTCGAGCGGCTGTCGGGGCGCCGCCTCCAGCGCCCTGGCCCAGCTGCTCGCCGAGACCGACAGGGCCTCCGCCACGGTGAGGGGCTCGCGCCGGTCCGCGTGACCGCCCTTCAACAGGCCGGTGAGCACCGCCATGCTCTCCGGTCGCTCCCAGACCAGCCCGCAGGTGCCGGTGACGGGGTCGTGCAGGGCCCTGGTGAAGCGGCCGCCCGTGCTCAGCACCCCGTCGTAGGCCCTGGCCACCTCGGGAGTCAACGCCCTGTTGCCGTTCTCGATGTTGCGCAGATAGGTGGCACTGAACCCCGCCTCGCGTGCGAACCGAGCCCAGACCAGTCCCGATGCGCGGCGCTCCTGTCGCATCTCCTCGCGCAGTCGATCGGACATGCAGGGCGCCTCCGCTGTGGAATCGGTGCTGGATCGGCTCTCGCCATTGTCCTCGCGAGCCCGCGGGGTTGTACTCGAAATGACGAATCGGGCACCTCTCCGACCTGCGCCTCCGGGGCCGTAGGGGGACACCGCCGGTTCCGCCCCCGATGTCAGCGAACGACCTTGCCCGCGGCCCACGACCCCGACCGGCTACGGCCAGGGGCGGTGGTCCCACGAGAGAACAAGGACGCCCATGCCCGACGAGACCGTCGTCTCGCCCCCCGCAGGGACCCACACCATCGGCAAGACCTTCGAGTTCGAGGCGGGGCACCGCCTGGAGGGCCTCCCGCCCGGCCACAAGTGCTCACGCCAGCACGGACACAGTTACCAGGTCGAGGTCATCCTCACCGCCCCGGCCCTGACCGGGCCCGGGTTCGTCACCGACTTCGGTGACCTCGCGCCGTTCAAGGCGTATCTGGACACCGAGCTCGACCACCACTACCTGAACGACGTCCTCCCCTTCGAGCCGACCTCGGAGAACCTGGCCGGGTACCTGGCCGGGTGGTTCATCCACCACGTCGAACCGGGGCTGCCCGGCCGCCTGGTCGCCGTCCGCGTCCGGGAGACCACGCGCAGCTGGGCGCGCTTCGACGTGGAGCGCCCATGAGCCCCGAACGTGTGGACGGGCCCGGACTGCTCGTCGCCGAGCGCTTCGGGGTCGAGCGGCCCACCTTCCAGGGGGAGGGCCCGAGCAGCGGGGTTCCGGCCCTGTTCATCCGGCTGTCGAGGTGCAACCTCACCTGCACCTGGTGCGACACCCCCTACACCTGGGACACCTCCCGGTTCGACCTGCGGGCGGAGTCGTCGCGGCAGACGGTCCAGGACCTGCTGGTGTGGGCGCACGGTTCGCGGGTGGAACTGGTCGTCATCACCGGTGGTGAGCCGCTGATCCAACAGCGGTCCCTGGTGCCGCTGGTGCGGGGCCTGTTGGCCCGTGGCAACCGCGTGGAGTTCGAGACGAACGGCACCATCACCCCCGCCCCGGAACTGCTGGTCGAGGGCGTGCGGTTCAACGTCAGCCCCAAGCTCGCCAACTCCGGTGTCGCCGAGGACAGACGGCTCGTCCCCGAGACCCTGAAGGCCTTCGCGGCCAGCGGCAGGGCGGTGTTCAAGTTCGTCGCCCGTACCGAGGCGGACCTGGACGAGATCGACGCCCTCACCGGACGGTACGGCCTGGCCCCGATCTGGGTGATGCCCGAGGGCGCCACGCCGGAGGAGCTGATCGCGACCACGCGCGTTCTCGCCGACTCCGTCGCGGCCCGCCGATGGCACCTGGCCCAGCGTCTGCACGTGATGGCGTTCGCCCAGACCCGTGGACGCTGACCCCGCCTACTCCGTTCTGCCCGGACCCCTTGGAAGCGAGGCCCCTGTGACGCACACCCTCAGCTCGCCCCCCGAACAGAGCCCGTCCCCGCTGCCCGAAACCGATCCCCGGACGATGCCGCCGGTCGACGTCGACCGCGTCACCGACCTGGTCGGCCAGCTCCTGTCCGCGCTCGGTGAGGACCCCGGCCGGGAGGGCCTGGCCGACACTCCGGGCCGGGTCGCGACCTGGTACCGCGACTTCCTCTCACCGGACGCCGCCAACATGGAGACCAGCTTCGCCGAGTCCCGGGTGAGCGGCCAACTGGTCGTGGTCTCGGGCATGAGCGTGTGGTCGCTGTGCGAACACCACCTGCTCCCGATGCGCCTGGAGGTGGCCACCGGATACCTGCCCGGAGACCAGGTGCTGGGTCTGTCCAAGTTCGGGCGCATCGCGCGCGAGTGCGCGGCGCGTCTGCACGTCCAGGAGCGGTTCACCCGCCAGGTCGCCGACAGGGTCGCCGCCGCCGTGGGAACCCCGGACGTGGCGGTCGCCGTGCACGGCACCCACCTGTGCATGAGCATGCGGGGCGTACGGATGGAAGCGGCCCGCACCACCACGCTGGAACACCGGGGGCGCCTGGACGGCGATCCGGCGCTGGCGCAGCGCTTCCTCACCCTGACCGCCGCCCCCCGGGGAGCCGCATGAGCCAGCACAGCACCCCGACCCGTACCGACCAGGACCGGGCGGTCGTGCACCTGACGTGGCACCGGATCGGGGAGATGGTCGACCACATCGCCGAGCAGGTCCGGAACGACGGCGCCCCCCGGGTCGTGGTGGCCGTACTGCGCGGCGGCGCCACCCCCGCGGTGTGGCTCTCCCACCGCCTCCGGCTGCGCGACGTGCGCACGGTCGAGGTCACCCACACCGCCGACGACAGCCGGCACGCCGCCAAGACCCCGGAGCCGGTGGCGGTCAACCCCGGCTCGCTGGGCGACCTGACCGGCCAGGACGTCCTGGTTGTCGACGACGTCGCGGGCACCGGTCACACCCTGGCGGCGACGGTGCGCCTGGTTTCCCAAGCGGGCGCCGCCCGGGTGCGCACGGCGGTGTGCGCGGTCAACAACGACAACTGGGTCGGCACCGCACCCGCCGAGGCGACCATCACCTACATCGGGGAGAACACCCGCGGGTGGGTGGTCTTTCCCTGGGAGGGCGGCATCAATGAGGGCTGAACCCCCGCACGGACCCGGCGGCGAGCGATCCGCCCCCTACCCGCCGAAGGAACCCATGACCGCTCCTGTCATCCGCGCCGAACCCGCGCTCCCGCGCCCGTTGTGGGTCAGCGTCGAGGGCATCAACGGCGTCGGCAAGTCCACCGTGGCCCGGTCCCTGGCCGCCGCGCTGGGCGAACGGTGCCTACTGCTCGACGAACTCACCGACCGGTCCGAGGAGACCCTGCCCGGCCGGGTCACCGCCGCACTGGCGGCCGAGGGGGACGTGTACCTGCGCACGGGTCACCCGGTCGCCGAGACCCTCGCCCTGCTCGCCCTCAAGGTCCGCGAGACCGAACGGCTCGCCGACCGGCGCCTCCCCGGGGTGGACGTGATCCTCGAGGACCGCGGTCCGGACTCGGTCGCGGTGTACCAGGCGGCGATCCTGGCCGCCCACTACGGCGAGGAGGACCCCGCCCGGTTGGCCTGGTACGTGCTGGCCACGGCGCGCGCCTGGTCCCGGCTCCCGGACGCCACGGTGTGGCTCACCGGCGACCGGGCGGTGTGCGCGGACCGGTTCGCCGCGCGCGTGGGCCGCACGCTCGAGCCCCGGGACCTGGACGTGATCCATCGGGCCGAGGAGCTCTACCGTGTGCTGGCGGCAGGGGAGCCCGACCGCTACACCGTCGTGGACACCACCGGGTTGTCCCCGAGGGAAAGCGCCGAGGCCGTCGAACAGAGCGTGCGGGACCTGATCCGGACGCGGGAGGTCGCCCATGTCGCGTGACGTCACCCTGCTGTGGGGCCTGCGCAGCCCGTGCGCCTTCGCCTGCCCCCACTGTTACTTCGGGACCATCGAGGAGCACAGGGACGCGCCACCGGACCAGCTCGGAGTCCTGTCCCACCTGTCGCGCAACGACCTGTCCGGCCGGGAACTGACCGCCTTCGCCCGCACCCTGTCCGACTCACCGGTCGAACGGGTGGTCATCGCCGGGGGCGAGCCGCTGGACTGGCCCGGCGCCCTGGAGGTGATCGGACTCATCAAGGAGGCGGGCTGCCAGGTGGTGATCGCGACCAACGCGATACCGCTCACCCGGCCCCACATCGTCGAGGGCCTCGTCGCCCTGGGTGTCGACGGCGTGTCGGTCTCCCTCGACAGCGCCGACGCCCCGACCAACGACCGGCTGCGGCCCTCACGCTCGGGCCGGTTCGGCTACGACCAGGTCCTCCAGGGCATCCGGGCCCTGCTGGCGGCACGTGAGGGCCGGGCCGCCCCGCGGGTGGGGATCTACACCGTGGTCATGCGCTCCCGCCCCCAGGAGATCGGCGACGTGGCTCGCCTGGCCGCGGACCTGGGCGTGGACTACTACGTTCCCCAGCCGATCTCCCTGGCACCCGACCACGCCCTCTTCGAGAAGCACGCCCACCGCCCGTCGGACGTGGCGGAGGTGGCCGGCCAGCTCGATGACCTCTACGCCGACCCGTCCGGCCTGACCCTGCCCGACCCCTCGTACGCGCGGCGGTTCCTGGAGGCGATCTCCACCCACGACAGCGGCCGGGTGGCGGGCTGCTTCGGGGGAGCGCGGCTGTTCTTCGTCCAGCCCGACGGGTCGGTGTGGGACTGCCCCTCCGACCGGCGCATCGCCGCCACGCCCCCCGAACGGCGGCGCTCCATCCGCGGCGCCGACGCACGCACCCTCTTCGCCGAACGGCCCGGGTGCAACGACTGCGATCTGTTCAGCAGGGACTGCGTGAACATGTGGCCCCTGGTGCTGGACATGCCGCGGATACTGAGCACGGAGGCGCCATGACGGGGCTCCCGACCGTGCCCGACCGTGCACGGCTGATCGCCGCACACCTCGGCCCCGTCCTGGAACAGATGCCCGACCCCAGCGGCGGGCGCGCGGTGACGGAGCTGGAAGGCGAACTCGCCTCAGTCCTCGGTGCCGATCACGTGGTGGCGGTCTCCTCCGGCACCGCGGCCCTGCACGCCGCGCTGTCGGCCCTCGGCGTGGGACCGGGGGACGAGGTCCTGGTGCCCGCGCTGAGCGTGGTCATGACCGTGGCCCCCCTGGCCGCGCTCGGGGCGCGTCCGGTGTTCGTCGACAGCGACGCGGCCGACCTCGACCTGGACTACGACGACGCGGCCCGCAAGGTCACCTCGCGTACCCGGGCCGTCCTGCCCGTGCACCTGTGGGGCCGGATGGGTGACCCGGCGGCCCTGACCGCGTTCGCCTCCGCACACGGGCTCGCCGTCGTCGAGGACGCAGCCCAGGCCATCGGCACCGTCCGCGACCACCGGCGCGCGGGCACTGTCGGCACGGTGGGCTGTTTCAGCATGAAGGACGGCAAGGTCGTGTGGAGCGGGGAGGGCGGCTTCCTGGTCACCCGGGACCCCGGGATAGCCGAGCACGCACGCGCGTCGCGCAGCCACTGGCAGCCGCCCCCGAAGGGCCAGGCGCCGCAGAGCCGTCTGGCGACCAACACCCGCCTGGCCGCTCCGCTGGCGGCGATCGCCCGCGCCAACCTGGACCTCCTGGACGCACTGGTGGAGCGTCGCCGCGCGCAGACCCACCACCTGCTGCACGCCCTGGAGGGGACACCCGGACTGCGCCCCCAGGTCCCGTCGCCGGGCGAGGAGTGGAACGCCTACGCCCCGCTCCTGCGCCTGGACCTGCCCCGCCCCCGGGCCTTCGCCGAGCACCTGGCCGCGCGGGGCGTACCCAACTCCACCGGCAGCTTCCGGCTCGTGCCCTGCGACACCAGACCCATGTTCACCGACCAGCCCGGCGCGCCCTGCCGGGGCGCCGCCGAGATCCTCGACCACACGCTCGCCGTGATCGTGACCGAGTCCGACACCGAACCGGTGCTGGACCACCACGCCGACGTCATCGCCCGCGAGGCCGCCGCGTGGACCGGGTGAGGCACGACCCGTCCCCGCCGGCCACCTCTGGAACGGAACCCAGCCGTATGCGAAACACAGCAGTTCACCCCGCCTGTACCCGCGGTCCGCTGATCTCCGCCGAGGGCGTCAACGGGGTCGGCAAGACCTACCTCACCAACCGCGCCGTCGAGGCCCTCCGTGAACCGCCGTTGATGCTCGACGAGTTCTCCGAACGCGTACACGGCCGCCACGGACTGGGCGAGGACCTGCTGGACGCGCTGCGCGAGGCCAGCGGCAGGGACCCGTTCCTGCGCGGGGGCACCCCGATGGCCGAGGCCCTGCTCCTGATGGCCATGAAACGCCATGACCTGGACACCGTCCTGCCCGACCTGGCCGCGGGGCGGTCCGTCGTCGAGGGCCGCAGCGTCGACACCACGGCCGTGTACCAGGCCCTGCTGCTGTGTCCCGACGACCCGGAGGGTGCCCTGGACACGGCCAGGGCCCTGCTCGACCTGGCGGCCTCCTACCGTTGCCTGCCGGATCTGACCGTCCTGGTCACCGATGACGCCGCACAGGCCGTCGAGCGAGCCCAACGGCGCGACCGGCGCATCCTCACCCCTGAGCAGTCCGGGTTCCTGGTGGCCGCGTGCGAGCTCTACGAGCGGCTCGCCGCCACCGACCCGGCACGCTACCGGGTCGTGGACCGGCGCCGGGTCGACGAGTTCGAGGCGGCCGAACTGATCCGGTCGTGGATCCTCGACGCCGGGGCCGACCTCGGATGTGTGCGGGAGCCGTGGCAGGACCCACAGACCCCGTGCCTGTGCTGCGGGCAGGGCGTGGAACCGGTGCCGGCGTGAACGCGGCGCCGCACGCGTGGACCTGTCCCGGACCCGCCTCGCCGGGCTGCGCCTCCGGAATCCCCGAGGGCGTCGAAGCGCTGATCCTGGACTTCGACGGCACCGTCGCCGACACCACGCCCGGACACGAGCGGGCACTGCGGGCGGCCCTGCGCCCGCACGGTGTGGACCTGGACCCGCACTGGTACCGCCGCCACGTGGGCCTGTCCATCCACGACCTGGTGGCCGCACTCCCGGGCGGGGAGCGTCTGCCCCACGAGGAGATCATCCAGCGCAGCCGCGCCCACCTGCTGTCCCACGTGCACACCATCACCCCGTTCGGCTGTGTCCTGGGCCTGCTGCGCGCCGCGCGCCGCGCCCGCCTGCCCTGCGCCGTGGCCTCCGGGGCCAGCCGCCTCCTGGTGGGGCCCGGTCTCAGGGCCCTGGGCCTGGAACGGGAGTTCGCCACCGTCGTCACCCGCGAGGACGCTCCGCACGGCAAACCGGCCCCTGACCTGTACCTGGCCGCCGCCCACCGACTCGGCGTCCCCCGGGGCGCCTGCCTGGCCGTCGACGACGCTCCCGAGGGCGTCGCCTCCGCTCGCGCCGCAGGTATGCGGGTGCTCACCGTCGTGGACGGCCACCTCGCCCCCACCGGCGCCCAGGGCACGGACGCCGTGGTCGGGGACACCGCCGGGGCGGAGGCGAGACGATCGGCTGATACCGCCTCATGATCACACCCCGACCGGCAAGGCCACGGAACCCGAACACCTGCGACGGGACGGTGAACCGCATGGGCTCCCTGACAAGCGACCCCGCCTTTCTGGCGACGACCTTCGGGGTCATCGACTTCGAGACGACGACCCCCGCCGGGCATCCGGCCCAGCCCATCGAGGTCGCCGTTCTCGCGCTGCGTTACGAGCAGGAGGGCGGGTGGGTCGAGGCGGGCCGGACCACGTCCCTGATCCGGCCACCCGGGTTCGCGCCGGTGACGCCCGCCGACACCGCCCAGAGCGGGCTGAGCCCCGAACAGTTCACGACGGCCCCCGCCCCCTCCGAGGCGCTGGGGGCGTTGGACCGGCGGTTCGCCGCGGACACCCGGTACCTGCTGGTGGCGCAGCACGCGGCCACCGAGGCCAACATCATCCACCACCAGCGCGCACACTGTCCGAGGCTGGCGCGCATCGACTACCTGGACACCATTCCGCTCGCCAAGCGCCTCGTCCCGGGCCTGGAGAACTACAAGCTCGACACCCTGCTGGCTCACTTCTCGATCCCGCACCCGGCGGACCGACACCGGGCCTACGCCGATGTCGACGTCACCGCGCAGGTGTTCGTACGGCTCATCGACGCCGCCGACCGCGCGGGCGACCCCCATGACCTCGCGGCGCTGGTGAAGGTCGCCGGACGCACGGCCAAAGCCAACCTGCCCACCCAGGAACACCTGTTCGACCTCTGACGGCCCGGTCAGCCGACGTCGGCCGGCCCCCGGATCGCTTGGGAGACGCGTTGCCCCACCAGTCGCTCCGCCGTCGTGAGCGGATACCAGGCGGCGCCCCTGACCTCCGAGCCCTGGACACGGCCCACGTCCACGTGCGCCGGCGCGCTGAAGGAGTACCCGATGTCCAGGTGGAAGTGCGCCGGCTCGCCCTTCGCCGGGCGGGCCGGAACCGGTCCGTACTCGACGTAGACGGGGGAGGGGGAGGCCGGGACGATCTGACCGGGATCGACGTCGGCCTCCTCGACCAGTTCGCGCAGCGCCGCGTCGATCAGCGTGAGGTCGGTCGGCTCCAGGTGCCCGCCCGGCTGCAACAGGATCCCGTACGCGAGGTGGTCGACCAGCAGGACCTCCTCACCGCGCACCAGCAGCGCACCGACGGTGACGTGCATCGGATAGGTGTGCCGCGAAGCGAAGTCAGCCCCCTCGGCCAGCTGCCGTACCGGGTCGGCCAGCGGCTCCGCCTCCTGCGGATGACGATTGAGGTAGTCGGCCACCACGGCCCTGATCTGGGAGTCACCGACCGCCACGGCACACCCCCGTACCAACCGGGGAGCCGGGCTCCCCGTGCCCCGATGACAGGTGGGTACCGATGAACAGCGACACGATCAGCTCCAGAACACACGGTGGCGAAGAGGTCCGTAGCCTACTGGCGGGACCCGGCCCGTGGAGGGCCAACGCGCCACTTCACCGCCACCGAGGGGCGCCTCCCACGCACGACCTGGACCTGCCCGACCGCGGAACGGGGCGCCCGCGATGACCACGGACGCCCTCACCGGCTGGGACGAGGAGGCCACCGCCGAGGCCTACGCCGCGTTCGCGCGGGACTGGCCCATGTACAGCGACACCAGCCACGACCTCGCCCGACGCGCCCGCCTCACCGACAGTCGCCTGGTCGTGGACCTGTGCGGGGGCACCGGCGTGACCGCCCGGGCGATCCTCGATCTCGTCCCCGCCGACGCCAGGGTGATCTCCCTGGACAACGCCGCCGCCATGCAGCGCATCGGCCGACGCACCCTGGACGACGCACGCCTGACCTGGGTCACCGCACCAGCCGAGACCCTCACCCAGCACGTCCCCGCGCACCGGGTCGACGCCGTGGTGTGCAACTCGGGCATCTGGAAGACGGACGTCCCGGCCGTGACCGCGGCGGTCCGCCGCGTCCTTCGCCCCGGCGGCCGGTTCGTGTTCAACATCGGTGGAGGCTTCGCGGGCCTGACCGACCCGAACGACCGCGCCACACCGTCGCTGGACTCCTTGATCCACCTGATCGCGGCCCGCGACCACGGACACAGCCCGCCACCGGCGACCACCAGCGGTCCGAAGCTGCCCCTGGCCACCGTCACCCGCCACCTGAGCGACGCGGGGCTCGCACTGGTGGGTGCGGAGGTCAAGGAGCAGCACACCACCATGGCGGAGCGCAGGGCCTGGTTGTCCATCCCGGTGTTCGCCCGCCCCGCCGGTGCCTTCACCCACGAACAGAGGATGCGGATGCTGGAGGCGGCCTACGCCCGGACCAGCCCCGACCAGACGACCGTGACCCGCTGGCTCGTCGTCACCGCCCAGCTGCACCGGGACCGGCCATGACGTCCGCACGCGATCACGACCCCCGTGCGTCCGAACGCCCGCGGTGGTGAACCCGCCCGGTCGGACGCTGCGAAGGGCTTGTTCCGGATCTCTCCGGAACAAGCCCTTCGCTGGTCACACCGTGCGGGCGACACAGGACTCGAACCCGTGACCCGCGCCGCGTCGAGGTAGCTCGGACGGTGTGGCGCCCCGCGCCACCAGGCGGTGCGGGTCGCCCCTCGGACCGGCCCGCTCCGCCAGGGCCCACCCGGGGTGGGGAGAGCGCCGAACCCGCCAGGGGCCCGGGCCTTGGTCTGGGCGCCCCCGGGGGGTACAGGGCTCGGCCTCCGTCCGCGGGACGTCTCGGCGGCGAAGGCCGCGAAGCGGGCGCCCGCGCCCCGCGGCCCCGACGCTCCGCGATCCCGAAGTGCCGCAGGGCGGGCGCGGGCCGAATCAGCACTCGCATCCGCAAAGTGTGGTGGCAGCAGGGGAGTTCGGCTGCGGGGCGTCGACATCGCGACGCGAGGCGCCCTCCCGGCCGAGGCAGGTACCGCACGCTGCGAGAACGCGGCCGCGCCCCGCGAAGGAGCGCTCTGCGAGAGCCGTGCCGGGGCGAACCCACACCCGCACTTGACAGTCGCAATCCGAACATAGATGATTCAATACGAACATGTGACCCTGATCTCAGAGGTGTGCTCTATGACTCTCACGTCCCTCCCGCCCATCGCGGAGGCACTCGACGGAGCCGTCGATCTGCATTGCCACTCGGGACCGAATCCCTTCTCGCGGGAGTTCGATCACGTGGAGGCGGCCCGTGATGGAGAGCGCCTGAACATGCGGGGAATCCTGGTGAAGTCGCACCACCACAACACCGTCATGGACCTGCTCGCGATGCACCGCGAACTGGACGACGTCGCGACGCCGATCTTCGGGGGGATCGCTCTCAACGCCCAGGTGGGTGGACTCAACCCGTACGCGGTCGCGATGTCGCTACAGATGGGCGGGCGCGCGGTGTGGTTCCCCACCTTCTCCAGCCGCTGCCACTGCGAGAACGAGCACCACGGCTTCCCCGAGTCCGACTACGACATCCCCAACCGCATCGTCGACGTGGTCGACGCCGAAGGCCGTCTCGTCGACGCGGCCCACGAGGTCGTCGACCTGGTGGCGGAGGCGGACGTGCTCCTCTCGGCGGGCCATCTGGAACCGGCCCAGTCGGCCCAGCTCTTCGCCGCCGCCGCCGAGCGCGGAGTGCGACGCATGATCCTCAGCCACCCGAACTTCATCGTCGACGCCGATGTCGAGCGTTGCCGCCAGCTGGCCGCCCTCGGCGGCTACATCGAGCACGAGGTCGGCATGTACGACCCCCAGGGCTTTCGCAAGTGGGACCCGGCACTGTTGGTCAAGTGGATCCGCGCCATCGGCCCCGACCACACGGTGCTTTCCTCGGACCTCGGACAACGAGGGCGCCCCATGCCCGTCGACGCCTTCATGCGCGTCGGTGAGGCCCTGCTCGATCAAGGCCTGTCGGTCGAGGAGCTCCGCCAGGTCACCTCGCACAACGCCGCCTTCCTGCTCGGTCTGGATGACGAACGGCCCGCTTCGGTCGAGGGGCGCTGAAGGATGGCCTACCTCGCGAGTGACCCACGCAGCCAACTGGCCGCTTCGAGCGGACTCGACACCGACGCCGCGCACGAACCGCAGTACTTCGACTTCAGTGAGCTCGACCCCACCGGAACCACGGGACGGGGCGGGCGCCTGTGGACGGTACGAGCCGCCAACGCCGTCGTCGTCTACGCCGAACACGCCGACGGAGACACCTTCGACCGCGAGGACGTCGACGAGACGATGCTGGTGGTCCTGCCATCCACGGGCCGCCTCACGGTGCGCACGGCGGGGGAGGTGGTCACTGTCGAACCGACGAGCGTCATCACGGTCCAGCCGGGCCCCTGGCGGTACGAGGCCGAGGGGGCGCTGCGGCTGCTGCGTCTGCACACGGTGGCCACATCGGACGTGCTGGATCAGGCGCTCAACGGCGAAGCCTATGCCGACGGCCTCGGACTCAGCGTCCGTGCCGAGCCCTGGCCCGCACCCTCGGGCGACGCCGCGATCCGCGTCTACGACGCCATCGAGGACATCGCCCCGCAGGAAGGACGCCTGGGGCGCATCCTCCGCAGCCGTCACGCCATGGTGAACCTGCTGTACCCACGCGTCGGTCCTCGGGATCCACGCACTCTGTCCCCCCACACCCACGACGACTTCGAGCAGTTGAGCTTCGTCGACGCGGGCGAGTACGTCCACCACATCCGGCGTGCGTGGGGAAACGACCGCACCGCATGGCGCTCGGACCAGCACCGTGAGATCGGTGGGCCGTCGTTGACCATCATCCCGCCGCCGCTGGTGCACACGAGCGAGGCGGTCGGAGCCGAAGAGAACCGCATGGTCGACATCTTCGCCGGGCCGCGCGAGGACTTCTCGCGACGTCCGGGCTGGGTGCTCAACGCCGCGGACTACCCGGTGCCGGAGGCACTCCGATGAGCCGCGTGAACGGATCCGAGGGCACGCGGTGGGCCGCCTGGGTCAAACTCGACACCTGGGAGTCCACAGCCATCCTCGCCCACGCCGGTGTCGAAGTGATCGTCGTCGACGCCGAACACACGATGCTGGACATGTCGGCGATCGCCCGGCACATCGCCGTCGGACAGGCGCACGGCATGCGGGCGCTCGTGCGGGTTCCCGACCAGGGGCCGTCCTTCGTCCAACGGGTGCTCGACGCCGGGGCCGACGGGATCGTCGTTCCCCACGTCGACGGTCCCGAGGCCGCCGCCGAGGTCGTGTCAGCGACGCGATTCGCTCCTGAGGGGCGGCGCGGCTCCGGCGCGACGTCGCGTGCCGGAGCGTGGGGGCAGGGCCCGCGAGCCGACTACCTGTCCCGGCCGGTCGAGGTCATCGCGCAGATCGAGTCACTCGCCGCGCTGGAGTCCGTCGAGGACATCGCCGCGGTCGACGGGATCACCGGACTCCTCCTCGGGGCCGCGGACCTCGGGCTCGACGCCGGCCGTGCCGTCAGCGACGCCGATCTCACCATCGTCACCGCCGCTCGCAGGCACGGGATCGCCGCCGGGGCGGCGGGAGGCCCCGATGGCGCAGCCCGCGCCCGCGAACTGGCGTTGGACTTCTTCGTCGGCGCCGCCGACACGACACTGCTCGCCGAGGCCGCCGTGAGTGCCGTCAGGCGCATGCGGGCCAACGAGGACCACACGGGAAAGGCGCCGCTCCATGCGTGAGCCAGTCATGAACTTCGTCCATGTCAGCAAGCACTATCGCGGAGGAACAGTCGCGGTCGACGACTTCCATCTCGACGTCGCCGACGGTGAGTTCGTCTCCATCGTCGGACCGAGCGGATGCGGCAAGAGCACACTGCTCAAGCTCATCATGGGTCTGGAACCGCTGACCGAGGGCAGCATCAGGTACCGCGCCGAAGCGCGCAACGAGTCGGCGATGACCGGCATGGTGTTCCAACAGCCGCTCCTGCTGCCCTGGAACACGGTCCTGGACAACGTGCTCGTCCCCTCGATCCTTCAGGGGCGCTCTCAGCGCAGGCGCGACGAAGGCCGGGCGCACGAGCTCCTGGAGATGCTCGGACTGTCGGACTTCGCCACCAGTCACCCCTACCAGTTGTCCGGTGGGATGCAACAGCGCGTCGGGATCGCCAGGGCCCTCCTGCACGACCCGAGGATCCTGCTCATGGACGAACCGTTCGGCGCACTGGACGCGATGACTCGCGACCAGCTGACGATGGACCTGCTGGAGATCTGGGAGAGGGACCGCAAGACGGTCGTCTTCATCACCCACAGCATCTCCGAGGCAGTGCTCCTCTCCGATCGCGTCGTCGTGATGACCCCGCGTCCGGGACGTGTCGGCGCGGTCATCGACATCGACCTACCGCGCCCGCGCACCCTCGACGTCGTGAGCACTGCCGGGTTCGGCGACTACACGCGTCGCATCAGAACCGTTCTTGACAGAGCCGAAGTGGTGACCACCCCATGACCGCATCCAACTCCTCCTCGTCCAGGCAGACCCTGACAGTGGAACGCGAGGCCGGGAACACCGAGACACGGCGCAGGCTCTCCGACCTTCCAGGCTGGTTGCTGTCGAGCACCACGGTGCTCATCCTGCTGACCGTCTGGGAAGTGGTGGTCCGCACCTTCGACATCTCGGTGATCCTCTTCCCCGCGCCCACCCGGATCGTCCAGGCGCTCGTCGAGGGCTTCACCGACGGGCCGTTCCTGCGCCACACCTGGGTCACGCTGCAGGAGATCATCTACGGCTTCGGTATCGCCGTCGTCTCCGGACTGCTCGTCGCGGTGTGGGTGAGCTCCTCGCGTCTGGCCGAGAAGATCGTTCTGCCGATCGTCGTCGTGCTGCAAACCGTGCCGAAGGTGGCCCTCGCGCCGTTGTTCCTCGTCTGGTTCGGCTTCGGTATGGAGTCGAAGATCCTCACGACGGCGCTGATCGCGTTCTTCCCGATCCTCGTCAACGCCACGCTCGGCTTCAACTCCACCAGCAGCGACCAGGTGAACATGATGCGTTCCTTCGGAGCGACGCGTCTGCAGGTTCTCACGCGGTTGCGCCTGCCGACGGCCATCCCCAGCATCATCGCCGGCCTCGACGTGGCGGTCGTGCTCTCGGTCATCGGTGCCATCGTCGCGGAGTTCGTGGGTTCGCAGGCCGGGCTCGGCTACCTGATCATCGCCAGCAACACCTCGCTGGACGTGGCCACCATGTTCGCGGCGCTCGTCGTGCTTTCGACCATCGGTCTCGTGCTGCACTACGCGGTCGTCCTCGGAGGGCGGCGACTCGCCTTCTGGTCCGAAGAGAACCGCGCCCGCTCCGTTGCCAACTGACTCCCCTCAAACCGAAGGACAACTCATGGCTATGACACGTGTGTCTCGCAAGGTGCTGCAGGGCGGCGCCGTACTGATGTTCACCTCCCTGCTGGCGGCCTGTGGCGGGTCGAGCGGCGACGGTGGCGACCAGCAGGTCTCCATGACGCTCGCGACCCCGACCTGGAACGCGGGAATCGCCTCGATCGCGGTGTCCCAGGAGATGGGCTACTTCGAGGACGAGGGCCTGGACGTCGAGATCATCCTGGCCGACTCCGCGACGACCCAGGTGCAGCAGATCGCGACCGGGCAGGTGGCGACTGGGGCCGTCAGCCCCGAACCGGTGATCCTGGGCCGTGAGCCCGGCAAGAACCTCGATCTGACCTACTTCATGTCCTACTACAAGGACAACATCTATGGTCTGAGAGTCCCCGCGGACAGCGACATCACGTCGATCGAGGACCTCGAGGGCAAGACGGTGGGCGCGATCAGCCTCGCGAGCGCCTCGGTCACACAGGCCCAGGTCGGTCTGCGTGAGGCGGGGGTACCGGAGGACTCGGTGACCTTCGTCGCGATCGGGACGGGAGGCCAGCAGGCCACCGCCGTGGAGAACGGCCAGGTCGACGCGCTCGCCTTGCTGGACACGTCGTTCCAGGTCCTCGAGAACCAGGGGATCGAGCTGCGCGAGATCGAGGTCCCGGGTACCGACGAGCTCACGAGCGGCGGACTCGCGGCCCGGACCAGTGACCTGGAGGAGGACCGCGAGCTCTACGTCAAGCTCGGACGCGCGATCGCCAAGGGCGTGGTCTTCAGCGAGGCGAACCCCGAAGCCGCCATCGAGCTGCTCTTCGACGCCCACCCCGAGGCGCGCCCATCGGGCCTCGAGGACGACGTCGCCGTCGCGTCGTCGGTCTCCGTCCTCGAAGCGCGACTGGCCAACCTCGGTGCCGAGGACGATCCGTACGGCGCGATCGATCAGCGGGCGCTCCAGGCCAACGTGGACTTCCTGCTCGACGCGGGCGAGCTCACCGAGCCGGTGGACCCCGCCGACCTGTACGACGACTCGTTGATCCAGGACATCAACGACTTCGACCGTGCCGCCGTCCGTCAGGAAGCCGCCGACCATGCCTGATGACATGACCGTGATCGACCCCTCGGGGTTGAGCGCGCAGGAAAACTACCGGCTGCTCACGGGCTGCGTCGTTCCCCGCCCCATCGCGTGGGTGACCTCCGTGAGTCGTGACGGTGCGGCGAACCTGGCGCCGTTCAGCGCCTTCACGATGGTGTCCAACGATCCGCCCATGGTCGGAATCAACATCGGTCGCCGTGAGGGCGGGTTCAAGGACACGGCCCGCAACATCGCCGAGCGGGGCGAGTACGTCGTGAACATCCCTGGTTGGGAGCACTGGAAGGACGTCCACGAGTCGGGGGAGGTCCATCCGCCCGGCGTCGACGAAGCCGAGATCCTCGGACTCGGGACCGAGCCGAGCGACGTGGTGAGCGTGCCCCGGCTGGCCGCGGCTCGGGTGAGTCTGGAGTGCCGGCTCGCGCGCGTGGTGGAGTTC
Organism: Nocardiopsis sp. L17-MgMaSL7; assembly: GCF_003182025.1. Lineage (NCBI taxonomy): Bacteria > Bacillati > Actinomycetota > Actinomycetes > Streptosporangiales > Nocardiopsidaceae > Nocardiopsis > Nocardiopsis sp. L17-MgMaSL7. Next base: position 123,348 of record NZ_QGTF01000002.1, on the reverse strand, counting down.
GGTCGGGCCGGCGCGCAGTTCACAGTGGGTGAGGTCGTGCGGTTCCATGTGCTCTCGTCGGCGTTGGACGGCCTCAAGATCGACACCGCGATGATCGACCCGGCGTCGCGCCTGGCTGGCCCGACCTACGGACGGCTCGGGAACGTCGAACGAATCGGTCGGGCGTCGAGGGGCCCGGGTCAGGGGGAGTCGTTGGCGGAACGTACCTGACCGGGTCAGTCCTCGGCGCCGAGCGACTGGGAGATCGTGGTCGCGGCGTTCCGGAGCGCCGCGAGTTCGACGCTCTCGGCGTGGACGTCGAGCACGTCGCGGGTGCTCAGGAGCGCGAGGGATGCCGCGAGGCCGTGCTCGTCCCACACGGGAGTGGCGAGCACGGCAATGCCCCGGGTGCTGACCTGCGCGGCGTAACCGCGCTCGGACGTCTCGCGCACCAGGCGCTCGATCCGTTCACGCTCCCCGGACGGGAGCTGCCGCGAGGCCCGCGCCACGCTGGGGGCGTCGGCCATGAAGGTGTGGAAGATGCCGGTCTGCGCGGCGGCGGTCGACAACTGCATGCCCACCCGCACGGAGACGACGATCTCGCGGCGCGGAGGTTCCTCGACGTGGGCCACGACCGGTGACGAAGAGCCCCAGAGCGACAGGACCGCCGTGATCTCGGTGTCGCGAGCCAGGGTCTGCATGGGGTCCACGGCGAGGCGCAGGATGTCGCGTCGGCCGAGAGCGAAGGCGCCGAGTTGCACGAGCGCCGGTCCCGGAACATACGTGCGGTCATCGCGGAGGTCGAGCACGTTCGCGTTGACCAGGGACGTCAGATAGCGGTAGGTCGTCGTGCGATTGAGTCCGATGAGGTCGGCGGCTTCGGTCGACGTCACCGACTCACGATGCGGACCGAACAGTGCGAGGATCATTCCCACGCGGTCTACAGCTTGGATGTCCACTCCGGCGCCCCTTGACGTGATGTGTTCCAGTTGTTCACATGGCGACCACATCGTACCTCGCTTGCGGGCACCCCAAGGAATCGCCGGCGACGCCCAGCCCCTCGGAATCGGGCCTGGGAACCCAGCGGAGTCGGCAGGGAGCCGACGATCCGAGACGGAGGCGGTCCTGACCAGGAGAGCCTTGGGGCCGCGGCACGGGCACTCGCCGCCGGACGTCCCGGCGACATTGGCGGAGAACGACGCCAGTGGCCGCGGTGCGATCGAAGCCGCGGTGTCCGGTGTGGCTCACGCACTGACCGGCCGGACCCTTCCGTGCCCGCGTGGGCTGCGTCCCTCCGGTGGGGGTGGTCCGCGGATTCCTCAGACCGTCGCCCGGATGATCTCCACGGTACGGGCCAGGTGGGGCTCGGAACGGTCGGCGCGGTGGGCGACGGCGAGTTGCACGTGCGCGTCGGCCCCGGTGAGCGGCCGGTAGGCGACGCCATGGAGTTCCAGCGCCGTGACGGGTTCGGGCACGACCGCCACACCGAGGCCCCCGGCCACCAGAGTGACCAGAGTCGAGGTCTCGCCGACCTCGTGGCGGATGCGTGGCTCGACGCCCGCGTCGCGTAGCAGGCCCAGGACGATGTCGTACATCACCGACCGGCGGTCGGCGGAGTGCACGATCAGATCCTCGCTGGCGAGGTCCTCGGCACGCAGACGTCTGCGCTGGGCCAGGCGGTGGTTCACCGGCAGGGCGACGACCAGCCGGTCCCGACGCAGTGTGTGCACGATGATGGAGCGATCGGCCACCGGGGGACGCAGCAACGCGACGTCGATCGTTCCCTTGCGCAGTGCCTCGACCTGGTCGGGGCCCAGCATGTCGCCCCGGAAGGAGAAGTCGACCCCCGGGAGTTCGACCGAAAGCCGACGGGAGAGCGTCGGCAGGAGGCTGTACGTCGCCGATCCCACACATCCGAGCGCGAGGTGGCCCACGGAGCCGGAGGCGATGAGGCGGGCGTGGTGGGCCGCCTTGTCGACGTCGGCGAGAATCCCGCGCGCCAGATCCAGGTAGACCCGACCGGCCTCCGTGAGGTCGACGCGACGTGTCGTGCGGTACAGCAGTTCGACACCGAGTTCCGCCTCGAGTTGGCGGATCTGCTGGGAGAGCGGCGGTTGGGCCATGTGAAGCCGCTCGGCGGCCCGACCGAAGTGGCGTTCCTCCGCCACCGCCACGAAGTACCTGAGATGACGCAGATCCATATCTGGTCCATATCAATAGCCTTGGATATGAGTACTTCAGGATATCGCGCTCAGGGATTAGCGTCGTTGGCATGAGTTCATTCCTGTACGCCGCGACACGGACACCGTTCGGTCGCTTCAACGGCGCGCTGGCCGGCGTCCGCCCTGACGACCTGGCCGCGGCCGCGATCACCTCGACGCTCGCCAAGGTGCCCGGGTTCGACCGGGCCGCGATCGACGATGTGGTGTGGGGCAACGCCAACGGAGCCGGAGAGGAGAACCGCAACGTCGGCCGCATGGCGGCGCTGCTCGCCGGACTGCCGGTCAGTGTCCCGGGCACCACGGTCAACAGACTGTGCGGTTCCGGCCTCGACGCGGCGATGACGGCCAGCCGGACGATCGAGTCCGGCGACGCCGAGGTCGTGCTGACCGGTGGTGTGGAGTCGATGACGCGGGCGCCGTGGGTGCTGCCCAAATCGGCGAGGCCGTTCCCGGTCGGCGACGTCACCGCGGTGTCGACCACGCTCGGTTGGCGTCTGGTCAACCCGCGCATGCCGAAGGAGTGGACGGTCGGCCTCGGTGAGGCCAACGAACTACTCCAGGAGCGCTTCGGGATCTCCCGCGAGCGTCAGGACCGGTTCGCCGCACGCTCTCACGGACTCGCCCATCAGGCCTGGGAATCGGGCTTCTACGACGACCTGGTGGCACCGGTGGGAGGGGCCGACCTGGTTCGCGACGAAGGCGTCCGAGCCGAATCCACACCGGAAGTACTGGCCACACTCAAGCCGGTGTTCCGTTCACCGGAGCAGGGCGGCACCATCACCGCGGGGAACGCCAGTCCCCTCAACGACGGCGCGTCCGCGGTGCTGTTGGGCAGTGAGAGGGCCGCGGACGCGATCGGGGCCGACCCGATCGCCCGCATCGCGGGCCGGGGCGTCATGGCGCTGGAGCCGCAGAACTTCGGCTACGCCCCGGTCGAGGCTGCCAACCGCGCCCTGGCCCGAGCCGGGATCGGCTGGGACCAGGTGGGCGCGGTCGAACTCAACGAAGCCTTCGCCGTGCAGGCGCTGGCCTGCCTCGACGCCTGGGGGATCGATCCCGCCATCGTCAACCAGAAGGGCGGGGCCATCGCGATCGGACACCCGCTGGGCGCTTCCGGCGGTCGTATCCTCGCCACCCTGGCCAAGGTCCTGCAGGAGTCGGGGCAGCGCTACGGAGTCGCCGCGTTGTGCGTCGGGGTCGGCCAGGGGCTGGCCGTCGTACTGGAGAACTGCGATGCCACGGAGCGGGTCCGATGAGCCGCGCGGAAGTCGCTGAGAGCGCCGACGCCGCCGTGGCCGGGGTCGAGGACGGGGCCACCGTCCTCGTCGGCGGCTTCGGTCTGGCGGGTATGCCGTTCGATCTGATCGAGGCGCTCATCCGCCAGGGAGCCAAGGACCTCACGATCGTGTCCAACAACGCGGGCAACGGCGAGGTCGGGCTCGCCGCGCTGCTCGCGGCCGGCCGGGTGCGCAAGGTGGTCTGCTCCTTTCCCCGGCAGGCCGACTCCTGGGTCTTCGACCGTCTCTACCGTTCGGGAGGGATCGAACTCGAAGTGGTGCCGCAGGGCAACCTCGCCGAGCGGATGCGCGCGGCCGGTGCCGGCATCGGTGCCTTCTACTGCCCGACGGCGATCGGTACACCTCTGGCCGAGGGCAGGGAGGAACGTGAGATCGACGGTCGCAGGTACCTGTTGGAGTACCCGATCAAGGGCGACTACGCCCTGATCGGCGCGCACAAAGCGGACACGTTGGGCAACCTCACCTACCGCAAGACCGCACGGAACTTCGGGCCGGTCATGGCCACGGCGGCGACGACGACCGTCGTTCAGGTCGATCAGATCGTCGAGCCCGGGGAACTCGTCCCCGAGGCCGTCGTGACCCCGTCCATCTACGTCGACCGGATCGTCCAGGTGGAGTCCCGTCGCTACACCGTCCAGGGGGCACGATGACCCACTCCAGCAACCCGCACACCGGAGCGCCGATGAGGGCCGACCATCCCTTGTCGATGGACGAGCTGGCCGCCGTCCTCGCCGCCGACATCCCGGCCGGAGCCTTCGTCAACCTCGGGATCGGGCAGCCCACCAGGATCGCCGACCACCTGCCAGCCAGCTCAGGGGTGGTGCTCCACACCGAGAACGGCATGCTCAACATGGGGCCGAGGGCCGAGGGCGAGGCCGTCGACCCGGACCTGACCAACGCGGGCAAGGTCCCGGTGACCGAGCTTCCCGGATCGGCGTACTTCCACCAGGCCGACTCCTTCGCCATGATGCGCGGCGGGCACCTGGACGTCTGTGTCCTCGGCGCCTACCAGGTGGGGTTCCAGGGCGACCTCGCCAACTGGCACACGGGTGAACCCGACGCCATTCCCGCTGTCGGCGGTGCCATGGACCTCGCCATCGGTGCCAAGGACGTCCACGTGATGATGCCCCTGTTCACCCGCTCGGCTCAACCGAAACTCGTACCGCACTGCACGTATCCGCTCACCGGGGTGGGGTGTGTCAGTCGTGTCTACACGGACCACGGCGTCTTCGAGGTCGGTGCCGAGGGCGTACGGATCCGGGAGACGTACGGTGTCGGCGCCCACGAACTGGCCGAACGACTCGGCATCACGTACTCCGGCACCGCACTCAACGGCTGAGAGGGCCTGCGCCGTCGCCCTGCCGCGGTCTCCTGGCGTCGTGGCCCCGGCCCCGGCGGCCCCGGCGGACGCGGGGCGACGCCGGGGCCGCCGTCCAGCCAGGGTCAGCGGAGCGTTCCAGGGCCGATCACGGACAGCAGGCGCAGCTTCTCGTGGCTCTCGCTGCCGGGGACGGCGGTGTAGACGAGCAGCGAGTGGGCCTGGTCCGGGTCGAGGAGCCTCTGGCAGTTCAGTTCGAGCGGGCCGACCTCCGGGTGCACGAAACGTTTGATCCCATGCGGGCGGATGCCGACCTCGTGGTCCTCCCAGACCCGGCGGAACTCCTCGCTCTGCTCCAGAAGCAGGTCGGCGAAGTGTGCGGCGCGTGAGCCGGGACCGCGCAGAGTGGCGATCTCGCGCAGGCCCGCGACGTACATGCGGGTGAGGAACCGGTGCTCCTCGGGAGCGTGGAGCGACCGTGCGGCCGGGTCGGTGAACCACCGGTACCCCGAACTGCGGGCGGGCCCCTCGTATCGGGTCGTGGCGCCGGTGAGCGCGACCCCCATCGGGGTCTGCCGCAACGTCTCCCCGAGTTCGGTGACGATCTCCGCCGGTGTGTCCCCGAGGCGGTCGAACACGCGCAGCAGCCCCGGGCTGATGTGCTCGGTGTCCGCGCCCCGAACGGGCGGGTTGTGCCCGGCCAGGCGGAACAGGTGATCCCGTTCGTCGAGCGACAGGTGCAGCCCCTGGGCGATCGAGGCGAGCATCTGCTCTGAGGGATGCGGCCCGCGCGCGCGTTCGAGCCGCGCGTAGTAGTCGGTCGACATGGCGCAGAGGAAGGCGATCTCCTCTCTCCGCAACCCCTTGGCCCTCCTGCGTTGTCCGCGGGGGAGTCCCACGTCCTCCGGCTGCAGGGACTCTCGGCGGCGGCGGAGGAACCCGGCCAGCCCGGTGCGATCGATCACGACTGTCCTTCTTTCGGTGTCCTTCCTCGTGTCTACCGTCTCGGCGCTCGGTGAACCACGGCCCGTCGATCCACCTCTGCGCCCCGAAGGGGGGCTCGGCGAGCCGTGGTTCGGCGAGTCCTTGTCCCGCCTCCGCTGAGAGACGAACCTGGGGATCGGAACCCATCACATCGGCCCTGGAGACGACCCATGCCCCGCCAACGACCCGAGTTCACCGTTCCCGATCAGTCCGGCCGACGTGCGTTGGTCACCGGCGCGAGTGACGGAATGGGGCTGCACCTGGCCCTGCGCCTGGCCGAGGCCGGAGCGGAGCTGGTTCTTCCTGTGCGGAACCAGGGCAAGGGCGAGGCCGCTCTCGCGTGGATCGGCGAGCGGGTGCCCCACGCGAAGGTGGAGCTCGCCTCCCTGGATCTGTCCTCCCTCAACTCGGTCGAGGCCCTCGCCGAGCGGCTCTGCCACGAGAACCGGCCGATCCACCTGCTCGTGAACAACGCGGGGGTGATGACGCCTCCGGAACGACAGAGCACGGAGGACCGCTTCGAGCTCCAGTTCGGCACGAACCACCTCGGACACTTCGCTCTGGTGGCCCGCCTGATGCCACTGCTCCGGGCGGGCGGGGCACGTGTGACCTCCCAGCTCAGCGTCTCGGCTGATCGGAACTCGATCAACTGGGACGACCTGAACTGGGAGCGTTCCTACAACGGAGGGCACGCCTACAGCCAGTCGAAGATCGCGCTCGGTCTCTTCGCCCTCGAACTGGACCGGCGCAGCAGGGACCAGGGGTGGGGCATCACGAGCAACATCTCGCATCCGGGGGTCGCTCCGACGAGCCTCCTGAGCGCCCGTCCCGAGATCGGTCGTGACCGGGACACCCTGGGCGTGCGCGTCATCCGGGCGATGTCCGCACGGGGCATCCTCGTCGGAACGGTGGAGAGCGCTCCGCTCCCGGCCCTGTACGCGGCGACCTCGCCCGAGGCCGTGGGCGGTGGGTTCTACGGCCCCGCCGGCCCCGGCCACCTGGGCGGACCGCCCGCGGAGCAGAGGCTCTACAGTCGGCTGAAAAGCCCGGAGGAGGCCGCTCGGGTCTGGCAGGTCTCCGAACGGCTCACCGGGGTCGCACCCTCCGCGTTCTGAGCCTCCCGCCGTTCGGGAAGCGACTCCGCTTCCCAAGGGCGCCCGCCCTGTCGTCAGGCGTCCGAACCGGGCACGGCTGCCTCGGGGATCCCGTCGGGTCGTCGAACGGCGCGGGGGCCCTGCGCAAGCACGCGCGATCACCCTGACACTGAGCGGTCCGTGGCGTTGGTGGGGGCGGGCGACGGTGCGCCCCCACCCCACCGCTTCGGGTCTCTCAGTTGTCTTCGGGCTCCGGCTCCTCGGGCGTGAGGTAGTTCCCGATGAATCCCAGGACACCGAAGGCCGCCGCCGCGCCGATGCTCGGTACGAACAGCAGGTCGGAGGCTCCGGTCACCCAGTCCGGACGTTGGGTGAGGACGCCGGCCATCTGTCCCAGGACCAGGAGCGCCCCGAGCGCCAGACAGCAGACGAGGCCGATTTTGAACAGCGCGCGGACCACGGTGAAGGTCCGGGGCTTGAGAGCGAGCACGGTCATACCCCCAGAATCGGAAGGACGCCCCAACCGATCAGACAGCCGATCAGGAAGATCGGGATCATGTAGTAGACGATGAGCGGCAGGAAGGTGCTCTCCGGCCGTGCCCCGGTCAGGCCGGCGGCGACGAAGATCGAGCCGGAGGCGGGAGGGGAGGCCCCTTCGGTGGAGGCGAACACCAGGATCGCGATGATCGCGAGGAGCGGGTCGACCCCCACGCCGACCAGCGCGAGGAAGGAGATCTGACCGACCGCGGTCAGGGTGGCCGTGGACGACAGAGGGCCGGCGACCAGGGTGATCACCAGGCCGACGACGACCACCATCACGGTGGAACCGACGGGCAGGGACTCGAGGATGACGTTGACGTCCTCCGCCAGGCCCAGGCGCCCCAGGATCTCGCTCGCGGCGATCGCGAAGAACAGCAGGGCCCCGATGGTCGCGAACTTCGGGAGGGCGCCGTCCAGCAGACGGGACCAGCCGCTCACCGTCCTTGGGAGGCGGTCCCGTCCGGCGATGAGTGAGAAGCCGATGATGAGGATGGGGATCCAGGTCAGCAGCGAGATGTCGTCGACCGCGTCGCCGAGCGGCGTGGACTCGGCCAGGTAGGTGGCCAGGGGACCCACGGTGACGGCGATGGGAATCAGCGCACCGAGGAAGATCGTCAGAGCGCCGGCACCCTGCCGCAGCGACGTACGCATCGGCACCAGGTCGTGTTCGTCCATCTTGGGGACCCCGTCGCGGCGGACGAAGTACGTCACGAGACCGATGCGCAACAGGATCTGGTAGAGCCCGGCCACCAGCAGGCCCAGATACACCTGTCCGGTGGTGACCATCCCCCCGGCGAAGCCGATCATGATGACCATCGAGGCACTGGGTGGCAGGGCCGCGCCCATCCCGCCGTTTCCGGCGAGCACGGTCGCCGCCCGCGTGGGGGTCCACCCGGTACGCACCATCCAGGGGCCGGTGAAGGACCCGCTGGAGGCGGTGTTCGCGGAGTTGGACCCGGACAGCGACCCGAAGACGGCCGATCCAGCCGTGTCGATGAACGCGGGACCGCCTCGGATGCGCCCGAACGCGGAGTTGAGGATGGCCAGGATCTTCTGGATCAGCCCCATCGCGTCGATGAGGTAGGCCATGAAGACGAAGGCCAGGGCCGCGAAGAGCACATCGTGGGTGAGGGCGTCGGTCAGCCCTCCCAGGAGGTACTCCGGGGCCTGCGTTCCGGCGAACAGGGCGGTGACCACGAGTCCGAGGAGCATGGCCTCGCCCATGTTCCGCTTGAACACGACGTTCCACACGATGATCACGGCGATGAACGCCGCGAGGGCTAGTAGTGCGATCGGCATGGGTCGACTTTCGGTGGAGGGGAGTACTGGTGCCCGTGGACGGGCGGTGTGTCGCCCCGGGGGAGCGACCTGGTGGGGCGGAGGTGCGTCACGCGCGTTCCCTCCGGATGGCCTCGCGGCGCTCGGCCTCGTCGGAGATGACGAGCCGGGCGGCGACCAGGGTCCGCTCGGCTTCCAGGCGGGGCACGACGAACACCCCGTCTCCGTCGGCCACCACGATGTCCCCTGGAGCACAGACCGCGCCCCCCACCGCGATGGTGCGACCGACGTGGCCGGGACCGTCCTTGTAGGGGCCCGCGGGGGAGATCGCGGCGGACCAGACGGGGAAGCCGAGTTCGCGCAGTTCGTCGGCGTCCCGGACCGCGCCGTCGATCACCATCCCGCGCACTCCCTTGTTGATGGCGCGTTCGGCGATGAGCTCTCCCAGCAACGCCCGGGAGTCGTCACCCCCTCCGTCCACGACCAGCACGTCGCCGGGCCGCGCGACGGTCAGGGCCTGGTGCAACGCGCGGTTGTCGCCGGGCCGCGTCTGCACCGTCAGGGCACGTCCCGAGAGCCGCGCCCCGGCCCAGACGGGCCTGATCCTGGAGGACAGGAAGCCGAGACGGTCCCGCGCGTCCCCGATGGCGGCGGTGGGGATCGTCGTGTAGGCGTCGATCAGCTGCTCGTCGGGCTGGTCGGTCACGCGCGCCAGATACCGGTGACGGTCGGCCGCACCCGTGCTCACGGGGGCTTCCACGTGGAGCTCGTTCAACAGGGCGATGCTGGCGTCCAGCTCCTGCGAGCGCCGCACGGCGTGCAGACGCGTCCCGTGATCCAGCCGCTGGAGCGCGGCGGTCCCGTCCGTGAGGGTGGCGGCCACCTGCTCACGCATCCACTCCTCCTCGCCCGCCGCGGATCCGGCGTCCAGGGCCTCGGTGATCAGTGCCCCCAACCCCTTCATGAACACGCTGCGCAGCAGCTTGCGCCCCGACGCGGCGCCCACGGTCTCGCCGATCGGCTCGGCGTCCGAACCCACCGCCCTCAGCGCCAGGGCGGCGTCCTCGGCGGCCGGTCCCGCGAGGAGGATGTTGACCTTCGGCCCGAACTTGACGACCGAACCGATGAGAGCTCCGTCGACCACGCGGGCCGCGCCATCGATGGTACGAGCCACGTGCCTCTTGACCTGCGGCGAGGCCGCGTTGAGGTCAATGTAGACGGCGTCGGTGCGCAGCGCGGACACGGCTTCGCGGGCGACGGAGACCGCATGGGCGGCCGTGGCCAGGCTCAGGACGACATCCGCTCCGGTCACCGCCTCCGCTGTCGACGTGGCCCGGGTGACGCCCTCGGGAGTCCGCGCCGTGCTCGCGGGATCGAAGCCGACGGCCTGCCAACCGGCGGCGGCGAAGGCCTCCGCGAAGATCGCGCCGGCTTCGCCGAGTCCCAGTACGGCTACCTTCATCATTCCACCAGCTATCATTGAGTGATAGTTCCTCTTGTTGATTGATAGCGAGTGTGACCTGTGGCTCTCTCGGCTGTCAACCTGCCGGAAACCTCTCCGCTACCTTGGAGAGGGCGACAGCAAGCTGCATCGCCGTGTCCGGCGGGCCCCGAGGTCACTGCCCGGGGGGCAAGGAAGTTTTCCGAGGAACACGAGCGAAGGAGTGGCGAGGCGAGCATGGGCGCCGGAGGCGGAAACCAGGGGCGCACGCTCGACCGTGCGCTGGACGTGCTCGAGTGCCTGGAACGCGCGCGCGGTCCGCTGAGGCTGAGCGACATCGCGCGGGAGGCTGACCTGCACCTGGCCACCACCCAGCGGACGGTGAACCAGCTCGTGCGGCGCGGCTACGTCCAGCAGGGACGCCTGGGGTACTCACTCGGGCCGGTGGTGCTGGGGCTGGCGCACGGTTTCGTGGTCAACGACCGTGTGAGCACGATCGCGACGCCGGTGCTCACCGAGCTCTCCGCGACCACGCGACTGACCTCCTCCGTGTTCGTCCGCTCGGGGGACGAGCGCATCCTCATCGCACGCGTCAGTGGAGCGGACCCCCTCCGGTACCAGTTCCCGATCGGGCGTCGCGTGCCGCTCAACGTCGGTGGCGGGAAGGTGCTGCTCGCAGCGTGGCCGGACGGGGAGATCGAGGACTACGTGCGCCGCTTCCCGGAGACCTCACTGGCCTCCGGGAGGACCCAGGGGGAGCGGGACCTGATGGAGGACGTCCGGGGAGTGCGCGAGGACGGCTACTACCTCGCGGAGTCCGAGCGGGAACTCGGTGCGCTGAGTCTGAGCGTGCCGGTGTACGACGCTGACAAGGAAATCGCCGGGGCGATCAACCTGGTGACGACGACCGATGTCACCAGCGCGGAGAAGCTGCTCACCTGGCTGCCCGAGCTGTCACGGGGGGCCGGGGCCATCGGCGCTCGCATCTGAACCGGGCCTGTTGCGCATCGAAGAAGTGCATCAGGGCTACTCCCTGCCCAGTTCGCGAATGCGCGGCGCGTGGCTCACACCATCCTGGGCCGTCTCGGCGCCGCTAGGAGTACCAACGCGTTCCGTGCTCGTGTCCAGCGGCTGCGGAGGCACACAGCTCATGGATCGGCCGAACTCCCACCGGCGCGACCATCGTGGACGGGGCGCTGACACAGCCGATCCCGCCGAGGCGAGGGTCGGTACGCGTACGCCCTGTTCCGATCACGACCAGACACCGCCGGACGACGTCCCACAAATGCGAGGCCGCGTGGCCTCGATGAACAACACTGGGTCGCATGACGGAGGAACGCTCGACCCGACCACCTGCCCCGAGTGATCTTCTGCCCGATCTCACCCCCGGACAACTCCGTGCGCTCCACCAGATCGGACGAGAGTGGGGTCAGGTGGCGGGGGAGCCGAAGGAATGGCGCCGTGCCCTCCCGGTGGACCCGACAGTGGGGAGCTACCCGGCGCGCCACCAGGTCCGGCAGCCGCGCTACGAACGCTTCGTCACCGTCTCCGAACTCGGCGGAGATCCCCGTACGACACTCGCCTCGGCGGCCGCTGACGAAGCCTCCACTCCCGCGGGCCGCGCTGGCTATCGCCTGCGCCGCGTGCTCCTGGGGCCAGCCCTGAAGAGCACCGCGCTGGTCCGTGAACGCATGCGCAAACTCGTCGCCCTGCCCGTGCTGTCCTCCGACGCCCTGTCCTCCGTCGCCTACGGCCCCGAGGCGATGCTCACCATCCTCGTCATCGGCGGCGTGGCGGGCCTGTCCCTGTCCCTGCCGATCGCCCTGGTGATCATGCTGATGATGCTGGCGGTGGGACTCTCCTACCGACAGACCATCCGCGCCTATCCCAACGGCGGCGGTTCCTACATCGTGGCCAGCCACAACCTCGGGCGAGCACCGGGCCTCCTGGCGGCGGGCGGTCTCATCGTCGACTACGTCCTCACCGTCGCGGTGTCGATCGCCGCGGGCATCGCCGCGATCACCTCCGCGCTGCCCGCGCTCAGCGGAGCGACCGTGCCCATCGGCCTGGGTGTCATCGCCCTGCTCCTGGCCGGGAACCTGCGCGGCGTGCGCCAGGCGGGCATCCTCTTCGCCGCCCCCACCTACGTCTTCGTCCTCTCTGTCGGCGCCGTGATCGTCGTCGGTCTCGTCGACGCGGCCCTCCGTGGCTTCCCCCCGGCTCCCACGCCCCAGGTCAACGCCACCACGGGCGTCACGCTGTTCCTCATCCTGAGGGCCTTCACGTCGGGGGCCACGGCCCTGACCGGCATCGAGGCCATCACCAACGCCGTCCCCGCGTTCAGGCCCGTCGAGTGGCGCAACGCCCGCACCGCGCTGACCTGGATGATCGGCACACTGTTGGCGCTGTTCGGTGGTCTGATGGCCCTGATCCTGGTCACCGGCACGATCCCGGCACCGGGTGAGACCGTGCTCTCGCAGCTGGCCCGGCACTCCTTCGGGACCGGCGCCATGTACGTGCTCGTTCAGGCGAGTACGGCGGCCATCCTCCTGCTGGCCGCCAACACCGCCTACAACGACTTTCCACGGGTCCTGTCCCTGTTGGCACGCGACCACCACGCCCCCCGCGGGTTCATGCGCATGGGTGACCGACTGGCCTACAGCAACGGCATCCTCCTGCTGTCGGTCGCGGCCGCCCTGATCTTCGTCTCCTTCGGTGGCGACACGACCTCCCTGATCCCGCTGTACGCGGTCGGGGTGTTCCTGGCCTTCACACTCTCGCAGGCCGGCATGGTGGTGCACTGGTGGCGATCACGAGCCCGGCACTGGCGCACGAGCCTCGCGTTCAACGCCACGGGGGCCGTGATGTGCGGGGCGGTGTTCGTCACCGCCGCCATCGTCAAGTTCAGCGCGGGAGCGTGGGTGGCGCTTCTGGCCGTGGCCGCGTTCGTCGTGCTGGCCCTGCGCATCCGCGTCCACTACGACGCCGTCGGGCGTGCGCTGCGGCTGCGACCCCACGCGGCCCCCGCCCCGGGTGGCCCGATCAGCGTGGTCCGTCGTCCACCCGATGCGCGCACAACCACGGGACGGCCAGACGCGGAAGCGACTGTGGATGAGGCGGGCCCCGAGACGAGAGTGGGGGCGAGCCGCGCGGAGGGGCCGGGGGACCAGGAGGCGGAGGAGACCCCCGAGGAGGTCCACCACCTGTCGGTCGTTCCCGTGGAGACCCTTGATCTGGCCAACATCCGCGCCCTGGCCTACGCGGCCTCACTCCGACAACCCGTTCTCGCCGTCCACCTCAGCCCCTCCGAGGAGGAGGCGGAGAGGATGCGGGGGTACTGGCTGCACTGGGGGGACCATCTGCCCCTGGAAGTGGTGGTCTGCCCCTATCGGACGATCATCGCGCCGTTGGTGAACTACATCGAGGCGCTGCGCGAACAGCGGTCGGACCTGACGATCACGGTGATCTTGCCCGAGGTGGTGCCCCGGCGCTGGTGGCACCGGGTCCTCCACGACCGGATGGCGTTTCGGCTCAGACACGCCCTGCGCGAACGTCCCAAGATCGTCGTCACCACCGTGCCCTTCCACGTCTGAGCCATCGTCGCTGGGCCCCACACACGAAAGAGCCGACGCATCCCCGGAGCCTGCCCGGGTGAATCGAGTTTCGCCCGCTGATCGCGCGTGTGTGTCGCTCACAGGACGAGGCCAGAGCGAGCATGAACATGGTCCTGCGTCACGAGGTCGGGCGATGCACTGGGTGTCGGTGAGACGCGGATACGAGAACCGGGGTTGGTACCCGAGCCGCGCGACGGCTGGCCCCCGTCGTGGCACAGGATGGGGGCGGGGTGGGGGACTGGGAACAGTGGCTGCTGACCGTACCGGTCGGCGTGATCTACTCAGTCGCCCTCGTGTTGCCGTTCCTGGAGTCAGCAGTCTTCGTCGGACTGGTGGTTCCCGGCGAGACCGGGCTGCTGGTCGCCGGAGCGGCAGCGGGCCTGGGCCACGCGGATCCCTTGGTAGTGGCGGCCTGTGGAATCGTCGGAGCCGTGGCCGGGGACACCGTCGGCTTCCTCGTCGGTCGTGGCCTGGGGCCACGGCTGACCACCGGAAGGCTCGGCCGCATGATCGGTACCGCCCGCTGGGAACGCGCTGAGGGGTTCGTGCAGCGCTACGGTGGCCACGCGGTGTTCCTCGGCCGCTGGGTGGGGTTCGCGCGTGCCCTCGTCCCTGCACTGGCGGGCGCTGGCGGTCTGGGATACCGGCGCTTCCTCGTCTGGAACGCGTTGGGGGGTGCGGTGTGGGCGACGTCCGTGACCCTGCTCGGATACCTCGCGGGGCAGTCCTGGCAGCATGTGGAGCGGATCTTCGGTGCGGCCGTGATCCTGGTGCTGCTCGCCGGAGCCGTGGTCCTGGTCACTGTTGTCCTCGCCCGATGGATCGCCCGACACCCCGACCGCGTGCGCGGTTGGGTCGGGCGCCAGGTGGTGCGACCCGGCGTGCGAACGGTTCTCACACGCTACGACCGGCAGGTCCAGTGGCTGGGCCGCAGATTCCAACCGCACACGGTGCTGGGCCTGCAGCTGACCGCAGGGGTGGCGTTCATCGTGATCGGAGGATGGTTCTTCGGCGCGGTGCTCCAGGACGTCATCGTCGGCGAGGAGGCCGTCCGAGTCGACCGACCGATCCTGCACTGGTTGGCCATGCACCGAGACGGTGCCCTGACCTCGCTCGTCGTCCCGGTCCACGGTCTCACGGGTGTGTGGGGCTCCCTGGGCGTCGCCGTCGCCGGAGCCCTTCTGCTGCGGGGGCGCCTCCGGAACGTGGTCCTGGCCCTGGCGGCATGGAGTGGTGCTGCGGGCAGCGCTCTGGTGGTGGCCGCGTTGGTCGGGCGTTCCGGGCCACCACCGACCTGCGCCCTCGCCGCTGGGCCCACCAGTGGGTCCTTTCCCGCGTTCGAGGTCGCGACCACGACGGCCGTGGCCAGTGTCCTGGCCTGTCTTGCGAGCGGGCGGGCGCGTAGTTGGGTTCGCGCGGTGATCTACTGGACCGTGGCCGTGCTCTGGGCAGGCACGGCCGGAGCCCTGGCTGCCTACCTCGGTGTGGCGTGGGCCACCGACGTTCTGGGTGGCTGGGCCCTGGGAGCGTTGTGGTCCGCGGCCCTCGTCACCACGACCACCCAGTGGGAACGCTTGTCCGACTCCGCGTGCACGAGCTGAACCCGTTCCCGGAGGGAGGCTCCCCGGGTCCGCTCACACGCGGGCGAAACTCATGTCGGACCCGGCCCCACGAGTGCGAGGAGCGGAACGTTCTCAGCGGGTACGCCGAAGCGACGATCCATCAGGAGCCGGGCGACGCGAATGAGGAAAGCCCTTCACCGCTGAGCGTTCGGAGCGGACTGTTCGGAGTGGGTCTCCCCGTTGGTTGACCCGTACCCGCCTCCGCCACCACCGCCCGAGCCCGATCCCGGGCAGCCCGTAGCGAGGACGGCGACCGCTGTCGCGGCCAGGGCCCCGAGGAGTACCCGGCCCACACGCTGGGGCGGAATCTGACCGCGATTGGTGTCGTCCTGCATGACTCATCCCATCTGCGACCTGCCGGTATCTCTGGCTGCGAGACGCCAGCGGCGCCACCGTCAGCACCAGCATGAATACTCCATGTAATCATCCCGAGTCGTGCGGTACCGGAGCGGAACGGCCGTGCCGAACCGGACGCGCCGTTCGTTCGGGACCGCAAGTACGGGAAGGTGTGAGTAGGACACGCAGCCAACGGCTTGGATTCGCCTCAACCCTGGTGAGTGGGAGGACCTTCGGGCTGTTCGGCGTTGCGCTCGTACTCCGCCATCGCCTCCGGCGTGTTCAGCGGGGAGGGAACCCAGGTCGCCTCGGTCTCGGTCTCACCGCGCCGCGAAGGAGCGCTTGGCCGCCAGCGCGTGGACGGCAGCCAGCCCGGCCGCCGCCCGTTCCGCCCCCGCCGCCCCCGTTGCCGCGTTCGCTTGGCGAGCGTGTGCACCCTACGCACGCTTCACCCCCCTTGTGGGAGTGTGGTTCTCCCGAACACCCGACAACAGGACAAGTGGACCTGCGGGTAAGTACGCGGCCGGTCAGTCCTGAAAGTGAAGAGAATCACCACGATCGGTGACGCCCGTTGTGGCCACCGTGATGGTTAGAGTTCGGCCCATGCCCAAGATCAACGCTGCCCGTCTGCATGTCCCCGGCCACCCGCTGCAGGTCGAGACGGTCGACAAACCCGCCCCCGGGCCCAAAGAGGTCCTGGTCAAGGTCGCCGCGTGCGGCCTGGTCCCCAACTCCTACAACGTCGTCAACGGCCACACCCCCTTCACCCTGCCCGACCTGCCGGCAGTGTTCGGCCTGGACGCGGCCGGGACGGTGGAGGCCGTGGGCGAGCACGTCCTGGGCATCGAGGTGGGAGAGCAGGTCTACGTCGATCCGCACATGACCTGCGACACCTGCCACCAGTGCCGCAAGGGCCGCCAGGACCTGTGCGTGCACGGGTGCCTGCGCAGTTACATGGCCACGCGCAGCGACGGTCGGCTGCTCAACCAGAACCGCACCGGAGGACTCTCGGAGTACCTGCTGGCCCCGGACGCGCGCGTGGCCCGCCTGCCGGAGTCGATCGACCTGCTCACCGCGGCCCGGTTCGGTTACATCGGCACCTCCTTCGGCGCGCTGTGCAAGGGGGAGCTGAGGCCGGGTCAGACCCTGCTGATCAACGGCGTGACGGGAACGCTCGGGGTGGCCGCGGTGGCGATCGCCCTGGGGATGGGAGCCACCAGGATCCTGGGGGTGGGGCGCAACCGGAAGCTGCTGGCCCGGGTGCAGCAGATGGCGCCGGACCGGGTGGAGACGGTCTCCTCCGAGGACGGCGTGGACCTGGCGGCCTGGGCTCGGGGGCGCACCGGTGGCGCGGGTGTGGACGTGCTCTACGACTGCCTGGGCGTGGGCGGGCAGGGCAACTCCACCAACGCGCTGCTGCGGGGGGTCAAGCCCGGTGGGTGCGCGGTCCTGGCCGCGGGCGGGGTTGAGGGGCAGATCAGCCAGAGCTACGCCGAGGTGGTGGCGCGCGATGTGCGGGTCCTGGCCTCCAACTGGTTCACCTCCGGTGAGATCGACCAGATGATCGCGATGATCGCGGCCGGGGTGATCGACCTGTCGTTCCTGGAGCACCGCCCCTTCCCCCTGGCTCAGGTCAACGACGCCTTCGAGCTGGTGGGGTCGCGGCCGGGCGGCTTCGCCAACGTGGTGGTCCTACCGGCCTCGCTGGAGGCTCCGGTGGGCGTGTGAGGGCACGCAAGCAGCCCGGGGCGCCGGAAGGCGAGTAGACCGGGACGAGCCCCGCGCAACGCGACGTTGCGCGGGGCTCGTCGTTGGTCATGGACTGGGAGCCGCCCATGAGGAACATGATTGCCAGGAAGTTCTGGTTGCCGGCGCTGGTCCCCTGCCCGGCCGAGTGTAAGCCGGAAGGGGCAGGGGCGGGCTCCTGCGGTCGGCCCCGCCCCGGCCCGTCAGCCGGGGTTCCCGCCGACGGAGGAGGCGATCACACCGCCGTCCACCAGCAGGTCGGCGCCGGAGACGAACCCGGCGGACGGACCGAGCAGGAACTCCGCCGCGGCCGCGATGTCGGCGGGGGTGCCCACCCGGCCGGCGTTGGAGGCCTCCACCATCGCCCGAATCCTCTGCCCGTGCTCGCCGTCCAGCTCACCGCGGCCCATGGGCGTGGAGACCAACCCGGGGCTGATGCTGTTGACCCGCGCCCCCCGGGCGCCCCAGACGACGCTGGCGCCCTGCACCCGCAGCCGGTTGGCGCGCTTGGCGAACCCGTAGGCGCGCCCGGAGTCGGGGAAGCGGTCCTGCGCGGTGACGGGAAGGGACAGCAGGCGGTCGGCCGGTGCGGAGGCCAGCTGGACGGCCTCCTGCGGCGACAGCTCCACCGGACCGTAGGAGGCCATGCTGGAGATGACCAGGCCCGCCCCGCCCGGGGCGACGGCCTCGGCGAACTCCTCCAGCACGAGGGCCACCCCGAGCAGGTCCACTGCCAGGATCACCGGCACGGGGGCCTGGACCGGGGAGACCCCGGCGGTGTGCACGACCTTGCGCACCGGGCCCGCCCCGGCGGCGGCGCGCGCCAGCCCGGCGACGGAGCCCCGGTCGGCGATGTCGACCGGAAGCCCCGTCACGTCGTACCCCTGGCCCGCCAGCCGGTCGGCGACCGCCGACAGGAGCTCCTCGTCGCGGTCGGCGAGCAGCAGGCGCGTCCCCGCCCCGATCCTCGTGGCGATCGCTTCGCCCATGCCGCCCGCTCCGATGACCACGGTCACGTCGTCGGCCATGCCGCCCTCCTCCTCCGCGCGCTGTGGGTGCGGCGCCCACTGCGACACGGCGTTCGCCGGTTCTGTGACGACCTTCGTACCATCCGCGTTTCCGGGGCCGCGCCGGGGCCCGTCCCCGAGCCCGAAGAACGCGCTCGCTCTCGCGTTCGATCCCGTCGGGGCCGTCCGGTCGCTCCTGGTCATCGATGAGCTGGGTCGGATACCGGAGTCCGCCGCTCCGCTTCGCCAGGTCCGCGTCGGTACCGGCGGCCCCGAAGACCACGGAGGAGAGCCCGCACACCAGCGGGGCGAGCCAGCCCGTGACTGGCCCGAGCCATCGGCCGATGGTGGACACCGACCATGGAAACGACGGAAGCGGGCTCCCTAGGGAACCCGCTTCCGCTTGATGTGGGCGATACAGGACTCGAACCTGTGACCCCTACCGTGTCGAGGTAGTGCTCTAGCCAACTGAGCTAATCGCCCTTATGGAAATGTGGTGCGCATGGAGCCGGAGACGGGAATCGAACCCGTGTGCAGGGATTTGCAGTCCCTTGCCTCAACCACTCGGCCACTCCGGCATGCAAAGCACGGGGGAGCCGCGTGGCACCCATGCGTGCCTTACTCCGAGCGGACGACGGGATTCGAACCCGCGACCCTCACCTTGGCAAGGTGATGCTCTACCAGCTGAGCCACGTCCGCGTGTGTACGGGGTGTGTTGCCCCGAACCCGATCCGATTGTGCCACCTGAGGAGGCACGAGGCGAATCGTCTCGAGCGGACGACGGGATTCGAACCCGCGACCCTCACCTTGGCAAGGTGATGCTCTACCAGCTGAGCCACGTCCGCGCGGCGAGTGTGGTCGCGGGCCTCCGGGGCTTCCCGGTGCCGCGTCCCTCGCTGCGTTTAGAACTCTAGCGGAAGTTTCGGGGAAGTGCGAAATCGGTTCCGCGCAGGGGCTTTCGCGCCCTGCCCGTGGCAGGCCGGACCGGCCCGCCGCGGTGGCAGGAGCTACTTCTCCACGTGGGCGGGTGTGGACGGCATGTCGGGACGCGGTGGAGCGGACAGGTACTGGCCGACCCGCTCGATCACCTTGTTCATCTCGTAGGCGATGAGCCCCACGTCGCTGTCGGAGTCCGACATCAGGGCCATGCACGCGCCCTCGCCCGCGGCGGCCACGAAGAGGAAGGCCCGGTCCATCTCGATGATGCTCTGACGGATGTTCCCCGCGGAGAACTGCTTGCTGGCTCCCCCCGCGAGGCTGTGCAGACCGGAGGCGATCGCGGAGAGGTGCTCGGCGGCGGGCCGGTCGAGTCCGCTGGAGGTGGCCATGAGGAGGCCGTCCGTGGACAGCACGATGGCGTGTTGGGTGCCCGAGGCGCGGGTGAGGAGGTCGTCCAGCAGCCAGCTGAGTTCGCCGCGGGCGGTGCTCGGTGGGGTCATGTCTCTCTTCGCTGTGTCTGGTGCGGTCGTGGGCGAGGGGCGCGCGCGTGCTGCGGGAGGCTTCGCGTGTACCGGCAGGGGATGCGGCTGGGGGTGGCTGCTACCGGTCCCGCATAAGCGTTGCCCAGATGATAGTCATTCGTAACTTATCTGTCCGTCACGAGCCATCGTTTCAGGGTGGGTCGTGCCATGGGAGCAGCCACTCTGACCTGTGACGACACCATGTGAAAACCCGTCGACTTACCGGACCGGAGGCCGGTGCCGGACAAGGGCCTTGCCAAGGCGCGGCCCCGGCGGGTAGGGCCGGCTGCGGGATCACAGGCGGGACGGGCCGCGGAGGTGGCAGGATTCGGGGTGTCACCGGCCCGACCAGGGGCCCAGAGAACGTGGGGGTTGGAATGAGGGTGTGGATCGCGGGAGCCGGTCACGGCCAGGGCGCCGTGCTGGAGGAGAGGGACGCGCGAATCCCCGTGGCCGACCACGGGATCACCGTCGGCGACGGCGTCTTCGAGACGGTGCGGGCGCAGGACGGCAAACCGTTCGCGCTCACCCGCCACCTGAAGCGGTTGGCGCGCTCCGCCCAGGGGCTGGGCATGGACGAGCCGGACCTGGAGCTGATCGCCGACGGCGTCGCCCAGGCGGTGGCGGCCAACCCGGAGATGACCGACGCCCGGGTGCGCATCACCGTCACGGACGGGGCGGGGCCGCTCGGTTCGGACCGGGGCCAGGGCGAGCAGACCGCCATCGTGGCCCTGGGCCCCTTCCCGGGCATCGCCCCCTCGACGAACGTGGCCCTGGCACCCTGGCCCCGCAACGAGTTCGGCGCGCTGGCCGGACTGAAGACCACCTCCTACGCCGACAACGTGCGCGCGCTCGCGTACGCGCGTCAGAGGGGCGCCAGCGAGGCGGTCTTCCGCAACATCGCGGGGAACCTGTGCGAGGGCACCGGCAGCAACGTCTTCGTGGTGCTCGACGGAAGGCTGGTCACCCCGCCGCTCTCGGCCGGCCCGCTCGCGGGCATCACCCGCGAACTGGTCCTGGAGTGGTTCGGCGGCGAGGAGGAGGACGTTCCCATGGAGCGGCTCCCCGAGATCACCGAGGCCTTCCTGACCTCCACCGGCCGTGACGTCCAGGCGATCCTCAACATCGACGACCAGAAGGTGTCGACGGAGCCGGGCCCGGTCACGCGGAAGGCGATGGCCGTGTTCGCGGAGCGCTCCGCGGCCGACATCGATCCGTGACGGACGCCGCGCCGCGGTGAGGCGCGCAGAGACGAAACAGGAGGACGGCGCCCCGGCGCCGTCCCCTCTTCGTTCCTGACCCCCGTGTACCTAGGAGTGGAGGTGCTGCTGGATCTCCTCGTCGAGGTCCACGAACTGGCCCTCCTGGCCGGCCGGGACGATCTCGTAGGTGCGGTGGAGGAACTCCGCCAGCGGTGAGACCTGGGTGTCGAACTCGGCCTGGCCGAAGGGCGAGGAGAGCGCGATGCTGACCGAGCGGTCGCCGCTCTCGTCCTTGGAGGGCCACACGCGGACGTCGCCCTCGCCGACGGGGCGGACGATGCCCACGGTGAGGAGCTCGCGCGCGAAGATCCACTCGACGGGGTTGTCCTCGCCGGTGTGGAACGCGACGCGGATCGCGTACGGGTCGTCAGCGCTGTAGTCGAGTCGCGCGACCAGGGGAACCGCGGTGCGCTCCGGGACCACGAGTCGCAGGCCCAGCTCGGCGGTGGCAGTGGTGTCGCTACTGTTCATGTTCGCCAAACCTTTTCTCGTCCGGCCCAGAGTCCTGGGGCGCGGGCCGGTTGCCGCCTCACTCGCTCCTACGCGGCTGTCCGCGGACTATGACGTGAGTACGGGAACTTTCTTGGTCGGTGGGACCGGAGATCTCGCTGTCCGCCCTGCGGAGCCAGCGCGCCGCCTGGCGGCACCACGATCCTTCGTCACTGTAATGACCAGGGGAAACCAAAGATTTCCCCATGTTGAGTGGCCCGTGTCACGCGGAGGTCGATCCGCGGTCGCTACGGGAGGGTTCACGGGGTCGGGAACTCCTACTCATTGCGGGGATCATGGCTGATGAGGGAGCCTCGTGGGAACCCGTTGACCAGCATATGTGACCTCGATCACGCAGCTATGTGCCCGCTGGGCGGGTTTGCGTGCGTCGAACACTCCGGAACATGCGCTAGAGTTTTTCTTGTCAGGCCGACGAGGCCGGACAGGGCAGCAGACCGGGGCGATTAGCTCAGTTGGCTAGAGCGCATCGTTCACACCGATGAGGTCACTGGTTCGAGTCCAGTATCGCCCACAGTAAAGAGGGGCCCGGTTCGTATCGCACGAACCGGGCCCCTCTTTTTTTGTTTTGGTCGGGTCAAGCTCGGGCAACGTGCGCGTATGCGTCTCCGTGCGGGTTTCGGAGCGGGTGAGGGCCGGGAAAGGTGCCCACCCATTCGGGAGGTCAGTCCGGGGGAGCGGTGCGTCCACGGCGCGCGGCTCTGGCGGCCCTGCGCTCGCGGCGGCGCTCCAGGAGCTGGTCCTTGGTCCTCAGCGCCCACTTCTCACCCCGGCGAGCCCACACGCGAGCGGGCCTCAGCAGCCGGTGCGCCCAGTGGAACTCGGTGCTGATGATGAGGAGTCCGAGGAGGATCGAGGCGATCCCCGGTCCGGGGACCACCAGCATGACAACCCCGGCCAGGATGACGACGGTGCCCACCGTGCCGACCAGGACGCGCCACGGCAGGTGCAGGGCCGGGTGGGTGTGCATGCGTCTGCGGAACAGGCGGAGCCGCGCGCGCAGGCGCCTCCACTGTCGTACACGGGCGTGGCGAGTGGGGGATGTCTCCGGGGCCGGTGGCCCGTTTGGTGGGCTCGGTGACATGCGCTCACAGTATTCGGTCGATGCGACTGGTGCTTTCGGGTCGGGCTGGGTTCGCTGGATCGGATGTCTGCTGATTCTCACCGATCTCACGGGTCGGATCAATGGTTCCTCCCAGGACGGTGGAGAAACCTCGAAAAACGTGATGATTCATGACAGAACCTTCGTATGTGCGCGGGTTCCTCCTCGTCAGGGGGCGGCTCGGCCGTCTCACGGCTTCTTCGGCAGAGACAGACGGGGAGGCCGAATTCCACGACCGAATCACGACTGTCCTCCCTTGTGTGGACTTTCCCGTCGCCTTGTCGGAGCGTCCGGGCCCCTGTGGACAACCAGAGGCACCCTCCTTCCGGAGCCGATAGCATCGGGGTGCGCAACACCCGTGCCCCGCGCACCCTCGCGGGCCGGTCCGCGTCCACCACATCGACGTACATCCCTAGGAGTCACCGTGTCCGCCGCGTCTGAGCTGCACATCACCCTCGCCGGAACCCCGCGTGCGGTGGCGGCCACGACCACCGCGGGCCAGGCGCTGGAGGCGGACGGCAGGACCGTGATCGCCGCCCTGGTCAACGGTGAGCCCCGCGACCTGGCCTGGGAGCTCTCCGACGGCGACGCCGTCGAGCCGATCGCGATCGACTCCGAGGAGGGGCGGGCGATCCTGCGCCACTCCACCGCGCACGTCCTCGCCCAGGCGGTCCAGGAGCTCTTCCCGGAGGCCAAACTGGGCATCGGCCCGCCCGTCGAGAACGGCTTCTACTACGACTTCGACGTCGCCGAGCCCTTCACCCCCGCCGATCTCAAGGGCATCGAGAAGAAGATGCAGCAGATCATCAAGCAGGGGCAGCGCTTCGACCGCCGCGCCGTCTCGGACGACGACGCCCGCGCCGAGCTGGCCACCGAGCCCTACAAGCTGGAGCTGATCGGCCTCAAGGGCGGCGCCGCCGAAGCGGCCGAGGGCGCCTCCGCCGAGGTCGGCGCCGGTGAGCTCACCATCTACGACAACGTCCACCCGCGCACCGGCGAGCTGTGCTGGAAGGACCTGTGCCGTGGTCCGCACATCCCCACCACCAAGGTGATCCCGGCGTTCAAGCTCATGCGCACCGCCGCCGCCTACTGGCGCGGCAAGGAGACCAACCCGCAGCTCCAGCGCGTCTACGGCACCGCCTGGGAGACCAAGGACAAGCTCAAGGAGTACCTGGCCTTCCTGGAGGAGGCCGAGAAGCGCGACCACCGCAAGCTCGGCTCCGAGCTCGACCTCTTCTCCATCCCGGACGAGATCGGTTCGGGCCTGGCCGTCTTCCACCCCCGGGGCGGCATCATCCGCCGCGTGATGGAGGACTACTCCCGCAGGCGGCACGAGGAGAGCGGGTACGAGTTCGTCTACTCGCCGCACGCCACCAAGAGCGCCCTGTTCGAGAAGTCGGGGCACCTGGACTGGTACGCGGACGGCATGTACCCCCCCATGCAGCTCGACGGCGGTCAGGACTACTACCTGAAGCCGATGAACTGCCCGATGCACAACCTGATCTTCGACGCCCGCGGGCGCTCCTACCGTGAGCTGCCGCTGCGCATGTTCGAGTTCGGCACCGTGTACCGGTACGAGAAGTCCGGCGTGGTGCACGGCCTGACCCGCGCCCGCGGCTTCACCCAGGACGACGCCCACATCTACTGCACCCGCGAGCAGATGGCCGACGAGCTCGACTCGCTGCTCACCTTCGTGCTGGAGCTGCTGCGCGACTACGGCCTGGAGGACTTCTACCTGGAGCTGTCCACCAAGGACCCGGAGAAGTACGTCGGTGACGACGCCAGCTGGGAGGAGGCCACCGACACCCTGCGCCGGGCCGCCGAGAAGCAGGGCCTCGAACTGGTCCTGGACCCGGGCGGCGCCGCCTTCTACGGCCCGAAGATCTCCGTGCAGGCCAAGGACGCCATCGGTCGGACCTGGCAGATGTCCACCATCCAGCTGGACTTCAACCTGCCCGAGCGCTTCGACCTGGAGTACACCGCGGCCGACGGCACCCGTCAGCGCCCGGTGATGATCCACCGTGCCCTGTTCGGTTCCATCGAGCGGTTCTTCGCCGTCCTGCTGGAGCACTACGCCGGGGCGTTCCCGGCGTGGCTGGCCCCGGTCCAGGCGGTGGGCATCCCCATCGCCGACGAGCACGTCCCCTACCTCCAGGAGGTCGCCGCCAAGCTGCGCGCCGAGGGGATTCGGGTCGAGGTCGACTCCAGCGACGACCGGATGCAGAAGAAGATCCGCAACGCGCAGAAGCAGAAGGTCCCCTTCATGCTGCTGGCCGGTGACGAGGACATCAGCAAGGAGGCGGTCTCCTTCCGTTACCGCGACGGCTCCCAGAACAACGGTGTGCCCGTGGACGAGGCCGTGGCCGAGATCGTCGCGGCCGTCCGCGAACGCCGCCCCTAGGGGCGGCGGAGCGCCGCGGAGAGACGCGCGTACGCCCAGGACGAGAGGAGCGCCCGTCCCCCGTGTGGGGGTGGGCGCTCCGTCGTTGCGGGGAGGGGCCGGTCAGCCGCGCTCACGCGGGCCCTTCGGGTCCTGGTCGTCCTTGAAGAGGTCCTCACGGGAGATCTGCGCGGTGGCGTTGGGGTCCGAAGTGGTCTCCTCCTCGTCGTCGCGGAACAGGTCCGCGCGTGAGATGCGGTGCGTGGCGTTGGGGTCACTCATGGGGTACTGCTCCTTGTGCGTTGGGGTACGCCGGATTTTATCGGCCCCCTGTGACAGGGGCGCACGCCCGGGGGCGGCGCGCACGGCCCTGACCGGGTCCGGGGGTGAGGGTTCAGGACCCGGCGGTGTCGTGCGCCCAGGCGCGGGCGGGCACCCGGCTGACCAGTTCGATCAGGTAGTCGGCCGCCGCCAGGGCGCGGTCGGGGTCCAGGCGCAGGGTCGCCCAGGTCAGTACGTGGCCGCCGGTGAAGCGCACCGGGAAGGAACGGGATCGGGAGTCCGCCAGCAGCCAGGAGACGGTGTCGTGGTCCAGGACCGCGTCGGTGAAGCGGTCGTCGGAGCCGTCGGTCCGGAAGGCCTCGGCGAACGAGCGGCGGACCTCCTCGGGCCCTCCGCTGGCGTCGAGGGAGACGGTGCGCGCCAGGTCGCGTCGGAGGATCTCCAGGTCGGCCCCGGGACCCGGGGTGTGCACGGCCACGACGCGTCGGGTGCGCCGTGGCCGCCCCGTGCCGCGTCGCGCGTTCGGGTCGGAGTGGGTGAGCTCGAACATGGTGACCAGGTGCGCGCCGCGTCGGCCGGTGAGCACGTGCCGTACGCGCGGGTCCGGGCCGTGCAGGGCGACCGGAAGGGTGGCCTCCTCCAGGGGGCGCGGGTGGTGTTCGGTGTAGTGCCAGCCGTGTCCACGCGCCCAGCTCTGGAGCTCGGTGACCCGTTCCTTGCGAAAGTGCGCGGCGACCGTGATCGCCCCGGCCGACACCACGACGGCTACCAGGGCGATCAGGGACAGTGCGCCTTCCATCCGGTGTCTCCTCCGGTGGGGAACGGTGAAGCGGCCGGGGACCCGTTGGCGGGCCCGCCGTGGCGGGCCGGGTCTCGGCGAACCCGAAGAGCAGGGGGTTCGCACCGGCCGTGTGGCTCCATTCTGTGCTGCTTGACGGCCCTTGTCACCCCTTGGGCCGGTTACTCCGGTGCGCTCGGGAGTGTGTACGCTCCGTGATCAGGGTCCCGTCTCCGGCTGCTCGCGGCCGTGGACGGCGCCCCGGGGTTCGGAGCCCGGGGCGGCCGCCCGGAGTACGGAAACACTGCGTGGAACGGGTTCCGGGGTGCGGCTCCGCGGGGCTCGGGGGTGCGCTTTGTCCTCTGACACGCGCCCCGCGCCCGCTCCGCGGCACGCGCGGAGGGGTGTCCGGAAGTGGCCAGTCGAGTCCCCAGGGAACCGGGTTCGGGCGTCGGCCTTCACCGAGCTCATGTGCACTTTGTGTAGTCAACAGAGAACTCCGCGTCCGTCACGCTGTAGCAGACCCCGACCGGCGGGGCGCCGTCCACGTCCTTGACGTAACCGTTCTCGCGCACGACGAGGAGCCCGGTGTCCGGCGCTCCGTCGAACCCCACGGAGAAGCGGACACCGGCGTCGTCGGCCTCCTCGAGGGGGAAGTGACCGGGGGAGTACTCACCCTCCTCCGTGAGGACGGCGAACTGATCCTTGGCGAACCCGTACGCGTACGCGGGATCCTGGGCGCCGTGGAACTCTCCCTGGAAGACGAGGGTCCCGTCCGGGGACCGTTCCGGCGCCGAGACCCTGATGGTGGCGCCGTCGCGTCCGGGGGCACCCATGGTGAACTCGGCCCGAACCTCCTGCGCAGTGGAGCCGCCTCCCCGTCTCTCAGTGCCCACCTCGTTGCGCCGTCCCGCGTTGACCGCCGTCTCGGTGGCCTCGGGCGGCGGCCAGCGCCCGGTCCGGTCCGTCACGTCGCCCTGGCGGGCACCCCCCTCGTTCACGCCGGACATCCCGATCCGGTCAGGGGTCTCCCCGGTGCCGCCGTGCCGTACGCCCACGACCGCGCCCGCCGTGACCACGGTGGCCACCGCCAGGACCGCCGCTCCCCGACGAAGGAGACGCCGGTGCCGGGAGGCTCCGCTGACCACGGCCGAGGACCACTCCTCGCGCACGATGCGGGTGGCCACGACACCGGTGTCCGGTACCCCGCGGCCGTTCCCCAGGACACCGAGGATCTCGTGCGGTGCGGGCCGGTACCCCGGGAGGGGGCTCAGGGACGCGTGCACCAGCGAGGCCAGTTCCAGGGGCACGCCGTTCAGGTCGGCCTCACCGCGCATGACCCGGCGGACGACGGCCTCGGGGTTCCCCCGGCCGAAGGGGTTGCGTCCGGTCGCTCCGTAGGCGGTCAGCTGTCCCCAGGAGAACACGTCCGAGGCGGCCGTCGCGGGACCTCCTCGGAAGCGTTCCGGGGCGATCCAGCCCGGGGTGCCCATCACGCCGCCGGGGAGTGCAGCGCCGTCCAGGGTTCCGGCGATGCCGAAGTCCAGGACTCTGGGGCCGTCGGGGGAGAGGATCACGTTGCTCGGTTTGAGGTCGCGGTGGATGACCCCGGCGGCGTGGATGTCGGCCAGGGCGGCGGCCATCCCCGCCGCGAGCCCGGTCAGGGGGCCTCCGCGCAGCGGACCGCCCCTCTCCACCTGCTCCTTGAGCGTGGGACCGTCCACGTACGCGGTGGCCAGCCAGGGCACCTCCGCATGGGGAGCGGCCCCCGCGAAGCGGGGGACGAACGGGCTGCGAACCCGGCTCAGGGCGTCGACCTCCCTGGCGAACCGGGAGCGGAACTCGGGTTCGTCCGCCAGTTCGGGGTGCACGGCCTTGACCGCCACGGGAGGACCGATCCAGGGCCGCGCGAGGTAGACGGTGCCCATCCCGCCGGCGCCCAGCCGCCCGACCAGCCGGTGCGGACCCAGTCGGGCCGGGTCGTGGGCGCTGAGAGGGCGCACGGCCGACACCGTGGCGCGCCTACCCATGCCGCTCCTCCCGTTCGGAGACACGGCGGTGGGACCAGGGCACCTGGTCGGTGGCGACCCTCCGGCTCAGGGCCGGGCCGGTCGGGGTCCCTGGGGACGGCTCGGAGGGCAGGAGAGCGTCGGTGCGGGGAGAGGGTGTCACTGTGTCGAAACCTCGGGGGTAGGGGTCCGAAAGCGAGCCTCATTCTCCCAGTGACGAGTCGGTCACGCGCGAAGTGGCTCCAGCACGGTTGACGCGCCGCAGCCCCGAAAAGTTCGGCCCCCAGGGCCGGAGGGCGGCGGCCCCGGGGCGTCGCCTCTCCGACCGGCGCCCCGGGACCGTCGAGCCTAGGCGGGCAGGCCCAGCTCGCGGGCGATCAGCATCTTCTGCACCTCGCTGGTGCCCTCACCGATCTCCAGGATCTTGGCGTCCCGGTAGAAGCGGCCCACGGCGTAGTCGTTCATGAAGCCGTAGCCGCCGAACACCTGCGTGGCGTCGCGGGCGTTGTCCATCGCCGCGTTGGAGGCGATCAGCTTCGCGATGGCCGCCTCCTTCTTGAACGGCTCACCGGCCAGCATCCGGGAGGCCGCGTCGTAGTAGGCCAGGCGGGCGCCGTACGCGCGGGCCTCCATCTCGGCGATCTTGAACTGGATCGCCTGGTAGCGGCCGATGCTGTTCCCGAAGGCCTGCCGCTGGTGGGCGTAGCGCACGCTCTCGTCCACGCAGCCCTGGGCCAGCCCCACGGAGAGCGCCGCGATGGCGATGCGGCCCTCGTCCAGGATGCGCAGGAACTGGGCGTAGCCCCGGCCGCGCTCACCGACCAGGTTGGCCTCGGGCACCCGGCAGTCCTCGAAGACCAGTTCGTTGGTGTCCGAGGCGTTCCAGCCGACCTTGGAGTACTTCTGGCCGACAGAGAAGCCGGGCGTCCCGCTGGGAACGAGGATCGACGAGATCTCCGGACGCCCGTCCTCGCGCCTGCCCGTCACGGCGGTCACGGTGACCAGGGCGGTGATGTCGGTGCCCGAGTTGGTGATGAACGACTTGGTCCCGTTGATCACCCACTCGCCGTCCTCCAGGCGGGCGGTGGTCCTCGTCGCTCCGGCATCGGAACCACCGTCGGGCTCGGTCAGCCCGAAGGCGCCGAGGGCCTCGCCCGAGGTGAGCCTGGGCAGGTAGGTCTTCTTCTGCTCCTCGGTGCCGAAGCGGTGGATCGGCATCGCCCCCAGGGACACACCGGCCTCCAGGGTGATGGCCACGGAGGAGTCCACCCGCGCCAGCTCCTCCAGGGCCAGGCACAGGGCGAAGTAGTCGCCGCCCATGCCGCCGTGCTCCTCGGGGAACGGCAGCCCGAAAAGGCCCATCTGACCCATCTTGGCGACGATGTCGTACGGGAAGGCGCCCCGCTCGTAGAAGTCGCCGATCACCGGCGCGACCTCGGTCTGGGCGAAGGTCTCCACGGCGGCCCGGAGGTCGGCGTGCTCGGTCGAGAGTTCGTGGCGGTTCATCGCTGCTCCTGGGAAAGGGTGACGGCCGGGTCCTCGGCCGACGCGGGGAGGGGTTCGACGGTGACCAGGACAGCGTCCATGGGCACCGGCACCCCGGGGCGGACCGCCACGGTGGTGACGGTCCCGTCAACGGGTGAGGGCACCGAGTGCTCCATCTTCATCGCCTCGACCACGGCGAGGGTGGTCCCGGCGGAGACCTCCTGGCCCACCTTGACCGGGACGTCGAGCACGGTGCCCGGCATGGGGCTGCGGACCGTGCCGTCGGCGGCGGCGTCGTCCTCACGCAGGGCGGCGGCCACCGGTTCCTCGTGCAGGCTCCACGCCGCGCCGCCGAGCCCCAGCCAGCGGTGGTGCGTGCCGGGCTCGTCGGCACGGGCGTAGGTGACGGTACCGCCGGAGCCGGTGACGGTGAGCCGGGTCCCGTCGGCGGAGCGGTGGCCCCTGAGGGCGACGGGGGCGTGGTCCTCCAGCTGGACCAGGTAGTGCCCGGCCGCCCCGTCGCGCCGCACCCGCACCACGGTGGCCTCGTGCCCGGGCGCGCGCAGCCGCCACGGGGTCCAGGCGGGGCCGCCCATGCGCCAGCCGTCCGGGACGGCGAAGCGGTCGGGGCCCGGCGGCCCCTCCAGGTCCAGTTGGTGGTCCAGGGCGGCCGCCGCGTACACGGCGGGAAGCAGGTCGGGGGCGCCCTCGGGCGGGTCGGTGGCGATGAGGTCGGTGCTCAGGTCTCCGGCGACCACGCGGGGGTGGCGCAGCAGCCGTCGCAGGTAGGCGGTGTTGGTCACGCAGCCGAGCAGCGTGTGGGCGGCCAGGGCGGCGTCCATCCGCCGCAGGGCCTCGGCCCGGTCCGCGCCCCAGGTGACGACCTTGGCCAGCATCGGGTCGAAGTCCGAGGTCACCGCCCCGCCCTGGGTGATCCCCGAGTCCACGCGCACGTGGGGCCCGGAGGGCTCCTCCAGGAGGAGGATCGGTCCGCCCGAGGGCAGGAAGCCCCGGTCGGCGTCCTCCGCGTACACGCGGGACTCGATCGCGTGCCCGATCCAGGAGACGTCCTCCTGGGCGAAGGGCAGCGCGTCCCCGTAGGCGACGCGGACCTGGAGCTCCACCAGGTCGACGCCGCGTTCACCGCGCACGGCCACGACCTCCTCGGTGACCGGGTGCTCGACCTGGAGGCGCGTGTTCATCTCCAGGAACGAGTAGGACAGTTCGCCGCCGGGACCGGTCTCGGCGATGAACTCCACGGTGCCCGCGCCCACGTATCCGCAGGAGCGGGCGGCGGCCACCGCGGCCTCGCCCATGGCGGCGCGTTGGGCTTCGCTGAGCAGCGGGGAGGGGGCCTCCTCCACCACCTTCTGGTGGCGGCGCTGGAGACTGCACTCGCGTTCACCCAGGTGGAGGACGTTGCCGTGGCCGTCTGCCAGGACCTGCACCTCGATGTGGCGCGGCCGCTGGACCAGCTTCTCCACCAGCAGGGTCGAGTCGCCGAAGGAGGCCAGCGCCTCGCGGCGGGCGGCGGCGGCGTCGGCGACCAGGGTGTCGGGCGAGCGCACCTCCCGCATGCCCTTGCCGCCGCCCCCGGCAGAGGGCTTGATCAGCAGCGGGTAGCCGGTCTCCTCGGCGGCACGCAGCAGGGCGTCGTCGTCCATGGGCTGACCGGGCTTCTCGGTGAATCCGCCCAGCACCGGCACGCCGGCGGCGGCCACGGTGTCCTTGGCGCGGATCTTGTCGCCCATGGCCTCGATCGCCGAGGCGGGCGGGCCCACGAAGACCAGCCCGGCGTCCACGCAGGCGCGGGCGAACCCGGCGTTCTCGGACAGGAAACCGTACCCGGGGTGCACCCCGGTGGCCCCGCAGTCCACGGCCAGGGCGACGATTCCGTCGGAGTCCAGGTAGTGGTCGACTCGGAGCGCCACGTCGGCGGCGAGGGTGTGCGGTGCCCCGGTGTCGGCGTCGGTGTACACGGCGGCGGGGCTGATGCCCATGCCGCGCAGGGTGCGGATGACGCGCAGCGCGATCTCGCCCCGGTTGGCGACCAGGACGCGCGTGACACCCCCGCGCGACGCGGTGGTCTGTGGTGTGGTGGTCAAGGGTTCCTCACATCCGGAAGACGCCGTAGCCGACCGGCTCCAGGGGCGCGTGGCGGGCGGCGGACAGGGCCATGGCGAGCACGTCGCGGGTGTCGGCGGGGTCGATGACGCCGTCGTCCCACAGGCGCGCGGTGGAGTAGTACGGGCTGCCCTGTTCCTCGTACTGGTCGCGGATGGGCGCCTTGAAGGCCTCCTCGTCCACGGCCGACCACTCCTCGCCGCGCGCCGTCATCTGGTCGCGGCGCACGGTGGACAGCACCGACGCGGCCTGTTCCCCGCCCATGACGGAGATGCGGGCGTTGGGCCACATCCACAGGAAGCGGGGCGAGTACGCGCGGCCGCACATGGAGTAGTTGCCCGCGCCGAAGGACCCGCCGATCACCACGGTGAACTTCGGGACACGGGCACAGGCCACGGCGGTGACCATCTTGGCGCCGTGCTTGGCGATGCCGCCCGCCTCGTAGTCGCGGCCGACCATGAACCCGGAGATGTTCTGGAGGAAGACCAGCGGGATGGAACGCCGGTCGCACAGTTCGATGAAGTGCGCGCCCTTGAGGGCGGACTCGGCGAACAGGATGCCGTTGTTGGCGACGATTCCCACCGGGTGCCCGTTGACGCGTGCGAACCCGGTGACCAGGGTGGTGCCGTATTCGGACTTGAACTCGGTGAACTCGCTGCCGTCCACGACGCGGCCGATGACCTCGCGCACGTCGTAGGGGGTGCGGGTGTCAGCGGGGACCACACCGTAGAGCTCCTCGGGGTCCAGCGCCGGCGGGCGGGGTTCGCGGGTCTCCCAGGCCGGGGGGTCCAGCGGGCCCAGGGTGTCGACGATCCGCCGCACCTTGGTGAGGGCGTCGGCGTCGTCGTCGGCGAGGTGGTCGGTGACCCCGGAGACCCGCGAGTGCAGGTCGCCGCCGCCCAGCTCCTCGGCGGTGACGACCTCGCCGGTGGCCGCCTTCACCAGGGGCGGGCCACCGAGGAAGATGGTGCCCTGCTCGCGGACGATCACCGCCTCGTCGCTCATCGCCGGGACGTAGGCGCCGCCCGCCGTGCACGAGCCCAGGACCGCCGCGATCTGCGGGATGCCCGCCCGGGACATGGTGGCCTGGTTGTAGAAGATGCGGCCGAAGTGCTCGCGGTCGGGGAAGACGTCGTCCTGCATGGGCAGGAACGCGCCACCGGAGTCGGCCAGGTACACGCAGGGGAGGCGGTTGTGCAGCGCCACCTCCTGGGCGCGCAGGTGCTTCTTGACCGTCATCGGGTAGTAGCTGCCGCCCTTGACGGTGGCGTCGTTGGCCACCACCACGGTGGCACGCCCGGCCACGCGGCCGATCCCGGCGATCATCCCGGCCCCGGGGGCGTCCTGGCCGTCCCTTCCGTAGAGGCCG
Organism: Nocardiopsis sp. L17-MgMaSL7; assembly: GCF_003182025.1. Taxonomy (NCBI): domain Bacteria; kingdom Bacillati; phylum Actinomycetota; class Actinomycetes; order Streptosporangiales; family Nocardiopsidaceae; genus Nocardiopsis; species Nocardiopsis sp. L17-MgMaSL7. Next base: position 90,111 of record NZ_QGTF01000002.1, on the reverse strand, counting down.
TAGGCGGCCAGCGGGGCGATCTCCAGGAACGGGGAACCGGGGTCCAGGAGGAGGTCGACGCGGTCGCGGGGGAGGAGCTTGCCGCGCTCGACGTGACGCGCTCTGGTCTTCTCGGGGCCGCCGAGGGCCGCGGTCGCGATCCGCTCCCGCAGCTCCAGCGAGAGCGCGCGGTTCGCGGCGTCGTTGGCGGCGAACGCGGGCCCGGCGGTGTCTACCGCCGAACCGAGCACAGGTGCCCTGCTCATGGTGTCCTCTCGTGGAGGGATGTTAATGCTCACTAACAGAGGTGATGTTAGTAACTACTAACATGGGTGTCCAGGGTCCGGGTGGCGCGGACCACGCGGACGGGCGGCGAGAGGCGGACGGATGGCGACGGCACCCCAGGGTCAGCGGCCCACGGGCGAGCGGAGAACGGCGATCCTGGGTGCGGCGGCCCGGCTCTTCGCCGCGCACGGCTACCGGGGTGTGACCATCGACGACCTCGGGCGCGCCGTGGGCACCACGGGGCCCGCCCTCTACCGGCACTTCCCCGGTAAGGAGGCGCTGCTCGGCGAGGTCCTCGTGGACATCAGCGAACGCCTCGCCAGTCGGGGACGCGAGCTCGTCACCGGCGCGGACGGCCCCGAGGAGGCCCTGGAGGCCCTGCTGCGCGGGCACATCGAGTTCTCCCTCGGGGAACCCGACCTCATCACCGTGCACGACCGCGAACTGGTCAACCTCACCGACGACGACCGCCGCCGGGTCCGCCGCCTCCAGCGCGGTTACGTGGAGGAGTGGGTGACCGTCCTCGTCGAACTCCGCCCGGGGTCCCCGCGCGCCGACCTGCGGGCCTCGGTGCACGCCGCGTTCGGTCTGCTCAACTCCACCCCGCACAGCCGGGGCCCGCTGTCCCGGGGCGCGATGTCCGCCCTGCTGCTGCGGATGGGATCCGCCGCCCTGCTCGCCGAGGACCCCGCGCCAAAGCCGAGTTGAAACCCGCAGGTACATGGCTTGACCCTCACGTGGGTAGGCCCGCGCACGAGTCTCCCGGACCGACATCCGGGACGCGCGCGTCCACTTCCACAAGGGGGATCGTTCATGGTCGACAAGCGACCGGAGTCCGAGCGCACCACCACCAACGCGGGTATCCCCGCACCCAGCGACGAACACTCACTGACTGTGGGCAGCGACGGCCCCATCGTCCTCCACGACGCCTACCTCGTCGAGAAGATGGCCCACTTCAACCGTGAGCGAGTGCCCGAACGGGTGGTGCACGCCAAGGGCAGCGGTGCCTATGGCACGTTCCAGGTGACCAACGACGTCAGCGAGTACACCTGCGCCGACCTCTTCCAACCGGGGCGTCGAACCCCGATGCTGGCCCGCTTCTCCACGGTGGCCGGGGAGATGGGCAGCCCCGACACCTGGCGCGACCCGCGCGGGTTCGCGCTCAAGTTCTACACGCGCGAGGGCAACTTCGACATGGTCGGCAACAACACGCCGGTCTTCTTCGTGCGGGACCCCCAGAAGTTCCAGGACTTCATCCGCTCCCAGAAGCGCGACCCCCGCACGGGCCTGCGCGACAACACCATGCAGTGGGACTTCTGGTCGCTGTCGCCGGAGACCTCGCACCAGGTGACCTGGCTGATGGGTGACCGGGGCGTTCCGAGGACCTGGCGCAACATGGACGGGTTCAGCTCGCACACGTACCAGTGGATCAATGCCAAGGGGCAGCGGTTCTGGGTCAAGTACCACTTCCGCACCGACCAGGGCAACGACTTCCTCACCCAGGAGGAGTCGGACCGCGTGGCCGGTGAGGACGCCGACCACCACCGCCGCGACCTGTTCGAGGCGATCGAACGCGGGGACCACCCGTCGTGGACGCTGAGCATGCAGATCATGCCCATCGACGAGGCGGCGGGCTACCGGTACAACCCCTTCGACCTCACCAAGGTGTGGCCCAAGGGCGACTACCCGCTGATCGAGGTCGGGCGGATGACCCTGGACCGCAACCCGGACAACCACTTCATCCACATCGAACAGGCCGCCTTCGAGCCGTCCAACATGGTGCCGGGCACCGGCGCCTCCCCGGACAAGATGCTGCTGGGCCGCATGTTCTCCTACCCCGACACCCACCGCTACCGGATCGGGGTCAACTACGACGAACTCCCGCCCAACCGTCCCCACGCGCCGGTGCGCTCCTACGGCAAGGACGGGGCGATGCGCCACTACGCCCCGGACACCGGGCAGGTCTACCACCCCAACTCCTACGGCGGCCCCGACGCCGCGCGCCAGGAGGGCGTGGAGGAGGCCGGGTGGAAGGTGGAGGCCTCCGAACTCCTGCGGGAGGCCTACCGGCTGCGCGAGGACGACGACAACGTCTCCCAGCCGCGCGCGCTGATCCGCGACGTCATGGACGACGCCGCTCGTGCCCGGCTGGTCTCCAACATCGTGGGCCACGTGAGCGCGGTCACCGACGAGGGGATCCTCCAGCGCGCCCTGAAGTACTGGAGCGACATCGATCCCGGGATCGGCGCCCGTGTGGCCGAGGGGGTCAACCGGAGCTGACCCTCCGGGGCCGGGACGGCAGACGGAAGGGGGCGGGTGGCCACGATCACCCGCCCCCCTCACGTGCGAACCGGTCCTACCTGAGGCCGACGCCGCCCACGACGTCCTCCACCGGCTGGGTGACGTCGCCGGTGTCCGGGGCCTCGGCCGGGAGCTGGCCGGTGACCTCGTCGGTGGCGACCGGGGCCTCCTCCGCGCTGACGGGAAGGTTCTCGGTGGCGACCGGGAGCTCGAGCGCCGCCAGGGCCGCGGTCGGGTCCTCCAGTTCCATGAGCGCCTGGAGCGACTTCAGGGAGTCGGCGTCGCTGAGCAGCGCGACGGCCTCCTCGTCGGCCAGGATCTCCTGGACCTGGGGGTTCGCGAGCAGGGCCTCGGCCTCGGGCGAGAGGTTCTCGACGGAGCCGGTGGCCTCCTCCGCGGGCTGCGCGGCCTCCTCGGCGGGCTGGGCGACCTCACCTGCGGGCTGGGAGACCTCCCCCACCGGCTGGGCGACCTCGTCCTTCGGGTCGGCCTGGGCCGCTCCGACGCCGACGAAGGTCATTCCCCCGGCCAGTACAGCGGCGGTGGTGATCCTGGTGAAGGCACGCATATGCGTTCCTTACCCCTCTCTGTGACACGGGTCAGCACGTTCCGTAAGTGCATGACCACACATAGTCATCTAGTCTCAGGTTCAGGACACCAAGAGCGGGTTTCGCCCCCGTGAAGTCACCGTATGTCTTTCGGGCCGTGTGCCAATGGCGGACAAAGTCCCCGGAACGACTCGTGTGGGAGTGAGGGGAAACCACCGCCTCGCCCGTACATTCGGCAGCGGTGAAGTGGGTACGCCCGCGATCGACGGCCCACAGACGCGTCAGGCGTCCCGCCCCCGACCCGAAGAAGGAGCGGTGTACCTATGTCTCGGCCTCGAATCGTGGTGGTCGGATCGGGTTTCGGTGGATTTCACACCATCCGTCACCTGGAACGACGCATTCCCGCGGGAGCGGCGGACATCGCCCTCGTGGCACCACACGACTACATGCTCTACAGCCCGCTGCTGCCGCAGGTGGCCTCCGGTCTGCTCACCCCGCAGTCGGTCGTCATGTCGGTGCACCGGCTCACCAAGCAGACCCGGCTCGTCCCCGGGCACGCCGTCGGGGTGGACACCCGCCACCGCACGGTGGTGGTGCGCAGGCCCACCGGTGAGCTCGCACCCTGCCGTTACGACCGGCTCGTCCTCGCCCCGGGCTCCATGACCCGGGAGTTCGACATCCCCGGGCTCACCGAGCACGCCTACGGTGCCAAGACCCTCGCGGAGGCGGTGCTGCTGCGCGACCACGTCCTCTCCCAGCTGGAACTGGCCAACGACTCGCGCGACCCGGTCGAGCGGGAGGAGCGCTGCCGGTTCGTCGTGGTCGGTGGCGGCTACACCGGGGTGGAGACCGCGGCCTCGCTCATGCGGCTCTGCCAGGAGGCCGCCCAGCGCTACCCCGAACTCCGCTCGGTCATCCGCTGGCACCTCGTCGACATCGCTCCGAAGGTCCTGCCCCAGCTCGGCGACCGGCTCGGCCGCAAGGCCGTCGACCTGCTCCGCAACCTCGGGATCGAGGTGAAGATGAAGGTCAGCGTCCGCGAGGTGACCGCAGACAAGGTGGTGCTCACCGACGGCCGAGCCCTCCCTTGCCGCACCCTCATCTGGACGGCGGGCATCACGCCCAGCCCGCTGATGGAGACCCTTGGCAAACCGACCCAGGCCGGGCGCCTGGAGGTCGGCACCGACCTGGCCGTACCCGGCCAGCCCGACGTGTTCGCGATCGGTGACGCCGCAGCGGTGCCCAACCTCTCGCACACCGACAGCGCCTACTGCCCGCCCACCGCCCAGTACGCCAGCCGGCAGGCCTCCACAGCGGCCGAGAACGTCGTGAACTCGGTGCTCGGGCGGCCGCTGAAGGAGTTCCGCCACCACGACATGGGCCTGGTCGTGGACCTGAGCGGGCGCGACGCGCTGGCCCGGATCATGCAGTTCGACCTCAGCGGTCTGCCCGCGCTGGCGGCCACGCGCGGCTACCACGTGGCCTCGGTCCCGTCCGGGACCGCGCGAGCCCGTATCGTCGCGAACTGGGGCATCCGCGCCTTCCTTGGCAGTGAGGTGTCCCGGATGGGGTTCGCCGACGACGGCCGGCCGTCGTCGTTCGTGGCCAACGAGGCCGTCGACTACCTGGACGCGGGGACGTCCCGTTCCGAGGGCGCCCGCCTTCTCGACAACGAACGGGAGCGCTACGGCGAGGACTGATCCGCGCCCCCGTTGGGGGAGGGGGTGCGGGACCGGCGCCAGCGGCGGACGACCACGAGGGCGGTGGCGCCCGTGAGGACCACGACCGCCAGGATGACGAGCCAGGTCCCCGTCCCCGAAACCAGGGACTCGGCGTACCGGCGGCTGGTCGAGGTCGGATCGGCCAGGACCGCTGCGACGAAGACGGCGGACAGGACGGTGGTGGCCGCGGCCACCACCGTCCCGCGTGTCCCGGTCAGTCCCAACCGGCGGCGCAGCACCCCGCCGGCCTCGACGATCCGGGTGACACGGAGCAGGCGCAGGGTTCCGGCCGCGCGCAGCAGGCGCAGGACCTGGGCGGGCCCGAGTGCGAAGACCACGGCGGGCAGCGTCACCGCCGCCACGAACGTGCTCCACTTGTGGGTGCGCAGCCAGCCGAGCTTGTTCTCGGCCAGCGCGATGAGCAGGATCCACTCGGCCCACAGGACCAGCCCGGCCAGCCAGTTGACCCGGTGCCCGAGCTCTGCCCACCGGTCCTCGCCCCACATGCCGAGGAAGACCGCCGGGACGGAGACCACCGCGCAGAGCAGGACCGGCAGCGCCAGGCGGCGTTCCAGCGTGCGGGCGAGCCCGTTCTCCTCGGTGGCCCGGTGGTCGGCGGAGGTTTCGTCGAAGGTGCGTTCAGGGGGGTCTTCGGGGGGCATACCGGTACGTTAGCCCTGGTGTGGGCGCGGGAGGACGGATGGCCGGGACCGGTCGCGGCGGTCCCGTCGGTCAGGAGCGGACCAGGCGGGCGATCGCGTCGGAGGCCTCGCGCACCTTCTCGTCGGCCTCGTCGCCGCCGTTGGCCACGGCGTGCGCCACGCAGTGCTTGAGGTGCTCGTCCAGCATGGACAGGGCGAAGGAGCGCAGCGCCTTGTTGACCGCGGAGGTCTGGGTGAGGATGTCGATGCAGTACTGGTCGTCCTCGACCATCCGCTGGAGACCCCGGATCTGCCCCTCGATACGGCGGAGCCGGTTGATGTGGCTCTGCTTGTCGTCGCTGTAACCGTGGTTCGCCGCCATGCCACCGTCTCCGTGTCGTTCCTGCTCAGCTGCCATAACAATACCCCCTCAAGGTATTCAAGCGGGGAGCTTCGCGGTCTATTCCGCGCTTCCGGCCGTCGACCGGCGAACCATTTGTCACCAACCAGGCCGTACGAGAAGTTTCCCAGACCGCGGGGGTCGGCCGCCCCGCCGTCAGCGGCCGTCGAGGGTCCCGTTCTACGCGTCCTCGGTCTGGGGGCTGCTCGCGCCGGACCCGTGTGTACGGCGGAGGGGTGGTCCGCAGCGGCCCCGCCCCACTCGACGAGCCCACGCCGAGCGCGGGCGGCGCGGTCGCCTCCCCGGTCGCCGACCGCGTCGCCCACGGAGTCCCCCGGGGCAGCCCGCGTGGCCGCGCGTAAACGTTCGGTCTGACCTGGGCAATCCCGGGACCGGGACTCTTGCCCCGGTCCCGGAGCCGCGCGGACCATGACGGTATGAGCGACAACCCCGAGCAGGACATCATGACGACCATCCGCGGCCTGATGGACGAGGAGCACGCGCTCCGCTCCACCCAGGGAGGACTCGACCCGGAGGAACGGAGCCGGATGAGGGAGGTCCAGGAGTCCCTCGACCAGTGCTGGGACCTCCTCCGTCAGCGCCGGGCCCGCAGCGAGTACGACCAGGACCCCGAGGAGGCCCGCGTCCGGCCCGTCTCCGAGGTGAGGAACTACCGGCAGTAGCCGAGCAGGAGCACGCAACCAGCGGCCCTCCACCGGCGTCACAGAAGAGTCGGTGCCGGTCCACGCACCCGGACCGGCACCGCCCCTGTCCGGCGCGCACGGAGGAATCCCTTGTTCGCTTCCCTCACCGGCCTCGGCCTGGCCTCGGCCGCCGGTCTCAACGCCTACGTCCCCCTGCTGGTGATCGGGCTGCTGGCCCGCTACACCGAGATCATCCCGCTCACCCCCGCCTGGGCCTGGCTGGAGCACCCAGCCACGCTCGTCTGCCTCGGCGTGCTGCTCGTCGTCGAGTTCGTGGCCGACAAGGTGCCCGCACTCGACAGCGTCAACGACGTGGTGCAGACCGTCATCCGGCCCACCTCGGGCGGGATCACCTTCGGCGCCGGTGCCTCGGCGGTCCAACTCTCCGAGATCACCGAGATCTCCGGCGAGGCCTCGGGCATGGCGACCACCGCTGGCGGCATCGCCTGGGGAGCGGTGATCGTCGGGGTCGTGATCGCCCTGCTCTTCCATCTGGCCAAGGCGCTGGCCCGCCCGGTGGTCAACACCCTCACACTCGGCCTGGGCGCTCCGGTGGTCTCCTTCCTGGAGGACGTCGCCAGCTTCCTCACCGCGCTGATGGCGGTGCTGCTGCCCGTTCTCATCGTGGTGGTGTTCCCGCTGATGGTGGTGCTCGGCGTGTGGGCGGCGCGCAAGGGCCGCAGGGCGCGGGAACAGCGCAGGGCCGAACGAGCGGCGCGACGGAACGGGACCGGGACCGGTGCCCACTCCCCACCGGGGCGCGCAGACCAGGACCGGCAGTGACTCCCACTCTGGCCAGCGCCGACGCGGCCGGGGTGGCGGAAAACGCATATCGGTGACGGGTCGGGGGGTCGTACAGTGCTCCCAATGGCTGAGATGACTTCCGCGAATCCGAACACCCACCACATCGTCTGGGACTGGAACGGCACCCTCCTGGACGACAACCACGCCAACCTGGCGGCCGTCAACGCGGTGTGCGCCCAGTTCGGCCGTGAGCCGGTCGAGATGGACCACTGGCGCACCGTCTTCCGCCGCCCCCTCATCCCCTGCTACGAGGAGCTCCTCGGCCGGAGCCTCTCCGCCGAGGAGTGGGAGCGCATCGAGAAGCTCTACGACAGCAGCTACCTGGAGTACCTGCACACCTGTGAGCTGGCCGCGGGCGTTCCTGACGTCCTGCTCCAGTGGGCCGGGAGCGGCCGGACCCAGTCCCTGCTGTCCATGGCCACCCACGACCACCTGGTGCCGCTCATCACCGAACGCGGGCTGAACGACCACTTCACGCGGGTCGACGGACGCAAGTTCGACACCGAGCACGACTCCAAGGCCGAACACCTCGTCCACCACCTGGAGCAGCAGGGCCTGGACCCCGCGCGCGTCGTCCTCATCGGCGACATCGACGACGACGCCCGCGCGGCCCGTGAGGCCGGGGCCCAGACCGTCCTGGTCGCCAGCGGGCTGATGGCCCGCGAGCGCCTGGAGGCCACGGGCGCCCTCGTCGTCGACACCCCGACGGACGCCGTCGCCGCCGTACGCCGACTCGGCTGAACCCCGTCCCCCGACGCGGTCAACGTGGCCCGCCCACCCAATGACACGCTTCGGGGGTGGGCGGGCCACGCTGGTGCTCCCCAGCGGTGACCTGCGTACTTCGTGCCCGCCTCGCGCAGCCGTTAGGCCGGACCGGCCCGTGGCGCCGATGATGGTGTGCTGTTAGATGTGTCTCACAGCAACACACAGCGACGCGATTGGGAAGGCCTTCAATGACGGAGAGCAGCGTGCCCCGTGTGCTCTGGGAGCCCGGTGAGGACCGGATCGAGTCCTCCAACATCGTCGCGTTCGCCCGGTGGGCCGAGCGTGAACAGGGCGTCAGGGCCTTCGGCGAGGGCGCCTCCACCGCCGCCCCGGACTTCGACTACGACGCCCTGTGGCGCTGGTCGGTCACCGACGTCGACGGGTTCTGGGCGTCCGTCTGGGAGTACTTCGGCGTCCGCTCCGCCACTCCGTACGAGCGGGTCCTGGCCGACCGGAGCATGCCCGGCGCCCGCTGGTTCCCCGGCGCCACGCTCAACTACGCCGAGCACGTCTTCGAGGGACGCGACCCCGGTGAGGTCGCCATCCGCCACGCCACCGAACTCCGCGCGCTCGGCTCCTGGACCTGGGGCGACCTGCGCGAGCGCACCGCCGCGATCGCCGCCGGGCTCCGTGAGCTCGGGGTGGGGAAGGGCGACCGGGTGGCCGCCTACCTGCCCAACCTGCCCGAGACCGCCGCCGCGTTCTACGCTGTCGCCTCCCTCGGCGCGATCTGGTCCTCCTGCTCGCCCGACTTCGGCGTGCGCAGCGTGATCGACCGCTTCGCCCAGATCGAACCCAAGGTCCTGCTCGCCGTCGACGGCTACCGGTACGCGGGCAAGGACTTCGACCGGCGTCCGGTCGTGGAGGAGCTGCGCGCCGCGCTCCCCACCGTCGAGCACACCGTCCTCCTCGACTACCTGAGCCCCGGGGCCGCCCTCGACGGCACGCTGCCGTGGGACCGTCTCACCGAGAGCGGGGCGGGCGCCGAACTCACCTTCACCCCGGTCCCGTTCGACCACCCCCTGTGGGTCCTGTACTCCTCGGGGACCACCGGTCTGCCCAAGGCGATCGTCCAGGGGCACGGCGGCATCCTCCTCGAACAGCTCAAGAACCTGAACCTGCACCTGGACGCCCAGTCGCACGACCGGGTCCTCTGGTTCACCACGACCGGCTGGATGATGTGGAACTTCCTGGTCAGCGTGCTCCTGACCAGGGCCTCCATCGTGCTGTACGACGGCAGCCCCGCCCACCCGTCACCGTCCGCGGACGACGCCGGGGCGCCGCAGGCCGCGGGCCCCGCCTCGCCCGACCTGGGCTCCCTGTGGGACCTGGCCGCCGAAGCGGGGGTGACGGTCTTCGGTACCAGCGCGGGGTACCTGTCCTCCTGCATGAAGGAGGGCGTGCACCCCACGCGGGGCCGCGACCTGTCCGCGCTCAAGGCGATCGGATCCACCGGCTCCCCGCTCAGCCCCGAGGCGTTCACCTGGGTCTACGAGGAGTTCGGCGACGACCTGTGGCTCTTCTCCACCAGCGGCGGCACGGACATCTGTAGCTGTCTGGTGGGCGGGACCCCCACCCTGCCCGTGTACGAGGGCGAGATCCAGTCGCGCGGGCTGGGCATGGCCGTGGCCTCCTGGGACCCGGACGGCAACGAACTGGTCGGCGAGGTCGGGGAACTCGTGGTCACCGAACCCGCCCCGTCCATGCCGGTGTTCCTCTGGGGCGACACCGACGGCGAGAGGCTCAGGGACAGCTACTTCTCCGTCTACCCGGGCATCTGGCGGCACGGTGACTGGATCGAGATCACCGACCGGGGCACCGCGATCATCTACGGCCGCTCGGACTCCACCATCAACCGGGGCGGCGTCCGCATGGGCACCAGCGAGATCTACCGCGCGGTCCTGGCCCTGGACGACGTGGTGGACGCCCTGGTCGTGGACGTGCCCCAACAGGACGGGTCCTCCCGCATCGAGCTGTTCACGGTGCTGCGCGAGGGGGCCGACCTGGAGGGCGGCCTGCCCAAGGAGATCGCCCGCCGGATCCGGACGGACTGCTCGCCCCGGCACGTGCCCGACCGGGTCCGCGTGATCGCGTCGGTGCCGCGCACACTGTCCGGCAAGGTGCTGGAGGTTCCGGTCAAGCGCATCCTCATGGGGGAGGACCCCAGGAAGGTGGCCAGCCGGGACTCGCTGTCCAACCCGGAGGCGCTGGACCACTTCAGCGAGCTGGTCGACGACTGAGCCCGAGGGCGGCGCCCGGCGCCGCTCGTACCGGGCCCGGAGGAACACCCCCTCTCCGGGCCCGGTCAGGGGCCCGTGGCCGGGAGTGGCCTTCGCTCGCCGCCGGACAGAGCCGGGCGTAGCCTGACAACGTGCCACAGAACCGATCCGACCGCTCCCCGTCCGCCAGCACGCCCTCCCCGGACCGGCGCCGCATCGACGGCATCGACGCCGCGCGGGCGCTCGCGGTCTTCGGGATGTTCGCCGTCCACCTCGGGGTCGTCTCCTTCGGCCTGCTGCCGGAGGAACAGGGGTGGGAGTTGCACAGCCTCGTGCGCGGCAACTCCTCGGCCCTCTTCGCCTTCCTCGCCGGGGTCTCCCTGGCCCTGATGACCGGACGCACCCGTCCCGTCGGGGGCGATCCGCTGCGCCGGGCGGTCGTGCGCATCCTGGCCCGCGCCCTGCTGATCGGACTGCTGGGGTTCGTCCTGGACGCGTTCGCCGTGCCGGTGGCGATCATCCTCACCTACTACGCCGGGTTCTTCGTGCTGGCCCTGCCGCTGCTGCGGGCGCGGGCGGCCCTGTTGTGGGTGTCGGCCGCCGCCCTGGCGCTGTTCGGCCCGGTGGTGTCCTTCCTGCTGCGCGCGGAGTACTTCCCGGGAGGGATCCGCACCAGCGCGGTCAGCTCGTTCACCGAGTTCCTCCTCACCGGCTACTACCCGGCGATCACCTTCATGGCGTTCGTGATCGCGGGCATGGCGGTGGGCCGCACGGACCTGACCTCCGCCGTGGTGCGGGTCCGGATGGCGGTCGGCGGCGCGGTCATGGCGGCCTCGGGCTACCTGGGCTCCTGGGCCCTCCTGTACCCGCTGGGCGGCCTGGACCGGCTGACCGAGGCGGAGAACCCCTTCCTCGACGGCCGCCCGCTGAGCTCCCTCGATCCGCAGTACGCCGAGGACCTGCGCTACGCCACGACGGACCACGCCCACAGCATCAGCGGCCAGGTGCCCACCGACTCCTGGTGGTGGCTGGCGGTGAACACCCCGCACACGGGCACGACCTTCGAGATCCTCGAAGCGGTGGGGCAGGCCCTGGTCGTGCTGGTCGTGTGCATGCTGCTCGCCGAGCGCCTGCCGCGCCTGCTGTACCCGCTGACGTCCGTGGGCCGGATGCCCCTGACCGTCTACTCGGGGCACATCCTGGTCCTCGCGGTGATCGTGGCCCTGCACCCGGACGGCTCCGCGAGCGGCCCCTGGTACCTGGAGCTGTTCATCCTCGGGGCGCTGGTCTTCGCGAGCCTGTGGCGATGGGGCGTGGGCCGGGGACCGCTGGAGACCGGCCTGGGCTCCTTCGCGGACGCCGCCGTCAGCTTCGTGGAGGGCGGCCGGTCCGACGGCGGAGGGCTCGGCGGCCAGGGCCCCGGCCCTGGAGCGGCACCGCGGGCGGACTGACGGGGCCGACCCGCGGACCGCCGCGGGCGCGGTCCCGGATCAGCGCTGGTCCTCCGGCCGGGTGATGTGCGCGGAGGTGCGGTCCTGGTGCGCCAGGGTGTCCGTGGTGGTGCGCGTGTTCTGCCGGATCAGGCGGCGGGCGTCGTCCGCCGCCGAGCGCGCCACCGCCGGGCTGGCCACGGGCCGCGCCGACAGCTCGGTGTCCTCGGGCAGGCCGATGTCCATCGGCAGTCCGGCCCGGCTGATCACTCGCAGCTGCGCCGACTCCTGCGACTGGGAGGGCCGGATGTCCCCGTCCGGGGTCTTCCACGCCGACAACCGGTGCGCGAACCAGGCGGCACCCCGGTAGTCCGGGCCGCTCTCCCAGTCCACACCGTCCGGGCGGTGGGCCAGTGCGTGCTGGAGGTCGGCCAGGGTCCAGCCGGCGGAGAAGAACCGGGCGCTCTCGTTCCTGAGGGCGGCGAAGTCCACCCCGCGTAGGGAGGTGTCCTCCCGGCGCAGCAGCTCGCAGGCGTCGTGCACCGCGTGCGGGGTGTGCCGGGGCCGGTGCAGGGGGTCGGCCTCCGGTCTGCGCAACAGGGAGTCGTCGATGGTCACGATCACCTCGCCCCGGCGGTTGTCCCAGATGCTCACGTCCTCGCGTGCCCACCCCTGCGACTCGGCCAACGCGGTGGCCATTCTGCGCAGGTCGACCTGCCTGTCGTCACTGCTGATCCGGAACTCCGCCATGTCTCCAGGGTAGTCGCGCGCACCGGCGGAGACGGCCGGGGAAGGGCCCGGTGTCCCCGCTCAGTGGAGTGCTCCGGTCTAGACCGCAAGCCGAGCGGGCATGCCATCACGCGCGGCCAAAACGTCGTTTTTCGGGCTTTTCGCACCCACGGTTGGAGAAAAGGACGACCTCAGGGGCCCTCCACCCTTGGAGCCTTCTCCAACCTTGGGGGCGCGCACCCGCCGGGGACTGACGGCGGAGCGGCCCGGGGTTATGGTGACTGCCTGACGGCGGGGGACACCCACCCCGCGTCGAGTGAGCCCACTTGACCTGACGAGCTGTAGGTGCCCGTGCCCCACACCGCATCCGTGCCCGAGGCGACGACCAACCGCGCGCTCCGGGCCTATCTGCACGGCTTCCCGGGGGTCGACGAGGTCGGCGCCCGAGCCCGCGCCCAGGACCTGTCCACCCGGTCCATCAAGACCACCGCCAAGGCCCACGCCATCGACCTGGCCGTCTCCATGGTGGACCTGACCACCCTGGAGGGCGCCGACACGCCCGGCAAGGTCCGGGCCCTGTGCGCCAAGGCGGCCCTGCCCGACCCGACCGACCGCACCGTGCCCCACGTGGGCGCCGTCTGCGTCTACCCGGACATGGTCGCCGTCGCGGTGGAGGCGCTGCGCGGCACCGGGATCGGTGTGGCCTCGGTCGCCACCGCCTTCCCCGCCGGACGCGCCCCCCTGGACGTCAAGCTGGCCGACACCCGGCGGGCGGTCGCCGACGGCGCCAGCGAGATCGACATGGTCATCGACCGCGGGGCCTTCCTCTCCGGCGACTACCTGAAGGTGCACGAGGAGATCGTCGCGGTCAAGGAGGCCTGCGGCGACGCCCACCTGAAGGTCATCCTGGAGACCGGCGAGCTGGTCACCTACGACAACGTCCGCCGCGCCTCCCACCTGGCCATGCGCGCGGGCGGGGACTTCGTCAAGACCTCCACCGGCAAGGTGTCGCCCGCCGCGACCCTCCCGGTCACGCTGGTCATGCTGGAGGCCGTGCGCGACCACCACGCCGCCACCGGACGACGCGTCGGCGTCAAGCCCGCGGGCGGCATCCGCAACACCAAGGACGCGCTCCGCAACCTGGTCCTGGTCAACGAGACCGCGGGACCCGCGTGGCTGACCCCCGACCTGTTCCGGATCGGCGCCTCCAGCCTCCTGAACGACCTGCTCATGCAGCGCACCAGGCTGTCCACCGGCACCTACCCGGGCCCCGACTACTACACGCAGGACTGAGCCGTGATCTTCGAGTACGCGCCCGCACCGGAGTCCCGCTCCGTCGTCAGCCTGCGCGAGACCTACGACCTGTTCGTCGACGGCGAGTTCACCCCGGCCCAGAGCGGTGAGTACCTCACCACGCTCAACCCGGCCGACGAGGAGGAGCTCGCCCGGGTGGCCGTGGCCGGGGAGGCCGACGTCGACCGCGCCGTCGCCGCCGCCCGCCGGGCCCACGACACCGTGTGGGGCCGCATGAGCGGCGCCGAACGCGGCAAGTACCTGTTCCGCATCGCCCGGATCATCCAGGAACGCTCACGCGAACTGGCCGTCCTGGAGACGATGGACAACGGCAAGCCCATCAAGGAGACCCGCGACGTCGACCTCCCGCTGGTCGCCGCGCACTTCTTCTACTACGCCGGTTGGGCCGACAAGCTCGCCCACGCCGGGCTGGGCCCCGACCCCCGCCCCCTCGGCGTGGCGGCCCAGGTCATCCCGTGGAACTTCCCGCTCCTCATGCTCGCGTGGAAGGTCGCCCCGGCCCTGGCCACCGGCAACACCGTGGTGCTCAAGCCCGCCGAGACCACCCCGCTCAGCGCGCTGGTCTTCGCGGAGATCTGCCAGGAGGCGGACCTGCCCCCGGGCGTGGTCAACATCCTGACCGGCGCCGGGGACACCGGCCGGGCCCTGGTCGAGCACCCGGGCACCGACAAGGTCGCCTTCACCGGGTCGACCGGGGTCGGCCGCCAGATCGCCCGCGCCGTGGCCGGGACCGACAAGCGCGTCACCCTGGAGCTGGGCGGCAAGGGCGCCAACATCGTCTACGACGACGCCGCGATCGACCAGGCCGTGGAGGGCGTGGTCACCGGCATCTTCTTCAACCAGGGCCACGTGTGCTGCGCCGGATCGCGTCTGCTCCTCCAGGAGTCCGTCGCGGACGAGTTCCTGCCCCGCCTGAAGGAGCGCATCGCCAAGCTGCGGCTCGGTGACCCGCTGGACAAGAACACCGACATCGGAGCCATCAACTCCGCCGCGCAGCTGGAGCGGGTCCGCGAACTCACGGCCACCGCCGACGAGGAGAACGTCGAGCGCTGGTCCCCCGCCTGCGACCTGCCCGAGCGCGGCTACTGGTTCGCGCCCACCGTGCTCACCGGGGTCAGCCAGGCGCACCGGGTGGCCCGCGAGGAGATCTTCGGTCCGGTGCTGTCCGTCCTGACCTTCCGCACCCCGGAGGAGGCCGTGGCCAAGGCCAACAACACCCCCTACGGGCTCTCGGCCGGTGTGTGGACCGAGAAGGGCTCCCGCATGCTCTGGACCGCCGAGCGCCTGCGCGCCGGGGTGATCTGGTCCAACACGTTCAACAAGTTCGACCCGACCAGCCCCTTCGGCGGCTACAAGGAGTCGGGATACGGCCGCGAGGGCGGCCGCCACGGTTTGGAGGCCTACCTTGGCTGAGCGTCGCGGCAAGAAGAAGAGCACCGGCGGCGGGTCCCAGACCCCCGTCCCGGCCCGGCTCGCGGTCCGCAAGACCTACAAGCTCTACCTGGGCGGGGCCTTCCCCCGCTCGGAGTCCGGCAGGAGTTACCCCGTGACCTCAGCCGACGGCACCCACCTGGCCAACGCCTCCCTGGCCTCCCGCAAGGACGGCCGGGACGCCGTTGTCGCGGCCCGCAAGGCCTTCGGCGGCTGGTCCGGGCGCACCGCGTACAACCGGGGCCAGATCCTGTACCGGGTCGCCGAGGTCATGGAGGGGCGCCGCGAACAGTTCGCCGCGCGCCTCGTGGAGGCGGGCGACGTGACCCGGGCCGACGCCGACCGCGCCGTGTCCGCCGCCGTGGACCGCTGGGTGTACTACGCGGGCTGGACCGACAAGTTCGCCCAGGTGCTCGGCGGGGCCAACCCCGTCTCCGGGCCCTTCTACAACCACTCCGCGCCCGAACCCACCGGTGTGGTCGCGGTGTTCGCGCCCCAGCACGCCCCGCTGCTCGGGCTGACCTCGGTGGTCGCCCCGGTGATCGCCACCGGCAACACCGCCGTGGTGGTCACCTCCGAGTCCGCGCCGCTGGCCGCGATCGAGCTGGCCGAGGTGCTGGCCACCTCGGACCTGCCCGGAGGCGTGGTCAACCTGCTCACCGGGAAGGCGGGCGAGATCGGCCCGCACCTGGCCTCGCACGCCGACGTCAACGCCCTGGACCTCACGGGGGCCGGGGAGCACGCGGTGGAGTTCGAGCGGGCCGCCGCGACCACCCTCACCCGGGTGCTGCGCCCCGGACCGGAGGCCCACGGCGGGGAGGACGCCTGGCTCGGCGCCGACCCCGGGACCTCCCGGTTGACCCCTTTCCTGGAGACCAAGACGGTCTGGCATCCGGTCGGGGTGTAAGACTGACGGTCCGGCCCGCCCCCACCTTCCGGGGGCGGGAACGGCCCGACAGCCGAGTGGAGGAACGGTGTCAGCGAACACCCCCGAGCAGGCCGAGCCCCGAACCACCGAATCACGCGCGCCCGAACCGGTGCGCGTCCCCGGGCTGCGCCTGGTGCGCCTGGACCGCACCACCCCCGAGGTGGCCCTGCTGCGCGAGGTCCTGCCCCGCCAGCGGGTCGCCCCCGACCAGCGCCGGTTCATCGACGAGGCGGTGCACACCCTGCCCCGCGCCGACGACGACCCCGCGCGCCACCCCTTCGCGGTCGTCCTCAACGACGGGCCCCTGACCGACCGGAGCGCCGTCCTGGAGGCCTGTGTCGGCTTCGGAGTCGTCGACCGGGCCGGACAGCTCCGCGAACTGGTCGACGACCCGGAGACCGCCGTGCAGCTGCGCGCCTTCTACATCGCCCTCGAACACCAGGGGAAGGGCATCGGCCGCGCCGCCTGCTCCGCCCCGCTGCTCGACCTCCTGGTGGCGGCGATCGCACCCGCGGCCACCCAGATCGTCCTGTGCGTCAACGACGGCAACGACATGGGTGAGCGCACCTACCGTTCGGCCGGGTTCACCCCCAACGGTCGCCGCCACGACGCGGGCCAGCACGGCATGCAGAGCGTGCTGACCCGACCCGTCGAGACCGGATCCCACCCCGTACCGCAGCTACCGGAACTCCGATGACGCGCTGGCGGGGGTCGCGCAGGAGGGCGGCGGGGCGCTGGGACACCTCCCAGGTCCGCCTGGTGCGGCTGGACTCGGGGACGGCCGAGGCCGGCCTGCTCCGGGACGCCGCCCTCGAACACGACCTGCCGCCCGAGCAGCTGCGCTTCACCGGGCTGCCCGCACGGACCCTGCCCGACGCCGACGGCGACCCCGAACGCTTCCCGTACGCGATCGTCGCCCTGGAGGGGCCGCTGACCGGCCCCGACCGGGCGCGGGCCGCCTGCGCGGGGTTCGGTGTGCTGGACCGGCTCCTGCGCTCGGAGCTGGTCGACGCGCCGGAGCGGGCGGTACTGCTGCGCGCCTACTACGTCACGCCACAATGGCAGGGCCGGGGAGTCGGCCGGGCCTCCTGCTCCGCACCCCTGCTGGACGGACTGGCCCACGAGGTCGCTCCGGGCGCCGAGGAGATCGTGCTCTGCGTCAACCGGGCCAACCAACCGGCGCAGCGCGTCTACAAGGCCTCCGGATTCGACTTCACCGGCACGGTCGTCCCAGGTGGCGCGGGCCCCCAGGAAGTGATGTCCCGCCCCCTGGAGACCGGAACCCACCCCGCACCGCACCAGCGGTACCGACGAACGGAGAAACCCCAGTGACTCGCACACCCCAGGCCGCCGCCGAGGAGGCCGCGACCGAGCTGCGTTCACGCACCGGTGTGGACAGCTACGACGTGGCCCTGGTGATGGGGTCCGGCTGGGCGCCCGCCGCCGACCTGCTCGGCGACTCCAAGCACGAGTTCGCCACCTCCGAACTGCCCGGGTTCCTGCCCCCGGCGGTGGAGGGGCACAGCGGCACCCTGCGGAGCATCGTGGACGGCGACCGCCACGTGCTCGCCTTCCTCGGCCGCACCCACCTGTACGAGGGCCACGGCACCGACGCGGTCGTGCACAACGTCCGCACCGCCGTCGCGGCGGGCGCGCGGACCGTCGTGCTCACCAACGCTGCGGGCGGCATCAACACCGACTACGCCGTGGGCTCCCCGGTCCTCATCGCCGACCACCTCAACATGACCGCGCGCTCCCCGCTGACCGGCGCGACCTTCGTGGACCTCACCGAGACCTACACCCCGGAGCTGCGCGCCCTGGCCCGCGAGGTCGACCCCGACCTTCCCGAGGGCGTGTACGCGGCCATGCCCGGCCCGCACTTCGAGACCCCCGCCGAGATCCGCATGCTCCGCGCCATGGGAGCCGACCTGGTCGGCATGTCCACGGTCCTCGAGGCCATCGCCGCCCGGGAGGCCGGGGCCCGCGTGCTGGGCATGTCCCTGGTCACCAACATCGCCGCCGGTCTGGAGGGAGCCAACCTCGACCACGAGGACGTCCTCGCCACCGGCCGCGACTCCGCCGCGACCGTCGGCCGTCTGCTCGCGGACATCGTCAAGAGGTTCTAGGCGAGCCCGCCCTCCGCCTCGGTCCGGTGCCCCTGTGCCCCGCTTCGCCCCGGCCCCGCCCGCTCATCCAGACAGGAGATTCCCATGATCGACTCCGCGCTCCTCGTCGAGGCCAGGGACTGGCTCGACCAGGACCCCGACCCCGGCACCCGGGGGGAACTGGGCGCGCTCCTGGCCCGCGTCGAGGTCGGCGACGGGGAGGCCCTGGCCGACCTCGACGACCGGTTCGCGGCGCGGCTGGAGTTCGGCACGGCGGGACTGCGCGGTGCGCTGGGGGCCGGGCCCAACCGGATGAACCGCGTCGTGGTCATGCGCGCGGCGGCGGGGATCGCGGCGTGGCTCGGGGCGGAGCGCCGACACGTGGTGATCGGCTACGACGCCCGCCACCGGTCGGCCGACTTCGCCCGGGACAGCGCCGCCGTCCTCACCGGGGCCGGGCACCGGGTGTCCCTGCTGCCCGGCCCGCTGCCCACGCCCGTGCTGGCCCACACCCTGCGGCGGTTGGGCGCGGACGCCGGGATCGTGGTCACCGCCAGCCACAACCCGCCCCAGGACAACGGCTACAAGGTGTACGTGGGCGGGTCCGGTCACGACGCGGGCAGCCAGATCGTCTCACCGGTGGACGCCGAGATCTCCGCGGCCATCGACGCGGTGGGGCCGGTCGGCGCGCTGCCGCTGGGCGAGGACTGGGAGGTGCTGGGCGCCGACGCGGTCTCGGAGTACCTGGACGCGGTGACCGCGCTGGTTCCGGACGGGCCCAGGGAGCTCTCGGTGGTCTACACGCCCCTGCACGGCGTGGGCGGCCGGGTGCTGTCGGAGGCGGTGGAGCGGGCCGGGTTCGCGGCGCCCGAGGTGGTGGTCGAGCAGTTCGAACCGGACCCGGACTTCCCCACTGTCGCCTTCCCCAATCCGGAGGAGCCGGGTGCGATGGACCTGGCCCTGGCGGCGGGGGAGGCCCACGGGGCGGACCTGGTGGTGGCCAACGACCCCGACGCCGACCGGCTGGCCCTGGCGGTGCCCGGGTACGGCCTCCTCACCGGGAACGAAGTCGGCGGCCTGCTCGCCGAGTACGTGCTGGACCACACAAGTGGCGCGGACCGGGTGGTGGCCACCTCGATCGTCTCCTCCAGTCTGCTCGGCAAGATCGCCCGGGACAGGGGAGTGCACTACGAGGAGACCCTGACCGGCTTCAAGTGGTTGGCTCGCGCGGGCGCGCCGGGCCAGAGCAGGGTGTTCTCCTACGAGGAGGCGCTGGGCTACTGCGTGGGCGGGGACGACGGCCGACCGGTGGCCGACAAGGACGGCGTGAGCGCGGCGCTCGTGGCGCTGGCGCTGGCGGCCGAGGCGCGTAGCCGGGGCCGCACGCTGGTCGACCTCCTCGACGACCAGGCCCGGCGGTACGGCCTGCACCTGAGCGACCAGTTGTCGGTCCGGGTGCGGGACCTCTCGGAGATCACCGCGGCGATGCGGCGGTTGCGCGCCGAACCGCCCGCCGCGTTCGGCCCCCTGAAGGTGTCGGGGGTCGTGGACTTCGCCGACGGGCACGTGGGTCTGCCGCCGACGGACGCCGTGCGGTTCGAGCTCGAAGGTGGGACGCGTGGGCGGGTGACGCTGCGCCCCTCGGGGACCGAACCCAAACTGAAGGCCTACGCAGAGGTGGTGTCGGGGGTCGACGGCGACATCGCTGCCAGCCGCGCGCGCGGCTCGGAACTGCTGTCCGAGCTGATGACGGCGGTCGCCGGGGTGGTCAGGGGATGATCCGGGGGTGGGGCGGGGTCACTCGCTCCCCTCGGCGGGCTCCACGACCGGTCGGTGTACGACCTCGTCGATGACGGTGAGCGTCTGGGTGGACGTCACACCGGGGAGCGACTGGAGGCGGCTCAGGATCAGGTCGCGCAGCTGGTTGGTGTTGGCGACGCGGACCAGCAGCACGATGTCAGCCGACCCCACCACGTACCAGCAGTACTCGATCTCGGGGTAGGACGAGAGGATCTCCCGGTTGGCCCGCCAGTCGGGCTGACTGCCGGAGATGAGGACGAGCGCGGTGACGCCGAGCCCCATCTTGGAGTGGTCGGTCACCACGGAGTAGCCGCGGATGACCCCTTCGTCGGTGAGGCGCTTGATCCGGTTGTATGCCGTGGCTCGGGAGACGTTGGCCAGCGCGGCGATCTCGGTGATGCCGGTCCGGGCGTCCTTGGCGAGCGCGCTCAGAATGGTCTGGTCGGTCGTGTCCGGCCGCCGGCCGTTCCTGTGCTGTTCGCCCATGGCCATGTGCGTGCTCCTCGTGTGCTCTTGTCGCAGGGCTCGGCTCCGTGCTGTCTTCATTGACAGGAAGCTGGGAAAAACCGGTCGGGGAGATGACGGACGCACGTTCCGTGGTGCTCGGGTCGGTGTGGGGGTATCGGGGGGATTCGTGCGTACGGACCTCTTGTGCGAACCGCCAAACAGGGGAGTGGCGGAGGAGTTCCGACTGTACTCATGGTTGACGCACGGAGTAGGTCGAGGGTTTCCCTGACTGAGCAGTAACTACACCCGAACCGCCGGAATCCGCCAGAAATTCTTGTCCTGACACCCATTCTCCGCATATTTGTCGTGACTGTCCGGGCATACGACGACTCCTGTGTGTGGCTTCCGGGCTTCCCTTCGGCGGGGTTGGCGGATGGTGGTGTTGATGGTGATTCGTGATGTTTGGCACTGCGTGTCGTTTTCCCCTGTTTCGGAGGCTGAAACTTGGACATCCACGAACGAAACCAGGTCCGATGTTCTTGATCGTATCGACTGTACGGTCGTATCTAGCGAAACTGTCCAGTTGTACGGAGAATCAAAGGCAGACCTGACCACCCCGAGCCCGGGTCGCGCCACACGCGCGCAGGGCCACGTTGGGAGCCGCTCGACATGCCAACCCCAGAGCCCACGGGCCAGGGCGCCATCACCGTGGAGCACCTGCGACCCGAACTCACCCGGGAGCTGTACCGCGCCATGCGCACCGCGCGTGACCTGGACACCGAGGCCATCGCCCTCCAGCGGCAGGGCGTCTTCCCCGCGTACGTCTCCGTCCGGGGTCAGGAGGCCGCCCAGGTGGGCAGCGCCAGCGCGCTCGACCCCACCCGCGACTTCGTCTTCCCCACCTACCGCGAGATGGCCTCCGCCCTCGCCTACGGCGTGGAGATGGTCGCCTACATGGCCACCCACCGCGCCCTGTGGCACGGCGGACTCCACGACGTCATGGAGTCCCGCTTCGGCGCCATCAACGCGGTCGTCGGCGGCCCCGTCCCGCACGCCGTGGGATGGGCGGTCGGCGAACGGCTCCGCGGCGGTGACGGTGTCGCCATGGCCTACTTCGGCGACGGCGCCAGCTCCGAGGGCGACGTGCACGAGTCCATGAACTTCGCGGGCGTGTTCACGGCACCCGTCGTCTTCCTCTGCCAGAACAACCAGTGGGCCCTCTCGGTGCCCAACGAGCGCCAGGTCGCGGGCGGCTCCGTCGCGGCCCGCGCCGAGGGCTACGGCATGCCCGGGGTGCTCGTCGACGGCAACGACGTCGGCGCCGTGTACACCGCCACCGCCGAGGCGGTCGAGCGTGCCCGCGCGGGCGGCGGCCCCACGGTCATCGAGGCCCTCACCTACCGGGTCGAACCCCACTCCACCTCCGACGACCCCAGCCGCTACCGGGACCGAGCCGACACCGACCACTGGCGCACACGCGACCCCCTCGACCTGCTGCGCACCGCGATGATCGAGGCCGGGCACGACGACGAGTCCCACCTCGCCACCGTCGACGCGGAGGCCGCCAAGCGCGCCGAGGAGATCCGTGACGGGGTCGCCGAGGCCCCCGAGCCCGACGGCTCCGAACTGTTCACCCACGTGTTCCGGGAGACCACCGAGGAGCTGGCCCGGCAGCACCGCACCTGGCAGGAAGAGGTCGAGCTGTGACCGAGCTGATCGAACACACCGACGCCCCGGCCGACTCCCGAGCGGTCGAGCTGTCCATGCAGCAGGCGATCAACCGGGCCCTGCGCGTCCTGTTGGAGGAGGACCCCGACGTCCTCGTCTTCGGTGAGGACGTCGGCGCCCTCGGCGGCGTCTTCCGCGTCACCGACGGTCTCCAGAAGGAGTTCGGCGACCAGCGCGTCTTCGACACCCCGCTGGCGGAGTCGGCCATCATGGGCATGGCGGTCGGTCTGGCGATGAACGGCTGGCGGCCGGTCCCCGAGCTCCAGTTCGACGGATTCGCGTATCCGGCCGTCGACCAGATCGTCAACCAGGTGGCGCGCATGAACTACCGCACGCGTGGCGCCGCCCCCATGCCGATCACCCTGCGCCTGCCGTCCTTCGGCGGCATCCAGGCACCCGAGCACCACGGGGAGAGCCTGGAGGCGCTCTTCGCGCACACCCCCGGGCTGAAGGTCGTCGCCCCCTCCGACCCCGCCGAGGCGTACAGCCTGCTGCTCCAGTCCGTGCGCTCCGACGACCCGGTCGTCTACATGGAGCCCAAAGCCCGCTACTGGGACCGCCGCCCGGTGGTGCTGAGCGAGCCCACCGACCCCATCGGCACCAGCAGGATCGTGCGCCCCGGCAGCCACGCCACCCTCGTCGCCTGGGGCGCGATGGTGCACCGCTGCCTCCAAGTGGCCGAACTCGCCGCCGAGGACGGAGTGGACCTGGAGGTCCTCGACCTGCGCTGGCTCAAGCCCATCGACGCCGCCGGGCTGGCCGCCTCGGTGGCGCGCACCAAGCGCGCCGTGGTCGTCCACGAGGCCCCGCTCACCGCGGGACTCGGCGCGGAGGTGGCCACCCTCATCACCGAGAACTGCTTCCGTGAGCTGGCCGCCCCGGTCCAGCGCGTCACCGGGTTCGACGTGCCCTACCCGGCCGGACCGCTGGAGCCCCAGTACCTGCCGACGATCGACCGCGTCCTGCTCGCGGTCCAGCGAACCCTGGAGTACTAGCCCACATGGCAGAAGAGAACATCACCTTCACCCTCCCCGACCTGGGCGAGGGCCTGGTCGAGGCGACCGTCCTGGAGTGGCAGGTCGCGGTCGGGGACACGATCGGCCGCAACGACCCCCTGGTCGAGGTGGAGACCACCAAGTCCGCCGTGGTCATCCCCTCGCCCAAGGCCGGGCGCGTGGTGGAGCTGCACGCGGAGGAGGAGCAGGTGGTCCCCGTCGGCGACCCCCTGGTGACCTTCGCGGTGGAGGTCGAGGAAAGGGCGCCGCAGGCCGGAATCGTCGGACGCGTTCCCACTGAGGACGCCAAACCGCAGCGCCGGGTCCGACTCAGGCCCCCGACGAACTGAGGCCGTGACGACAAGGGCCCGTTCGGACGTCGACACCAACGGAACGGCCCTTCGGGTCATTCTGTTTATGGGAACGTCTGAATGGGCCCTCGTTCGCTTCCAACAAATCCCCACCGGATCGAGAACGGAAAAGATTCATGAACGCGAATCTCGTCGGAGACGTGACAATGCGTTATGCGGATTTGCCGCCGCAGGCCCCCGGCGATCACCTTCCGGTGCTTCTGCTGCACGGTTTCGGTACCACGTTCGAGATGAATTGGAGCGCCGCCGGGTGGCCGCGCGCGTTCGACACCGCCGGACGCCGGGTGATCGGCCCGGACCTGCGCGGGCACGGGGCCAGTGACAAGCCGACCGACAGCGGGCTCTACCTGCCCGAACACTTCGTCGCCGACCTTGTGGGTCTGCTCGACGAGCTGGCCGTGGAGCGCGTCGACGTCGTCGGCTACTCCATGGGCTCCCGGATCGCCTGGGAACTCGCGCTCACCGCGCCCGAGCGGGTGCGTCGTACGGTGCTGGGCGGGTTCGGCCCGGCCGACGCCCTGGCGGGCCTGGGTGCTGCCGAACCGGGCGCGGGGGACACCCCCTTCGACCACGTGTACCGGACCGTGGTCGCGCTTCCGGGCAACGACGCCGCGGCGCTCGCCGCGTGCGCCCGCGGCCAGGCCGCCCGTCCCTTCCAGGAGGAACCGCGTCCCGAGGGCCTCCCGCCGCTCCTGGTCGCCGGAGCGGGGGACACCGTCGCCGAGGGTGCCGCCGGGCTCGCTGAGCGCTGTGGCGGGTCGTTCGTGGAGATCCCGGGTCGCGAGCACGCCAACGCCGTCTCGTCGCGCGTCTTCAAGCAGGCCGTGGTGGAGTTCCTCCAGGACTGAACCCGCGCCCGCCAAGTGGATCAGGCCGGTCTAGACCGGATGGGGCCGAACAGGGCGAGGTCACCACAGGTGAAGGTCACGACACGGGCGGTCGCAAAGCCGGATTCATCGAGAGAACAGGAGGTCAAAAACAGCGATTAGGCCGAAGGTTGCCCCGATCCGGTGTGCTCTTGGTAACTTCCCGGTAAGGCCCCGTGTCACTCTGCTCTCGCCTTCATAACAACTACGGCCGTGGGTTAGATGTACATTCGGCCAGCGGATATCGTCCGGCTGCAGAACTCAGGTCGGTCCCGCGCGGAATGCGGTCCGCTGAGAGGGCGAAGGGGAGACTTTCAAGTGAAGCGCAGCAACGCAGCCAAGTTCGCAGCGGTCGCCGCCGCGGGCGTGCTGGCACTCACCGCGTGCGACAACGCGGCCGACGACGGTGCCAGTGGCGGAGGCGACGGCGAGACCTCCTCCGACGTCAAGGTCGGCCTGGCCTACGACGTCGGCGGCCGCGGTGACCGCTCCTTCAACGACTCCGCCTACCGCGGCCTCGAGCAGGCCGCCGAGGAGCTGGGCGTGGAGACCAACGACTTCGAGCCCGCCGACGGCGAGGCCGAGTCCGCCAAGGAGGAGCGCCTGGCCACCATGGCCGAGGAGGGCTACGACGTCATCATCGCCGTGGGCTTCGCCTACGACGCCGCCGTCCAGGCCGTCGCCCCCGAGTACCCGGAGGTCGACTTCGCGATCGTCGACTCCGAGATTGAGGAGATCGACAACGTCACCAGCCTCGTCTTCGCCGAGGAGCAGGCCTCCTTCCTCGCCGGTGCCGCCGCCGCCCTGACCACCGACGAGGACCACGTCGGCTTCATCGGCGGTGTCGAGACTCCGCTGATCCGCAAGTTCGAGGCGGGTTACGTCGCGGGCGTCGCGCACGTCAACGAGGACATCGAGGTGGAGATCAACTACCTCAGCCAGCCGCCGGACTTCGCCGGGTTCAACGACCCGGCCCAGGGCCGTGAGGCCGCCCAGGCCCAGTACGACCGCGGCGCGGACGTCATCTACCACGCCGCCGGCGCCTCGGGCAACGGCATCCTCCAGTCCGCCGTCGACAACGAGTTCACCTTCATCGGCGTCGACAGCGACCAGTACGAGAACGCCGAGGAGGAGCAGAAGCCGTACGTGCTGACCTCCGCCATCAAGCAGGTCGACGTCTCGGTCTTCGAGTTCATCCGCTCCGCCACCGAGGGCGACGTCGACGCCGGGATCAAGCGCTTCGACCTCAGCGAGGGCGGCGTGGACTACACGCTGACCAACGAAGAGGCCATCGAGCCCGTCCAGGACCAGCTCGACGAGCTCAAGCAGCAGATCATCGACGGTGAGATCGAGGTTCCCAGCCAGCCGTAACGGCGCTGGGACACTCCACGGAGCGGGCACCGGGCCCGCGCCGTGACCCGAACGAACACGGAGCCGGAGGGGCCAGCCCCCTTCGGCTCCGCCCGGTAGCCGCACCGCGACGAAGGCGTCCCGGCCGTGGCCGATCCCAGGCCCGTCCGCGCCCCGCCGCACATTCCCACAGAGGAGTCTGATGAGCAGCACGCCATCGGGCGGCGGGTCGAACGAACCCGCCGCCGTTGAGCTGCGCGGGATCACCAAGCGTTTTCCCGGCGTCGTGGCCAACCACGACATCGACATCACCGTGGCTCCCGGTACCGTGCACGCCATCGTCGGCGAGAACGGAGCGGGCAAGTCCACGCTGATGAAGACCCTGTACGGCATGCACCGGCCGGACGAGGGCACCATCCACATCCGTGGCCGGGAGGTGCGCTTCCACTCGCCCTCCGACGCCATCAAGCACGGCATCGGCATGGTCCACCAGCACTTCATGCTGGCGGACAACCTCACCGTGCTGGAGAACGTGGTCCTGGGTGCCGAGCGCAGGCACGGCATCGGCCGCAAGGCGCGCGCCCGCATCCAGGAGCTGTCCGCCCAGTACGGGCTCGGCGTCGACCCCGACCGCCTCATGGAGGACCTGGGCGTCGGCGACCGCCAGCGCGTGGAGATCCTCAAGGTGCTCTACCGGGGCGCCCAGACGATCATCCTGGACGAGCCCACCGCCGTGCTGGTGCCGCAGGAGGTCGAGGAACTCTTCGACAACCTGCGCGTGCTCAAGCGTGAGGGCCTCACCGTCATCTTCATCTCGCACAAGCTCGACGAGGTCCTGTCGGTCGCGGACGAGATCACCGTCATCCGGCGCGGCACCACGGTGGCCACCGCCGACCCGCGCACCACCTCGGCCCGCCAGCTGGCCACGCTCATGGTCGGCGGGGAACTGCCCGTCCCCGAGCTGCGCGAGTCCACCGTCACCGACAAGGTCGTGCTCGCCCTGTCCGGGGTCACCGTGCTCTCCTCCGAGGGCCGACCGGTGGTCGACGACGTCACCCTGGACATCCGCGAGGGCGAGATCGTCGGCATCGCCGGGGTCGAGGGCAACGGCCAGTCCGAGCTCATCGAGGCCATCATGGGGATGCGCCGGGCCAGTTCCGGCACCATCACCCTCGAAGAGCGCGACATCACCGAGTGGTCCACGCTGAGCATCCGCGAGGCCGGTGTCGGCTACATCCCCGAGGACCGCCACCGGCACGGCATCCTGCTGGAGTCCCCGCTCTGGGAGAACCGCATCCTCGGCCACCAGACCCGGGAACCCAGCGTCAACGGTGCCTGGATCAACCGGTCCGGTGCCCGCGCCGACTCCGAGCGCATCGTCGGCGAGTACGACGTGCGCACCCCCAACATTGACGTCATCGCCGACGCGCTGTCCGGGGGCAACCAGCAGAAGTTCATCATCGGCCGGGAGATGAGCGGGGACCCGCGCTTCCTGGTCGCCGCACACCCGACCCGAGGCGTGGACGTGGGCGCGCAGTCGGCCATCTGGGAGCAGCTGCGCGAGGCGCGCGCCGCCGGGCTGGCCGTGCTGCTCATCTCCGCCGACCTCGACGAGCTCATCGGCATGTCCGACACACTCCACGTCATCCTGCGCGGCCGCCTGGTCGCGGAGGCCGACCCCACCAGCGTCACCCCCGAACAGCTCGGATCCGCCATGACCGGCGCCGGACTGGACGGCTCGGACGCGCACACGGAAGGTGACAGCGGTGCTGAGGGCGCCCATCGTAACGAGAGCGAGGGCGGCGCATGACTGACAGCGGACGCCGCACCGTCGCGGCACCGATCGTGATCCTCCTCGCCGTCCTCATGGGCGGTCTGGTCACCGTCGTGCTGGACCTGTTCCTCCTGTGGTGGGCCGCGCTCATCGTCGGAGTGACCCTCGCCTTCGTCCTCGTGGCCGTGCTCGCCCCGATGACCCCCGACCGGGGCCGGGTGGGCGCCGACGGCACCAAGGAGGAGGGCACACCCCTCCACAACGTCCTCGTCCTCCCGATGGCCCTGGTGCTGTCGGTCGTGGGCGGCCTGGTCGCCGGGTGGATGCTGGACCTCTCGCTGATCGAGCCCGTCGCGGCCGCGTCGGGCGCGGTGATCGGCTCGCTGCTGGCGTTCGTGCTCTTCCACCGCCTCGCGGCGATGATGGCGCTGTCCTTCGCCGCCGTCCTGACGGCGGGCGTGATCGCGATCGGCGTCACCGCCGCCGTCCTGTACTTCAGCGGTATCGCCCCGCTGCCCACCTTCGAGCGGATGCTGGAGTACGGCACCCGGCCCAACAGCCTGGTGCAGATCATCAACGACAGCACCACCTACTACCTGGCCGCCGTAGCCGTGGCGATCGGCTTCAAGATGAAGCTGTTCAACATCGGTGTGGACGGTCAGTACCGGCTCGCGGCCCTGCTGGCCGCCGCCGTCGGCGGGTACCTGGTGCTGCCCCCGGTGCTCAGCCAGTTCGTGGTCATCCTCACCGCCGTGGCCGTGGGCGGCCTGTGGGCGGGCATCGCGGGCTACCTCAAGGTCGCCCGGGGCGTGTCCGAGGTGATCTCCACGATCATGCTCAACGCGATCGCCACCGGCATCACCGCCTACCTGCTGACCGAGGGCCGCCTCGCGGTCGAGATCAGCACCAACAACATCGGCACCCCGCCCATCCCCGAGTCGGGCTGGGTCCCGGGCATCCCGGCGACCTTCCTCGGCTCGGACCGGGAGATCTACGGTCTGATCCTGCTGTCCGTCGCCGTGGGCATCGGGTACTGGATCATGCTCAACCGCACGCGGTTCGGCTTCGAGCTGCGGGCCACCGGCCAGTCGCAGACGGCGGCCGAGGCCAGCGGCGTGAACGTCAAGAAGATGGTCTTCCTGTCCATGCTCTTCTCGGGCATGGTCGCCGGTCTGGTGGGTCTGCCGCAGTTGCTCGGCAACTCCCACTACTACGCGCTGGACTTCCCGACGGGGATCGGCTTCATCGGCATCGCGATCGCGCTGCTGGGCCGCAACCACCCCGTGGGCATCGTCTTCGCCTCCCTGTTCTGGGCCTTCCTGACCCAGGCGGCGGGCATCCTGCCCTTCGACGGAATCCCGCAGGAGATCGCCGTCATCGCGCAGGCCACCATCGTCCTCACGGTCGTCGTGGTCTACGAGGTCGTGCACCGCTGGGGCCGCCGCTACCAGCAGCAGCAGATCGGCAGGCAGCTCGGCCGTACGACCGAGTCCACCCCGGAGCCCGCGGCCGTGTCCGACGGCGGCGCCTCCGACGGAGCCGTCACCGAGGACACCGACGGCACCGACGACAAGCGCGGCGGGGAGGCACAGTGAGCCAGGAACTCAACGTGATGGAGCCGGTGACCCAGCGGTCCCGGCCCCGGGGGTGGGCGCGCTGGCGCGTCCTCACCCTGCTGATGGCGGTCTTCGTGTCGCTGGCGGGTCTGCGCGTCATCACCGGTCAGGACATGCTGACCGACGCGGGCACCGTCCGCACCACGCTGACGTTCGCGGTCCCGATCGGTCTGGCTGCCCTCGGCGGTCTGTGGGCCGAGCGCGCGGGCATCATCAACATCGGCCTCGAGGGCATGATGATCTTCGGGACGTGGTTCGGCGCGTACTTCGCGTGGAGCTTCAACGACCCGTGGATCGGCCTGCTGGCCGGAACCCTGGGCGGCATGCTCGGCGGCCTGATCCACGCGGTGGCCACCGTGACCTTCGCGGTGGACCACATCGTGTCCGGTGTGGCGATCAACATCCTCGCCCTGGGCGCCATGCGCTACCTGTCGATCCTGGTCTACTCCGACATCCCCGGCGCGGGTGCGGCCCAGTCCCCGTCGGCGCCGTCGTTCCCGACCCTGAACCTGCCGTGGCTGCCGGAGGCGCTCGCCCCGGTCGCCCAGAGCGGTATCTTCCTGGTCAGCGACCTGGCCGCGCTGGTCATCGGCCTCACGACCCGGATGTCCGCGCTGACCCTCATCGCCATCCTGCTGGTCCCGATCAGCTACCTGGTGCTGTGGAAGACCACCTTCGGCCTGCGGCTGCGCTCGGTGGGTGAGAACCCCGACGCCGCCGAGTCCCTCGGTGTGCCGGTGTACACGCTCAAGTACGTCGCCGTGGTCATCTCCGGTGGTCTGGCTGGTATGGGCGGCGTGTTCCTCGCGATCGTCGCCTCCCAGATCTACCAGGAGGGGCAGACCGGCGGCCGCGGGTACATCGGTCTGGCCGCGATGATCTTCGGCAACTGGCGGCCGGGCGGCCTGGCGATGGGCGCGACCCTGTTCGGCTACACCGACGCGCTCCAGCTGCGCGGCGGCGGCGCGGCCATCCACGCGCTGCTGCTGCTCCTGGCCGTGGTCCTGCTCGTGGTGGCCGTGTGGCAGGTGCGCAAGGACCGCAAGGGCATCGCCGTGGCGGGTTTCCTCGCCGCGATCGTCCTGCTCTTCTGGTACTTCAGCACCGACTCGCTGCCGCGTGAGCTGGCGACCTACAGCCCGCACATCGCCACGCTGCTGGTGCTCTCGCTGGCCTCGCAACGGCTGCGCGCACCCGCCGGGATCGGAAAACAGTGGAGGGCGAGCAGGTCATGACCGACACCGCAGTGGACTGGGAGGCCCTCCGGGAGACCGCCCGGGAGGCCATGGGCCGCGCCTACGCGCCCTACTCGAACTACCCGGTGGGGGCGGCGGCGCTGGTCGACGACGGCCGGGTGGTGAGCGGCTGCAACGTGGAGAACGCCTCCTACGGTGTGGGCCTGTGCGCCGAATGCGGTCTGGTCAGCGCCCTGCACGCCTCCGGCGGCGGTCGGCTGGTCGCCTTCGCCTGCGTGGACGGTCGGGGCCTGGCCCTGATGCCGTGCGGGCGCTGCCGTCAGCTCCTGTACGAACACGGCGGGCCGGACCTGTTGGTGGACACGCCGGAGGGCATCCTGCCCATGGAGCGCGTGCTGCCCCAGGCCTTCGGACCGCACAACCTCGCCTGACGGGCGGAGCACCATCGGTCGTCTCCCCGGTCGCCGGTCCACGGCGGCCGGGGAGACGTCGTTTCGCACCACCTCTTCACGACGGAAGGAACATGACATGGACGTCATCGAGATCATCCGGGCCAAGCGCGACGGGGGACGGCTCTCCCCGGAGCAGATCGACTGGGTGATCGGGGCCTACACCCGTGGTGAGGTGGCCGAGGAGCAGATGGCGGCGCTGGCGATGGCGATCTTCCTGCGCGGCATGGACCGCGCGGAGGTGAGCCGCTGGACCGAGGCCATGCTCTCCTCCGGCGACCGGCTGGACTTCACCGACCTGGCCAGGCCCACCACGGACAAGCACTCCACCGGGGGTGTGGGGGACAAGATCACCCTTCCGCTCACCCCCACCGTGGCGGCCTGCGGGGCGGCCGTCCCGCAGCTGTCCGGGCGCGGACTCGGGCACACCGGCGGCACCCTCGACAAGCTGGAGTCGATCCCCGGGTGGCGGGCCTCGCTGTCCACTCAGGAGATGCGGGAGGTCATCACCGATACCGGCGGGGTGATCTGCGCGGCAGGGAGCGGGCTCGCCCCGGCTGACCGCAAGCTGTACGCGCTGCGCGACGTCACCGGCACGGTGGAGTCCATCCCGCTGATCGCCGCCTCCATCATGAGCAAGAAGCTCGCGGAGGGCACGGGCGCCCTGGTCCTGGACGTCAAGGTGGGGTCGGGCGCGTTCATGAAGGACGCCGACTCCGCCCGCGAGCTGGCCCGCACCATGGTGGACATCGGCAACGACCACGGAGTGCGCACGGTGGCGCTGCTCACCGACATGGCCACGCCCCTGGGCCGCCAGGTCGGCAACGCGCTGGAGGTCGCGGAGTCGGTGGAGGTGCTCTCCGGGGGCGGCCCCGCCGACGTCGTCGAACTCACCGTGGCGCTGGCCCGCGAGATGCTGGCAGCGGCCGGGATGACGCCCGGTGAGAAGGGTGTGAAGGACCCGGCCGAGGCGCTGCGTGACGGCAGCGCGCTGGAGTCGTGGAAGGCGCTGGTGCGCGCCCAGGGCGGCGACCCGGACGCGCCGCTGCCCGTGGCGGCCGAACGCCGCACCGTGCTGGCCCCGGCCACCGGTGTGGTCACGCGGCTGGACGCCTACCAGGTGGGTCTGGCCGCCTGGCGTCTGGGCGCCGGTCGGGCCCGCAAGGAGGACGACGTCTCCTTCGGCGCCGGGGTCACCCTGCACGCCAAGCCGGGAGAGGCGGTCGCGGCGGGCGAACCCCTGTTCACCCTGCACGCGGACGAGCCCGAACGCTTCGACCGCGCCGCCGAGGCGCTTGAGGGCGCCTTCGACATCGGCGGCGCGGCCGAGCGGAAGCCGGGCCCGCTGGTCATCGACCGGGTCTCCTGACCCGGTGTTCCCCGGAGCGGGATGACCCCTGCTAGTTGGGCATGGGGGGCATCATCTGCTGCGGGGCGGCGTCCGGCACCAGCAGGAACGCGGCGGCGGCGACGAGGACGAACAGGAAACCGACCACAGTCGTCGCCGTGGCGGTCCAGCGCGCCCACGGGCTGCTGCCCCGGTTGAGCAGGGCCAGCGCCAGGGTCGAGGCGAGCACGGTGAGCAGGGACACCGCTCCGCCCATCCACAGCTGGGCCTCGATCGAGCGGACCTGCCCGGCGTCGATGGGCTGGCCTCCGAGCATGATCATGCTGGTGAGGAGCTCCAGCAGCTGGCCGGAGAAGATGGTGACCGCGAGCAGGGCAAGGCCCACGATGCTGAGGGTCTCGGTGGAGAAGGCGCCGCCGGGTCGGGGCTCGGCCTCGGTGACCTCGAACTCGTGTTCGTGGTCGTGACCGGCCTCCTCATCGGCGAGGCCGTCCTCCGCGGAGTCTGCGGCATCCGTCGCGCCGGAGTTCTGGGCGGGGTACCCCGGCTCGAACTTCGGCTGCGGCGAGCCCTCGCCGGAGCTCGTGGTGTTCTCGGGCTTGTCGTTGTCTTCCGGTGCGGTACTCACGCGGCCAACGTACCCGCGCATCGGGATAAGCGGGACCTAAGAATCACCTGCTCAGGCCAGGGATACCGCCAATTTCCACTCAGGCGGCGGGCGCGGGGGCGGTCAGCAGCACGTACGACAGCACGGTCAGGACGACGAGCAGGATCCCGACCAGCACGGTGCCGGCTGCCAGGTGGCGGACCCACGGGTGGGTCTCGGAACCCGACCGGAACAGGGCCACCGCCGAGCACAGGACGGCCAGTGCCGAGAACAGTCCGGCGCCGGTGAGTTCGCCCTGGACCGCCGCTCCGAGGGTGCCCTCGGCTCCGATCAGGGTCTGCGTGTTGAAGATCCCGACCAGCTGGGTGGACAGCAGGGTGGTGGCCAGCATGATGAGCCCGGCCACGCTGAAGGTCCCGGCGCCGAACAGGGAGTCGCGGTGCGGGGCGGGCTGACCCTGGAGGAAGGCCTCGGAGGCGGGTGAGGGCTCCGGGGTCGCGGAGGTCTCGGGTGTCTCGGGGGACTCCGAGGTGGGGGAGGTCTCGGGTGTCTCGGGGGACTCCGAGGCCTCGTCGGGGGTACTGGGGGACGCGGTGTCTTCTGAGGAGGTACTCACGCGCGCCAAAATACCCCTCGTCTGTCCCGATTCGCGGCCCCGTAACCGGTCGACTGCGGCCGGTTCCGGCCATTTCACCCGAGGGTGCCATTCAGGGGAAAAACAATCACGGGTGCTTGTTCTTTTCTGTGTCCGGTGTCACCCTCTTTCCCATGACCGCTACAGCAGCTCCCCCTCTGCGGATCGGGAACGCCTCCGGCTTCTACGGCGACCGCGTCGCGGCCGTCCACGAGATGCTCACCGAAGGCCCCGTCGACGTGCTCACCGGCGACTACCTGGCCGAACTCACGATGGCCATCCTCGGTCGGGACCAGCTGGCCGACCCGAGCCGGGGCTACGCGCGCACCTTCCTGCGGCAGATGCGCGAGTGCCTGGCCACCGTCATGGAACGCCGGGTCCGCGTGGTCACCAACGCGGGCGGCCTCAACCCACGGGGGCTGGCCGACCGCCTCACCGAGCTCGCCGACGGCCTCGGCTTCGAGCCCCGCATCGCCTGCGTCACCGGTGACGACCTGCTGCACCGAGCCGAGGAACTCCACCTGGGCACCCCCCTCACCGCCAACGCCTACCTGGGCGCCTTCGGCATCGCCCGGTGCCTGGACGCGGGGGCCGACATCGTCGTCACCGGGCGCGTCACCGACGCCTCACTGACGGTCGGCCCCGCCGTCTCCCACTTCGGCTGGGCCCGGGACGACCTCGACGCCCTCGCCGGGGCCACCGTCGCCGGACACGTGATCGAGTGCGGGACCCAGGCCACCGGCGGGAACTACGCCCTGCCGCGCGAACTCGCCGGACACGACCTGGACCACCCCGGGTTCCCGATCGCCGAGATCGCCGCCGACGGCACCTCGGTCATCACCAAACAGCCCGGCTCCGGCGGCGCGGTCACCGCGGGCACCGTCACCGCGCAACTCGTCTACGAGATCCGCGGCGCCCGCTACCCCGGCCCCGACGTCACCACCCGCCTGGACACCGTGCGGCTCCACCAGGAGACGCGGGACCGGGTGCGGATCAGCGGAGCCACCGGGGAGGACCCGCCACCGGACCTCAAGGTCGGCCTCACCGGCATCAGCGGCTTCCGCAACGAGGTCGAGTTCCTCGTCACCGGCCTGGACGCCGAGGACAAGGCGGCCCTCGCCGAACGCCAGATGCGCGCCGCCCTGGCCCACCGGGGCCCCGCCGACCTTCGGTTCGAGTTCGTCCCCGCCCTCGACCCCCACGGCGACACCCAGGACGACGCCACCGCGCGCCTGCGCGTGGTCGCCCGTGACCACGACCCCGCCGTCATCGGCCGCCGCTTCGGCGCCGCGGCCGTGGAGCTGGCGCTCTCCAGCTACGCCGGGTTCCACATCACCGCGCCGCCCCGCGACGCCCGACCGGACGGGGTCACCGTCACCCACGCGCTGGTCCCAGCCGCCGAGGTCGAGCACACCGTCATCACCCCCGAAGGCGAACGCGAGCAGGTACCGCACACCGTTCGCACCAGGGAGCTCACGGAGGTTCCCGAACCCCCGCTCCCCGCGTCCCCTCCCGACGAACCCACCAGGCTGGCCCCCCTCGGCCTGGTCCTGGGCGCGCGCAGCGGCGACAAGGGAGCCGACGCCAACGTGGGCGTGTGGGCCCCCTCGGACGAGGCCTGGCGCTGGCTTGCGCACACCCTCACCGCCGACACGCTGCGCGAGCTGCTGCCGGAGACCGCCGACCTCCGGGTCACCCGCCACCTGCTCCCCGGTCTGCGGGCCGCCAACTTCTGGATCGAGGGGATACTCGCGCCGGGCACCGCCCGCCGCGAGGGACTGGACCCCCAGGCCAAGGGGCTCGGTGAGTGGCTGCGCGCCCGCCGCCTCCCCGTCCCCGAGTCGCTGCTGTCCGAGACCCCGCTGCCCGAGGAGGGCCCGTGAGCGTTCTGACCTCCCGACTCGACACCCGGGGCCCGGCCTACGCCGAGGCGCGGGACACCATGCTCGCCAAGCTGGCCGAGCTCGACACCGAACACGCGAAGGCGCTGGCCGGGGGCGGCGAACGCTACGTGGAGCGGCACCGCGCCAGGGGAGGTCTGCTGGCCCGGGAACGGATCGAACTCCTCCTGGACGAGGGCAGCCCCTTCCTCGAACTGTCCCCCCTGGCCGCGTGGGGCAGCGACTTCCACGTGGGCGCCAGCGTGGTCACCGGGGTGGGCGTGGTCTCGGGCGTGGAGTGCGTGATCGTCGCCAACGACCCCACCGTGCGCGGCGGCTCCAGCAACCCCTGGAGCCTGCGCAAGTCCCAGCGGGCCGGGGAGATCGCCGAGCGCAACCGGATGCCCATGATCAGTCTCGTGGAGTCGGGCGGCGCCGACCTGCCCACCCAGAAGGAGATCTTCATCCCCGGCGGCGGCACCTTCCGCCACCTCACCCGGCTCTCCGCCGCGGGAATCCCCACCATCGCCCTGGTCTTCGGCAACTCCACGGCCGGAGGCGCCTACGTCCCGGGCATGAGCGACCACGTGGTCATGGTCCGGGACCGGTCCAAGGTCTTCCTCGGCGGACCACCGCTGGTCAAGGCCGCCACCGGGGAGGAGAGCGACGACGAGTCCCTGGGCGGCGCGCGCATGCACGCCGAGGTCTCCGGGCTCGCCGACCACCTGGCCGAGGACGAGCACGACGCGATCCGCGTCGGCCGCCGCATCGTGGCCCGCCTCAACCACACCAAGGCCGGTCCCGCCCCCGTCCGCGGGGTACGCGAACCCCTGTTGCCCGCCGAGGAACTCCTGGGGATCATGCCGCCCGACCTCAAGGTCCCGGTGGACCCGCGCGAGGTGATCGCGCGCGTGGTGGACGGCTCGGAGTTCGACGAGTTCAAACCCTCGTACGGCCCCGGCCTGGTCACCGGCTGGGCCACCCTGCACGGGTACCCGGTCGGACTCCTGGCCAACGACAACGGCGTGCTGTTCAGCGCCGAGTCGCAGAAGGCCACCCAGTTCATCCAGCTCGCCAACCGGTCGAACACACCGCTGGTGTTCCTGCACAACACCACCGGCTACATGGTGGGCGCGGAGTACGAGCAGGGCGGCATCATCAAGCACGGCTCGATGATGATCAACGCCGTCTCCAACAGCACCGTCCCGCACTTCTCGGTGCTCATCGGCGCCTCCTACGGCGCCGGGCACTACGGAATGTGCGGACGCGCCTACGATCCCCGCTTCCTCTTCTCCTGGCCCAGCGCCCGCTCCGCCGTCATGGGCCCCAAACAGCTGGCCGAGGTCGTCTCGATCGTCTCGCGCGCCTCGGCCGCCAAGAAGGGCCAGCCCTACGACGACGACCAGGACGCGGCCATGCGCGAGCTGGTGGAGAACCAGATCGAGGCCGAGTCCCTGCCGATGTTCCTGTCCGGCCGGGTCTACGACGACGGCGTCATCGACCCCCGCGACACCCGCACCGTCCTCGGGCTGTGCCTGTCCTTCGCCAGCAACGCACCGGTACGCGGCACCGACCGCTTCGGTGTCTTCCGAATGTGAGAAGGGGAAGGCCCATGACCCCCACAAGCCACACGGCCCACACCCGTCCCATCAGCACGCTGCTCGTTGCCAACCGGGGCGAGATCGCCCGCCGGGTCATCCGCACCTGCCGGACCCTGGGAGTGGCCACCGTCGCCGTGCACGCCCCCGGCGAGGAGGACGCCGCCCACGTGCGCGAGGCCGACACCGCCGTGCGCCTGTCCGTCCCCGAGGGGCGCGGTCCCGTCGACGCCTACCTCGACCCCGACGCGCTCGTGGCCGCCGCGCGGACCGCGGGAGCCGACGCCGTCCACCCCGGGTACGGCTTCCTCTCCGAGAACGCCGACTTCGCGCGCGCGGTCACCGGCGCCGGACTCACCTGGGTCGGACCCTCCGCCGAGGCCGTCGAGCAGATGGGGTCCAAGACCCTCGCCAAGAAGATCGCCCGCGACGCCGGGGTGCCGGTCGCGGACGCCCTCGACCCCGCCGCCGTGCGCGCCGAACACCTGCCCGTCCTGGTCAAGGCGGTGTCCGGGGGAGGCGGACGCGGCATGCGCGTGGTCCGCGACCTCGGCTCCCTCGCGGACGAGGCCGAGACCGCGCGCGCCGAGGCGGCCTCCGCGTTCGGTGACCCGGCGGTGTTCTGTGAGCCCTACGTGGAGCGCGGCCGC
Source organism: Nocardiopsis sp. L17-MgMaSL7 (assembly GCF_003182025.1). Taxonomy (NCBI): domain Bacteria; kingdom Bacillati; phylum Actinomycetota; class Actinomycetes; order Streptosporangiales; family Nocardiopsidaceae; genus Nocardiopsis; species Nocardiopsis sp. L17-MgMaSL7. The sequence continues at coordinate 52,498 of NZ_QGTF01000002.1, read as the reverse complement.
CACGTGGAGGTGCAGATCCTCGCCGACCACCACGGCACGGTCTGGGCACTGGGCGAACGCGACTGCTCGGCCCAGCGCCGCCACCAGAAGGTACTGGAGGAGGCGCCCGCCCCGGGGCTGCCCGAGGAGGTCCGCCAGCGGCTGCACCGGGCCGCCCGCGACCTCGCCGCCGTGATCGGCTACACGGGGGCCGGAACGGCCGAGTTCCTGGTCCCGGTCACGGACGCGGGCCTGGGGGAGCCGGTCTTCCTGGAGATGAACACCCGCCTCCAGGTGGAGCACCCCGTCACCGAGTGCGTCACCGGACTGGACCTGGTGGAGTGGCAGCTGCGGATCGCTGAGGGCGAGCCGCTGCCCGACACCGGGCCTCCCGCCCCGCGCGGCCACGCAGTGGAGGCCCGCCTGTACGCCGAGGACCCCGGTGACGACTGGCGGCCCCGCACCGGCACGCTGCACGCCTTCGAGGTCCCCGCCGCGGACCTCTCCTTCGCTCCGCTCACCGCGCCCGGGGTGCGCCTCGACCACGGGGTGGAGGCGGGTGACACGGTGGGAACCGACTTCGACCCCATGCTGGCCAAGGTCATCGCCTACGGACGCGACCGCCGTGACGCCCTGCGCCGACTGTCCGCCGCCCTGGCGCGGGCCCGTGTGCACGGGGTGGGCACCAACCGGGACCTGCTCGTCCGCGCCCTGCGCCACCCGGACCTCACGCATGCCGAGACCGGTCCCGAACGACTGCACACCGGCTTCCTGACCGGCGACCGGCTCACCGAGCTCGCCCGACCCCTCGCCGACCCGGCCACGGAGGAGCTGGCCGCGCTCGCCGCCTCCCTGGCCTCGGTCGAGGCGGCCCGGGGGAACGGCGTCCTTCCCCCGGGCGTCCCGGCCGGATGGCGCAACCTGCCCTCCGCCCCGCACCGGCACCGGCACACCACACCCGAGGGCCGCGAGACCACCTCGTCCTTCCGTTCCGTGCGCGGCGCCCACCTGCCCGAACGTGAGGGCGTCCGGGTGCTCTCGGCCACGCCGGAACGGGTGGTGCTGGAAGTGGACGGGCTGCGGCGCGCCTTCGACGTGTACGGCCCCCGCCCCGGCGGCGCGGACGTGTACGTGGAGTCTGCTCTGGGCTCGGTCACCCTCACCCCCGTCGACCCGCTCCCCGCACCCGAACCCGCCGTCGACCCCGGAGCCCTGCCCGCGCCCCTGCCCGGAACCGTCACCGCCGTGGACGTCGCGGTGGGGGATCGGGTCCGCGAGGGGCAGACCCTGCTGCGCATGGAGGCGATGAAGATGGAGCACCGCGTCACCGCTCCCGCCGCCGGGACCGTCCGGGAACTGCCCGTCGCCGCGGGGGACCGGGTCCCCGCAGGGGCCCCGCTGGCCGTCCTCGACCACACCGACAACAACGAAGGGCCTGATCAGTGACCGGTGCCATGACCTTCAACGAACCGACCGAGCGCGTCGAACTCCGGGCCGCCGTCGCCGGCCTCGCGGCCAAGTACGGCTCCGAGTACTACCGGGCCAAGGCCAGGGAGGGCTCCTACCTCACGGAACTGTGGAAGGAGGCGGGCGGCCTCGGATACCTCGGCGTCAACGTCCCCGAGGAGTACGGCGGCGGGGGCGGCGGCATCGGCGACCTGGCCGCCGTCCTGGAGGAGTTCAGCGCGGCGGGCTGCCCCACCCTGATGATGGTGGTGTCCCCGGCCATCTGCGGCACCGTTCTGGCCCGCTTCGGCACCCCCGAGCAGCGCGGCCGGTGGCTGCCCGGGCTGGCCAGCGGAGAGTCCATCATGGCCTTCGCCATCACCGAACCCGACGCCGGATCCAACTCGCACCGCATCACCACCACCGCGCGCCGCGACGGCGACGGCTGGGTGCTCAACGGACAGAAGACCTTCATCTCCGGCGTGGACGTCGCCGACGCCGTTCTCGTGGTCGGCCGTGTCCAGGACGAGGACACCGGCCGCCTCTCGGCCGCCCTGTTCGTCGTCCCCACCGGAACCCCGGGGTTCACGGCCCAGCGCATCGAGATGGACCTGGTCAGCCCCGACCACCAGTACCAGCTGTTCCTGGACGACGTCCGGCTGCCCGCTGACGCGCTGGTCGGGGACCCCGAGGCCGGACTCCTCCAGCTCTTCGCCGGGCTCAACCCCGAACGCATCATGGCCGCCTCCCTGGCCACCGGCAGCGCGCGCCACGCCCTCGACAAGGCCGTCGCCTACGCCAAGGAACGCACCGTGTGGCGCGACCAGCCCATCGGCTCCCACCAGGGGCTGGCCCACCCGCTGGCGCAGGTGAAGATCGAGATGGAGCAGGCCCGCCTGATGACCCAGCACGCGGCGCTCCGCTACGATTCCGGCGACGACGCGGGCGCCGGGGAGGCCGCCAACATGGCCAAGTACGCCGCCGCCGAGGCGTGCGTTCGATCGGTGGACCAGGCCGTGCAGACCCTCGGGGGCAACGGTCTGGCCAGCGGGTACGGTCTGGGTTCGGCGATCGCCGCCGCCCGGCTGGCCCGGATCGCCCCGGTGAGCCGGGAGATGGTCCTCAACTACGTGGCCCAGCAGTCCCTCGGGCTGCCCAAGTCGTACTGACACGGGAGAGAAGGGGCGCGCAGTGGGCACGGCATCCGACCGGGAGCCGAGACAGGAACGCAGCCGGGCCACGCGGGCCCGGCTGCTCGACGCGGCCGTGGAGTGCCTGGCCGAACGCGGCGTGGCCGGAGCCACGGTGGGCGCGGTCGCCCAGCGAGCCGGGGTGTCCCGGGGCGCCGCGCAGCACCACTTCCCGACCCGTGAGGACCTGCTCCTCGCCGCGCTGCGGCACATGGTGGACGGTCGCGGGGCCGAGCTGCGCCGCCGCGCCGAGGCGGTCCCGGAGGGGCCGGGCCGCACCGAGGCCGTCGTGCAGATGGTGGTGGACGCCTTCAGCGGCACCGGCTTCAACGCCGCCCTCCAACTGTGGGCCGGGGCCGCCAGCGACCCCGCGCTGCGCGCGCGGGTCATCCCCCTGGAGGAACAGGTGGGGCGGGAGGTGCACCGCGCGGCCGTGGAACTGCTGGGCGCGGACGAGTCCGTGCCCGGGACCCGGGAAGCGGTCCAGGCCACCCTGGACCTCGCTCGGGGGCTGGGCCTGGCCAACCTCCTCACCGATGACGGACCCCGTCGGCGCCGGGTCGTCCGCCAGTGGGCGGCCATGCTCGACCAGGCCCTGGAGATCGTCGGCTGAACCCCGGGAGCGGAGCTGTCCGACAACTTCCCGTGGTCGCGTTGGCCGCGAGCGGCATGATCGGGTCCTTCGTGGTCGCGAGAGCCCGACAGCGCGAGGACCAGAGCGCACGTGCCGGTTCACTATCGTTCTGCGTATGCCTACTGCCCCTTCGCGACCGCTTGTCGGCAGGTGCGTCGAGACCGGCCGCCTGAAGACCCTGATCGACACCGCCGACCAGGGACAGGGAGGTGTTCTCGTCCTGCGCGGCGAGCCGGGCATCGGCAAGAGCGCACTGCTGGACCAGGCAGCGCGCATCGCCGCGCCACGCTTCCAGATCCTCCACGGCACCGGATCAGAGTTCGAGAAGGAGCTGCCCTTCGCCGGGCTCCACCAGCTCTGCATGCCGGTCTCGACCCACCTCGACCAACTGTCGCCCGATCACCGTGACATCCTCCGGGTGGCGTTCGGCCTGGCGGGCGGCTCCCCGGACCCGCACCGTGTCGGCTTGGCGGCCCTGGAACTGCTCTCCACCGCCGCCCGGCGACAACCGGTGCTGTGCGTCATCGACGACGCGCACTGGCTGGACCGGGCCTCGACCCGGGCACTGGGGTTCCTGGGTAGACGTGTCGCCGCCGAACCCGTCGCCATGGTGTTCGCGACCCGGGCCACCGAACACCGCCTGGACGAGCTACCGGGTCTCACCCTGGGCGGACTGAGCAACTCCGATGCTCGCTCTCTTCTGAACGCGGAGAAGACCACCACCCTCGACACACAGGTACGCGAGCGCCTCCTCAGCGAGGCCCGAGGCAACCCGCTCGCCCTGATCGAACTGCCCAAGGCGGGCGGTTTCGTCCCCACCGCGCCTTCGGCGGTCGCGCAGCGCCTACAGCGAAACTTCCACACCAGGTTCGAGGGGCTCTCCGAACCCGCACAGCGACTGCTGACCCTGGCAGCGGCCGAACCGACCGGAGATCCGCACCTGCTCTGGGCCGCCGCCCAAGAGTCGGGCATCGACGTGGCAGAGGCCTGCCCCGTCGCGGAGGCCTCCGGACTGGTCGAGTTCGGTACACGCGTGCGCTTCTGCCACCCTCTGGCTCGCTCCTCGGTGTACTGGGGGGCGGATGTCCAGCGCCGCAGGGCCGTGCACCGTGCCCTGGCCGAGGTCACCGACGCGGTCACCGCGCCAGATCGGCGGGCCTGGCACCGGGCCCAGGCGAGCAGCGCGCCGGACGAGGAAGTGGCCACCGAACTCGAGTCGGCAGCCGCGCGAGCCCAGGCACGCGGAGGGATCGCGGCCGCGTCCGCCTTCCTCGAACGCGCGGCGACGCTGTCCCTGGACCCCGGCAGACGCGTCCAACGCACACTCGCGGCGGCCCGGGGAGCACTCGACGCGGGCATCGCGGACACCGCAGCCGACCTGCTCAACAGCGTCGACGCCGACACCCTGGACCCGCCCCTGCAAGCCTCCGTCGACCTGCTACGCGGCAAGCTCGCCCTCCTCAGGGGCGGGCAAGAGGTCCAGAACGGGCCGCGCCTACTCCTGCGGGCCGCCCGCCGACTGGCTGCCACCGATCCGGAGCTGTCTCGTTCCTCCCTGGTGAGCGCCCTGGAAACAGCACTGGTGACCGGACGACCCGCCGGGGTGATGGAGCAGGTGCTCGAAACCGCGAACGCGGCTCCTCCGACCAACCGATCCCCTGATCTTCTGGACGCCCTGGAGTTGCTCAACGCCGGGCGGTACCGGGAAGGCGTCCCGATGATCCGCCAGCTACTCACCGGTGAGGCGAGCGCGTGGGACCGGCACCCGGGGTTGGCGAGCCTCCTGGCCGCCGACCTGTGGGACCACGACGTGCACACCATCATCACCAAGTGGATGACGCACACCGGGCAACAGAGCGGATCACTGACCCTGACCAGGCTCGCTCTGGCCCAGAAGGCCATCTCCGCGGTGCTCACCGGCGACTTCCAGCGAGCCAGCGCCGCCATCGCCGAGGAGGAGGCGATCGCCGACGCGCTCGCAGACGCGCCGAAGATGTACCCACGCCTCCAACTGGCCGCGATGCGCGGCCGCGACAAGGAGGTCTCCCAGTTGCTGGCCGAGGCGCAGCGCCAAGGCCAAGGGCATCTCCCCGCCAATATCGACTGGGCCGGGGCCGTGCTCAACAACGGACTCGGGGACTACTCGCGAGCACTGGATGCGGCCGTGCGCGGGTCGCGGGACGCGGGCCTGTTCCTCCCCGGGGTCATTCTCCCCGAACTGGTGGAGGCCGCTGCCCGGTGCGGGCACGAGAGGCTGGCCGCTGAGGCACTGGAGTCCCTGGCCGAGCGGACCGAGCCGGTGGACACCACCTGGGCCCGGGGTGTTCTGGCCAGCACCCGGGCGCTGGTCAGGGGAGTGGAAGACGACTACTGCCAGGGCATCGAAGAGCTGGAACGCAGCCCCTGCGCACCCGGGCTGGCCAGGTCTCACCTGCGCTACGGGGAGTGGCTGCGCCGCCGCAACCGCCGTCGCGACGCGCGCGAGCAACTGCGCACCGCACACCGGATGCTGTCCGATCTGGGGATGGAGGCCTTCGCCCACCGGGCGGCCAACGAGCTGCGGGCGACCGGCGAGGTGGTGAGCGAGCGCTCCGAACGGCCCCTGGACCGCCTGACCATGCAGGAGATCCACGTCGCTCGATGCGTGGCGGAGGGCGCCACCTCCAAGGAAGTGGCGGCACGGCTGTTCCTGAGCCCGCGGACCATTGACGCCCACCTGCGCAGGATCTTCCGCAAACTCGACATCACTTCCCGCAGACAGCTCAGGGACCTGCCCGAACTCGGCCAACCGTTGGAAGCGGCTGATTAGGCGACGATCACCGACGCGAACGAGCCCGCCCACGCAGCAGCATGTTGGTGACAACGGCCTACTACTCCTGCGTGGGGGAGATCTTGACCAGCATGACCAAGTCGACGCGCCGACGATGGTGGTGGGCCCTGTGGGGCCTTCTGGCCGCATCCGCGGTCGGGATCGCCGTCTACTCGGCACAGACCTATCTGATCGGCGGCGAGGAACGCAACCAGATCCCGCTCAACGACCTGTTCGCTTCGCACTACGTGACCATCGCGGTGCACGCGGTCCCCAGTTCGCTGGCGTTGCTCATCGGCCCGTTCCAGTTCCTCACCTGGATCCGAGTCCGCTACCCGAAGGCGCACCGGGTCGCGGGACAGGTCTACATGGTCTCGATCGTTCTGGGTTCGATCGCGGCCCTGTTCGCCGCGACCTTCTCGGTCAGCGGGTTCTCGGTGCAGGTGGCCTTCTACATCCTCACCGTGGCGTGGCTGTACACCCTCTACCAGGCTTACGCCACCATCCGCCGTGGTGAGGTCCAACTGCACCGCATCTGGATGATCCGCAACTACGCGCTCACCTTCGCCGCGGTGAGCCTGCGGATCTACCTGATGACCGGCCTGGCGCTCCAGGAGAGGTTCTTCCCCTCCCTGACCTTCGATGACATCTACCACGCGAGCGCCTGGGCCTCCTTCTTGGTGAACGTGCTCGTGGCGGAGTACTTCATCGTCCAGCGCACCCTGAAGCCCCTGGCCAGGCGTCAGAAGGTCAAGGGGCGCACCAGCCGGGCCGCCGCCGGGGCTGCGGTTCGTCCGACAGTGGAGGGCCCCGAGGTCGAACCGGTCGGTGCGGGTCCGGCTGATTCGTCCCGGGTTCCTTAGAGGCTCGGAACCAACGCTTCGTCGTGTGCCGACACGGGCCCTGCCGGTGGAACGTCAGCTCGGGGCGCTCCTCAAGGGTGTGGGGTCTGGAAGCACCGGAGGCTCTCGTGCTCCACGTCCGGGTGGTCTGCGGCTACTGTTGGGTAATCGCCTACCACCCCGGCGTGGCGGGCGATTATGATCGGAAGTGTCGGTCGGGGGACCGCCCCGACGGTTCCTCACAACACTTCTGCGGACAGGGCGGTGGACCGGTGGCAGCGGACGCGGGCAGGGACCTTCCCAGCCTGGCCAAACGGGCGTTGGACGCGTTCTCTGAGAGCGCCACGCGCGGCAGGGACCGCGACGCCCTCATGGACTCCGCGTTCGCGCGGCTCTTCGAGCTCTACCAGGCCACGACCGAGGCCGAACGCGGATCCCCGGCCGGGCAGAACTTCAACGCGACCCTCGCCGAACTCCTCGTGAGCGGCAACAACCCGGTCCGGCTCAGCCTGTACGTGGTGCGCAGCCAGACCGCCGCCGAGAACGGCCAGCACGAGGGGTACCGACCGGCCTGCTGGCGCCGTTCCATGATCCAGCTCCTCGGCGACGCGTTCGTCCCGCTGGAGAGCTTCCTGCGGCCCATCGACCTCGGAGCGCTCCCGCGCATCGACGACGCCCTGGAGGCGGTGGCCGCCAACGCCAGCCCCGCCACAGTCGAGGAGGTCCCCGCCTGGGTACCGGAGACGCACTGGTGGTGGTGGGAACCGGCCCGTCAGCGCGGCGAGGAGACTCCCTCGCACACCCGTGCGGACAGCGGCACCCTGGACGCCGTCAGCGACTGACCGGCGGGTCGCGCAGGGAGTCGAAGCCGCCCCGGGCCGGAACCAGGTGGACCTCCCCGGGCCTGGCCGTGTCCACGGTCTCCTGGAGATGGACCATCAGCAGCTCGAAGGCCTCGGTCAGGCCCTCCTCGCGTCGGGTGCCGAACGCGGCCACCGCTTCCTCGACCAGATCCCGCAGCCGGGCGGCCAGGGTCGGCGGGTCCAGGTGCAGGACCATCGACTCCTCCAGCTCCCGGCCCTGGAAGCAGCCGATCCGGATCCCGCGCTCCCCGGGCAGGACCTCGGCCCGGCTGGCGGCACGGTAGGTCACCGGGGCGCCGGCCCCGCCGGGCTGGACGGTCGTCTCCGCACCCTCGGTCAGCTCCCTGACCAGCCATTCCCAGGTCTTCCGCTCATCCATGCCCCCATGGTCACCCCTGGTGGGGCAGTGGCGCCAGGGGTGACACGGTGGTCAGCCCGCTCCGGGCCCCGCTGCCGGGGGCTCAGCGCACGCCCCGGATCCTCCAGACGGTCACCGCTCCCACCAGGGAGACGAGCCCGCAGACGGAGTACAGCACCGGGTAGCCGCCCAGGTGGACGACGATCGGCCCGGCCAGTGCCGGGGCGATCACCTGGGGGCCCGAACTGGCGATGTTGACGATGCCCAGGTCCTTGGCGCGCCCCTCGGCGGCCGGGAGCACTTCGGTGACCAGCGCGTTGTCCACGGACAGGAAGACACCGAACCCCACCCCCAGGACCACGGCGCAGGCCAGCACGGCGGTCCACGTGGGCACGAGCGCCAACGCGAACGCGGGCAGGCCCATCACCACCCCGGCGAGGGCGACCATGCCGCGGCGCCTCCCGATCCGGTCCGAGACCGCGCCCGCGACCACGGTGGTGGCCACGACCGCCGCCGTGTACACGAGGATCAGCGTGAGCAGCCCGTCCGTGGCGGAGGAGCCGGGGAACAGGTCCTCGTACCCCACGGCGTCGCGCAGGAAGTAGAGCATGTAGAGGATGAACATCGCGTTGCCCGTGCCGATGAGGAACCGGGTGAGGAAGGCCCAGGCGAAGTCCGGGTGCCTCCGGGGCGAGACCCACAGGCTCCGGACGAGGTCGCGCCAGGGCGGCCGGTCCTCGCGGGGCAGGGGAGGGTCGGGGGACAGGAGCGCGAACGGCAGGGCGCACACCAGGGTGAGGACCCCGATGAGCGTGTACCCGGGGGAGACCTCGGTGACGACCACGGTGACCAGCACGACCGCAGCCACGACCCCGGCCGACTGGGGGATGCCGATCCACCCGGAGACCGCGCCGCGCTGGCTCCGGGGCACGTGGTCCGGGACGGCGGCGAGCAGGGTGGCGTTCAGGCAGGACAGCGCGGTCTGCACGAACGCCCAGCCCAGCAGGATGCCCCAGACGCTCTCCTGGGAGCCCAGGACGACCAGCCCGGCGCCGCCGAGCAGGGCGCCGGCCAGGACCCAGGGTCTGCGACGGCCCAGGGGCCCCGTGGTGCGGTCCGACAGCGCTCCGGCCAGCGGAGTGGCCACCATGGCCATGGCCGCGCCGACACCGGTGACCCAGGCCAGGACGGTCTCCTTGTCGGCGGGGCTGACCCGGCCGATCTGTTCCGGGAGGAGGACCTGGAGGGGGCCGAAGAAGGCCATCCACATGCCGAGGTTGGCCAGGCTGATCCCGGCCACCCACAGGGCGCGGACGTCGCGTGTCGGCTCGGCGAGGGCTCGGGGCGGCGGCGCCGGGGGAGTGCGCACAGTGTGACCCACCTAACATGAGGAGGGTTCATGTTAGACCAGTCGGGCCGAGCGGGGGAAGGGTTCGGGGGAACCCGTTGGCATCTAGTCAACTTTGACTAGTAGCGTGGGGGGCATGACAGAGTCGATGCGTCCCAACGAGACCACCGTGCCGGGTCTGCACACCCACGACCCCCAGGCCACCCTCGACTTCTACGAGTCGCTCGGTTTCGAGGTGACCTGGAAGCAGTTCCGGCCCTACGTCTACCTCGCGTTCAGGTGGAGCGGCTTCGAGCTCAACTACAGTGCCGCGCCCAAGGGACTGGACCCCGCCCAGGAGAACACCGGCGGCGCGCTGGTGATGGTCGACGCCGTGGCCCCGTACCACGAGGCCATCACCGACGCCATGCGCGCCGCCCACGGCAAGGTCCTGTCGCGGGGCCTGCCGCGCGTCACCCGCTTCCGCCCCGGCGCGAGCCGCTTCACCCTGATGGACCCCTCCGGGAACAGCCTCATCTTCATCCGGCGCGACGAGCCCGAGGGTCTGGACTACGGGGGATCACCCGAACTGGAGGGCATCGCCCGGGCCCTCGACCAGGCGCGCAACTTCAGGGAGTTCAAGAACGACGACCTCGCCGCGTACCGCCACCTGAAGTCCGCCCTGCGCAGGCACGCGGAGACGGCCCCGGCGGTGGAGCGGGCCCTGGCGCACGCCACCCTGGTCGAGCTGTCCCTGGCACTGGACGACCCGGAACGGGCCCGGGCCTGGCGGACCGAGCTGGCGTCGGTGGAACTCACCGAGGAGGAGCGCCAGCGGGTCGAGCGGGAGCTGGACCACGCCATCCGCCTGGAGGAGTGGCGGGACGGCGAGGGCGACCGGTCCTGACGTCGTTCAGTTCCCGGTGTCGGGGGCCAGCACGCCCTCGAACGGCGTGCCCTCCTCGTCGGCGAAGGTGTACGCGCCGCCCTCGACCCGTGAGATCAGCCCCCGGGTCCAGGCGGCCTCGGAGTCCGAGGTGTGCACCCACAGGTCCATGATCTCGCCGATGTGCCCCATCGGCTCCGGGCCCCGGTCGGGGTCGTAGTACCGCACCACCTCGGAGCGCCACTCCTCCAGGCCCGCCAAGCGTCGCCGCAGCAGGGTGAGGGCCTCACCCCGGGGCAGGTCCACGGCGAAGCCGAGTCCGGCGGAGAGCACGTCCGGCCCGGTGTCGTGCGCCGACAACGCGGCGCGCAGCAGCGAGAAGTACTCCTCGGTGCCGCGCCCGGTGACCTCGTACTCGACCCGGGGCGGACCACCGGCGGTGGAGGGCGCCACCTCGTGCGCCACGAGCAGGCCCTGCCGGGCCATCTGCTTGAGCGCGTGGTAGATCGACCCCGCCTTGGCGTTGGTCCACTCGTGCGCGCCCCAGGACTCCAGGTCGTTACGGACCTGGTAACCGTGTGCCCGCCCGTGGAGCCGGACCGCTCCGAGCACCAGCAAGCGGATGGCCGACATCCCCGCACCCCTCACCCCGTGTGGTCAACGCCGACCAGCCTACGGGGTGAGGGGCACTGGGGGCCGGATCAGACCGGCTGCTCGGCGGCCAGCTGCTCGTCCTGCCGCCGGTGCTCGGCGCCCAGGGCGATCGGCGCGCCCAGCCACTCGTCACGCAGCCCGAAGGCGTCCACCAGCCGCACCGCGTAGGGGCGCAGCCCGCGGCAGAGGTCGTTCACGGCGGCCGTGACCGCCTTGGTGCGCGCGGTCGAGAGCCGCTCGTGCTCCAGGAACCAGGCCCGGTCCTCCTCGATCACCGACAGCACGTAGAGGTCGCACAGGCGGTTGAGCAGCTTGGCCGTGGACTGGTCGCCGCAGCGGTCGATGCCCGCCACGAACGCCTCCAGCACCACCCGGTCCATGTGCGCCCGACCGGCCGCGAGCACGTGGTCCTGGGCCTGGTTGAACACCTCGAAGGCGTCGCTGCCGTCCTTCCTGGAGCGCCGCAGCCGCCCGGCCAGGCCCTCGATGATGTGCTTCTCGCGGTCCTCCATCAGCTCCAGGTGCCAGCCCCGGTTGTACAGGCCCGCCTCGTCCCGGCCCGGGGACGCGGCGACCAGCCGGTCGATCAGCGGGATCGCGGCGGTGCGCTCGATGACGGTCTCGAACACCTTCCCCGCCATGAACCGGGCCAGGCCCAGCTGGTCGAGGTCGCCGAAGGAGTCCTTGAAGTTGGTGAGCAGGGCCTTGGTGAGCTGCTGCAACAGGACGGTGTTGTCACCCTCGAACGTGGTGAAGATGTCCGAGTCCGCCTTGAGCTGCGGGATGCGGTTCTCCGAGAGGTACCCCGAGCCGCCGCACGCCTCGCGGCAGGTCTGGATGGTCTCGGTGGCGTGCCAGGTGGCGACGGCCTTGAGCCCGGCCGCGCGCGACTCCAACTCCCTCTGGGCGTGCTCGTCGCGCTCGCTGGCCCGGGACAGCTCGTGCAGGCGGGTGACCAGCTCCTCCTGGGCGAAGTGCAGGCCGTAGGTGCGGGCCAGCGCGGGCAGCAGCTTGCGCTGGTGGGCGAGGTAGTCCAGGACGCGCACCTCCCGCTCCGGCTGGGTGTCCGTGGCCGGGCGGGTGAACTGGCGGCGGGTGTCGGCGTAGCGGATCGCGATGGCCAGCGACGCCTTGGTGGCGGTGCCCGCGCCCCCGGCCACGCTGATGCGGCCCCGGATCAGGGTGCCCAGCATGGTGAAGAACCGGCGGTTGGGATTCTCGATGGGGCTGGAGTAGGTGCCGTCGGCGGCCACGTCCCCGTACCGGTTGAGCAGGTTGGTGCGGGGCACCCGCACGCCGTCGAACCACAGGCGGCCGTTGTCCACCCCGTTCAGCCCGGCCTTGGGGCCGCAGTCCTCGACGGTCACTCCGGGCAGCGGAGTGCCCTCGGCGTCGCGGAGGGGCACCATGACCGCGTGCACGCCGTGCTCGATCAGGCCGCCGTCGCCGTCCGGCGTGCGCAGCTGGGCGAAGACCACCGCCATGCGTCCGTCGCGGGCGGCGTTGCCGATGTAGTCCTTGCGCGCGGACTCGTCGGGGGTGTGGACCACGAACTCCCCGGTGCCCGGGTCGAAGGTGGCCGTGGTGCGCAGGCGCTGCACGTCGGATCCGTGGCCGGTCTCGGTCATCGCGAAGCAGCCCGGCAGGTCCACGGTCATGACGCCGGGCAGGTACTTCCGGTGGTGCTCGTCGGTACCCAGGGCCCGGATGGCCCCGCCGAACAGTCCGAACTGCACACCCATCTTGACCATGAGGGACATGTCCGCGACGAGCATCTCGAAGGCCACCACCGAGGCGCCGATGTCGTCGGTTCCGCCCACGGACTCGGGGAAGCCGTAGGCGGGCACGCCGGTCTCCGCCAGCGCCAAGAGCTGCTTGAGGGTGCGGGCGCGGTGCTCCTCCACGGACAGGCCGTACACCGGGGCGAACTCCTCGCCCCGGATCACGTCGCGCGCGCGTTCGCGCACGTGGGCCCAACGCCCGTCGAGCAGCCCGCGCAGCTCGGCCTCGTCCAGCTTCAACAGAGCCTGTTCGCTCATGTGCTCCCCCTGTGGTCGTCGTTGACGCGACCTTCACCTGTTACCACTCCGCGCCGAGGGCGGCCGTGTACACGCCCGGGTCGCGGGTGTGTGAGTCCCAACGTAGGGGGTGGCGCGCCGGAGTTCCTCCCTTCCCCGTTTGTGGCCCGACGGCGGCGGTAATCACTGACCACGGTGGGGGTGGTCGAGTGCGTGAGAGAGAAAGGGGCCCGGAGAAGGACACCGGCCGGATACGGCGGACTCCCGGGCGCGTTCTGGTGGCGGGGTGGTTCTCCTTCCTGCATGGGGAGGCCACAGCAGGCGATGTCGGCGCCGCCGAGGCGGTGGGCGCCACGCTGCGGTCGGCCGGAATCCGGTACGAGGTGGCATGGAGCCCCGTCTTCAGGCCCGACGGGCTCACCCTGGACGAGGCGGAGAAGCGTGACTACTCGGATCTGGTCTTCGTCTGCGGGCCGGTCGGCGGTGAGCAGGTGCGCGATCTGCACCGGCGGTTCCCACGGAGCCGACGTGTCGCGGTGGGCGTCTCAGTGGTGGATCGCGGGGACCCCGCCTTCCTTGGTTTCCATGCGGTCCTGGCCCGGGACGGAACGTGCGCGGGGCCCGAGCGTGACCTGGCGCCGGGGGCACCGAGGAAAGGCCGGGAACTTCCGGTCGTCGGGGTGACCGCCGCGCCTGGCCAGCCCGAGTACGGTGCTCTCTCGGCTCATGACCGGGTCCATGAGGCTCTTAGCGGATGGTTGGTCGCCAAGGACTGCGGGCGTCTGCCCCTTGACACGAGACTCGACCGGACGGACTGGCGACACTGCGCGCACCCCGACCAGTTCGACGCCTTGGTGCGTCGCACCGACCTGGTGGTGACGACCCGCCTTCACGGGCTCGTCCTGGCCCTGCGCAACGGTGTACCCGCGCTCGCGGTGGACCCCGTCGTCCACGGGGCGAAGGTTGCGGCACAGGGCAGGGCCTGGAACTGGCCGGTGCTGACGGTCGAGGATCCCGTCCGGGGCCCGGACCCTGCTTCCCTGGACCGTTGGTGGGAGTGGTGTCTGGCAGAAGGACGCCGGGAGGCGGGGCTCAGGGCGGCGGACACGGTCTCGCCGCTGGGGTGCCGGCTGGTGGAGGTGCTGCGAGGGGAGAGGGCGCCCCTCAACGGAGGCTGAAAGGCCCCTGTGCTGTGCCGTCGTCGAGTGCTCCTCCCGCCGAGGTCAGACGGCGATGCCGTGCAGGGGGGCGGGTACGGGGCTCGGCACGGGGTCGACCCGGGCGAGCAGGGTGTCCAGGGACAGTCCCAGGGTGGCGGCGACGGCCGCCACGGTGAAAAAGGCCGGGGTGGGGACGCGGCCGCCCTCGATCTTGCGGAGGGTCTCCACGGAGATCCCCGAGCAGCGGGCGACGTCCACCATCGTGCGGTCGGCCCGGGCCTCCCGCAGGAGGGTCCCCAGGGCACGGCCGCGTTCGATCTGGTCTTCGGTCAGCGGTTCTCGAACCATGGCGCGAGTCTATCCCGGGCGCGAGAGGTCGTATATTAATACCGGTATAGTTATCCTCACCTCATTCGGAAAGGGTTCCCCATGGTCGAGATCAAGACCCCCGCGGAGATCGCACTCATGCGCGAGGCCGGACGGGTCGTCGCCAACGCGCTCGCCGCCGGACGCCGGATCGCCGCACCCGGCCTCACCACCGCAGACCTCGACCGCGCCGCCGCCAAGGTCATCTCCGACGCGGGCGCCGAGCCGCTCTTCCAGGGGTACCAACCGGGCTGGGCTCCCATGCCCTTCCCCGGTGTGGCCTGCGTGAGCGTCAACGACGAGATCGTCCACGGCGTCCCCGGAGAGCGGGTGCTGGCCGAAGGAGACCTGGTCAGTCTCGACTGCGGCGCGCGCCTGCGCGGCTGGTCCGCCGACGCCGCGATCAGCTTCGTGGTGGGGGAGGCCGACCCCGCCGACCTCGCCCTGATCGCCGACACCGAGGCCGCGCTGGCCCGGGGGATCGCCGCCGCGCGCCCCGGTGACCGCGTGGGCGACATCGGCCACGCCATCGCGACCGAGGCCCGCGCCGCCGGGTACGGGCTCACCGCCGACCACGGCGGGCACGGTATCGGCCGCACCATGCACGAGGCACCCGACGTGCTCAACGACGGTCGTCCCGGCCGGGGCTTCCGGCTCGCCCCGGGGCTGGTCATCGCCATCGAGCCCATGCTGGTGCGCGGCGGCTCCGACGGCTACGCCCACGGCGACGACGGGTGGACGGTGCTCAGCGACGACGGCACCCGGGCCGCCCACTGCGAGCACACGGTCGCCGTCACCGAGGACGGCCCGGTGGTGCTCACCCTGCCCTGACGCGGCCCGGCCCGAGAACGGCCCCTGGGGCCCCGGTCCACCCGCACGAGCGGGTGGCGCGGGGATCCCGGGGTCGTCTGCTCCAGCTATTCCAGTCCCGGTACACCCAGAGCGAGGGTGCCCGCGTCGGCGTCCAACACCGCCGGAACACCCAGCGGGACGGTGAGCTGCGCGGGGCAGTGCCCGAAGTCCAGGCCCCACAGCACCGGTACCCCCAACGGCTCCAGGCGTTCCCGCATCAGCTCGGAGACGACCCCGGGGTCGGGCGGGCAGTCCGTCCACGTGCCCAGGGCGACCCCGGCGACCCCGTCCATCCACCCCGTCCGCAACAGATGGGTGAGCATGCGGTCGAGTCGCGCGGCGTCCTCGTTGACGTCCTCCAGGATCAGGACCCCGCCCGCCGCCGAGAGCCGGCTGTGCGGGGTGGCCAGCCCGTCGTTGAGCAGACTCAGGTTCCCGCCGAAGGTGACCCCCGCGACCCGGCCCGGGACCAGGGCCCGGGCACCCGGCGAGGTCAGGAGCATGCGCCTCTCGGGGGTGAACAGTGTGGTGTGCAGCTCCCGCTGGGCCACGTCGTCACCCACGAAGTAGCGGGTCCCCACCACCGGACCGTGTACGGTCGCCATCCCCAGCTCCACCGCGAACGCCTCGTGCAGCGCGGTGATGTCGCTGAAGCCGATCAGCGCCTTGGGAGCGGCCTGGCGCATCGCGTCGAAGTCCAGCAGGTCCAGCATCCGGTGGGCGCCGTCACCGCCCCGCGCGCAGAACACCGCGCGCACACCGGGATCGCACCACGCCTCCTGGAGGTCGCGGGCCCGGTCCCGGTCCGCCCCGGCCAGGTACGGCAGCACCGGATGGCGGTCACGCACGTGGGGGGCCAGCTCGACCTCCAGGCCCCACCCCCGCAGCGCCTCCACCGCCGCGTCCAGCTGCTGGTCCGGAACCGGACTGCACGGGGCGACCAGACGCACCCGGTCGCCCTCCCGCAGTCTCGGCGGACGGGTCAGCGCCCTCGCTCTGCGGGGGTCCGCCACGGGGCCCCCTTCGCGAACCTCGGTCACCGACTCACCCACGTTGGTCCCCATCCCTGTTGTTGGTGCCCGCCGCCTCAGGCGCGCAGGAAGCTGTCCAGCACCCGCACGCCGAACCGGAGTCCGTCCAGCGGCACCCGCTCGTCCACCCCGTGCAGCAGGTCGGGGTAGTCGATGCCGCCGGGCAGGCGCATGGGGGAGAAGCCGTAGCAGTCGATCCCCAGCCGCGCGAAGACCTTCGCGTCCGTCCCGCCGCCCAGGCACACCGGGACCACCAGGCCCTCCGGGTCGTGGGCCAGGAGCGCCGAGCGCAGCGCGTCGAAGGCGGGCGAGTCCACCGGAGCCTCGACCGGCGGAGACCCGTGCGCGTACTCCCAGTCCACACGGTCCCCGGTGAGCGCGTCCATGGTCGCCTCGAAGTCGTCCCGGCCCCCGGGCAGCACACGGCCGTCCACACCGGCGGTCGCGTCGCCCGGCACGACGTTCACCTTGTACCCGGCCGAGAGCATGGTCGGAGCGGCGCTGTTGCGGACCGTCGCGGAGACCAGGGAGGCGGCGGTGCCGAACTTCCCCACCAGGTCGTCCACCGCCTCGTTGGATCCGGTGTCACCGGCCGCGCGCTCGACCTCCAGCGCCCGGGCGATCGCGTCGATCGCGGCACGGGTGACCGGGGTCAGGTGCAGCGGCCAGCGGTGCTGATCGATCCGGGCCACCGCGGCGGCCAGCGAGCCCACGGCGTTGTCCCTCGGCGGCCGCGAACCGTGCCCCGCCGTCCCGTGCGAGCGCAGCGTCAGCCAGGCGCTGCCCCGTTCGGCGGCCCCGATCGGGTACAGCCGGGCCGCCGCCCCCGAGGAGGTCCGGGCGTGCACGGTGTGCCCGCCGCCCTCGCCGATTGCCACCGTGCAGCCCTCGAAGAGGTCGGCGTGGCCGCGCACCAGGTAGTCGGCGCCGTAGGCGGCGCTGTCCTCCTCGTCGGCCACGAACGCCAGCACGATGTCGCGCCGGGGACGCAGGCCCAGCCTCGCCCAGTACCGGACGACGGCGCTGACCATGCCCACCGTGTTCTTCATGTCCACCGCGCCGCGCCCCCACAGTGAGGGGGCGCCGGTCACCGGGCAGTCAGCGATCTCCCCGGCGAAGGGCGGGAACGTCCAGTCGTGGGCGTCCGCCGGCACCACGTCCAGGTGACCGTGGACCAGCAGGGCGTCCGCGTCCGGGTCGGTCCCGGGGATGCGCACCACCACGTTCGCGCGCCGGTCGGCGGACTCCAGGACCACCGGGGAGAGCCCGGCCTCCCCGAGCGCCTCGGCGGCGAACTCGGCGGCGGCGCGTTCGTCGCCCTCGCCCCTGCCGTGGTTGGTGGAGTCCCGCCTGATCAGCTCTCGGGTCAGGCGGACGGCGTCCTCCCCCGCTTCGGCCAGTTCCGCGTCGCGCGCACTGTCCGTCAGGGAGGTGTTGGTGTGGCCCACGGTCTCGGCCTCTCTCAGCAGGCTTCGGGGTTCTTGCTCACTTCAGACACACGTTTCCCACGTGTGGTTCTCCCCGCCACAGTTCTATCGTTTCCCACGGGGCGCTGTCCTCGCGATGCGCACATCACCTGGCGCACGAGGAAGTCACCCGTAGTCCTTCTCCATGGCGTTCGAAATCAGGGTGCAGACCGCCTTGAACGTCCGGATCATCTCGTAGGCGTCCGGCGACGTGTACCGGACACGCCGAGCGTCCGTTCGGGTCACACCGGGAACGATCGCCGCGGCCTGGGCCAGCTGCGCGGAGTCGACCTCGACCTCCATCGTCTTCGGAGAGGGCTCCACCGCCTCCGTCCGCCCGGCCAGCGCCATCGCGCGCCGCGCCTCGCCGCGGATGTCCGCGGCCGTTCGCGCCGGGGGCCGGCAGCGGGCCGCGTACCGGCTCACGTGGTCCTTGACCGCCACCGTGCCCGCCGACGGAGCGTAGGACCCCGCGTCCTCGCACGCGCGGTCGTCCCCGGTCACCAGGATCACCGGGGTTCCGTACTCCGCCACCACCGCCGCGTTCAGGTAGCCCTCACTCGCCGTGTGGCCGTCCAGCCACACCCCGGTGATCGCGTTGGGCAGGTACGTGTGCGCCAGCACGCCGTCCTCGCCCGCAGCGCAGTGGTACCCGAGGAAGACGATCCCGTCGACGTCCCCCGCCTGGACACCCTCCACCATGGAGAGCTCCTTGTGGCGTCCGGTGATCATCGTGGCCCGCTCGTCCAGCTCCTCCAGCAACAGGTTGCGCATGGTCGAGTGGGCTTCGTTGACCAGCACCTCCGTGGCGCCGCCCTCGAACAACCCGCCGATGGCGGCGTTGACGTCGCTGGTGAACATGGACCGGCAGCGCTGCCACTGCTCGGTCCCGGGCTCGCAGTCGGCGGGCCAGGTGACGCCGGTGGCGCCCTCCATGTCCGCGGAGATGAGGATCTTCATCCAGCAGACCCTAGCCCGGAGTCGGAACCGGTCACCAGTCCCGTACCGGCCGCCGCACCCGTGCCCCGCCGTCCCGTGGTGGCGCCCGTCATCGGTTCACGCCGCTTCGCGCAGGTCATCTCGCCGCCGATCAGCGCACCACACGGTGGCGGAGGTAGACGACCCCCGAACCGAAGGTGCGGGACTCGACGAACTCGAGGTCCACCCGGCGCTCCTCACGGGGGAAGAACGGGACACCGCCGCCCACCAGCACGGGGTGGACCCTGATCCGGTACTCGTCGATCAGGTCCGAAGCCGCGGCCGTGGCCGCGAGGGTGGCGCCGCCGATCGCGATGTCGCCGTCCCCCGGCTCGGCCCGCAGGCGCACGATCTCCTCCTCCAGGCCGCCGGAGAGGAGTCGGGCGTTGCCACGCACCGTCGACAGCGTCGTGGAGAACACCACCTTGGGGAGCGAGTTCCAGAGCGCGGCCCACTCCAGCGTCGCGTCGTCGAGGGAGGGATCCCCGCCGACGGTCTCCCAGTACAGCATCGTCTCGTAGAGGCGTCGGCCCAGCAGGTAGACGTCGATCCGCCGGGTCTCGTCGGTGACGAAGCGGAAGAGTCCGTCGTCGGGGTCGGTCCAGTCGAAGCCGCCGTCCGGTCCGACGATGTAGCCGTCGAGCGATACGCCCATCGAACAGGTCACTCTGCGCACGGGAAGCCCTCCTCGGTGACGGTCCCACCGTACGACCGCCACATGTCGCGGACCCGGCACGGCTCGCCGGGACACCCGTGTCGCGCGCCCGGCCCGTTCAGTGACGGGTACGGGGGTGGAACAGGGCGCCTCTGGGGTGCGGGAGCGCCCCTTCGGGCACGCTCGGAGAGGCGGTCCGGATCCCGCGGGGCCGGGGGACCGGTACGGCGGCGCGGGTCTCCAGGGCCTGGACGGCGGCCTCGCGGACCTTGTGGTCGGGGTCCCCGGACAGGCGGGTCAGCAGGTCGTCCACGCCGGGGACGGCCCAGGGGACGATGGACTCGGCCAGGGTGGCGCGGACCAGGGGTTCGGGATGGCCGCACAGGGACGCGACGCGGTCGATGGGGCCCCGGCGGCGCCGGCCGAGCAGGGACAGGGCCTCACGCAGGGCCACAGTGTCGGCCCGGTCGCAGGCGTCGGCGACCAGTTCCATCGGGACCGGGCCGCTCCGGGGGAGGGGCCGGGTCTCGGCGAGCCGGCGGACCTCCCGGATGCGGTGGACCTCGTGGCGGTCGACCCGGCGGGGTACGAACACCTCCCAGCCGCGGGGTTCGCGGAGCCCGGCGACGACACGCACCGCTTCGGCGGCGCCGACCCTCTGGGGGCCGTCGCTGTCGTCGAAGTGCCCCACGGTGACCGGTTCGTCGTCGGCCAGGGTCAGGTACACCGCTATCAGGCCACGGGGTCCGTGGTGTCCGGTCAGCTCACGCAGCCACTGGTGGGTCACCGTGTACGACGGCAGCACGGGGAAGCAGAACACCCCGCGCAGGCCTCCGGGCCCGATGGCGGTGCCCAGGCCGGACCTCCGTATGCGGGAGATGTTGGCGCGGGGTGTCAGGTGGACGAACATCGCCATGGTTGGTTCCTGTGTGTTGGTGGGTCGTGACGGTGGGTTGATGGTGTCGGGGATCAGTCAATCCGCAACAGTGCGCCCGGTGCAGGGGTTTTCCCCAACCCGTTCGGAGCCCGCTCCGTGTCGTCCGCACGCGCGAGGGCCCCGGTGCCCGTCGGGCGGCCAGGGTCTGGGGGATGGGAGCGTCGGGCGGTCGACCGGTCGGTCCGGGGGTGACGCGGCCCGCTCGGGGTTGCCGAAGGGGAGGTACCCGGGTTCGCGGTCGTTCGTATCCCGCACAGCATAGGATGCCGCTCCGTGAGCGAGCGACCGCGTTCCGACACACTGTCCACCAGGGTCCCAGTGGAAAGGGGGGCGTGCGAGGGCCGGACGGCCCTGGAGTTCCCCTCTCGCGGTTGGCACTCTCCGCTCTGGCGACATCACCCTGGGTTCCTGTCGGTGGGCACAGGGGAGCCCCGGCGCCGAGGGCGGCCGGGGCTCGGGGACTACGGCAGGGTGAGGATCTCCGCGCCGGAGTCGGTGATGACCAGCGTGTGCTCGAACTGCGCGGTCCACCTGCGGTCGGCGGTGACGGCGGTCCAGCCGTCGTCCCACATGTCGTACTCCACGCCGCCCAGGGTGATCATGGGCTCGATCGTGAAGGTCATGCCCGGCTCCATCACGGTGGTGGCGCGCGGGTCGTCGTAGTGCGGGACCACGAGGCCGGAGTGGAACTCGGGGCCCACACCGTGGCCGGTGAAGTCGCGCACCACCCCGTAGCCGAAGCGCTTGGCGTACGACTCGATGACGCGGCCGATCACGTTGATCTGCCGCCCGGGGCGGCAGGCCTTGATGGCGCGCATCGTGGCCTCACGGGTGCGCTCGACGAGGAGGCGGTTCTCCTCGGAGACGTCACCGGAGAGGAACGTGGCGTTGGTGTCGCCGTGCACGCCGTCCTTGTACGCGGTGATGTCGATGTTCACGATGTCGCCGTCGCGGACCACGGTGTCGTCCGGGATGCCGTGGCAGATGACCTCGTTCAGGGAGGAGCAGAGCGACTTCGGGTAGCCCTTGTAACCGAGGGTGCTCGGGTAGGCGCCGTGGTCCAGCAGGAACTCGTGGCCGATCCGGTCCAGCTCGTCCGTGGTCACCCCGGGCTGGACGTTCTTGCCGACCTCTTCGAGCGCACGAGCCGCGATGCGCCCCGCCTCACGGATCCGCTCGATCGTCTCCGGGGTCTGGACGTCGCCCAGGACGCCCTCCACGGGACGCTTCTGACCCACGTACTCCGGCCGGACGATGTGCGAGGGGACCGAACGTTGGGGCGAGATGCGCCCAGGAACCAGCGGAGTAGTCATGGACACTGATTGTAGTTCGTGGGCGCGGTCAGGAGCGCCCGGCGGAGGGTAGGTGCCACACGTACCCGCAACGACGAGAGGGGTCGGTAGTGAGCGACGTACAGGACGACGGCTGGTGGTACTGCCTCCGTCACGGCAGGGTCGAACACGGCGCGGGATGCCCCGACTCCCAACGGCTCGGCCCCTACGAGGACGAGGCCACGGCGGCGCGCGCACTGCGCATCGCGGCGGAGCGCAACGAGGCCTGGGACGAGCAGGACGAGAACGAGGGCAACAGCTGACGGAGCAGGGGCCGGGCCGGAGGAGCACCGGCCCTGCGCGTTCCCCCGCCGGGCCCGTTCTGACAGGATCGGCGCATGAGCGAACACGACGCACAGCAGGGCGCGGACATCACCGGGCTGACCATCGCGGTCCTGGGCGGGACCGGCGACCAGGGACGCGGGCTGGCCCGCCGCTTCGCGCTGGCCGGACTCCCGGTCCTCCTGGGTTCCCGCAGCGCCGAGCGCGCGGCCCAGGCCGCGGACGCCCTCGTGGCGGCCGAGTCCACGCCGATCGAGGTCCGGGGGCTGGCCAACGCCGACGCGGCGGAGCGCGGTGACATCGTGATCGTCGCCGTTCCGTGGGACGGCCACCGTGAGCTGCTGGTGTCGCTGGCCGACCGGCTCGCGGGCAAGATCGTGGTGGACTGCGTGAACCCCCTCGGCTTCGACAAGAAGGGCCCCTTCGCTCTGGACGTCCCCGAGGGCAGCGCCGCCCAGCAGGCCGCCGAGGTCCTGCCGGGCAGCCGGGTCACCGCCGCCTTCCACCACGTCTCCGCCGTGCTCCTCCTGGACCCGGAGGTCGACCAGATCGAGCTGGACGTCCTGGTGCTGGGGGAGGACCGTGAGGCCACGGACACCGTGCGCGCCCTGGCGGACCGGATCCCCGGGGTGCGCGGAGTGTTCGGCGGGCGGCTGCGCAACGCCCACCAGGTCGAGGCCCTCACGGCCAACCTCATCGCGGTCAACCGCCGCTACAAGACGCACGCGGGTGTGCGGATCACCGGTATCTAGGCGGCCCACTCCCTGACCTTCTCGATGAGCCGGGCGGGGTTCTCGCCGACCGGGGTCACGTTGAGCTGGGTGACCCCGGCGGCTCGGAAGGCCTCCACGCGTTCGCGCACGTGGGACTCGGGGCCGACCAGGTTGGTCAGCTCCACGAACTCGTCCGGCACCGCGGCGGCGGCCTCGTCCTTCTTCCCGGCGAGGTAGAGGTCCTGGATCTTCTCCGCG
This sequence comes from Nocardiopsis sp. L17-MgMaSL7, assembly GCF_003182025.1. Lineage (NCBI taxonomy): Bacteria > Bacillati > Actinomycetota > Actinomycetes > Streptosporangiales > Nocardiopsidaceae > Nocardiopsis > Nocardiopsis sp. L17-MgMaSL7. The sequence continues at coordinate 29,463 of NZ_QGTF01000002.1, read as the reverse complement.
GCCTCCTCGTAGCCGTAGCGCTGGGCCACCGTGTTGTAGAAGTTCCTGCCCTTGGCGCCCATGCCGCCCACGTAGAGGGCGATGACCGGGCGGGTGAGGTCCGCGATCCGTCGGGTCTGCTCGCCCTCACCGATGGCGAGCAGGCCGCCCGCGGAGATCTCCAGCGCACCCAGCCCGGGATCGCGCTTGGCCCTTCCCTTGGCGAGGAACCCGCCCCACACGCTCTCGGCCTTCTCCGGGATGAACAGGTGCGGAAGCCAGCCGTCGGCGATCTCGGCGGTCATCTCGACGTTCTTCTCACCGAGGGAGGCCACGTGGATCGGGATCCGTGAGCGCACCGGGTGGTTGATGATCTTGAGCGGCCTGCCCAGGCCGGTGCCCTGCTCGGGAGGCAGCGGCAGCTGGAACACCTTGCCGTCGTGGGTCAGACGCTCCTCGCGGGCCCAGACCTTGCGGCAGATCTCGATGGTCTCCCGGGTGCGGGCGAGCGGTTTGGTGTAGGGGACGCCGTGGAAGCCCTCGATCACCTGCGGGCCGCTGGCCCCGAGGCCGAGCACGGCGCGCCCGTCGGAGAGGTAGTCGAGACCCGCGGCGGTCATCGCGACGAGCGTGGGGGTGCGGCTGTACATCGGCAGGATGGCGGAGCCGATCGTCACCCGCTCGGTGCGGGCGGCGAGGTAGCCCATGAGGGTGGGGCTGTCGTAGCCGTAGGCCTCGGCGACCCACACGGTGTCCAGCCCGGCCTTCTCTAGTTCGACGACCTGATCGACGGCGTCCTTGGGCTCACCCGCGTACTGGAGCGGCATCGAGATGCGCATGTGCTGTCCTCCCGTGGGCCGGACCCCGGCCCGCGTCGGTGCTCGGTGTGTCGACACTGTACTACCGAGCCCCGTTCGGTTTTATGGCGCCGTCCGGCCTTCGTGCCCGACACCTCCCGCCCAAGGAGTCTTGGCCAAGACTCCTTGGGCGTCTATGGTGCGGAGTATGAGCGACACACACGAGGACCACGAGGACGCCGTTCCGGACCCGTTCGAGAACGCCGCCGTCCTGGACGCGCGCTCTCTGCGCGGCCTGGCCCACCCACTGCGCATGCGCGTCTACCAGCTGCTCCAGAAGGCCCCCGCCACCGGCAAGACGGTCGCGGAAACGCTTGGCGTCTCCTCCGCCTCGGCCAGCTACCACCTGCGCCAGCTGGAGACCTACGGGTTCATCAGCGAGGACCCCGCACTGGGCACCAGCCGCGAGCGCTGGTGGCGGGCGGACTCCCACGGCTTCCGACTGCCCGAGACCCTGGACACCGAGGCCCCCGAACTCACCACAGCGCTGCGCCACACCATCGCCGCAGGGTGGACCGAACGTCTGGGTGCGGCGGTCAACGAGTGGACGGCCCAGCCCGAGGGCTGGCGCGAGGCCCAGTTCATGTCCGACCGCACCCTGACCCTGACCCTCGAACAGATGGACCGCCTGCGGGCGGAACTCCTCGACGTGCTCGACCGGCACACCGCCGGGGGCGACACCGGCGGTACGGGCGAGCGCACCGTGCACGTCCAACTGGCGGCCTTCCCCGGGTCCGATCCGACCGCCGAGGGGTCCCCGTGAGACCTATCGTCGGCCTGGTCACCTCCGAGGCGTTCGCCTACACGGGCACGAGACTGGCCATGATCGCCATCCCGTGGTTCGTGCTGGAGACCACCGGCAGCCCCGCGCACATGGGGGTGGTCACCCTCTTCGAACTCGGCGCCTACACCCTGGCCCGGCTGTTCGTCGGCCCCGTCCTGGACCGCGTGGGACAGCGTGCGGTGAGCGTCCGGGTGGACCTGCTGGCCGCCGCCGCGCTCGTGGTCGTTCCCCTCCTGTTCTCCGCCGGGCTGCTGCCGTTCCCGGTGCTGCTCGTGCTGGTCACCGTGATCGGCCTGGCCACCGGCCCCTCGGAGGCGGCCAAGGTGTCGCTGTCCCCGTCCGTGGCAGCGGCGGCGGGCGTGCGGGTGGAACGCGTGACCGGGCTGACCGGGACGGTCGACCGGCTCTCCATGACGGTGGGTCCGATCGCCGCCGGAGCGGTGGTGGCCGCCCTGGGCTCGCTCACCGCGCTGTACGTGAACGCCGTGCTCATGGTGCTGGCCGCCCTGGTGATGGCGCTTCTTGTGAGCCGTGACGTGGAGGCGGCGGGCCGTGACGGGACCGACCCGGAGGAGGGCGACGGCTACCTCGCGCGGCTGCACGCGGGCTGGCGTGCGGTCTGGGGCGACCTTCCGCTGCGCACGCTGGTCGCGATGATCATGGTGACCAACGTCGTGGACGTGGCGGTGATGAGCCTGGCCCTGCCCGTCTGGGCGGCCGAGGGCGGGTGGGGGCCTCAGGCCGTGGGGCTGGTCGCGGGCGCGCTCGGAGGCGCCTCCGTGGCGGGTTCCCTGATCGCCGTGTGGATCGGCCATCGACTACCCCGCCGGGCCACCTTCTTCGCCGCCATGGTGCTCGCCGGGCCACCGCGCGTCCTGGTGCTGGCCCTGGACGTTCCCCTCTGGGCGGTCCTGGCGGTGTGGGCGGGCTCCGGGCTCGGCGGCGGGCTGATCAACCCGATACTGAGCGCGGTGGTCTTCGAACGCCTGCCCGCGCGCATGGTCGGTCGGGGGATGTCCATGGTGGGGGCGCTCGCCCGGATCGGAGCGCCGGTCGCGGCGCCGGGCGTCGGGGTGGCGATCGGCCTGTTCGGGGTCTCCCCGGTCCTGGCCGCCGGGGCCGCGCTGTACCTGGCGGCGGTGTGCCTGCCCGCCTTCGGTCGGGCCGCGCGGGGGCTGGAACGGCCCCCGGAACCACCGGAGGCCGTCCAGCGGCCGGATCAGCTGGCGTAGGTGTGCTCCTCGGCGGGGAAGCTCCCGCCGACGACCTCGGACGCGTAGTCCGAGGCGGCCTCGCGCAGCGTCTCCGCCAGGTTGGCGTAGGTCTTGACGAACTTCGCCACCCGGGGGCTCAGCCCGGCCATGTCCTGCCACACCAGCACCTGGGCGTCGGTGGACGGACCGGCGCCGATCCCGATGGTCGGGACCGCCAGCTGCTCGGTGACCTCGGCGGCCAGATCGGCCGGGACCGCCTCCAGCACGACGGAGAACGCGCCCGCGCGCTCCAGCTCCTTGGCGTCCTTGAGCAGACCGGCGGCGGCCTCGCCCCGGCCCTGCACGCGGTAGCCGCCCAGGGTGTTGACCGACTGCGGAGTCAGGCCGATGTGGCCCATGACCGGGATGCCCGCCGAGGTCAGCAGCTCCACCTGGGGGGCGACCGCCTGGCCGCCCTCCAGCTTCACCGCCTGGGCGTTGCCCTCCTTCATGAACCGGGAGGCGCTCTCCAGCGCCTGCTGGGGGGAGGCCTGGTAGGAGCCGAAGGGCAGGTCCGCCACGACCAGGGACCGCTGGGTGGAGCGGGCCACGGCGGCGGTGAGCGGGACCAGCTCGTCCACCGTCACCGGGACGGTGGAGTCGTAGCCGTAGACCACGTTGGCGGCGGAGTCGCCGACGAGGAGGACGGGGATGCCCGCCTCGTCGAAGATCCGCGAGGTGAGGGCGTCGTAGGCGGTCAGCATCGGCCAGCGCTCGCCGCGCTGCTTGGCCAGGGCCAGGTCACGGATGGTGACGCGCCGATTGGTGACCCCGCCGTACAGGGCGTTCCCGGCGGAGGGGGTCTTGGCTGTGGTGCTCATGATGGTTCTTCCTCCGTTGTCTCGAAGCACCCGCTGGGGGGTGTCCCCGGACCTGTGGACGAAAACTGTTGTCGTGCGCTCGCGCGCGGTTCCCCGAAGGGAGGGGTTCCTCGGGAGGAACGGCGTGCCGGAGGGGGATGTTCCCCGTCTCCCGTCCACCGGTTCCCTGCCACCCGGCGGCGCCGGTGCGGGGGGAACGGGTGTGCGGGGGTGGCACGCAAGCATCATCGCACGGGACGTGCCGCGCCGTCCTCCCCGGGGAGGCGGCCGTTTTCGGACCCGTCCGGTGAGCCCGGTGCGGTGCGGGGCACCGCGAGGGGGCGGCTGGTTAGCATGACAGGCGGCACCGGATGGACGGCGGAAAGGGTGTTCGTGGACCAGCAGACAGCGCACCGGCGCAGGTGGGGCGGGCTGGCGGTGCTCATCATCTGCCTGCTGGTGATCGTGGCTGACAACACGATCCTCAACGTCGCACTGAAGACCCTCTCCGACCCGCAGCGCGGCGTGGGCGCCAGCCAGTCCCAGCTGGCGTGGGCGATCAACGCCTACACCCTGGTCTTCGCCGGGCTGCTGTTCACCTTCGGTGTGCTCGGCGACCGGTGGGGGAGGCGGCGGCTGCTGGTGGCCGGGCTGGTGGTGTTCGGTACCGCGTCGGCGCTGACGGCCTACTCGCAGAGCCCCGAGCAACTCATCGCGGCGCGCGCCGCGATGGGGTTCGGCGCCTCCATGGTGATGCCGCAGACCCTGTCCGTGATCACCAACGTGTTCCCACCCGAGGAGCGTGCGCGTGCGATCGGCCTGTGGGCGGGCGCCGTCGGCCTGGCGATGGCGATCGGCCCCTCGGCGGGCGGTCTGCTCCTGGAGAACTTCTGGTGGGGTTCGATCTTCCTGGTCAACGTGCCCTTCGTGATCCTCGGGCTGTCGCTGATGTTCGTGCTCATCCCCGAGTCCAGGAACGAGAACGCCGGACGCCCGGACGTGCTGGGCGTGCTGCTGTCCATCCCCGGACTGGTGTTGATCGTCTACGGGATCATCACGGCGGGGGAGCGGGCCTCACTCACGGACTGGGACGTGTACGGCTCGCTGGTGCTGGGTGTGGGGGTGCTGGTGTTGTTCGTGTTCCACGAGTCGCGCACCACCGACCCCTCTCTGGACGTGCGCTTCTTCCGGGACCCCCGATTCAGCGTCTCCGTCGCCACGGTCATGGTGCTGTTCTTCAGCATGGCCGGGATCATCTTCTTCCTCAGCTTCTACTGGCAGAGCGTGCGCGAGTTCCCTCCGTTCATCGCGGGGCTCCTGGTGCTTCCCGCCGCTCTGGGCCAGATGATCTTCGCCCCGCTCAGCCCCACCCTGGTGCGCTACGTGGGCCCGCGCGCCCTCGCCCTGGCGGGTGTGGCGACCGTCTGTTGCAGCTTCGCCTTCTACACCCAGATCCGGGTGGACACCCCGCTGTACTTGATCATCGCGTTCTTCTTCCTCCAGACCTCGGCCATGGCGGTGGTGCTCACCCCGGCCACCAACGCGATCATGTCCTCGGTTCCGCCGGCCAAGGCCGGGGCGGCGTCGGCGGTGCAGAACACGGCGCGCCAGATCGCCACCGCCATGGGGGTGGCGGTGCTGGGGGCGGTGATCTCCTTCCGTTACCGGGCGGGGATCGAGCCCACGCTGGACTCGGTCACGGAGCGGGCCCACGACGTGGACCCGGCGCAGGTGCGGGCGGCGGGTGAGTCCATCGAGGCCACCATGGTCCTGGCCCAGCAGTTGGGCGGGGAGGGTGACGCGCTGGTCGCCCCGGCCAAGGAGGCCTTCGTGTCGGGCCTGCACGCGGCGGCGCTGGTCTCTCTGTGCTTCGGCCTGCTGGGACTCGCGGTGGTGTGGAAGTGGATGCCCCGGGAACCGCCCACCCACGAGTCGAACGATCGGACCGCGAGCACCTCCTAGCGCGGGCGCACCGAGAGGAGGCCGCGGACCCGGTCGCGGTTGTCCCGACCAATGACCCCCGCTCCGACGGGATCCAACGGACATACTGGACCTCATGCAGGTCCACGAACCCTCCCCCGTCTTCGTTGGTCGCCACCACCACCTGTCCCAGCTCGCGGCGGACGCGCGCCGCACCGTCCCTGAGGGCGCCCGCACCGTCCTGGTCTGCGGCGGTGCCGGGGTCGGCAAGTCCCGCCTGTTCACCGAGCACCTGCGGCGGGTGTCCGGCACCCCCTCCGCCGTGGGCGGATGCCTGGAGCTGGGCGCCGAGGGCGTCCCCTTCGCCCCCTTCACCGCCCTGCTGCGCCAACTCGTGCGCTCGGGCGGATCCGCCGCCGAGCCCACCGGCGACATCGGTCGCCTCCTTCCCGGACCGGGCGGGGCCGCAGGGGCCGCCGACCAGGGGCGCGCCCGGCTGTTCGAGGCGGTGCTCGCCTTCCTGGAGGAACGCGCCAAGCCCCACGGCCTCACCCTGGTGATCGAGGACCTGCACTGGGCCGATACCTCCACCCGGGACCTGCTCGTCTTCCTGCTCCGCAACCTCGGCCCCGCACCCGTCCAGCTGCTCGTCAGCGTGCGCACCGACGACCTGCACCGCACGCACCCGCTACGCCGCCTGCTCCCCGAACTCGAACGCCTGCCCGGGGTCCGGCGCCTCGACCTGGAACCGCTCTCCCGTGACGAGGTCGGCGCCCAGGCCACCGCCCTGCGCGGCCGGGAACTCGACCCGGCCGACCTCGACCTGCTGTTCGAGCGCAGCGGAGGCAACCCGCTCTTCGTGGAATCGTTCCTGGCCGCCAGCCACGACCCCGCCGGAGCGCCCATCCCGGACGGCCCCCGGGACCTGTTGCTCTCCGCCGTCGAGCCCCTGCCCGAACCGACCCGGCGCGTCCTCGGCCTGGTCGCCACAGCGGGGACCCGGGTCCGGCACACCCTGCTCGCCAGCGTCGCCCGCCGTACGGGGGTCTCCGAGGAGGACCTGGAAGCCGCCCTGCGCCCGGCCATCGACACCCGGATCCTCCGCTCCACCGCGGACGGCTACGCGTTCCGGCACGCCCTGCTCTCGGAAGCCGTGCACACCGACCTCATGCCGGGCGAACGGGTGCGCGCGCACCGGCGCTACGCCGAGGCGCTCCAGGAGGGAGTGGAGCGCGTACCCGAGAGCGAGCTGGCCCTCCAACTCGCCCACCACGCGCACTGCGCGCACGACCAGCCGCTCGCGCTCTCCGCCGCGTGGCGGGCCGCCGAACACGCCGCCGCCGCGCACGCCTACCCAGAGCACCTGGGGCTGATCGAACGCGTCCTCGAACTCTGGGACCAGGTGCCCGACGCCGCCGAACGCGTCGGCCTGCCCCGCGACCAGGTGCTGGCCCGGGCCTCCGAGGTCTCCCTGGTCGCCGGTTCGCTGCGCAGGGCGGTCAGCTACGCCACCGAGGGACTGGAGGAACTCGGGGTCACCGGCGTCCACGATCCCAGGAAGGGACGCCCGGAGAACTTCGAAGGCGTTTCCCGGCTGCGCCACGCGCGCGGGCGGGCGCTCAAGGAGTTGGGCCGTGACGGCGCGATGGAGGACCTGGCCGAGGCCTCCATCCTGCTCACGTTCAACCACCCGGACGCCCCCGGGGTGGCCGCGACCATGGCCGCCACCTTCATGATGCGCGGCCACCACGAGCAGGCCGCCAGTTCGGCCCGCCGCGTCCTCGCCCGCGCACGCGAGCTCGGTGACCGGCGCAGTGAGGCCGACGCCCTCATCACCCTCGGTAGTCTCAGCGGCCCCCTGGACGCGGACGAGGGGTTGGAACTGTTCGCCGAGGGCATCGGGCTGGCCCGGGAGATCGGTGACGTCCCGGCCGAGATCCGCGGGCTGATCAACCTCAGCGGGTACTTCAAGAACCTCGACAGGCTGGAGGAGAGCGCCCAGGTCTCCCTGGAGGGGATGCGCCGCTGCCGTGAGTTCGGGCTGACCCGGACCCAGGGCGGGGCGTTCGCCTGCGGGCTGGCGGTCACCCGCTTCTACCAGGGGCGCTTCTCCGAGTGCGAGGAACTGCTGACGGGAGTCACGGACGGAGGGGTGACGTGGGCCCGGGCGCTGACCCTGCGCATGCACCTGGAGCTGTACCGCTGGCGGCCGGACGCGCTGAGGGCCACCCTGAACGAGTTCCACCGCGTGCTTCCCGCACAGGTGAGTTCTCCGGTGGAGCACCTGCCGGTCCACGCCGTCCTCCAACAGCTGGCCGTGTACGAAGGTCGCCTGGTGGACGCGGGACGGATGGCCCGGGACCTGCTCTCCAGCGCGACGGGCGACCGGTCCCTGACCCCCCTCGCCCACGGCCTCTACCGGTCCACTCAGGTGTGGCACGCGTCGATCGTCGCGCGACTGGCCGAGGAACCGGGGGACGAAGCCCGCCGCCTGGCGGAGGAGATCCGCGAACTCAGCGAGAAGGTGGCCGCGAACCCCGAACACGCCGACTCCCCTCCGGTCCGGCTGGCCGCCAGGGCCTGGCTGGCCCCGGACCCCGAGGAATCGCTGGCCCTGTTCGAGGCCGCGGTGGCCGCGGTCGTCCCCAGCGGCCACGTCCTCGTGCGGGCCGAGTACCAGTTGGCCGCGGCAGGGGCGGCGCTGCGGGCGGGGCGCCGCGACCGCGCGACCGAGCACGTCGACACCGTCCACCGCCTGGCCGTGCGGCTCGGCATGGCGCTCTTCGAGCGGGAGACCCGCGCCCTGCGCGCCCGCCACGGCCTGCCCGACCCCGACCAGAACGCCGCCACCGGTGCCACTCGGGAACGCACGGCGCTCCCCGCCGCCCCCGGCACCACGGCCCCGCCCGCTGGCCTCACCCCACGTGAGGTGGAGGTCCTGGCGGAGGTGGCCAGGGGATCAAGCAACCGTGAGGTGGGGGAGGCGCTGTTCATCTCGGCCAAGACGGTGAGCGTGCACGTCACCAACCTCATGGGCAAACTCGGCGTGCGCAACCGCACCGCCGCCGCGGCGAGGGGGCGCGAACTGGGACTGTTCTGACCCGTCCGGCTCCCGGCGCCCCGGGCATACTGGGGCGTATGTCCCCCTCCGCCTTCGTCGGCCGCCAACAGCAGGTCGACCACCTTCTCTCCGACGCCGCGCGGGTCCGTTCGGGAGGATCCAGCACGGTCCTGCTCTGCGGTGACGCGGGGATCGGCAAGTCGCGGCTCCTGGAGGAGTACCTGGAGCGCACGCCCCTGCGGCACGCGGCCCTGGGCGGATGCCTGGAGCTGGGCGCCGAGGGCATCGCCTTCGCCCCCTTCACCGCGCTCCTGCGCCAGCTGGTCCGGGCGGGCGGCCCGGCACCCGGCGAAGGCAGCGATCTCACCCGTCTCCTGCCCGGCCCGGGGCACAGCCCCCAGACGCGCCCCGGCACCGACGACAACTCCCGGGCCAGACTCTTCGAGGCGGTGCTCACCTACGTGGAGGAGTACGCCGACCCGGGCGGCCTCAGCCTGGTGATCGAGGACCTGCACTGGTCGGACGCCTCCACCCGCGACCTGCTGGTCTTCCTGCTGCGCAACCTCGGCCCCGCCCCCGTGCACCTGGTGGTCTCGGTGCGCTCGGACGACCTGCACCGGACTCACCCCCTGCGCCGGGTCCTCCCCGAGCTGGAGCGGCTGCCCCGGGTGACGCGGCTCGACCTCGACCCCCTCACCCGGGAGGCCGTCGCCGAGCAGGCCGCCGCCTTGCGGGGGCGGGCCCCGGACCCCGCAGCGCTGGACCTGCTCCTGGAGCGCAGCGGCGGCAACCCGCTGTTCGTGGAGTCCTTCCTCGCCGCCCCCGGAGGCGCGGTCCCCGACGGCCCGCGCGAACTCCTCATGCGCCGGGTGGAACCCCTCGCGCCCACCACCCGCAAGGTCCTCGGGCTGGCCTCGATCGCCGGTGACCGGGTCGACCACGGGCTGCTCGCCGAGGTCGCCGAGGCCTCCGGGGTCGGTGAGGACGACCTCGACGAGGCGCTGCGCGAGGCCGTGGACGCCCGGGTGCTGAGCGCCACCGAGACCGGTTACCTGTTCCGGCACGCACTGCTGGCCGAGGCGGTCCAGGGCGACCTGCTGCCGGGCCAGCGGGTGCGTGCCCACCGCCGTTACGCGCAGGCGTTGGAGGGTGGCGTCCCGGGTCTGGCCCGCACGGAGACAGTCGCCCAGCTGGCGCACCACGCCTACGCCGCGCACGACCACCCGAGGGCCCTGGCCGCCTCGTGGGAGGCGGCCCAGCGGGCCCGGGACGCCAGTGCCTACCCCGAGCACCTGGCGTTGCTCGAACGCGTGCTTGAGCTGTGGGAGCTGGTCCCGGACGCCGCCGATCTGCTCGGGCTCTCCCAGGGGGAACTGCTCCTGGGGGTGTGTGGGGCCGCGCAGATCGCGGGCAGCCTGCGCAGGTCGGTCGAGCACGCCAGTGAGGCCCTGGGCGACCTCGACCCCCGGGTCGATCCCGAACTGGTCGCCCGCTTCCTGGTCGCGCGGGGCCTCTCCTACAAGGAACTGGGGCGCATCGAGGCGCTGGACGACCTGCGCGCGGCCGCCGCGCTCGTCCCCGACGGACATCCGGAGCGGGCCGTGGTGAGCGCCACGACCGCGTCGGTGCTCATGCTGAGGGGCAGCGACGCCGAGGCGGAGCGGGTCGCCCGCGTGGCCATCGAGGAGGCGCGGGCCTGCGGGGACCGGGTGAGCGAGGCCGACGCGCTGATCACCCTGGGCAGCCTGCTGGACCACACGGGATCCGATGAGGCTCTGGAGATGCTCCGAAAGGGGGTGCGGCTCGCTCGGGAGCAGGGTGCCGTCCAGGTGGAGATGCGCGGGCTCAACAACCTCGGCGGCAACCACGCCAGCCGGTTCGAGTACGCGGAGTGGCTGGCGTGCGCGCGGGAGGCGCTGGACCGCTGCGCGGAACTGGGGGTGGCCCGCAGCCAGGGCGTCGGCCTGGTCAACGGGGTGGCCAGTGCCCTCCTGGCTTCGGGGAGGGTGGAGGAGGCCCGGGCGGAACTGCTCGCGACCCCGGCGGGGGAGGACCTCATGGGAGGGCGCCGACAGGCCATCATCGCGCAGCTCACCGCACTGGAGGGGGACTGGGAGGGCAGCCAGCGCGCCCAGGACGAGTTCACCCGCCTGCTGCCCCGGGAGACCGCCACCTGGGTGGAGTACATGCCCCACTACTACACACGGGTCCTGCTCCTGTTGTTCGGGCCCGGAGAGCGGTGGGCCGAGGCCGCCCGGGTGATCCTGGAGGGGGAGCGCGACATCGGCATGCTCTCCCTGGTCCGGTTCAGCTCCAGCGGTCTGTCCGCCATGGCGATGGTGGCCTGGCGGCTGCGGCGCCGGGCCGACCCCGGGGACCGCGTCCTCGCCGACGAACTGGCCGGGGCCCTGTCGACGCTGCTCGACCGGGAGGACTGGCCTGTCTCACCGGTGGGAGAGCTGATCGGCTCCACCAGCAGGGCCTTCCTGGAGGAGGACCCGGCCCTGGCGCTGGCGCACTGGGAACGGGCGCTGCCCCTGGTCGGCCGGGCGAGGGGGCTGACCCGGTACGCGTGTCTGTTCGGGGCCTTCTGGGCCGCGTACGAGACGGGGGACACCAGTGGTGCCCGGGAGCTGCTGCACCGTTCCGAGAGGCTGCTGACCGAGCTCGACCTGCACTTCGCCCGCCAGTTCGTGGCGGAGATGCGCGCGGTCCTGCCCCGATCCGCCACCACGGCCCCGCCCGCCGGACTGACCCCGCGTGAGGTGGAGGTCCTGGTGGAGGTGGCCAAGGGGCTGAGCAACCGTGAGGTGGGGGAGGCGCTGTTCATCTCGGCCAAGACGGTGAGCGTGCACCTGAGCAACGCGATGGGAAAGCTGGGGGTGGCCAACCGGACGGCGGCGGTGGCGCGTGCCCGGGAGTTCGGCCTGCTCCAGGCCTGAACTCCCGGGCGGCTGGGTTCGGGTGGACCGTTAGGTCCGGGAACCCGCTCGGCTGATCCGTGCCAGTGAGGCCTCGACGTCCACCCGCTCGGTCGGCCGGTTGTAGGGGAGCTTCGAGAGCAGGTGGACCATGGCGCACGTGTTGGTGATCCCCGCGAAGGCCAGCCCGGCGCCGACGAACGCGGCCACGAACACGGCGGGGGTCCACCACAGGCTCAGCAGCGCCGCGACCAGCACGATCGAACCGGCGACGAGGCGCACCTGGCGGTCCAGGGCCCACCGTTGCGGCCCGTGCACGGCGGGGCCGTCGGCGGCCGCCCAGGCGTTCATGCCGCCGGTCAGCACCACGGCGTCGTCCAGTCCGGCGGCGGCCAGCCGCCGCCGCGCCTGTTCGGCGCGGGGCCCGGACTGGCACACCAGGACGACCTGCTCGGAGGCGTCCCGGGCGACCCGCCCGGCGTGTTGGTCCAGCTCGCCCAGCGGGAGGTTGACCGCCCCGGGGATGTGCGCGCCCTCGAACTCGGCGGGGGTGCGCACATCCACCAGGAGCGGGGCCGACCCGCTGTCGAGCCTGGCTCTGACGGTCGCTGCGTCGACGGACTCGATCATGTGTGTGTGACTCCAGGAGGGGAGAAGGGATAGTCGACAGCTTTGGTAGGAATTCTACCCCCCGGGGTATGTGACGTGCTTGCCACTCCTTCCGGGAATACCCCCGCCGCGAAGCCCGGCACCTGGTCAGAGCGTGGGCAGGTACCTCTGGAGTTCGTACGGGGTCACCTGGCGTCGGTAGGAGTTCCACTCCGACTTCTTGTTGCGCAGGAAGAAGTCGAAGACGTGCTCGCCCAGTGTCTCGGCGACCAGCTCGCTGTTCTCCATCAGGCGCAGCGCCTCGTCCAGGCTCTGCGGCAGCGGCTTGATGCCCAGCGCGCGGCGCTCGGAGTCGGTGAGGGCCCAGACGTCGTCCTCGGCTCCCGGCGGTAGCTCGTAGCCCTCCTCGATCCCCTTCAGCCCGGCGGCGAGGATCACCGCGTAGGCCAGGTAGGGGTTGGCGGCGCTGTCCAGCGAGCGGATCTCGATCCGGCTGGAGTTCGACTTGCCGGGCTTGTACATCGGAACGCGGACCAGGGCCGAGCGGTTGTTGTGCCCCCAGCAGATGTAGGCCGGGGCCTCACCGCCCATGCCGGCCGAGGCGGCCGGGTCGTCCCAGATGCGCTTGTAGGAGTTCACCCACTGGTTGGTGACGGCCGCGATCTCGTCGGCGTGTCGCAGCAGCCCGGCGATGAACCCGCGCCCGACCTTCGAGAGCTGGTACTCCGCGCCCGGCTCGTAGAAGGCGTTGCGGTCACCCTCGAACAGCGACAGGTGGGTGTGCATGCCCGAACCCGGGTACTGCGTGAACGGCTTCGGCATGAACGTGGCGTACACGCCCTGCTCCATCGCCACCTCCTTCATCACGAGCCGGAAGGTCATGATGTTGTCGGCGGTGGTGAGCGCGTCCGCGTAGCGCAGGTCGATCTCCTGCTGGCCGGGGCCGCCCTCGTGGTGGCTGAACTCCACCGAGATGCCCATGGCCTCCAGCATGTTGATCGCGTTGCGGCGGAAGTCGTGGGCGCTGTTGTGCGGCGTGTGGTCGAAGTACCCGCCTGAGTCGTTGGGCTCGGGGAACTCGCCGTGCTCGGGGAACTTCTTCAGCAGGTAGAACTCGATCTCGGGGTGCGTGTAGAAGGTGAACCCGAGGTCGGAGGCCTTGCCGAGCTGGCGCTTGAGCACGTGCCGGGGGTCCGCCGGGGACGGCGAGCCGTCGGGCATGAGGATGTCGCAGTACATGCGCGCGGTGCCGTGCGGCTCGTTGCGCCATGGCAGCACCTGGAACGTGGAGGGGTCGGGCTGGGCGAGCATGTCGGCCTCATAGACCCGGGCGAAGCCCTCGATGGCCGAGCCGTCGAACCCGATGCCCTCGGAGAAGGCGGCCTCCAGTTCGGCGGGTGCGACCGCCACGGACTTGAGGTACCCGAGCACGTCGGTGAACCACAGCCTCACGAACCGGATGTCGCGCTCCTCCAACGTGCGGAGCACGAATTCCTGCTGTCGATTCACGATCAAACCTCCTCGATGCCGGTCGGTCCCGGCCCGGTCCGCGCACGTGAGCCGTGCCGGGAACGATCTCCCGGGGCCAGTCTGCCGTGCGGATATTTCCGGGGCATTTCCGCACACGCCAGCCAGCCTGCCCGGACCTCCCCCGCACAGGCATTATGACCGCTGAACCGGGAGGTTCGGGACGAGCTGGGCCAGGCCGAGTTCGCGCGCACGCGCCCCGGCCGTCGCGCGGTTGGGCACACCGAGCTTGCCCAGGATGTTGGACACGTGCACGCTCGCGGTCTTCGGGCTGATGAACAGCGCCTCGGCGATGGCCGCGTTGGTCGCGCCCGAGGCCAGAAGCCGCAGCACCTCGGTCTCCCGGGCGGTGAGCCCGGCGGGCGCGGGCGGCGGCACGGACCCGCCGGACAGGCCCGTCCCGAGCCTGCGCGCCAGGTCCTCGGCCGCGCGGGCCAAGGGTGACGCACCACACGCGGCGGCCGTCTCGTGGACCATGCGGGTCAGCTCCACGGCATGTGACCGTTCCCCGGCGGCGATCCGGGCCTCGGCCTCACGCAACCGGGCCCGTGCCCGGTGCAGCCGCATGGGGGTGGCGTCCCAGGCCGTCACCGCGGCGGCCCACGACGCGGCCAGGGCCGGGGCCTCGGTCCCCCCGGCCTCGGCCAGCAGGGACCGCACGGTCGCCGCGTACGCCGGTCGGACCAGACCGTTGAGGGGGAGCTTCCCCGCGACGGTGCCGACCAGCCCGCCCACCAACCGGGCCGTCTCCCCGTACTTCGCCCCTCCGCGGGCCCGCTCCGCGCCCAGTCGGGCGGCCTCGGCCATCTGTTCCAGCAGCGGCCACGAGTACCCCGGAGAACGCTCCAGGGCCGCCTGCTCCAGGACGTCCCGGGAGAGGGACAGCGCCTCGGCCAGGTCACCCTCGGCCAGGGCGGCGTCCAGCAGCCCCGTGGTGCGCAGCTGAACGATGTCCATCCGGTGCGCGTCCAGCATGGAGCGGTCGCCGCTGGGCCCCGCCTCGGCCCGCGCCGCGACCACGTCTCCCATCGCGGCCGCAGCTCGCGCCTCCACCGCCTGCATGTAGTGCTGGTGTTTGCGGTCGCCCAGATTCCTGCTCAGGTAACGGCGGTAGACCTCCCGGCTCTGGCGGAGTTCTCCTGTCTCGAAGAGGATCTCGGCCCGGTTCTGGTGGTTGAAGGACCGGTGGAAGGGCGCCCAGCTCAGTGCCTCGTGCCGGGCGAGGGACTCCTCCAACACGCGCAGGCCCTCCTCGTGGTGACCGAGTTCACGCAGGAAGTGGCCCAGGTTCCCTGCTCCGCGCGCCTCCATGTAGGGCTCACGCAGCTCCATGGCCTCCGCCATGCCCCGTTCCACCAGAGGGCGCCCGTTTTCGATGTCACCGTCGCGCATACGGACCCCGCCCAACGTGATCCGGGCGTCGGCCGCCGCGCACCGGTCGGAGCGGCTGCCGCCGTCGGCCGCCTCGATCGCCAGTTCGGACAACGTGCTGGAGCCGCGGCCGGTGTCGTTCAGTTCCTGGAGGATCCGCTGCGCGGGGGTCGGTTCCCGGTCCTCGCGGAGCATGGCGCTCTCCCGGGCGAGGACGGCCAGGAGCTGGCTGTACTCCGGCATGTGCGGCGGGTGCAGTTCCAGGGCCCGCACCAGGTCGTCCAAGCCGCCGCCGCGCACGTTGGTGGAGCGGGCCTGCCCGCGCTTGCGCAGCAGGATCGCCCGTGTCGCGAGGGTCACGTCGTCGTCGGCGTCCTCGGGCAGGGTCGCCAGCGCCTCGTCGACCAGCTCCAGCGCGCGCCGGTGGCGGTCGGCCGAGATCGCCGCGCTCGCGGCCTGGCTCACGACCTCGGGCCAGCTGTGCCCCTCCACCCGGTCGCCGGGGTCGGGTACCCGGTCCCACAGGGCCAGGACGCGGTCCAGCATGCCCAGGCGTTCGCCGAAGGCGAGCGTCTTGCTGGCCTGGACAGCCGCCCGCCAGGCGGCCTGCATGGCCCGGGGCAGGTCCTGCGCGGCGTGGTAGTGGTGGGCCTGCTCGGCGGCGCGGCGGTCCTTGGGGACCGCGTCCGGGTACTCGTCGATGAGCCGCGCGTAGCGCAGGTGCAGCCGGGAGTGCGGCCCGGGCAGGATCTCGTGGTGCACGGCGTCGCGCAGCAGCGCGTGCCGGAACCGGTAGCCGGTGCGATGGGGCCGCAGCACGTTGGAGTCGACCAGGGTGTGCAGGGCGGCCTCCAACTCACGCTCGGGCAGGTCGACCGCGTGGTGGAGCACCTCGTGCTCGATACCGTCGGCCACGGCCCCCACCGCCGCCGCGCGCAGGACCGACAGCGTGGTCTCGTCGAAGCGGCGCACCGGTTCCAGCAAGAGGTCGCGGAAGTGGTCGGGCAGGTCGGGGTCGTCGTCGGAGGGGCAGGTCTCGGCGGCGGCCAGCGCCTCCACGAACAACGGGACGCCCTCGCTGCGTCGGAAGAGCGTGTCCAGGGCGTCCTGTTCCAGTTCCTCGCCCCGGATCGCCGTGGCCTGGGCGCCCACCTCCTCCCGGGTGAACGGCTCCAGCACGATCCGGCCCACGCACGGAAGGCGTTCGAGCTGTGGCAGGAGCTGCCGCAACGGGTGCGTGCGGTGCAGGTCGTCACTGCGGTAGGTCGCGATGAGCTGGGTTCCGGGCCGGGAGAGGTTGCGGGCGAGGAAGACCAGCAGGTCCCGGGTGGCGCCGTCCGCCCAGTGCAGGTCCTCCAGGACGACGGTGACCCCCGCCTCCCCGGCCACCTGCTCGAACAGGCGCAGCACCTGTTCGAAGAGGATGCCCCGGTTCTCCCGGTGGTCGGCGGAGGGCTCGCCGAGTTCGGGGAGGAGCCGGGCGAACTCACCGGTCCCGCCCGGTGCGGCCGCGTCGAACGGGGGACGCCCGCGTTCGCGCAGGATCTGGCGGAGCACGGCGGTGAAGGGGGCGTAGGACAGGCCGTCCACACCCAACTGCAGGCAGGCGCCGACGAACACCGTCCCGGCGGGCCGGGTGGCGGCGAACTCGGAGACCAGGCGGCTCTTGCCGACCCCCGCGTCTCCGCCGACCAGCAACGTCTCCGGTGACCCGGTGCGCACGCGTTGGGCCTGGTCTGCCAGGAGACGGAGGTGGTCCCGGCGGCCGACGAAGAGGGGGCTGGTTTCGGAGAACAGGGGCATAGCGCTCATTATGCTCGCCGTGGACGCGGGCGCTCCTGGTTTCCCCTGGTTCCGTTCCGTGCTTCGGCCTTCTGGAGGCGGGCGCGGCGGCTGAGCTCGGCCTGGCGCAGGCGTTCGTCGCTGAGCGCGCGGGCGGTGGCGGCGCGCAGGTCCTCGAAGGTCATGGTGGTGGTTCCTCTTCCTCTGGGTCAGCGGGTGCGCGGGAGCCGTTTGTGGGGCCGGACCCGTGTCCCGCCCCGATGACCTCCACGATCCGGCTAAGAACGGACCCGGCGCATCGGTAGGAATCAGCGGTTCCCCGCCCGGCCCGGGGGATGGCGTCCTAAGACGGGTGAGAACCGCCCTAAGCGCCGCGTGAGCACGACCGATTCGCCAAACGCCCCGGCACTTCCTTGACTCCGGGACCCTGAGCCGGACAAGTGTGTGAGGTGGCCGGTCGTCTCCTGCGGGGGGCTGCCTGACCGGCCCCAGTGGTGAATCTCAGGAGGGCGTGGGATGACTCGGGTCGCTTGCGGGACCGACCGACGGGGCACGTTCGGGCGAAGGGCCGGAGGGGTCGTCGCGGGGCTGGTCGCGGCCGTGCTGTGCGCGGCCCCCGCCGTCGCGGACAGCGGTGGGTTCGGGGACGCGGACGCCGTGCGGCTGTCCCTGTCCGGGGTGGACGAGCCGCCGCTTCCCGGCGAGGAGGTCGTCTACCGGGCCACCGTGGTCAACGGCGCGGGGGTGGAGGTGGAGAAGGGCCTGCTCGCGCAGCACGTGCCCGAACCCCTGACGGTCCAGGAGGTGGGCGAGGGCGGGATCGTCGAGGAGGGCGTCGCCAACTGGAGGGTGGACCTGCCGGAGGAGGGTGAGGGGGTGTACACCGTCCGGGTCCGAGTGGCCGAGGACGCCGAGGTGGGGGAGCGGGTGGTGAGTACGGCCTGTCTGCTGTTGGACCGGGACGCCGAACCCGCGGCCTGTGCGAGCGACACCCTGCTGGTCGGTGACCCCACGGTGCTCTCACGGGTGGGGGATCTGATGGACCGGGACGGTCTCGTCCGCGCGGTGGGCGTGGGGGTGCTGATGTTGCTGGTCTGGCTGCTGTGGCGCCAGTGGGGCGCCTCCCGCAGAACCTGACCGGGCGGGTGTCTGATTTGTTACGTCATGGCGTCAGAAAGACGGGAGCTTCAACTACAACGCGTAGTAGTGTGCGGGTATGGACTTCCTTTACTCCGCGCTCGTGTTCCTGCACATGATCGGCCTGGCCGGGATCATCGCCGGTTTCCTCATGCAGCTGATGACCGACAACGTCAAGGCCACCAAGGTGCTGCTGCACAGCGCCCTGCTCCAGTTCGTCACGGGCCTGCTGCTCGTCGGCGTGGCCGAGATGGCCGACATCGGCGAACTCAACCACGTCAAGATCGGCGTGAAGCTCGTCATCGCCCTGGCCGTGGTGGTCGTCGGTGTGCTCAACCTGCGCAAGCCCGCGAAGAACCTGGCGATCATCGCCGGGGTCCTGGCCATCGTCAACATCGGTGTGGCGGTCTTCTGGTAGACGCCCGCCCGACCCGCCCGCACGGGTCTGTCGCCGGTGGCGGCCCGGAGTGCTCCGGGCCGCCACCGGCTTTTTCGTCTGGAAAATCTTGCAGCTCCTTTCGTCCAGATCAGAGCCGCGTTTCCACCATGTGTGCGTGTGAGCCGCCGTTCACGCGGTGTTCACAGGCGGGAGTTGGTCTGTTACCTTCGTCACCTCAATGCAAACTCTTGCGGAAACTGCAAGAGAATGCAGCACCTCCCCCCAAGGAGCGCACATGAGAACACCCCGCGTCGGCGCCCTCGCCGGAGCGGCCCTGCTGGGAGCCGCCCTGCTGGCGGTTCCCAGCCCGGCCGCCACCCAGGACGCCGAACCCGTCTCCGCGCAGAACCCCGCCCAGAACGGCAACGGGGACACCATCGTCCACCTCTTCCAGTGGAACTGGGACTCCGTCGCCGCCGAGTGCGCCGACTTCCTCGGCCCCGCCGGATACGGCGGCGTCCAGGTCTCCCCGCCCCAGGAACACGTGGTCGTCCCCTTCTCCGAGGGCGGCAACCACCCCTGGTGGCAGGACTACCAGCCGGTCTCCTACCGGATCGACAACACACGGCGCGGCACCGCCGAGGACTTCCAGGAGATGGTCTCCACCTGCGCCGACAACGGCGTGCGGATCTATGTGGACGCCGTCATCAACCACATGACCGGGCCGGCCGAGGGCACCAGCACCGGCAGCGCCGGGACGGAGTGGGAGCGCTACGAGTACCCCGACCTGTTCGGGGACGGCACCGCCGCCTACTCCTACGACGACTTCGGCCCCTGCTACGACACCATCGAGAACTGGAACGACAAGGACGAGGTGCAGAACTGCCAGCTCCTCGACCTGGCCGACCTCGACACCGGCTCCCCGCACGTCCGTGACCAGATCGTCCGGTACCTGAACGGCCTCGTCGCCATGGGGGTCGGCGGTTTCCGGGTGGACGCCTCCAAGCACGTGCCCGAGGACGACATGGGCGCCATCGTCGGAGCCCTGGACGAGGTCCCCGGCTTCGGCGGCGCCCCCCGGGTGTTCCACGAGGTCTACGGGGACCAGACGATCCCCTACACCGCCTACACGCCCTACGGGCAGGTCACCAACTTCGACTACAAGCGCTCCGTCGCCTCGGCCTTCGCCAACGGTGACATCGCCGGGCTCACCGACATGCCCGACCACGGCGGCCTCACCTCGGAGGAGGCCGTGGTCTTCGTCGACAACCACGACACCCAGCGCTACGAGCCCACCCTCACGTACGTGGACGGCGACCGCTACTACCTCGCCACCGCCTTCATGCTGGCGCACCCCTACGGCACCCCCGTGGTGATGTCCAGCTACGACTTCGAGGGCAACGTGACCGAGGGCCCGCCCAGCGTGGGCGATCAGGACGGCAACCCCGCCGGGTGGGTCACCGATGACAGCGACTGCTCCGGCTCCGCGTGGGTCTGCGAGCACCGGAACGAGGCCGTCAGCGGCATGGTGGCCTTCCGTGCGGCGGTGGACGGCACGGGCCTGACCGAACGGGTCCGGGAGGGCTCCTCCCGCGTGGCCTTCGACCGCGGTGCGGCCGGGTTCGCCGCCTTCAACGCCTCGGGCGGGTCCTGGTCGCTGTCCGCCCCGACCTCGCTCCCGGACGGCGAGTACGACAACGCCTCCGGCCCCGGCACCGCCACGGTCTCCGGTGGCCAGGTCAGCGCGACGGTCCCCGCCGACGGCGCCCTGGCGCTGCACGTGGGCGGCGAGTGCGAGCAGGACTGCGGCGGCGGTGAGCCGGGCGAACCGGGTGAGCCGGGTGCCCCCGACACCCTGACCGCGACCGTCGAGACCCGGTTCGGCCAGGAGGTGTACGTGGTCGGCTCCACCCCCGAGCTCGGGTCCTGGGACCCGGCGAACGGCGCCCCGCTGAGCACCGACGCGTCCACCTACCCGCAGTGGTCCGGCCCCGTCACCATCGGTTCGGAGACGGAGTGGAAGCTGGTCCGGGTCTCCCCGGACGGCGGCGCGGACTGGGAGCCCGGTGACAACCGGGTCGGCCCGGCCACCGCCGTCACCTGGGGTCAGCGCTGAGACCACCGGGCACCCCCGCGCTGGCGGGGGTGCCCGGCCCGGTTCAGCCCGCCGACGCGTCCTCCAGCGGCGTCGGGCAGGTTTCGCCCGGCTCCACGGTGAGTTCGTAGTGCCACACCTCGTTGGCGTAGGTCTGGCAGAGCCCGAACCTCGCCCCGTGTTCGACGAACCAGTACGCCGCGTCGGTGAGCCCCACGTCCACAGCGGCCCCCTGCACGTGCGAGGAGTCCTGGGGGGAGGCCACCCACCGGGCCGCCTCCTCCTCGCTTCCGTACACCTTCACCGCGGACTCCAGCAGGTAGCGCTGATAGCGCTCGCTGCGCCACCCGCTGGTCACCAGCACCTCGATCCCGGCCTCCTCCAGCGCCGCGTCGGCGGCCTCGCGCACCGCCTCCAGCAGGTCGGGGTCCAGCTCGGACAGCGCGGGCACGTCGTCAGCGGGATCCAGGCCGCCGCCCTCGGGAACGAACCCGTCCTCGTCGCCCAGCGGCGTCAGCCGGGTCACCGGCAGGTCCCGCGCCCAGGACTTCCCGGGGCCCGCCTCGCCCGCGTCGGCCGTCCCGGAGGCCGCACACCCCGCAAGGGCCACCACCAGGGCGGCCACGGTGGTCAGAGCGGTCGTTCGAAAGCGCATGGCACGTCCCTCCTCCATGGGCCGAACCCCGTGCTCGGCGCCGGAGGGCCCAGACCACCAGGGAGGATGTTGCACGGGTGTGTGCCGCCGAGCCAACACTTTCGCAACACCCCGCCTGCCTACACTGGGTCGCTGGCCGAGTGACGGGGGGAACCGCATGCGTGTGCTGGTGGTCGAGGACGAGGTCTTCATGGCCGAGGCCCTTCAGGCGGGACTGCGCCAGGAGGCCATCGCCGCCGACGTCGCCCTGGACGGCGACGCCGCGCTGGAGCGGATCGGGGTCAACGACTACGACGTGGTCGTCCTGGACCGGGACCTTCCCGGCACCCACGGGGACGAGGTGTGCGCGGTCATCGCCCGCGACCGTCCCGGCACGCGGGTGCTCATGCTCACCGCCGCCGCCCGGCTCCGGGACAAGGTGGACGGCTTCTCCCTGGGCGCCGACGACTACCTCACCAAACCGTTCGCGGTCGAGGAGCTGGTCATGCGCCTGCGCGCGCTCGCCCGCAGACCCGCGGCCACCGTCCAGCCGGTGCTGGAGCGGGCCGACCTGCGCCTGGACCCCTACCGGCGGGAGGCCTACCGTTCCGGCCGCTACGTCCGGCTGCCCCGCAAGCAGTTCGCCGTCCTCGAACTGCTCATGCGCGCGGACGGAGGAGTGGTCAGCGCGGAGACCCTCCTGGAGAAGGTCTGGGACGAGCACGCCGACCCCTTCACCAGCGCTCCCCGTGTCACGGTGTCCCAGCTGCGCCGGGCCCTGGGGGAACCCGACCCCATCGTGACCGTGCCGGGGGTGGGCTACCGCCTGGTCGACACCGGGGAGGGGAAGTGAGCGACGGCGGGGTGCGGGTCAGTGCTCGCCTGCGCCTGACCCTGGGCTACGCCGGGTTCGTGGTCGTGGCGGGTCTGACGGTGCTGGTCGGGGTGTACGCGGTCCTGCGGTTCGTGCCCGACTATCCGCTCACCGCAGCCAACCCCAGCGACCTGGGTCAACCCATCGCGGCCCGAGGGCAGATCCTGGAGGCCGTCGTCCGGATCTCCGGGGGCGTCCTGCTGGTGCTGGCGGTGATCGGGCTGGTCGGCGGCTGGATCCTGGCCGGATGGGTCCTGCGCCCCCTGAACCGGATCAACGACGCCGTCCTGATCGCCGCCACCGGCAGGCTGGGCCACCGGGTCGCCCTCTCCGGGCGCAACGACGAGTTCCGGCAGCTCGCCGACGCGTTCGACCACATGCTGGACCGCCTCCAGGACGCCTTCGAGGTCCAGGAGCGGTTCGCCGCCAACGCCTCCCACGAACTCCGCACCCCGCTGGCGGTCAACGCGACCCTCCTGGACGTGGCCCGGCGCGACCCGGAGGGGCAGGACCACCCGCGCCTGCTCGAACGGCTGGACCTCACCAACGCCCGGGCGATCGGCCTCACCGAGGCGCTGCTGCGGCTGGCCGACGCCAACGCCGTCACCGCGGTGTCCGAACCCGCCGACCTCGCCGAGATCGCGCGCGGGGTCCTGGCCGAGGGCGAGGAGGAGGCGCTGCGTCGAGGCGTCCGGCTGGAGCACGGGCTCGTCCCGGCGCCGACGGTCGGCGACACCGCGCTGCTCACCCAGCTCACCGAGAACCTGGTGCGCAACGCCCTGCGCCACAACACCCCGGGGGAGGGGGACACCGGCACCGCCCTGGTCACCACCGGTCGCGACCGGAGCACCGGCGACACCTTCCTGAGGGTCGAGAACACCGGGCCCGTGTACACGCCGGAGACCGCGGCCCGCCTGCACGAACCCTTCCTCCGTGGCGCGGGACGGATCGGGTCCGGCCAGGGACACGGCCTGGGCCTGGCCCTGGTGGCGCGGGTCGTGCGGGTCCACGGCGGCACCCTGGACCTGCGTCCGCGCGGGGCCGACCAGGGGGGAGGGCTCACCGTCACGGTCACCCTCCCCGCCCGCGGCGCCCCTCAGTCGTCGTAGAAGGCGCGTTCCATCACGGCGCGCGCCCGCCGGGTGGTCCGCAGGTAGGCCTCGGTCAGCTGCTCGGCCGGGCCCTCCTGTTCGGGACCCTCCGCCACCGCCTCGTCCTCCTCGGTACCCTCGCCGTCCGCGTCGGTCCCGTCGTCGTCGCCGAACCCCATGGCCTGGGCCAGGGCCGCGCGCACCCGCGGGTCGTGCGGGATCGAGTCGCCGCCCCGGCCGCGCACCAGCATCACCATGCCGCGCACCCGGGAGGCCAGCCGCCACGACCGCTCCAGGGCCACACCGTCGTCGGCGGCCAGGAACCCGTGCGCCACCGCCACCGCCAGAGCGGGCAGCGTCTGCGGGGTGCGCAGGTCCGGGTACTCGTGCGCGTGCCGCAGCTGCACCAGCTGCGCCACCCACTCCACGTCGGACAACCCGCCCCGGCCCAGCTTCGTGTGCAGGGTCGGATCCGCCCCGCGCGGCAGCCGCTCGGCCTCCATCCGTGCCTTGAGTTTGCGGATCTCCAGCACGGAGGCACGGGACACGCCGCCCTCCGGGTAGCGGAGCGGGTCGATCAGCGCGACGAACGCCGAACGCAGCCCCTCGTCCCCGGCGATCGGCCGCGCCCGCAGCAGCGCCTGGCTCTCCCACACCTGTGACCAGCGCCCGTAGTAGGCGGCGTAGGAGTCCAGGGTGCGCACCACCGGTCCGCTCCTGCCCTCGGGCCGAAGGTCCGTGTCGATCTTCAGCGGGGGCTCGGCCTGCGGCATCTCCAGCAGCCGGGCCAGCTCCCGCACGATCGCCAAGGCCTGCTTGGTGGCCGCGCCCTTGTCCGCGCCCGGCATCGGGTCGTGCACGTACATCACGTCGGCGTCGCTGGCGTAGGTCAGCTCACCGCCGCCGAACCGGCCCATGGCGACGACGCACACCCGGGTGAGCTCCTCACCGCCGGACTCGGCCACCACCTTGGTGTAGGCCGCGCGCAGGGCCGCGTCGATGGTGACCGCCGCGATCCCCGTGAGGGCCCGGCCCACCTCCTCGACCGAGCACACCCCCAGCAGGTCGGCGGCGGCCGTGCGCAGCAGCTCCCGGCGGCGCAGGGCCCGCACAGCGGACACCTTCTCCTCCGGGGTGTCGTAGCGGCGCAGGGCCGCGTCCGCCTCGGCCATCAGCGACCGCGTCTCCCGGCGCCGGAGGTCGGCGTCGTCGCCCAGCATGGCCACCGCTTCGGGGGCGCGCAGCAGCAGCTCGGTCACGTACCGGCTCGTGCCCAGCAGCCACGCCATCCGCTCGGCCACCCGGACGTCGTCCCGCAGCAGCCGCAGGTACCAGGGCGTGGTGCCCAGGGCATCGCTGACCTGCCGGAACCCGAGCAACCCGGCGTCCGGGTCGGGGGAGTCCGCGAACCACCCCAGCATCACCGGCAACAGCGTGCGCTGGATGGCGGCCCGGCGGGACAGCCCCGACGTCAACGACTCCAGGTGGCGCAGCGCCCCGCGCGGATCCACGAACCCCAGTGCGCCCAACCGCTCCACGGCCTGGTCGGCGGAGAGCCGGATCTCGTCCTCGGGCAGGGCGGCCACCGCGTTCAGCAGCGGACGGTAGAAGAGCTTCTCGTGCAGGCGGCGCACCTCCGCCGACACCCGCTTGCGGGCTCCGGTCAGCTCCCGGACCGGATCGGCGGTGAACCCCAGGGCCCGACCCAGCTGCCGCAGCCGCGACGGGCCGTCCGGGGCCTGGGGATCGGGCATCAGATGGGTCCGGCGCAGCCGCTCCAACTGCAACAGGTGCTCCACCCGGCGCAGGAACCGGTAGGCGTCGGACAGCCCGGCCGCGTCCCGCCGCCCCACGTATCCGTACTCCGACAGCGCCGCCAGGGCCTCGAGGGTGTTGCCCGACCGCAGGCGCTCGTCCGAACGCCCGTGCACCAGCTGGAGCAGCTGCACGGAGAACTCGATGTCGCGCAGCCCTCCCGGGCCCAGTTTCAGTTCGTGCTCGGCCTGGCCAGCGGGGATGTGCGCCACCACCCGGCGGCGCATGGCCTGTACGTCCTCCACGAAGTCCTTGCGGCCGGAGGCCTCCCACACCAGCGGGGCGATCGCCTCCGCGTACTGTCGACCGAGCCCCTCGTCACCGGCGATCGGCCGAGCCTTGAGCAGCGCCTGGAACTCCCAGGTCTTGGCCCAGCGGTCGTAGTACGCCAGGTGTCCGGCCAGCGGCCGAACCAGCGGACCGTTGCGGCCCTCCGGGCGCAGCGCCGGGTCCACCTCCCACAGGGTGCCCTCCGCGTCGGTCTCCGACGGGACGCGCATCATGGCCGTGGCCAGTCGCGTCGCGGCCCTCTGGGCCTCCTGTTCGTCGGCGGGCACGCCGTCCTCGCCCAGGGCGGGTTCGGCCACGAACACCACGTCCACGTCGCTGACGTAGTTCAGTTCGCGCCCGCCGCACTTGCCCATGCCGATCACGCTCAGACGGCACAGCGCGGCGTCCTCGGGGGACTCCGCGCGGGCCACCGCCAGCGCCACGTCGAGGGTCGCCGCCGCGAGGTCGGCCAGCTCGGCGGCGACCTCGTCCACGGTGTTCACCCCGGTCAGGTCACGCCCGGCCAGCCGCAGCACACGGCGCCGGTAGGCCACCCGCAGGGTGTGCCGCAGCACCGCCGAGGGGTCGTCGTCCCCGCCCAGCCCCAAAGAGAGGTCGGCCACCGGGGCGGGATCGTCGGGCCGCGCGCCCACGGTGTGCATCAGCCCCCGGCGCAGCTCCTCCCGGTCCGGGGTCCGGGCGGCGTCGGCCCCGCGCAGCTCACGCCAGTCGCCGGGGTGGCGCACCAGGTGGTCGGTGAGCGCCGGGCTGACCCCGAGGACGCCGCACAGACGGGTGCGCAGGTCCAGCTCCTCCCGCAGGGCCGCGCGCACCTCCTCCGGGTCCGGGGCGGCCTCCAGCAGCCGGAGCAGGCCCAGCAGCGCCTGGTCCGGGTCGGCCGCGGCCGCGAGGGCGCCGATCACCTCGGTGTCGGCCAGGGCGTCCAGCCCCGCCTCCTCCACCAGCCGCAGGGCCCGGGTGCTGTCACTGAAACCGCGTCGAGCGAGCGCGCCCGCTGTCATGTTGGTTCTTCCGTCCCTTGCCACGCGTCAACGGTAGCCGCATCGGGGAACCATGCCCCGGAACCGGGTCGGGGCCGGTACCCGAACTGGATACCGGCCCCGAGGGGTGTCGCTAGATGTCGTAGTAGAGCTCGAACTCGCGCGGGTGCGGACGCAGGCGCAGGGAGTCGATCTCCTCGGTGCGCTTGAAGTCGATGTAGGTCTCGATCAGGTCCTTGGTGAAGACCCCGCCCTCCAGGAGGAACTCGTGGTCGGCCTCCAGGGCCTCCAGAGCGGCGTCCAGGGACGCCGGGACGGTCTCGATCGCCGCGGCCTCGGCCGGGGGCAGCTCGTACAGGTCCTTGTCGACCGGCTCCGGGGGCTCGATCTTGTTCCGGATACCGTCCATGCCCGCCATCAGCATGGCCGAGAAGGCCAGGTACGGGTTGGCCGAGGGGTCCGGCACCCGGAACTCGATGCGCTTGGCCTTCGGGTTGGACCCGGTGAGCGGCAGGCGGATGCAGGCCGAGCGGTTCCGCTGGCTGTAGACCAGGTTGATCGGGGCCTCGTAGCCCGGAACCAGGCGGTGGAAGGAGTTCACCGTCGGGTTGGTGAAGGCCAGCAGCGCGGAGGCGTGCTTGAGCAGACCGCCGATGTAGTAGCGGGCCGTGTCCGAGAGCTGGCCGTAGCCGGCCTCGTCGAAGAACAGCGGGGCGCCGTCCTTCCACAGGCTCTGGTGGCAGTGCATGCCGGAACCGTTGTCGCCGAAGAGCGGCTTGGGCATGAACGTGGCGGTCTTGCCGGCCTCGTTCGCGACGTTCTTCACGATGTACTTGTACAGCTGGACCTTGTCGGCCTGCTCAAGCAGCGTGCCGAACTTGATGCCGATCTCGGCCTGCCCGGCGGTGCCGACCTCGTGGTGCTGGAGCTCGACCTCGATACCGGAGTCGATCAGGGTCCGCACCATGTCCGAGCGCAGGTCGCTGTAGTGGTCGACCGGCTCGACGGGGAAGTAGCCGCCCTTGAAGCGCGGGCGGTAGCCGCGGTTGCCGCCCTCGATCGCGGAGCCGGTGTTCCAGGCGCCCTCGATCGAGTCGATCTCGTAGTAACCGGTGTTCGCACGCGTCTCGAACTTGACGTCGTCGAAGATGTAGAACTCGGCCTCGGGGCCGAAGAAGGCGGTGTCGGCCACGCCCGAGCCCTTGAGGTAGGCCTCGGCCTTGCGGGCGACGTTGCGCGGGTCGCGGCTGTACGACTCCAGCGTGAGCGGGTCGTGGACGAAGAACGTCATGTTCAACGTCTTGTGCTTGCGGAACGGGTCCAGGACACCGGTGCTCAGGTCGGGCAGGAGCAGCATGTCGGACTCGTGGATGGCCTGGAAGCCGCGGATCGAGGAACCGTCGAACATCTGACCGTCGGTGAACGTGGACTCGTCAACGTTCTCGACCGGGAGGGTAACGTGGTTCACGCCTCCGAACAGGTCCGTGAACCGGACGTCGAGGAACCTGACGTCCTCGTCTCGGATGTAGGCGAGAACCTCTTCGACGCTGCTGAACAAAACGGAACCTCCGTGCAGATAGCTGAGACGGCGGGTTCGCGGGCCGCACCATCGCGGCCATGTCGAACCACGCGCCGTCTCCCGGCCTCGTCATCGAAGCTAGGAGCGCGTGATTTCCACGCCGTGTCTCGATTGTTTCCTGCATGTTACGGAGCCGGTCGCCCGCGTTGGCCAGTGGTCCCGTAACGGTGATTCCGCCTGTTTTGGGGAGAAACCGGGGCACCCGGATCTTGCGGAGTGACCGGCGACACACCCTCTCCCGTGGCACGTCACACCGCTCGCGCGGGCCCGCGCGCGGAGGGTGACGTGGGGCGGATAGCGTGAAAGACATGAGCGACAAGAGCCGGAGCGGCGCCCCCACGGTCTCCGAAGACGACTTCCGTTACCGCGGCAACCGGCTGGGTCTGCCCGAGAGCGGGAGTGGTTCGGTGCCCGGGGTCATGCGCCGCCTGGTCGGCCTCGCCCTGGACTGGGCCATCTCCGCGATGCTGGTGTGGGTCGCCATCAGCTTCGGGCTGGTCGGCCAGGAACTGGCCGCCGCCGCTGCCGCCGGGGGGGACCCCGAGGCCATCGCGCTGACCAACTTCACCACCCTGTCCACGCTGGTGGTGTTCGCGGCGATGAACCTCGTCCTGCTCACGCTGTTCGGTACCACGATCGGGCGACGACTCGTCGGGGTGGGCATCAGCGGAACCGGTGAGCGCTCCTGGCCCTGGTTCGCCTCCATGGCGGTGCGCACCCTGCTGTTGTGCCTGGTGATCCCGGCCGTGGTCTACGACCGCGACACGCGGGGCCTGCACGACCGCGCCGCCGGAACCGTCGCGACCCGCTACTGAGCGAGCACGCGCCGTACGCACCCTCCGCGCGCTGTGCGCACGCGCGTGCGCACCCGTGCCGAGCTGCTGTTAGCATCCGTTCACGGCGTTTCCGCAGGGACCCCCGCGACCTCGGGCCGTGTACCGCCTCTCGACGCCCGCCGCTCCGGCGGGCGCGCCGCCCGGACACGCCCTGGCTGCCCTGACCCGCCCCCCTCTAGGTCTCCTCGCACCCTCGAAGGTTCGCATGGCTGGAAGACGCTCCGCCCCTCGCAGCTCCGGTGCCCTGGGCACCTCCCGGCTGTCCGCCGCACAGTGGGTCGCGTGCGTCGTGACCGCGCTGGCGATCATCGCCAGCCTCGGTAGTTACGGCTGGTACCAGGGCCTGATCGGCAACATCACGACCGCCCAGGTCGACACCGACGAGTGGGATCGGCCCACGAGCGTCGAGGGTGTCATGAACATCCTCATCATCGGCTCGGACGTGCGCTCCGGTGAGAACGCCGAGTACGGCGAGGTCGAGGGGGAGCGGCCGGACACCATGCTCATCGCGAGCATCAACGTGGACAACGGCGCAGCCACGCTGGTGAACCTGCCCCGCGACCTCATGGTCGACCTGCCCGGCTGTGAGGCAGCGGAGGGTTACGAGGGCATGCAGCCCCAGCAGGGCATGATCAACTCGGCCATGACCTTCGGCGGGGTGGGCTGCCAGTGGAACGCGGTCGAGCAGGTCACCGGCGTGCACCTGGACCACTTCCTGATGATGGACTTCGTCGGCTTCAAGGACATGGTCGACGCCATCGGCGGGGTGGAGATGTGCATCCCCGAGCCGATCGACGACCCCAAGGCGCACCTGGTGCTGGACGCCGGACTCCAGAACCTGGACGGTGAGGACTCGCTCGGCTTCGTGCGCTCCCGCTACTCCCAGGG